>JAEZUM010000084.1 GCA_023421075.1 Bacillota bacterium
ACACTTCTTCAAATGGGAAGATGGTTTGGATATAGACCAAACTATGAAGATATATTTAAGATTTGGATAGCTCAAGAGGCAATTGATTGGTATGGATATATTACAACAGCAGCGAATGAATTAAAAAATGAAATAGCAAAAATGAAGGCAGCAAATCAGACACCTATGGATTTTGGTTTAAAAGTTCGTCAGGATCCCAATTCTCTGATAGCAACGGCACAAAATAAAATGAGAACTGCCACTCCAGTAAGCCGACCAGTTACTGTATCTGGTAAGCTATTGGAAACTCCTAAATTAAAAACTGACAGAGGAATCCTTGAGAGTAATGAACGTGTGTTTAAAGAGTTTATTAATAAACTGGCAACGGTAGGTAAGCTAGATACAAGTGTAGGGTCATACTACTGGAGAGGTGTGCCTAAGGAATATATCGTTCAACTTTTATTGGATTTTGAATCACATCCATGGCACTTAGCATTCCAAGGGCGTGCAATTGCTGAGTATATTAGTGAGCGTATGAATAATGAGGAATGGGATGTTGCATTAATGACATCAGGAGAAGGACAAGCATATTCATCTGGATTACAGTATGGATCAGATACATTGATAATCAACACAACAGAAAACAGACGTGTGATCGCTGATAATAAAATGATTAAAATCAGTGGTACCAAGGTTAAAGTTGGTTCAGGTGGATGCACTAAAGTTGGACTTAGTCCTGATCAAGTTGAACTTGCTAAAAAGAGATTTGCAGAACTAAAAACTAATAAGAATATGTCGGATAGTGGTTACTTAATACAAGAACGCAGTCCTTTGTTAATGATGCATATTATTGAAGCGGAAATTGATGAGCAAGAATCATCTAACAACGATATTCCACATTTTCTTTTTGCTCTTGGTGTAGGATTTCCTGATAACGGAACGGGAACTCAAACAGCAAATTATGTTGTAAATATGGTAGAACTGAAAAATTGGATGGATCCAGATGAGGATGAGGATGAATGATAAAATCAGAAGAATTAAAAAAAATATGGGATGAGATTACTTACTATGATGGAGGATTTCTACGTTTAAACACCGATCATCCTTTAGAGTGCTATATTGGTTATCAATCGATTGATCAAAAAACGTTATTAGTAGTTTTTGATAAGGAAATATCGGTTCCTTCATCTTCAAAATCTGTTGTAGTTACATATAGAAAGAGGGAAATCGATAATAGATGGACACTTTCGTTTGAATTATTAAGGAATGAGCAGGAAGGTGTTTTCATAAATTTGTGTTCTGATTTATTGAACTATTCTTTTTCTGCTATAAATGAACATGATGCACTAAATCAACTGTTAGCAAGATATAAGCAATGGAACAGACTTTTGGAGTATCAAAAACGTATGCTGCTCGATGAAAGTAGCAAAAAAGGACTCATCGGGGAATTGACATTCTTGCAACATAAAATCCAAGAAGGTACTAAAATTATAACAGCAGTAAAAGTATGGGTTGGTGCAGAAGGAGGCGATCAGGATTTTACATTTCCTTTGGAATGGTATGAAGTAAAAACTATTGGTGTTGCAGGAGACGCAATAAATATATCGTCACTTGAGCAGTTAGATAACGATTCATTAGGCTATTTAGCAATCCTTCGTATTGATAAATGTGCACCGGAAAGAGAGCATTCATTTTCACTTAACGATAAGGTTAATGCAGTAAGATCATTGGTAAGTGAAGATGATGACGCACTTTCACTGATAGATATAAAACTCGCAAAATGTGGCTATATTGATATGCCGGAATATGATGAACAGAAATATTACTATTCCGGAATGAAATTATACGAAGTAAGAGAGGACTTCCCTCGTATTACAAAAAGAAGTATTCCAAAACAAATTATTGCTAGTAACTATACATTATCTATAGCAGGGATTGCAAATTGGGAGGTATAAAATGGATGCATTGGAATTTCGGAAGGATTTTATAGAAAATATAAAAGCAGAAGCAATGGCTACTGGGGAAGGCTCTTGCGCATCTTTTGTGAGTAATATGGCCAATTATCTGGTTGATATTGAGGTATTGCCAGATTTCACTCCTTCATTTTATTCTGGTACTGGAAAATCAAACCGAAAGTTCCGAGTGGACGGATATACCTTAGATGAATTTGACTACACACTAAATCTAATAATTGCAGATTATGAAGGTGTAGAAGAAAGAGTTTTAGCCCGAACCGGTATTAATCAATGCGTATCTAGACTATCATATTTTGTAGAATTGGCTTTAAAAACTAATTTATATAAAGAAGTTGAAATGAGTACACCTTGTTCTGATTTGATCGATTTGTTACGAACAAACAAAGATCGAATAAGAAAATATAAGTTTTTTATTTTTACAGATGCAGATTTAAGTGATACAATCAAAACTATTGACAGTATTAACATTGATGACATTCAGGTAGAGTGTCAGATTTGGGATGTGGATCGACTGTTCAGAGTATGCTGCTCAGACATTGGAAGGCAATCAATTGAAATAGACTTTTTACAATATACATCAGAAGGAATACCTTGCTTAGAGGCAAGTTGTGCAGAATCAGAGGAATATAAAAGCTACCTATGTATTATTCCAGGTTCTGTATTAGCAAATATATATGATGCATATGGAAGTCAACTTCTTGAAGGTAATGTGCGGTCTTTTCTTTCTACAAAAGTAGCGGTGAATAAAAAGATCAGAGAAACTATATTAAACTCTCCAACAAAGTTTTTTGCTTTCAATAACGGTGTATCAGTAACTGCTATGGACGTTACGCTACAAGAAACTCGTAATGGAAAATTCATAGTTGGAGCTAAAGATTTTCAGATTATTAATGGAGGGCAAACAACAGCATCTCTTTCGAATGCTCGATTTAAAGATAAGAATGATTTGAGCGGGATATATGTACAAATGAAATTAACTCAGATAGGTAAGATGGATGAAGAAAAGGCTACTAATCTGGTTTTGAATATATCAAAATCCTCGAATAGCCAAAACAAGGTTAGTGATGCTGATTTCTTTGCAACTCATCAATTCCATGTAAGACTTGAACAATTTTCACGTAGAATATATGCACCTGCTAAGGCCGGAGCACAATATGAAACAAAATGGTTTTATGAACGTGCAAGGGGACAATACCTCCAAGCTCAAATGCGGTTGACTCCTACTAAGAAGAAGCTATTTATGCTTCAGAATCCTAAGGAGCAAGTAATAACGAAGACAGATTTAGCAAAAGTCAGGAATACTTGGAGTGGCTTGCCGCATGCGGTGAGTAAAGGTGCACAAACCAATTTTACTGTATTTGCAAACATTATCGAAGAAGCTTGGAATGAGAATAGTATGCGTTTTAATGAGAAGTATTTCCAAGAATCTGTAGCCTTGACTATACTGTTTAAACATACTGAAATGCTTATTCCTAAACAAGGATGGTATGAACAAGGATACCGTGCTAATATTGTTACATATTCAATTGCATTATTACATCATTTAATAAAAAAGAAGTATAAGAATAAAGTTTTAGATTTAATATCAATCTGGAATAAGCAGTCAGTACCTGAATGTGTTACAGAAGCTTTGATAGATATAACTGAAAAGGTTTATTACAAAATAACAGATTCTAATAGACCAACAATAAATGTTACTCAATGGTGTAAGCGCGAAGATTGTTGGAAAGGAGTAAAAGAGATTGAAGTAGCTTTACCATCCAGATTAGAAGTAGCGTTGATTGATGTATCAGCTGAGAAAGTATCAGAACGCGAAGCTATAGTAGATCAGAAAATAGAATCTGATATGGAGCTACAAGCTCAGATTTTAAAATACTCCAATGAGCAGTGGAGTAAAATACTTAAGTTTTCCCAGGAGAAAAAGCTGGTTACTCCTGAAGAAGAAACAGTATTAAAAGTTGCTGGAAGAATACCAGAGAAATTACCAACCCCATATCAATGTAAAAAGTTACTTATGGTATTGGAACGATTGCAATTAGAAGGACTAAAAATATAATATTGCGTAGGAGAAATGACATATGTATTCTGTTGTTGACTTGTTTGCGGGTGCCGGTGGCTTGAGCCATGGATTCATTCAAACAGAAAAATTTGAAATTAAGGTAGCATTTGAAAAAAACCTCAATGCTCAAAAGACATACAAAGAAAATCATAAAGGGACGACTTTATATTCGGATGTATGTAGTGCGAGATATGATGAAATTATTAGAGACTTTGGGGCAATTGATGTTGTTATAGGAGGCCCACCATGTCAGGGCTTTTCAAATGCTAACCGACAGAAAAACCATGCAATAAGTCAGAATAATATGCTTGTAAAGCAATATGTAAGAGCAATCTTGGAACTGCAACCGAAAGCATTTGTAATGGAAAATGTTAGTATGTTAAAATCTGATGTACATAGGTTTTATTTGGCTGAAGGAGATCAAGAGTTAATAGATAAATATAAAATTCCTACTGTTGATACAAGATTGAGTTTACTTGACCAGGAATACTATGAGCAACGATTATATGAGATAATTCAGAACGATGATATAGTGAAACAATGCTTATGGAACGAGAAAGATTATTTATTATTAAATAGTGTTTTTAGACATAAAAAGAGTATTAAAAAAGCAAAGATATCTTTAGAGAAGCATGGTAAAAGCATGATATCTTTAGCAAACAAACTGAAATGTTTAATAACCGGTGAGAATATTTTTGACACCGATAATGTGACAATAGCAAATGCAATTCTGGACTATTATGATAAGAAGATAAGCGAAAATGAAATGCTAAATGCAGTGGAAAAATCAATAATGATGCAACGAATGTTAAGTAAAGTCCAAGAAATCGCTGATAATAAAATTATTGTTGAAGAATATTTGAATAATAACGGGATTGAAATAAAGATAAAATCATATTCAGTTAATGATTATCTGAATAATGTCCTTGGATCAGATGAGAACGGATATAGTATTCGTGGAGGTGTGCTATGTGCTGCTGATTTTGGTGCACCTCAAAAACGCATGAGATATGTCATCTTGGGTGCAAAAAAAGATATATGCGATTCTGTAGAATTACCAAAAGGAACTGTAAGTGAAAAAGATTATGCTACAGTTGGCGATGCTATAAAAGATTTAGTTAATATTTCGCCTGTTATTAATGTATCAGATGACACGGGAATTACTCTTAATTGTGAATCTGAAATAAAAATGAGTTTAAGTCCTTTGGCTCAGAAATTGCGTAATTCGAAGGTTTTAAAAAATCATATTATTACAGAAACTAGGGAAACAGCAAGAAAGAGATTTCAAGCTATTAAGCCAGGAGAGAATTTTCATTCACTAGATGCTTCCATGAAAGAAAATACATACTCTGATGTGGAAAGAACACAGAATACAATATATTTAAGATTAGATTATAATATTCCGTCAGGAACAGTGGTTAATGTAAGAAAGTCAATGTGGATACATCCCGAGCATGATAGAGCAGTAAGTGTACGGGAAGCTGCGAGGTTGCAGACTTTTCCAGACGATTTTGTCTTTATGGGATCAAAGGATTCACAGTATCAGCAAGTGGGGAATGCTGTACCGCCTATACTAGCTAAAGCTATTGCATTAAAATTAATAACACTTTTAGAAATGAAGTAAGGTAACGCCTTATTAATGTCACATGGAAGTTATTTATGATAATAAATGAGGGGATATTCGATTGGAGGAATATCTAAGAGACAAATACTTGAATATATATTTTGTTATACCTATCAAAACAAATTTATCGATAGGAATATACAAAAAGAAGCATTTCTTGAAAATGTTATTTTGGAAATAATGATAATAATTATTAATATAATTCTAGAACATGATTACACCTATAATCCAGCATGCGGTTTTCAAGGCTTTTCTTGTAATCAATAATGCGGATTGTAATCAGAATTTATATGTGAGCTATTGACATATTATAGGTTATAATTTTCGCAATCTTGCTAATAACAAATTATTGTGATAAAATGTAGTAATCATAATACTATAAAATTAAGAGAAAAGGTGGAAATATGCGTTATAATTATAATGAAATAGTTAAGCTTATAGATAAAGATGTGTTATTACATTCAGAAGGAGATTTTGTTTATTTTTTAAATACAAATCCACAAAAAGGTTCACTATTATTGCAAGAGTTTAATGATCATATAGAAATTTTAAATAATGAATTGAAGAATATTAAGTATATAGACTTGTATACACTATTTATTAAAAATATTAATGTGCCTATTTATGTAGTTTATATTGAAAATAAAGAGGAATATGATGCAGTAATTCAGCTTCAGGCCAAAGAAATTGAATATAAAAACGACGATTTGGAAGTAGAGGCAAATAATTTTGGCAGTTTTATGATTAACAAAATTTAATTTATTAAGAAACAGAGGATTTTTATGGAAAGCACTAATGTAAATAAACTTATAGAATATTTTCAATTTGGTTGTAAAAACAGTTTTCAATTAGGTCTGGAATTAGAACATTTTATAATTGATAAAAAAACAAAGAAAAGTATTGATTATTGTGGAGATAAAGGAATAGAGAGTATTTTAACATTAATGAAATCTGAATTTGATGAGATAGTGCTATCTAATAATCACTTGATTGGCTTATCAAATTCAGATTATTCTATATCCTTAGAACCGGCTGCACAATTTGAAATAAGCATAAGTAAGCAAGAAAGTATTAAGAATATTGAAAAAATATATAACAGTTTTCTGGGAATAATTAATCCTATTCTTAAACAGATGGATTATGAATTAATTAACTTAGGGTACCATCCTTTCAGTAAAATTGATGATTTAAGTTTATTGCCAAAAGATAGATATAAATATATGTACCAACATTTTACATCAACTGGAAACTGTGGTAAAAACATGATGAAGGGGACGGCAGCAACACAGGTATCAATTGATTATACAGATGAATATGATTTTATATTTAAATATAAAGCAGCGATGTTGTTAGGACCTATTTTATCCTTCATAACAGATAATGCCCCTATTTTTGAAGGGGTTCCATATGAGAAGAATATGTTAAGGCAGGATATATGGAAAAATGTTGATCTGGAACGTACAGCAATAAATATAAATTTCAAAAACTTCGGGTTTAAAGATTATGCAGATTTTGTATATAATGTACCACAAATTATAAAAGTTAAGGATGGACAAATATTATATACTAAAAAAACAGCAAAAGATATTTATGATAAAAAAGAGTTAGAGACGAAGGACATAGATTTAATGCTATCCATGGTTTTTCCAGATGTTCGTTTGAAGCAATATATTGAGATTAGAGTAGCTGATAGTATGCCATTTCAATATGCTCTATCATATATAGCATTAATAAAAGGATTATTTGTTAATACAGCTTCTTTGGATTTGTTAATAAAAAGATTACATTATACTAATATGAATGACGTTGAAGAAGCAAAAAAATCTCTTAGCAATAATGGTTATTTAGCACGTGTTTATGGAAACGATATTAATTTTATAATTGATAAGATGATGAATATAGCTCAACAAAACCTGGAATGTAATGAAAAAAGTTATTTGTCTGCATTGATTGAGCTCACAAGAGGTAAAAAAACATTATCTCAGATTTATAAAGAGAAGGAGTTAATGATATTATGCGACAATTAAATATGAATGAAATTAATAATTATTATAAAAATTTGATAGAAAATGATTTTGAACAAAATAAGAGGTCTCACATAAATTCCAAAGAGTATCTTAAAAATTCAACTGCCAGATATCACGGGGAAACTATCTATTCCTTATTTATGCCAAAAATATTTCCCCAAAATTTAGTAGATACTTTAAACGATACAGTTAAAACAATGTACTCGATACTGACCAAGGTAATAAAGGAATACTTGATTAACGAGGAATACAGGAAGCTATTTGGATTTGATAAAAGATTAGAAGAACTAATCTTAATCGACCGAGGGTATGAGAGTGTTCTTCCAATTTGCAGACTAGATATATTTCTAAATGAAGAAGATTTATCCTTTAAATTTTGTGAGTTCAATGCAGATGGAACAAGTTCGATGAATGAAGACAGGGAACTGAATATTGCATTAACACATACTACGGCATATCAAAAACTAACGGATGAATACGAATTAGCTACTTTCGAATTATTTGATTCCTGGATACATGAATTTATGCAGATCTACGCAACATATAAGAACAAGGTAGAAAAACCACATATAGGAATTGTGGATTTTTTGGAGAAGGGATCGTCTCTAGAAGAATTTAATCAATTTAGAAAAAGCTTTGAAAAGGCAGGGTTTACTTGCGAAGTCTGTGAAATAAGAGAGTTAAGATATAATGATCATGTTTTATATTCACCTACGGGTAAGAAGCTGGATGCTATCTATAGAAGAGCAGTTACAAGTGATATAATGGAAAATTTAAATGATGTAAGTCATTTTATTCAGGCGGTAGAAGAAAAGAATATTTGCCTGATAGGAAGTTTTTGCACTCAAATTATTCATAACAAAATATTGTTTAAATTACTGTATGATAAAAGAACCCAATGCTTTTTATCAGATCATGAAAAACAATTTATTAAATCGCATATTCCATATACTGTAAGATTAAGTGGAAATGAATGTGATATTGAGGAAATAATAAAAAATAAAGATAAGTGGATAATAAAGCCGGAGGATTCCTACGGTGCTAGAGGCGTTTACGCAGGAATTAATCATGACAGTACAGAGTGGAATAAAGTGGTTCATAATAACGAAGATAATCATTACCTGGTTCAAGAATTTATTATGCCATACCAATCAGAAAATATTGATTTTAATCTATCGGAACCTAAGTTTACAAAGTATAGTAATTTAACTGGATTATATGTTTACAATGGGAAATTGAAAGGAATTTATTCCAGACAATCAAATAAAGAGATTATCTCTACTCAATATGATGAAAACGTCATTGCTTCTTTAATTATAAAGAATAAAAAGGAGACGGTATAAATGTTTCATGTTTTTTTTACAAATGAGTTAAGTATCAAAAAAAATGAGATAAATCTCTTTGAGACTAATTTAGTAAAAAAACCTTATATTTTTAAGAACTGCACACGAGAGATAGGTCCAAACCGAAAAACATATATTAAGCTCGATGAATCCAAGTCAGTAAAAGGATTTATCGTTACGTTAAATGTTGATCAACTATGGATTATGGATCAATGGATGGACATCCCTTTATCAGAAAGAAAAGTCAAAAAAGTTAGGTACGATAATAATCTGATCGAGTTATATTATTATACTCTTAATAATAAAGTAAATGTATCTAAAAGACCAAATAATGCTTTGGTTAAGGATAACATTATTAACTTTAACAAGAAAAAAAATATGAATGCATTAGGTCCTTGTGATTTACATCTCATTTATCCATGCTCATTTGATCAGTATGAAATTCCTAAGATGGAAGGGATACTAAGTGAGTGCGACACCTGTGGTGATCCATATAGAATTGAAACACAGGAGGAGTTAGATCAATTTGAAGCTTCCCAATTCTTTGTTTGTAAATTGAACGATAATAGCAAATATGAATTTAACGATGTCTTTATAACTAGTATCAAAAGAATACCATTAGGGACGATTAAGTGTTGTTTTACATATGGCGAAGATCTTTACGAGGAATATGGATTTGCTTATATCAGTAAACATAGCATTACAGGAATTGGTACTTTTTCAATTGTATTTCCTTGTATAACAAATCCGGTTATTTTGCAACTGTATGCTTTTTGCGAAAATGTTCTAAAAATTGTTGATGGATATGAAAATATTGAGGTTACGGAATGGTTAAAAAGGAAGAAGATAGAACTGTATGGTTATCCTAAAGCGGTTATTTTTTCATATAATTCTCAAATCAAAAAGAATGATATATTAAAATGTCTTGCTTTTGAAATGGAACCGATGGCTGATATTATCAGTAAAAAACTGAATGAATGGGCAAGTGACAACATTGCACAATATAATTTGGCGGAAGTTTATGCATCAGACAGATGTCTTATTGAGGTAAGAAAAGATATTGAAATAAATGTGTTCAGGAGATTGAAATCTCAATCAATTGAAATATTCTTCATTGAAATATTACTATTTCAGGAAGCAGCAATATCAAGAGTTTGCTCAAGAGTTTCATATTATTTAAACGATATATCAAAAAATGCTAATTGTAAAAACTCCTTCGAGATATTATCAAAACTAAGTAAAGAAATGGCAAATGCTATCATGTTTATTGATCATAAAAGACTAAGGTATCCGAGCGTTCGGTTATCATCGGAGGAGATAGCAACCAGGTTTGGATTGCCAGAAGAATTAGATAAATATTATAAATACCGAGAAATATTGGATGAAATGATTAATTTGAACTCTAATGAGCAGGATAAAATTGAAAGCACTTTAATGAATTTCTTGTTGCTAGTATTGACAATGATTCAGGTTCTTCCTACGATAAAAACATTTATTGATATATTGATGACAGGAGAAATAAATGTGAGAGATGGGATATCACTCGCATTTAGTCTAATGACTTGTTCATTATTTTATATAATTTTTAGAGTTTTCAAGTGGAGAACTATTAAAAGATTGTCAAAAAATAGAGGTGAACATAAAAAAAGCTATGATAATAGATGATGAACGATTGATATTGACTAATGCACACTATTTTAGTGAGAACTCTTTTAAGAAGGGCTCAATCGCCATAAGGAATGGAATAATCGTAAAAATTGCGGAAAGCTTCTATAAGGATGAATTGATGAAAGCCAGTAAGGTTATTGATTGTAGTAACCTTTATATAGTTCCTGGCTTTATAGACAGCCATTTACATCTTCCTGGAGACTATCTATACAGATATTTTGGGTTGAATTTAACAGATAAATATTCTTTTAATGAATATTATGATCGTATCAAGGATTCAAAGTTAAAACAATATTCCATTATAAGAGGTTATGGCTGGAATCATGATATCATGGGGGCAAATGGGTTTGATGGTTATCGTGAGATAAAAAAATTGATAGATAAAATATATGATGATAAGTTATTTATCTTATATTCAGATGATTATCATAGCTGTATATGCAACCAGAAATTATTAAAGAGATATGTAACGATCAGAGAATATGAATATTCCTTAGATGAAGTAGGTCTCCTTGAAGAGGAAGATATTTTTGAAATACAAAAACAATTCCCTGAATTATCATTCTCAAGTAATGAGATTAGAAGTGCTATTTTAAAATATCAGGATATGTTATTAAGTCAGGGCATTACCAGTGTTCAAACACTAATGTTCCTAGGTGGAGATAATAAAAAAGAATGGGAAATTCTTAAGGACTTAGATGCTGAGAATCAACTATTCATTAATGTTAATTTGGCACTGACCATTCATTCCAATGAAATACTGGAATATATATTATGTAATCTAAACAGATTAAAAACATTTGCTTCTAATAAAATAAAAATGAATACAATAAAGATTTATATAGATGGCGTTGTAGAAAATCAAACGGCATATATTTCGGAACCTTATGAAAATACATTTAATGTAGGCGATAGTTTATGGGAGGAAAATAAATTATTAGAGATATGCCAATACGTTGATGAGAATAATATGCAAATCCATGCGCATGCTATTGGTGATTCTGCCGTACATCTAATAACTAAGGCCTTAACCAATGCTATGGATATTAATAAAACAAAAGGAAAAAATCGTCATGTTATTACTCATTTGCAAATGGTCCAAAATGAAGATATAAAACTAATGGGTGAGTATGGGATTATAGCTAACATACAGCCATATTGGATTCCGATTGACGATTTTTATTATCCTATTGATGTTAAAAATATTGGTGAAAGGGTCAAGGATGAATATAAAGTTAATTCTTTTTTAAAAAATAAAGTAATTGTAACGGCATCGAGTGACAGTCCTGTAACACAAAATCCATATCCAATATTAGGTATGTCTAATGCTATATTTCGCTCAAATATTAATGAAAAAGCAAATTGGACGGATATGCTGAATGCATTTACTATTAACGGAGCTTTTCAATTGGGTAGGGAGTTGGAGATTGGCTTGATAAAGGAAGGATATAAAGCAGACTTAACACTATTATCAAATGACTTAAATATGAATAATAGAAACGAATTTGAAAACATTAAGGTTGTAATGACTTTATCAAATGGAATTATTAGATATAATAATTTATAGAACATTATATACTTGCTGATTCGTAAAGTTTTATAAATATGACAGCGAAAAAATTCTCAAACTAACTGCTTTTATTTTTTGTGTAGATGGCTGGTGATTCAGATTATTTAATTTTGATTACACTCCTGATTACACTACAAATCCGGCATGCGGGAATGCCCTTTCTATCAGTGTTTGCGGATAGGGCAGATGGTTCAAATCCTACTGCCCCTGTAATAAGAAGAGAGCTTTCACGTGAGTGAAGGCTCTTTTCTTATTACCTTAGTGACAGTTGGCTTCGAAGCCACGACCTGCGGAGCAGGTTGGGACGCCTCGGGAACGAGGCGGTGGTCAATATCCTACTGCCCCTGTAAAGAAAAAGTCTTGAAAATCAATGATTTCAGGGCTTTTTTTGTACGTAAAATGACGAGTGTAATCAAAAGTGTAATCAAAATATTCGATACCACCCAGTGTTTTTACGCAAATTCAATTTTAACTATTTGATACCGGAAGTGAATCACCCCCTGCCATGTAGACAAAAAAAATAAAAATCGGGTCGATTATTACAAAGGTAATCTATCCGTATTTTCATATCTTTTTATGTAAGAAGCACATATGTTATACTTCTTTATATTGCCTATGATATATTCATGCATGAAAAGCAAGGTAACAATATCTTCATTGTGATAGTATTAATCCTGAAGGCTGGGGATCTAATGGATTGGCTTGATAATATGAATGCGGCAATAATGTCTTCGGAGAGATTTGGATTCCAGTCAGGAAGAAATAGTCTTATCTTTCAGTACAGCTATAAAAAGTAAAAACAGCTATAGAAATGGATGCCGGAAGGTGTCCATTTCTTTTTGACTAAGCCGATTGTATTATAGTGCAAGGGGTTATATTCACAACCTGATTTAAAAACTTCTTAAAGAGTACATCAAGTAATTTAGGGAGAAAAATCTCTTCTTACCATAAATAATCTACCGGTTACCATATTATACAAGACGAATGATCTTTTCGTTTTTATAATGCAAGAGAAGCAAGGAAAACCGGAATATTGGGTTTTCGAATATCGTAAGACGAAATGAGGAGGAATTTATGCCAGAGGTTATTGAGGTAAAAAGTTTGATAAAGAATTATAAAGACATTCAAGCTGTTAAGGGAATTGATTTCTCGGTACGAGAAGGAAGCTTCTTTGCATTTCTTGGAGAAAATGGAGCTGGGAAATCAACAACAATCAACATTATTGCTACACTGATAAAGAAGACTTCCGGTGATGTAATTATTAATCAACATCATATTGATAAAGATGATGACTTAATTAGAAATGACATAGGCGTAGTATTTCAGGGGAACATGCTGGATAAGTATCTGACGGTAAGAGAGAACATTATCAATCGAGGATCACTATATGGGAAGTCAAAAAAAGAAATTAACAGCTACATGATGGAGTTATCTGAGAAAATTGGAATAAAGGATATTCTTAACAGGCGGTATGGAAGATTGAGCGGCGGTCAAAAAAGGCGTGTAGATATTGTGAGGGCCTTGATTAACAAGCCATCAATTCTGATATTGGATGAACCGACGACCGGACTTGATCCATATTCAAGGAAATGCGTATGGGAAGTTATCAGTCAGCTAAATAAAGAAAAGAAACTGACGATATTTCTGACTACTCATTATATGGAAGAAGCAGCCTGCTCCGATTATATAGTAATTATGTCAGAGGGTGAAATTAAAGCATCCGGATCACCGGAGCAATTAAAAATGGAGTATAGTAGGGACCGATTAGTGTTTACGTGCAAGAAGAAAGGTGCTGATATTTCAGTTGTTGATCAGATGGGATATTCCTATCAAAGAGACAGAGAACGAGTAACTGTATGGATTCCAAATTCGTTTGAAGCATTAATTATAATCAATGCCCTAAGAGATGATATAGAAAGTTTTGAAGTTATTAAAGGAACGATGGATGATGTTTTTCTGAATGTGACATCGGGTAATTCGATCAATGGGAGGCTTTAGACATGAATAAGATCTGGAATTTGACTCATAGAAATTTAAAACGATATTTCCGTGATAAGGGAGCTTTATTCTTTTCATTTTTGAGTGTGTTTATTGTAATGGTATTATATATTGTATTTCTGGCAGATATGCAGATACAGAATCTCCAAATCGAATTGGGTAATTCGGTTGATACTAAGCAGCTGGTCTACTCTTGGATTATTGGTGGGTTATTATGTATTCCGGCAGTAAGTGTACCGCTTTTTACATTATCCTTTAAAGTAGAGGATGTTGCAGAAGGCACTCAGGATGACTTGTTTGTTGCACCGGTAAAGCGTTCCTCTATTATGTTAGGATATGTGATCACAGCATGGATAACAGGGGTTATCATGACGGTGCTTACGCTTGTATTTGGAGAAGTATTTATCGTTATAAAAGGCGGAACATTATTATCCGCAGTTGATTATCTGAAAATATTTGGTATTATTGTATTATCCGTATTTACTTATACTGGCTTTTCCTTTTTCTTTATTATAAGATTGAGAACGAATTCTTCCATATCAATCTTAAATACAATTTTGAACACATTAGTTGGTTTTTTTGCCGGATTGTATATTCCGTTGGGATTCTTACCGGATGGAATAGCAACCGTAGTTAAAGTTTTTCCGTTATCGCATTCGGCAGCAATCTTCCGAAACATTATGACAGAAAGAGCCTTACAGCAGACCTTTAAAAAATTACCGTCTAGTGCAGTAAGTAACATGAAACAAGTTTACGGGATTGATTTAACAATAGGAGAACAATTATTGAATGGTAATGAAATGATTACTTATCTAATCGTATTTGGATTAGTATTTTATATAGGTTCCGTTTTGGTTTTGAAACATTATAAAAGAAAATGATCTCATAAGAGGTACCCATGGAAAAGTATAAACTGGTATGTAAAAAAGAGAATGAAGAAATATTGCGAGAGCTGTTTCAGGCACATCATATTATACTGGATCAGGAGGCTACGGTTACTCTTTGTGAACAGGGAATTATTAACGATGAAAATAATGACGTAATGATTAATTTTCGAATGGATAAAAATATCGGCTTTATTAAGGATAATAAAGGAAGAAAAACAGAGGCTGTCCATGTTAATGGGGAAACTGGATGATAATTATATACCACTAGAAATCAATCAAATTGTATTCTTTCGTGCATTTGGCAATGATACCTATGCAAATACACTTGATGGTAAGAGTTATAAAATTAAGAACAAGCTGTATGAATTAGAGGAAGATATATTATCGAAAAGGTTTATCCGCATCAATAAATCGGAGATTGTAAATATCAGCTATATTATCAGAATTACACCGATGTTTAAAGGAAATTTCATATTAAAGCTGCAAAACTATAAAGAACAACTGGATATTTCCCGTAACTACATCAAAGAGTTCAAGGAAAGGATTGGAATGTAATTATGTTTGATAAAGGTTCTTTAATAAGATGTATGTATTCCCTACTAATATCGCTCCTGATTACTATGATTGTTCTAATGGTGACTAATAATAATACAGAAGTGGTTTTTGTTTTTTTTAAAAGTATGTTTGCTGGTGCCAGCATCTGGTTGGTTGGTGAGCTGTTATTTCCTTTCTGCGAGAAAATATTTCCTCACAGTATCATTCCCGGATATGTCGTATTAGTTATTTTGATTTTTGGTGGAACCGGTGTGTTTGGGTATCTGTTCGGAGTAAAAAGCATGTCTGTTCTAATTAAAATGTGCATTGCAGCTGAAATATTCGGAATAGGAATTACGGTGATCTATCGGAGAAAATATGTGAAGGAATTAAACGATAAGCTGGAAAAGAATAAGAAAGAACAAGGTGATTAATAAAGTAAGCTGAAATTATTTAGTATGAAAGAGGTATGCAGAGCAGTAACCAGTATATTTAGTAGAATGAAGGATTTTGATTACACTCCTGATTACACTTTAAAACCGGCATGCGGGAATGCCCTTTCTATCAGTGTTTATGAATAGGACAGATGGTTCAATATCCTACTGCCCATGTAAATAAGAAAGCCTTATAACTTAATGGTTATAAGGCTTTTTCGTGTATTATTATGACAGGTATTCCTACATGCCCCACAGAGGAACACAGTCAACTTTCTCGATGGATGAGACAAGTAAAGCAACAGGAAGCCAAGAATAAAAAAAGTAAGTCTGAGGATTCTGTAGTAGTTTTTTCGTTTTCTACAATAATATCTGTAAAATGTGATTTTAGACGCATCAAAAAGCCTTGAGATCAATGATTTCAAGGCTTTTTGTTATATAAAAAATACTGATGGTAATATAAAGTGTAACCATTATATCAATGCAGACGTACCGAATCTCGTTCTACGATACTGCAAGGAATATAAATACGTTGCTGAGGAGTCTTACTGTTTTCGATACGATAACGAAGTTGTTCATATGATTTTTCTGCAATTATCTTTGTATTGATGTCGATTGTGGTTAGCTTAGGAATTGAGTTCTCTGCAAGCTCCGTATTATCAAAACTAATAATGGAGATATCCTCAGGAACTTTTATGTTCTCCATATTAAGTCTCTGAATCAGAAAGTAAGCAGACCTGTCACAATGACAGACAAAAGCGGAAGGTAATACCTCGGGTAGCACAGTATCAAGGCTATATATACCTGTTGCTAGATTGTTATTCGCTAGCTGCCAGCCGGGATTATAAATAAGGTTATTGGAAGCCAGAGCCTTCTGATATCCGAAGAAACGATCCGATATATTGGAGGTTTGACTTGGAATACCCACAAAGCCTATATTAGTATGGCCTTTTTCGATTAGGTAATTTGTCGCGATATATCCGTTAAAGAAGTTATCTGCTATCACACAGTCATAGTTTAAATCAGGTTTATTAAAATCGATCAATAGGATTGGTAGATCAAGCTCTCCAATGCTGCAGATATATTTATCCTTCATTTCTCCGGCAATAAATATCCCGTCACATTCTTTTAAGCTTGATATATTCGGTATGGTGCAATTGCTTTCATCTTCATTGTTTATTATATATAGAGTCAATACAAGACCATCTTTATGACAGGCTTTATTTAAATAATAAAATATTGTGGTATAGAAGCTATCGCTTTCAAGAAAATATCGTTTCGGTACAATAAATGCTAGATTATTGCTTAGGGATTGATTTTTGTTCACGGTTTTTAGGTATCCTAAATCGTTTGCTGTCTGAATAATTTTCTTGCGCAATTCCTCACTTACATATTGCTGATTGTTAAGAGCTTTATAAACAGTGACCTTTGAAATATTCAAGTAATCAGCTATTGTCTGCATAGATATTTTATTGTTTTTCAAGATTCTTCCTCTCCCTATTTCGATGCTAAATTTAATAATTATTTATATTATACTAGTTAGTTGACAAAAAAACAATAATAAGACTTTGTTAGCTAACGATAAGGCTTGGAGACAACCTTTGTGGTTTATATTTCGGAAGTGCTATGAGTTTTAAATAATAAATAGAATATGTTGACATCTTTTTATTACTTGTATATAATAATCCTATAAATAATGTTAGCTAACATAGGAAACAAAACAGGGAACAAAAATAAATAAGTGGAAACGATTAATATTCAGAGGTACAAGCTTAAATATAAAGATTATACGATACGGGAGGATTACTGTGAGATTGTTAGAGCAAAGAGTATTATTTGAAAAAGAGAAAAGGGTATATGAAAGTAATAAATTAAAGTTTCTTGGTGTAGATGGTTTTGATGTCTATAACTCCTCTGTCCCGTTTTGGTGGAATGGCAAGAAATATATCTATGGAAGAGTGGAGAAGCGGGAAGATTGGGCAAGGTCCTGGGTGAGACTATTTGAAGAGACAGATCAGGATGAATGGACCCTGGTACAAGGTGATATGATCTACCAATTGGAGGATCCTTATATAGCAATTATCAAAGAGGAGCTGGTTCTTGGCGGAACCCATGTAAGGAAGCGTCAAGGAATGATAGACACCTATTATGGCTATTTTTATAAGGGAAAAGACATTCATGATTTGGTTTACTTTACTACCGGACCGGATTATATGAAAGACATACGTCTTGTTGAATTGAGTGATAAGAGAATCGGTGTATTCTCCAGACCAAGGAGTGAAGAAATCAGAGCGCTGCATGGCAGTGAATCAATTATTGGCTTTACGATTATCAATGATATTAGTGAGCTAAATGCAGAAATCATTAATAATGCAATTAAGATTGAAGGATTATTTGAGAAGGATGAATGGGGAGGATGTAATCAGTGCTACCTTCTTGATAGTGGCAAGATAGGTGTGATAGGTCATATGAGCTATAAAAAGACGGATGATGACGGCAATGATATTCTGGTTTATATGAATATATCCTTTGTGTATGATTTCGAAGAGCATATGGCTTTGGATTTGAAGATTATAGGAACAAGAGACTGCTATCCGATGGGGCCTGCGAAGCGTTCCGACTTGGTTGACTGTGCATTTACCTCGGGAATCGTGATGAGAGAGGACGGTAAAGTAGATCTATACAGCGGAATTGGTGATACGGAGATGGGTCGTATCATTATCGATTATCCCTTTGAAGGATATGGAAAAATTATTTCTTGACAATGGATTTAAGCTTTGTGTGAATACAGCTGCATGATAGGGGATCATTCAATTAAACAGACATAAAGCAAGTAAGTAGCAATTATTAAAGGAGGAGAATTATGGGGAAAAGAATGAAAAGGAGAAGATGGATTTTCAATCCGCTGAAAAAGGTGATAACGTTTTTATTGGCTCTTGCGCTAATATTTACAACCTTGTCGACACTAAGATTCACACCGGTATCTACAACAGCTGCAGCATCTGAATTATCTTCAGCAACTCTGTCGGATGAGGAGAGTTTGCAGATAATCAAGGATAGGATCAAAGAGAAGTTTTTAGGTAGTGATGCTTACCGCGTGGTCAGTGGCTCTGATATTTTTGGATATATATCAAAGTCGATGGAGTATGCAACTTCGATTCAGCCAAACGGCAGCTGGTCGGATGTAAATTATGCTGATCGTACCAATAGTGCAAATGGAACTTTGTGGAGTCCATATCATGCATTATACCGTATAACAGCAATGGCAATGGGATATAATCAGCAAGGGAATGAAGCATATCAAAATCCTGTCATAAAGGATGCGATAGAAAGGGCATTGACTTATTGGGACAGTGTTAAGCCTTCCTCCACAAACTGGTGGGAGAATGAAATTGGGCAAGCCATGTGTATGGGTGTGACAGGCATCTTTATGGAAGGCATCATAAGTAAAGAGAGCCTGGATATCTGCGTTAACTACAATAAGGGCCGTCTGGATCCCGTTGGTGCAAATGGTGTTTGGAGAACCCAGGATTATTTATATAAAATGCTGGTACGCAATAATTACCCTGAGATAATAAAAGGAATTTCAACTCTGGCGAAAACACTGGCAGTCGATGAAACAGGAACAGCGACGGAGGCGGTTCAGGCAGATGCAAGTTTTTACTGTCATGGTGCAAAGTTATATAGTGAAGGGTATGGAATGGCTCAGTTTAACATGGTGGCAACGTGGGTCGGGTATACCAGCGGAACTAATTTTGCATTTTCGGAAGAAGGCTTAAAGGGATTAGAATTTTACATACTGGATGGTACCAGATGGATGATCCGAGGAGAGTTTGGGTTCCTGTACCTTGGATATCGAAGGTATAATACAATTGAAGGAGTCGGTAGTTATGCAGCCGATATTCTTCCCGGGATGATGGTAATGGCACAATATGATACCGACCCGGATCGCAGAGCCAAATACCAGAAGGTGGTTGATAACATAAAGGGCATTGCGGCGACAAACGGACTGATTGGGAACAAACATTTCTGGCGGTCGGATTATAGCTCCCATATGCGGGATAATTTCGGTATTATGACTAAAATGAGTTCAAGCCGTATTAACGGTGGAGAATACCGTTCCACCTTCCGTTCGTCCGTAGGAAACGAGATATATTGGAATGCGGCAGGAACGACAGCAATCTTTGTAAATGGACATGAGTATACGGATTTGGTTCCGGCTTTTGACTGGTCGCATTATCCGGGTACCACTGCTCCTTATGAAAAGATGCCCTACTCTTTGGAATGTAGATTCAATGCAAATTCAAGCTTTGTAGGCGGAGTATCCGATGGCATGTATGGTGCATCCGTATTTACGCAGGATATGGATAGTACGGTAGCACGCAAAGGATATTTTTACTTTGATAACGAAATGGTGGCTTTAGGTTCCGGAATATCCTCAACACGTCCTGTTGAGGTTCATACCACAATTAATCAGGGAATTGCAAAGGAAAATGCATCCGTTGATGGTATTCCGGTTCCAAAGGGTACTGCTTCGGTAACATATACAAATCCGAAATGGGCCTATAATGATCAGATAGGATATGTGTTTCCTGAGAACTCCAATGTCAGTGTCTCGAATATGGATCAGACAGCAAGTTGGTTAAACCAACCGGCACAAACCAAGCAGGCATTTACGCTTTTTCTTAATCACGGTATTAACCCAAGTAATGCATCGTATGCTTATGTCGTAGTTCCAGGAAAGACTTCTACTGAAGTGGAAGCATACTCACAAAATATCCCGGTTCAAATTTTGGCTAATACAACAAACCTGCAGGCGGTAAGAAATGAAGGTTTAAAGCAGACACAGATGATCTTTTACACTGCTGGCAGCTTTGAATACCGTACCGGTGCTACCATAACCGTAAATCAACCTTGCCTGGCTATTGTTGATGAAAGCTTAGGAACACCAAAAGTAACAATAGCAAATCCTGATGTACCCGGCTTAGTAGTTGACGTAAAAATAATTGACCAAACTGCCGGCGAAACATTATATGGAAGATACAATGTAGGCAGTGGAATTCATTTAGGAGAATCGATTACGCAGACGTTAACCAATGTTCCTCTTACTGCCAATAATATTGTTGCAAGCTCATTTTTACCTGGATACGCTTCTTTTAATGCAGTAGATGACCTGGTGGATACATCATGGCGCTCAGAACCGGACGAAAGCCAATATCTAGTATACAATTTAGAAACTCCTAAGTCTTATGTTGACAAAGTCACGATTAATTGGGGTGATAACTATGCAAAAGAATATATCGTTCAATATTCTATGGATAATGTGAATTGGACGGATGGATGTTTGCAATGGAATGGAAGTGGCGGACAGGAAGTAATTGATCTACCCTATGTAAAAACGAATTATATCCGTATTTTATTACTCTCAAGTAATAATAAAAATGGATATGAGATTAAAGAATTAAAAGTAAATAACTCTGTAAATAGAGCATTATTAAAAGCTACGTCAGCAAGTGGATCAGCAAATTCAGGACAAGTAGCACAATATGCAGTGGATGGTGAGGGGAGCTCACGATTTGCAGCAAATAACTTGGCTACTGCTTGGTGGCAAGTTAATCTAGGGCAAAAAACACCGGTTAGAACCATTCGAATCTCGTGGGAAAGCACTTATGCTACGAGCTATAAAATTCAAAAGTCAGATGATGGATCTACATGGACAGACGTTAATACCTATACATGCACGAAGCCGGGTTGGCAGGTTTTAAATATTCCTGAGGGGAGTATTTATTCACAATACATTCGATTACAATGTGTAAGTAGGGTAGGAACTGCATATGGTATGTCATTTTATGAATTTGAAGCATTTTCAGAGGCTGACATACCAGCTCCACTGCCAAATTATGGAGGGAGAACGAACCTGGCCTATAATAAGACAGTAACATTGGAGTCATATTATAATGGTTCTACGGTAGAGTCAGCTAAGACTACAGCGATTGTTACCGATGGTAATTATGGTACAAAGGATAGTACCGGTAGAGGAACTGCAGGTACAACAACACGCAGCTTTTACATTGATTTGGGCGAATCGAAACAAGTGAATGAAGTGAAGCTTTACTGGGAAGTAAATACGGCAGATGTATATTTACAATATTCGGATGATGCAGTTAATTGGGTACCGATTACTCATGTCGCAAGAGCATATGTCGTAAATAAAATTGACGATATAATTTTCAAACCAGTGACAGCTCGTTATTTACGTGTTTATGGTGTAATTGCCACACAATATGGGTTAGGTATCTATGAGATAGAAGTATATGGTGATTACTCTTATAAGCTGAACAATCATTCGATTACGTTAAATAAGGGAGAAACCCTGGATTTAACTGCCGAATTATCTCCATATGCAGCTACCGACGTAATCGAATTAAAATCATACAATACAGATGCTGTAATGGTTACTACACCAGGAACGACAGGAACTCCTGAAGCAGGAGGACAAGCAACGTATTCTGCAGCGCTTCATGCTATTTCAGGAGGTACTTCCGTTATTATAGCCCGCCACTCGGCTGGTTCGGAATATGATTTGTGCACAGTAAAGGTTAATACATATAAAGGAGATCTGCAGGCACTCTACGATACAGCAGTGCTATTAGACCAGAATGACTATGTTTCTTCTTCCTGGTCCGATTCCAATATCGATAATGTTTTATTAAATGCCAGCAGTTTATTAAGTGATAATAATGCAACGCAGCGACAGGTTGATACTATATTACAGACCCTGCAAACGTCAATAAATGCATTGGAGGAAAAGGCAAATAAATCTGCTTTAATAGAAGTTATGTCTCAAATAAAAGCATTAAAGCAAGCAGATTATACTCCTGAAAGCTGGGAAAACGCTGATTTTGGAAGCTTGCTTGCCACGGCTGATTCGGTTTACTTTAATGAAAATGCCACACAGCAAGATATAGACTCTATTATTGATGTGTTAATTACAGCGAGGAATGGGTTGGTTAACAATCCCGGTAATACAACAGACCCTTCCGAAGTTACTGGATTAACCGTGGTTGCCGGTGATGGGCAACTTACCTTAACATGGATAAACCCGACTGATTTAGACTTTGACCATGTTATAGTGACCGGATCAGCCATAACAGCACAGAACATAGGTGGAGGAGTAAATAGTACAACAGTCACTGGACTTACCAATGGAATAACCTATACCATCGTTCTGCAGACGGTGGATACGAACGGAAATATATCAACCGGAGTAAGCATAAACGGAACACCGACTGACATAATTATGCCTGATACAACAGCACCTTACGAAGTTACCGGAGCAATGGTGATTGCCGGTGATGGACATCTAACTTTAATATGGATGAACCCGACTGATTTGGACTTTGACCATGTTATAGTAACCGGTTCAGCAATAACAGCACGGAACATAGGCGGAGGAGTACGCAGCACAACAATAATGGGACTTATCAATGGAATTACATATACCATCGTTCTGCAGACAGTTGATTCCAACGGAAATATATCAACAGGAGTAAGCGTAATAGGAACACCGATAGCACCTGTTTCAACTCCTGTGACACCTATTCCAGCACCTGGTTCTTCACAAGCATCAAATCCGGAACCGGTGAAAGAAGTTGTTGAAGGTCATACTATTAAAGTAGAGGCACCTGTAGTGGATAAAGCCACTGGAATAGCAGATGCAGTAATCATACAGACGGAGGTATTTAATAAGGCTCTGAGTAATGCTGTAGTTAATAGTGATGGTACGAAAACTGTTTCCATGGAAATACCGAAAGTAGAGGGTGCGGTGAAATATTCTGTACAACTTCCAAAATCAATACTTGCTTCTGATAGCAAAGAGGTTAATGTTGAGATTAAAACTGAGCTTGGAACAATGGTAATACCCGAAAACATGCTAAAGACAGTTGACACTACGAACGCAAGTAAAATAGAGATTAGTATTTCTGAAGCTGATATCCCTAAACTTGATGGGAAAGCATTAAAGGCGATTGGAAATCGCCCTGTGGTTGACTTGGAAGTGAAAGTAGATGGCAAGGCTATCGCATGGATGAATACAAATGCACCGGTAGTTGTTAAGATACCATATAATCCCACATCGGATGAACTGGCAAATCTGAATTATCTTGTAGTATGGTATATTAATAATGGTGAGGTTGAACAGATTCAAGGTGGTAAATACGTTGCTGAAGAAAAAGCGGTCGTCTTTACTACAACGCATTTCAGTAATTACACAATAGCCTTTATCAAAAAGAGTTTTCGTGACGTGAAGAAAAATTCATGGATGGAAAAGCCAATCGAAGAACTTGCATCAAACGGAATCATTGAGGGTACATCGGAAATTAACTTTAATCCAAATGATAAAATATCAAAAGGAGAGTTTGTAGGATGGCTTGTTAAGACTCTTGGACTTAAAGCAGAATTTGATTCAAATTTCATTGATGTGAAAGAAACAAATAGATATTACAACGAAATTGGAATATCAAAGGCTCTGGGAATTACGGTTGGTCATAATAATAAGTTCAATCCTAAAGATAAAATCTCCAGGCAGGATATGGCAGTATTAGCCATTCGAGCATTGAAGGCTGCTAAGCTGACACTAAAAGTAGGAAAATCAAAGGACATAAGTAAATATACAGATGCAAAGAAGGTTTCCAAATATGCAATCGGTGATGTGGCGACAATGGTAAAAATGGGTCTTTTCAAGGGCAATAGTAATAATACATTGAACCCCACAGGAAAATTGACAAGAGCAAAAGCAGCACAGGTACTATATCAGATTTATTTGCTGAAATAATTTTATAAAGTTCTAAAAATGAGGTGGTGATAGACTCCACCTCATTTTTGATAGGTATTATCCTTTTGATACCACATATTATTGAAGGTTTGAATACTTTGATAGAAGAGTGAGTTCATATGGATTTGTTGCCGTATTATAAACCTTTTTGTCGAATTGTCATATGATATCATATAATAATGTTTTAAGGGGGTTATTATATGTTGTTATATAATGCGATGAATAAATTTTATAGCATAAAGAATGATTTACAGGAAAGAAAAATTTACAAACAAAGGCAAACGGGTCAAAACAATCTCACGGAACAACCCACGAAACTAGATCCGAATGATATTCCCAAATATATAAATCAGTTACCGAAACCTCCGATGTATAAACCCTGCATTTCTAGAAAATGGTGCAGACACGGGCATATTAATATTAAGCATTCCTATTCAATTGATATCAGTGAATTTGATCAACAGATCCTACCACCTGGGTTTCCTAAGACGAAGGTATGGGGTTATGGTGGTCTTGTAAAGGATGAAAGGACCGGCAGAACAAAGTATTCCAGAAGTGCACCAGGTGCAACCTTTGAAGCGATCAGGGGTATACCGGTAACGGTAAAATGGATTAACAAATTAAGGGGCAAGCATCTTTTTGCAGTTGACCCTACTTTACATTGGGCTAACCCCAATAATATGCCGATGCATGATCTTCCGAAGCCTTGGCCCCCATTTCCTCCGGGCTTTTGCGAAGCACAATCTCCTGTTCCAATCGTAACACACTTACATGGTGGAGAAAATGAATCTGTTTATGATGGATATCCGGAAGCATGGTTTACTTTTGACGGGAGACGTGGACCGGATTTCAAAACCGATAAATACTATTATCCGAACGAACAGCAGTCTGCAACGCTTTGGTATCATGATCATGCCTTAGGCATTACTAGGTTAAATGTTTATGCAGGCTTAGCAGGTTTTTTTCTACTTCGAGATAAAAATAACGCAAGCCTGGAGGAAAAGTTATGTCTACCATCAGGCAAGTACGAGATTCCTGTGGTTATTCAGGATCGTATGTTTAATACAGATGGTTCTTTACTATTTGATAATGTTGGCATCAATCCGGAGATCCACCCTTATTGGGTACCAGAGTTTTTCGGAGACACCATTATGGTAAATGGTAAGGTGTGGCCTAATCTTAATGTTGACCGCCATCAATATCGTTTTCGTGTATTAAATGGATCAAATGCGCGTTTTTATAATCTGACTTTATCCAACGGCATGAGCTTTATTCAAATTGGCACGGATGGTGGTTTCTTACCGAAACCGGTAGAGCTTAAGACATTACTGATCGCACCCGGGGAGCGTGCTGATATTTTAGTCGATTTTTCACAAATTACTCCGGGAACAACAATCAGATTGCTCAATGATGCAAATGCGCCCTTTCCTGCAGGAGAAAGTCCAGATCCTAATACGGTTGGTCAAATTATGCAATTTACGGTTCCGGCTGATGCGTGTAAAACTATTAAACCGAATAAACTCCCTGACAGACTAAATGAAATTCCGATACTCTATCCTGATACAAAGAGAATTTTAACTCTGAATGAGGTAATGGGACCGAATGGCCCGACTATGGTTTTATTAAATGGACAGATGTGGATGGCACGAATCTCGGAGATTCCAAGAGTTGGTTCTACAGAAGAGTGGGTTATCGCTAATCTGACAGCGGATGCACACCCGATTCATCTGCATTTGGTACAATTTCAGCTGCAAAATCGTCAGAACTTTAATGCTTCCGGGTATATGAAGAAATGGGAAGAGGTTAATGGGATGGCACCACTAATGCATCCAACCATTGACGTACCGGTCGAACCATTCTTAACATCATGTTACCCGATCAAACCGGATGATAATGAAATCGGATGGAAAGATACTGTTAGGATGAATCCGAATCAAGTAACAAGAATCAGAGTGCGATTTGCGCCTCAGGATGTTCCGACTGGTGGTGTCAAACCTGGCGAAAATTTATTCCCGTTCAATCCGACAACCGAACCAGGATACGTATGGCATTGTCATATCCTGGATCATGAGGATAATGAAATGATGAGACCTTATCAGGTGAAAAATTAACACGAATCAATATTCTATAACCATATGAGTATAATACAAATCTTCTTAAGAAAACTTCATACAGCAAATTGAGCATATGGTTCAAATCTTACTGCCTCTCAAATTATGAAAGCCTTATAATTTTTTGCGATTGTAGGGCTTTTATTTTTGTGGGTTATATTCACTACTAGTAAGAGAACAAAATAACAATTCATGCGGTAGGAGATACTATTCGTGCGGTAAACGGTTTTATTGACTGGAATTTGGTATTATTATGTCGAAGAAAAGATTATAAATTTTTTCAATATAATCGAGGCACTGGTGTAGCGTAGGAATCGGATGTCAGTAAAAGAGCGTGTAGCAGCAAGGTTACATAGAGTGGAGCGTTTGTAATGCTTAAAGGAGGGAATTATGATTAGTTTAGAAGAGACTTATAATCAGGCAATAAAAATCTCGCGTAATATTGTGGAGGATATTCGATTTGGCAGGGAATTATACTTTTATCCTGCAAAGATATGCTCTATTCAAATCTGCAGATATCAAAATAATGATACAGATATATTAACCTTACTAAACAGTGTTCAGGATAAAAACCCCTATATGTATTCTCATCCGGTTAATGTAGCTTTCCTATCCTTGGTGATTGGCAGATGGCTGAAGCTGGATGAACTAAAACTAGTAAACCTGGTTCGCGCAGGACTTCTACATGATCTTGGAAAAGCGAAGATAAAAGATAGTCTGCTAAATAAGTCGGACACATTAACCTTAGAAGAGATGGAGAAAATGAAATCTCATCCGGTCGTAGGTTATAAACTATTAGATAATGCCAACGAATTCGATTTGGAAGTGTTACAGGGTGTTTTATTTCATCATGAGAGAATGGATGGAACGGGATATCCTCTGGGTCTAAAAAATGAAAAGATTCATTTATTCAGTAGAATAATTGCGATAGCGGATACCTTTGATGCAATCACCGCGACCAAGACATATTGTAACAAGAAATCACCATTAAAAGCGGTTGATGAAATTCAGGCGAATAGCTTTAATCAACTGGATCCATATATATGTCAGATATTTATTAACAATATTATCGATTACTATAACGGAAGAGCGATTCGGTTAAGTAACGAACAGGTAGGTAATATCGTCTATATTAATCCTATCAAAATAACGAAGCCTCTGGTGTTATGTGAAAATGAATATCATGACTTGTCGGTAGAAAATGAGATTGAAGTTGTCGAGCTTCTTTAGTGCAGAACGCCTCTTATTCGGGGGAGTATACATTATCTCTGCTACCGGAGAGGAACCGTTAAGCGACAAGAACTTCTGGATCTTGAAAATACGATTACGACTTATGGAGGAAGAAGCGTTATGGAAAAGTGCATTTATAGCACATTGGATTGCCCCGATGGCTATGAGATTGCTGAGGATGTTTTAAACAGCAGCGGCAGGTTGATTATAACCAAAAACACCATAGTAAATGAATCCATAAGACAAAAGCTGATTGCCTTCAAAGTGGACCGTATTGCGGTATGTGATCACACAAAAAATGTAGATACGGTTCATAACCCTAAGGCAGATATTATAGCATTTAAGATAAAGTACCAGAAAAGTGTAAATTCTGTAAAGGAAATGATTAATGATCTTGCAGCAGGAAGAGGACTGGATAATGAGAAGATATACGAGATTTCCAGTTCCCTTTATGAGAATATGTACACCAATATTATTGTAACGGAATGTCTGAATAAGTTAAAAATTGTGGATGAATATACCTATTCCCATTGTATCAATGTTTCATTATATTCGATGTTGATCGGAAAGTGGCTTGAGCTACCGGAAAACGAGATCAAGCTTCTAATAATCGCCGGTATTTTACATGACATAGGAAAAACTAAAATTCCAATCGATATATTGAACAAAAAAGGGCCTTTAACCAAGGAGGAGTTTGAAATTATCAAGATGCATCCATTATACGGATTTGAACTAATTAAGGAGAATGCAGGCATTAGTAAGAAAGTGAAAGAAGCGGTATTAATGCATCATGAAAAGGAAAACGGAACGGGATATCCTTTTGGTATAAAAAGTGTAGGAATCAGTAGTTTTGCAAAAATAATATCCATTGCAGATGTTTTTGATGCGCTTACCTCAGAACGCGTTTATAAAAAGAGGCAGACCCCCTTTGATACCTTTAGGGAATTTGAACGGATCGGCATTGGGGAAGGCCATTTTGACCCGGGCATACTTCTGAAATTTATACATAACATCTCACAATATTATGTTGGGTCTAGGGTGATGATGAATACAGGTAAACTTGGAGAGATTGTATATGTGCCTCCACATAATATATCAAATCCGGTGGTTCGAGTTGACGGCTCATTTATAGATCTGTCTGCTCAAAAGAGTATGAAGATTATTGAAATGCTGTAATAAAGCACATTCTGAATACAAATAAAAGGCTTGAAATCCAATGGTTTCAAGCTTTTTTATTGCTTAGGAAGGTAGTTGAATTGTTTCATCCTAGCAACCTTTTATACCTCGAGAGGATTTATGTTTGAAATGAGATAGTGGCAAATTTGTGGAAGCTGACCATCAACAGTACTATAAACACCATCCATGGGATGAGTGACAGTAAAGAAAAAACCATACCAATTACTCCGACGGATGAAGGAATAATCATGAAAAATCCGGAAGCTAATCCCCATAAACCGACTGATTTCTTGAACTTGTTACTCTTGAGTATAGCATATGCAAACAGTAACAGACATATAGTGCTCAAAACGTAATAAGTATTAAAGGTGGTTCCCGTATAACCAGCTAGTAAAGCCTCGCCTGCGGCTAAATATATGGCTTGTTGATCAGGCAGTACGTTAAAATATTGATGACTTAAGGTAAGCATTTCAAAAGCCGGGTTGGATGGATAATAGCATGCAACTCCAATCAGACCAAGAATTATCGACAGAAGTACAGTAACCGGTTTTTCTCGGTATAAGAGGATAAAGAGGGCTAAATAAATGATTACTATGATTATATTGTTAAAGAGGTAAATAAAATCTAAGCTCAACAATCCTAACAATGGATTATTTTGATAAAGTACAAAGAAGCCTTCGACGCTGGTTGGTGGCGGTGAAACTATATAGATGATTATCTGCAATGGGATAAGAAGAAGCATAATCAACGTTAAAACCTGAGCAATTCGAAATAGCGGATTGAAGTTAGCTTTGAAAACCGGATTCATAATATATTACCTCCAATTATTTATTATGATTGAATAAGTAACTCACAATTCTGGTAAGCTCTGCTTTGATGTCATCTTGGTTTGTAGTTCCGTTAGATGAAAAACTCAACATAATCATTCCCTGTAGTGCGTATATAATAGTCTTTGCCACTATTTCAACATGGTCGGGTTGTATCAAGCCTTCTTGTATTAGACGAGCGAAGGAAGTATTCCACATGTTGCTGAAGCGTTCCTCGAGTTTTTGATAACTGTTATCCCCATCCGGTTGAACAAACGGATAAAAGTAAAAAAAGCGGAATACATTTGGATACTTAAAGAAATAGTCGATATAGCAGTAAAAAGCACCAGTGATCTCCTCCGCCGGATCATCCTTCGTAAAAGGAATAGAGGTAAGCTCTGTAATCATATCCTCTATCATGTCAAGACGTAAGGTCCATAAGAGTGCATTGACATCCTTAAAATAATAATACAAATTGGTATAGGAGTATCCTGTTACTTCTGCTAAATACCGAACCGTAACGGCCTCGTGCCCTTTCTCATGGACTATCCCCTTCGCGGCCTCAAGAATTTCTTTTTGAGTACGTTCTTTCTTAGATAGTTTCATAAAACACCCCTTAATAATTTTAACTAAGTTAAAAATAATTAACTTAGTTAAAATATACTACGTATAAGTATCTGTGTCAAGAGTTTCCTCAGATAATTTTTTCCAAGTTGAATAATGGGAAAAATATTTACCTCGATGAAAGTAAACCGGATCCAAGTTGTTTTTAGAATAAGAAAAACTGTACGCGCGGTAAACGATTAATATGTGTAGGACAGATTCGTCAGGGATTATTTAGCCAGGGGCAGCATAAGCTGCAGAATGAACACTCCACCCTCTGTTTCAAAGGAATATAGTCCGCCATGGCGTTCCACGATGGAGATCATACTCTTGATTCCGAAGCCGTGTCCGGCTTCTTTGTTCATTGATCTTGGCAATTCACCTTCCATTTCGATGGTGCCTACATAAGCGTTCTCCGTAGAAAGAACCAGCTTGTGTCCATTGATAACGGCATGAATATAGACCTTACGAAGCCTCTCATCCTCTACCTGTGCGGCAGCAAAAATAGCATTTTCCAGTGCATTCGAAAGTAAAGAGCAAAGCTCTGTGTCATTAATACCTAGTTCCTCCGGCAGCTTGACATCTGCGTGTAAAACAACCCGCTCTTTTTTTGCCTTTGTCTCAAAGCTGGATAATATCAGATTGACGGTATCATTTTCGCAATAACGTACCGGTGTCAGGGCATCAATATCTGCTTCTGTAACGGCAAGGTATTCGTTGATTTTCTGAAGATCACCCTCAGCAGCAAATCCGCCAATCAGTGATAAGTGATGACGCATATCGTGACGATAGATTGCGGTACCTTTCTGCATCTGTCTCATCGTGTCAAGCTCAACCTGAGCCTGCTGGAGCTGAGAGGCAAAGATATCTCTTTCGCGCTGTGCAACTTCCTGCTTATGGGATTCATTATAATATTGGAGAACAAATACTAAGTAAAAGGTACAAATCACAGAGGGAGTAAATTGCACGGCCCCCCGGGCACCGGTATACAGAATATCCGTATAGACCGTAGTAGCGTAGTCGAACAAATAGTATAACAGAGGTACGGCGCCAAACAGCAGACAGGAGCGAGTGGAACGCTCCATTAATTGTCTGACGGAATCAGCAATATATCTTCTCAGGAAGTAGTATACAACACACATGGCAGCAAAGTAACCGATATGATCTGCAATCTGGCTGCCGAAAACGGCTGCGGCAACGGAACCCATCCAGCGAGGGATCTGGCAGCAAAGATAGGCTGTCAGTACACTGCTGATCGAAATTGACCACGGGCGCTTGAAGTATAAGGCGAGGAAAAGAACCGATGGCACATGTGTAATGAAGGGATACAATTGCATTGTGGTCTTAAGACCAAACATCAACCAGCACAAAACTTGAATCATTAGGATAACGGTACAAAAAATGAATGTCGCAAGTTTCCCTCTACGCGTATTCAAGGCTCCTGCAAAAAGAAGTGATACTGCTGTACCGAAGATCATAGCCATGGTGGAACGAAATAAAAGAAAGAAGGTATAGATCACAGCCCCTCCCTCCTTTCGTGCGGTGACAGCAGATATTTCATATAGGCTGCTTTGACCTTTACAAAAGCATCTCTAGCAATAGGCACTGTTTTCCTGACCGTTGTAGTGAGTCCATTCTTGTCAAGCTCAGTTACCTGGCGCAGGTTAATCAGATAGGAGCGGTGTGGTTTCATAAAATATGGGTCTGACAGAAGCTTTTCCTCATAATCGCTTAAGTAACCGTAGGCTTCCCGAACCTCGCCGTTTACCAACATAAATTGTAGGGTACGATTTGTGACTTCCACATAGACGATTTGCGAAAAGAGCAGCTTAATGATACCGCTTCCTGTTTTCAATGTCAGATACGGCTCCGCCTGTGTCAGCCTTGTCAGCTGCTTATCCAGAGAAGGAAAGACCTCATCCTTCCGCGCAGGCTTTATGATGTAATCTTCTGCACCCACACGGTAGCTCTCCACTGCATATTCGCGGGAAGAGGTAAGGAAGATAATCGGGATCTCACGATCCGTCAAGCGGATTTCTTTGGCGGCTTCCATACCGGTAAGTCCCGGCATAAGGATATCCAGCAATAATATATCAAACCGTCTGACTTTCAGTGTCTCTAAAAGCTCAATGGCACTATGAAAAGCTTCATAGGTAACGGAACTATCCCGTTCTCTTCGATAATCCTCCAAAAGCGAGGAAATGCGGGAGAGTTCCTCTAAGCTGTCATCACAAACTGCAATATGCATCTTCGTATCCTCCGTAAGGGTATCATAAACCAAGATTATTATAGTACAAAAATCATAGGGTTACAAGAATTTGGAATTACGATTCATGCGGTAGGAGATACGATTCGTGCGATAGACAGTTTTTAGGGAGGAAATCTGATATTATTACGATGTTTGATCATGATTTCGAAAAGAATGGGAGGGATGCCTATGATAACAGTCGCACTAGGCTGGTTGATTGCAGGAATTTGTGTGGCCGCATTTGTTGCTTTGTGGTTTACCGTGAGTTACCGGGAATTATCTGCTAAGCGGAAGAGTTTGGATGCAATCAGAGAACAGGTGCAAGTCCACCGCCGACTGTATATGCAGGAGCGTGGCGGGGAAAATGATGCGGCAGCGCAAAAAGTATTGGAGAATAAGCTTATGGTATATCGGGAAGTGGAAAAGGATTATAACGCTTTGTTAAGAAGACTGGTGAACCGAGTGCCTTCTTTCTTTATGAGATTTCATCCGGCAGGTAAGGAGCATGGACAAAGTAATCCGAAATAGACGAAGTAGTTATTGTAATACAATTTTTTTAAGTTTATAATAATCTTATAAAACCATATTCGGTAAGTCTTTACCATAATAGGACAGGAGGATAAGATATGAAAAGAGCCATAGTATTTGTTTTTCTATGCTTCACTGTACTAGTAATGTTACCTAAGACGACAGCTCGTGCACAGGAGAATTTACTGATCAATGGAAATGCTGAGAATGAGATGACCGGGTGGGTAGATCCTGATAGTTTTTGGTTTCCTAGCGCACCGATTACTCCTATGGAAGGACAGTACTTTTTCTGGCCAAGCAAAAAGGCTTGTAATACCAGTTATATTTATCAGGATATTGACTTAACCTCTTATGAAGCCGGAACCTGGGTGGAATTATCCGGTTGGCTGGCGAATTGGGATCAATCACCGAATGATGAAGCCATATTGCAGCTTGAATTCTTGGATTCGAAGGGTGCGGTTCTAAAGGCACTTTCCAGATCACAACGTAATCCGGCATGGACACAGCATACGATAAGAACTCAGATGATGAATTCTGCGGTAACCGCCAGAGTGAAGTTAATAGCTAATCGCTATGTAGGTAGTGACAATGATGCCTATTTCGATGATTTATCCTTTTCCGTTTTAGAAGGCAGCTATCAAACAGTCTATATCACTGGAAGCAAATCAACCGCCAAATCAGGTGATGTCATAAAGCTGAAAGCGAATAACGGACTGACCACAGATCCGAAGAAATATACCTGGACCAGTTCCTATGATGCATTGGCTAAGGTCAATGAAGCAGGTGAGGTTACATTCAAAGGCTCAAATTCAGAAGAAGTCGCAATTTATGCAAAGGACAAAGAAAGTAATATTGTTGGAGTTTTTTATATTAACTCCGATAAGATAAATGACTCACCGGCTCCGTCTCAAGTGAAATCGTTGAGAAAAGGAAAGGTTACTAAGAATGCGATAACTGTACAATGGGATAAAAGTAAGGGAGCGCAAGGATATTATGTTTACCAATATAACACGGCTACGAAGAAGTGGGTATTGGTTGGCACCGTAAAGGATAGTAATACTACCAGCTTTACAATTCAGAAACTTAAAAGTGCAACACCCTATAAACTAAAGGTAGCAGCTTATGTAACTTATGGCAAAGAGTCTTATTCAGGGGTTTATTCAAAGACGATTACCGTAACTACATCAAAATAATAATTGCGTTAATAATATATCTTAAACTTAACAAATAAAAGCGCCTCCTTAGGTAGATGGTTATAGGATATTAACCGTTTCCTAAGGAGGAGCTTTTTCTGTTATAAGGTTTACTTGATCGAAAGATAGATTGGACAAATCTGATAATATTTGATAAGTTATATAATGTAAATTATTATTAAAACCACCTCGAGGGATGGAGTAATGGGGTTAACGGTATGAGTGAGAGTATTTTAATTGTAGATGATGAGAAAGAGATCGCGGACCTGATGGAATTGTATCTGAAAAATGATGGGTATCAGGTCTATAAGTTCTATTCCGGATTTGAGGCATTAGAATGTATTAATACGAGAAGGCTGGATCTTGCAATATTGGATGTCATGTTGCCTGACATTGATGGCTTTCACATCTGCCAGAAGATCAGGGAACAATACTTCTTTCCGGTTATTATGTTAACCGCTAAGGTTGAGGATATGGATAAAATTATGGGGCTTACGCTAGGTGCTGATGATTATATCACAAAGCCCTTCAACCCATTGGAGGTTGTAGCCCGGGTTAAAACACAGTTAAGACGGTATATGCGTTATAATCATTCCGAAGGGATAGAAGCGCCGATTCTGAACGAGTATGATTTCAGAGGTCTGGTGATTAACAAGGATACACACAAATGTTTATTATATGGAAAACCGCTTGTACTGACACCGATCGAGTTTTCTATTATATGGTATCTGTGTGAGCATAAGGGTAAGGTGGTATCTTCGGAAGAGCTGTTTGAGGCTGTCTGGGGAGAAAAATATCTGGATAATAATAACACGGTCATGGCACATATCGGACGAATTCGTGAGAAAATGAAGGATTCCTCGAAAAATCCTAAGTTTATTAAGACTGTCTGGGGGGTTGGTTATCAAATTGAATAGAAGAAAAGTAAATTTCAAAAAGGCCTTGTCCCTTCGTATTCTGACCAGATTCTTTATTGCAGTGATGATATATTCGGTCATAATGATTGCTTTATTTGCGCTATCAAGGATTTTCTTACGGCAGTTTATTTGGTATGACAGTAATCCCCTATACCGAGTATTCAATTTAATCGAAGATCGATACATTTTATTTTTTGTCATCATTTTGGGAATTGGATATCTGTGTATTTTTCTTCATTACTGGTTGAAGACCTTAGGTTACCTGGAAAATATAATTCAGGCGACAGAAGCAATCTACAATACCAAGGGCGAACTCATCGAGCTGCCATCCGAATTAAAGGAAGTAGAGTATCAGATGAATCAAATCATGATGGATATTCAGAATAATGAACGGGCAGCGAAGGAAGCAGAGCAGAGGAAGAATGATCTGGTGGTATATCTTGCGCATGATTTAAAGACACCGCTTACCTCGGTAATCGGATATCTCACCTTATTAAAAGAAGAGCAACAGATTTCAGAGGAGCTTCGAGAGAAATATCTCTCGATATCACTGGATAAGGCAGAACGTCTCGAAGACCTGATCAATGAATTCTTTGAGATAACCCGTTTTAATCTTACGAATCTGACGCTTGAGCTGAGTAAAATTAATCTTACCCGCATGCTGGAGCAGATTGTTTATGAGTTTGGACCGATGCTTGCTGAGAAGGATTTAGTCTGTAATATCAATGCGGCCCCGGATATTATGATAAAATGTGATGTTAATAAGATGCAACGTGTCTTTGATAATCTTCTTCGCAATGCCATCAATTACAGCTTCCCCGAGGGTGTGATTCAGATCTCGGTGGCACAGCATGATACAGGACTTAACATAAGCTTTTTAAATCATGGAAATACGATACCTTCCGAAAAGCTTGAGAGAATATTTGAGCAGTTCTACCGTCTAGACACCGCAAGAACGTCAAAAACCGGTGGCGCAGGACTCGGACTTGCCATAGCGAAGGAGATTGTTGAGCTTCATAGGGGGTCCATAAGTGCAGTAAGCGAAAATGAAGTGATCGAATTTATAATTAACCTACCTGAGCTTTCGTAGGAAAAATGTAAGAATTTATTAGGAAAATAGATAGCTTTCATAAAGAAAAAGCGAATAAAAAGCATTCTCACGTCTGGTAATATTAGATTACCAAGGACAAGAGGATGCTTTTTTCAGTGGGAAAGAAATACTAAGGCAGACTCATTATTTGTTCCTATCAAATAGGAGAAGGAGAAGAACGATGAGAAAGAGAACGATCGCAATCATTTTTGGGGGATGCTCCAGTGAGTACCCGGTATCCCTGCAATCTGCGTATTCAATCATTTCTAATATGGATGCAAGGCGCTATGAGACAGTCTTAGTCGGAATTACAAAGGAAGGCTCCTGGTTTCGGTACTATGGATCGATTGACAAGATTCAACAGGACACCTGGCATTTACAAGGAGAGGAATGCATACCGATTGTGATTTCACCGAATCGTGATCTTCACGGAATGATAGAGTTTCGACAAGAAGGAATGCATTATATCAAAATTGATGCAGTATTTCCGGTCCTACATGGCAAGAACGGAGAGGATGGAACAATTCAAGGACTCATCGAGTTGGCAGGCATTCCTTTGATCGGATGCGGTACCTTAAGCTCAGCATTATGTATGGACAAGTATAGAGCGCATAGAATGGTTACGGCGGAAGGAATCAGTACGCCAAGATCAATCGTTATGACAAAACAATATGATAACTCGGTTCTCTATGATAAGACTAAGGAATTGACATATCCCGTTTTTGTAAAACCGGTGAAAGCAGGATCCTCCATTGGGATTACAAAGGTGTATGAAAAAATGGATTTATCAAAAGCTGTAAAGAAGGCATTCTCTTATGATAATGAAATTATTATAGAGGAAAATATCGAGGGCTTCGAGGTTGGGTGCGCTATTCTAGGAAATCATGATTTGATTATAGGAGAAGTTGATGAGATAGAGCTTTCAGAGGGATTTTTCGATTTTGAAGAAAAATATACATTGAAATCATCCAGAATTCATATGCCGGCCAGGATTGATCAGCAGACTGCGGACCATATCAAACATACTGCAAAGAAGATTTATAAGATACTTGGTTGCACGGGCTTTGCCAGAGTGGATATGTTTCTGACTCCGGATCAGAGGATTGTATTCAATGAAGTGAATACAATACCGGGCTTTACCTCACATAGCCGTTATCCCAATATGATGAAGGAGATCGGGCTTCCTTTTGAGGAGCTGCTAACCAAATTGATTGAATTGGGGATGAATCGATGAAAGCGATTACCCTTCCTAAGACTGATATTCATAAAGGCAGCCTAATCCTGATTAATAAAGCTTACCCTTTGGTAAGTCAAGAGGTCATGAAGTATCGATCCCTTTCTCAGGTTAGTAGACAAGGAGCAAATGTTCTATTGGAAATGAAAACGGCAGCAGTATTAACACATGTGATGGAAAAGCTGCAGTGTCAGGAGGAAATCATACCGGTAAGTGGTTACCGGACCCTTCAGGAGCAGCAGAGAATTTATGAGGATTCGTTGAAAGCAAACGGTAGTGAATTTACAGAAAAATATGTTGCCCTGCCGGGTCATAGTGAGCATCAGACCGGACTAGCAATTGATTTGGCTTTCAATCAGGAGAATATAGATTTCATACGACCGGAATTTCCTTATGAGGGAGTATGCAATGTATTCCGTGAGAAGGCATTGCAGTGTGGATTCGTAGAACGATATCCGAGGCAAAAGGAGTCAATTACCGGGATAGCTCATGAACCATGGCATTTTCGATATGTTGGCTATCCACATTCCTTGATTATGCAGGAGAATAATCTGACCTTGGAGGAGTATGTAGCGTTCATAAAACAATATCACGAGGAAGGGCAGAATTATGTTGTGAAGATAAACCGACAGGAAATTGAGGTTTTCTATGTAGGTGCTCATGACACCCTTACAAGGATTGATCTGCCGGATGACGCGATTTATCAGGTCTCCGGTAATAATGTCGATGGTTTCATCGTTACCTTATGGAGGTAGTTGCCATGATACAAACACAGGTTTATGACGCCAAGGCGGAACGACTGCCAAAAAGTATGAAATCTAGAGCGAGCAATGTAGTCGATCATAGAAAAGGTCGGTCGTGGCTTGAAATCAGTACAGAGAATCTAAGATATAATGCAAATCTTTTAAGAAATCTTATGCCACCGGGCTGCGAAATGATGGCGGTAGTAAAAGCAAATGCTTATGGTCACGGAGCGGTCAAGGTATCAAAATGTATGAATGAGATCGGAGTAAGAGCCTTTGCAGTGGCAACGATTGATGAAGGAATTGAGCTGAGAAGAAATGGGATACAAGGGGAAATCTTGATTCTAGGTTATACCGATGTCTCCAGAGCGAAGGAGTTACATCACTATAATTTAATACAAACAATAATCGATTATTATTACGCACTGTTGTTGAACAACAGCCAATATCCAATTCAGGCGCATATTAAGATCGATACCGGTATGCATCGATTGGGTATTTGCGTTGAAGAAGCGGACCGGGTAGCAGAGGTTTTTTGCCTGGATGGATTAGAGGTGAGCGGAATATATACTCACTTGTGTGTAGCAGATAACTTAGAAGCGGAAGAGGTCAAATACACACAGGGGCAGATAGAGCGTTTTTATATGTTACTTGAGTTCCTTAAGGATAGGGGGATTACTATACCGAAGGTACACATCCAAAGCAGCTATGGACTGTTGAATTACCCTGAGCTGAGATGTGATTATGTTCGCATTGGAATAGCACTATATGGTTCACTAAGTTCTGAGGGAGATAAAACAAGACGATCGGCACAGCTACGACCGGTTCTATCCCTGAAGGCAAAAGTTATCCTGATCAGAGAGGTAGCCTCCGGCGAGAGTGTAGGCTATGGAAGAGATTTTATCTTACGAGAAGGCAGCAGGGTAGCAGTAGTGCCGGTCGGATACGCAGATGGGATTCCTCGTAATCTATCCTACGGAAGAGGGAAAGTATTGCTGCATGGGAGAAGTGCTCCGGTAATCGGAAGAATCTGCATGGACCAGCTATTGATTGATGTGACTGAGATACCTGAAGCTAAACCGGGGGATGTGGCCACCCTAATCGGCACGGATGGGCAGTTAGAAATTCCGGCCACGAAAGTTGCTAAAAGAGCAGGAAGTATTACGAATGAGCTATTCAGTCGTCTGGGAGGGCGTTTAGAAAGAGTATATAGATAGTTAGATAAGGGGCTGCAGCTACAGCCCCTTTCCATTTAGTTTGATGTAATTCTTGGCTTGGGGCCTTCCCCCGGCGGTGTATAGAAGGGGTCATTTGCTGCACTGTTGGATGCAGTTTTGGAACGATGATCCGTATGAGTTACATTTTTGTCACTGAGGTTACTGTCTTCTGCACTACTTTTGCCTTGTCTTTTTGAGGATACGTCTTTGCTGTTCATAATTTATGCTCCTTTCGTTTTTATGTAGTGTTTGTAGAACAGAATATATTATACAAATCTTCGTGAAGCAATGTGGATGAGAGGCCCTCGACTATCGCTGGGAAGGATTTCATCCTGTCAGCAAATGTTGAGAATTGATAAGCTTATATCCGGATTCTGCCTTTGGTGAATGATACCTTTATTAACATATATATTCCGGTAAAGAATTCGAAAGGAACATAGGGGATGAATAGAGCAAAAGGTACTTCTACTCCAAAGAGAGATAAGGGTACCCCAATGAGAACGAAAGGTACCGTAAGTAAGCCCCAAAGAGCAAGCCACCTTGGAATGATCGCAGCCTTCATTAATAAATAGTAGAAGAGTAGTGCACCAAGGCCAAATGGTATAATTGCTATTTTAGCTGCAATATCCCTGCAGGACAGCAAAGCATACCCTAGCATCTCAAGTCCAGCCGTTCCATCTGCCATAGATTGCTGACTGACCTTCACTAAGCCAAGTAAAAAGACCTGACTAATAACAATAAGTACAGCTTCCAACAGGTAGAAGCTTAATGCAGCCAATGCCATTGTTTTATTAATATAGCCTGCAATCTGATAAATTGCTATTCCAAGTATAATGATGACCAGAGCGGTTACGATCTGCAGGAGAATACCACTGTAAATCCGATCGATATTATTTACCAGATTGCCCATTGTCATGTTAATGTCATCCTTTGCTACATAGGGTTCATACAAAACAGCACCACCGATCAGAGATGTCATGGCCTGAACAAATAAAGAAACACCTAATAATTTTGTTGGGCTACTTGTTACATATTCTTCTGAATTCATATTGTCCTCCATTAAAATTTGTTGTTTTTTTGATTGTTGTTAATTATACTATACAGTGTAAGTAGATTAAAGTCAATAGATAATTACACTATACGGTGTAGTTTACAATATGGAGGAAATTACAACATGATGCAGAGTATAAGCCGCGATAAAAGTAAAAAAAGAGCAACGATTCTGGATGGTGCAATTGATGTTTTTATTAGTATGGGGTATGAGCTTGCCAGTATGGACAAAATAGCTGAGACGGCGGGGGTCTCTAAGCGAACCGTATATAACCACTTTGGCAGTAAGGAGAATTTATTTCAAGCAATTGTCGATGATTTTTTGGCACAGCGTCAAAGCTTAAAAACAATAGTATATAATCCGGAGGAAGCACTGGCAGAGCAATTAATAGCTTTTGCCAATGCAGAAATTTTTTTGATAGATTCTCCGAAACGTCTGGGGTTATCGAGATTCTTGACCAGAGTATTTCTCAATGATATACAATATGCCAGAGAAACGGTTGCAAAATATCCGCCTTCTTATAATATGCTGCTAGATTGGCTCAAGGCGGCTGAACAAGATAATAAAATTAAATCCGATAATCTGTTACTTACTGCCAGAGTATTCTACGCAATGATTGAAGGAGCCATTACGTACCCGGCTCTTTTTAGTGAACGAATTAATAAGTCGGCGGTCGAACCAATATTAGTCGAGATTATCGCGACGTTCCTCGCAAGGTATGGCAATGAATAAATATGTGAATAGGTAGTATAGTAATAAAGATAGTAAATTACAAAACACGATTAAGGAAGGTTCCATATGAGTAGCAGCGAAGAATATGACGAAAATACATTACAAGATATCATTGATCTAATCAACCAAGAAATAAATAAACATTATGAGGAGAATTTTATTGCAGGCTTAGAAAGAGCAAAAGAAATTATCAACGAATATTTTGAACTATTATGAAACGATTGACATACACTAGATTCAGTGTATAATAATAGTTAGTCAGACTAACTATTATGAGGTGAAGAATGGATACAGAGCTGATCAAGAGCGCTAACGCAGTGGGTTTGTTTTGCCGCTTATACATTAATATGAAACGTGATTTACCAATCAGACCAAGTGAGATGGGGGTCCTGATTTTTGCATATAACCAAACTACTTCGATTACGCCACGAATGATTAGTGAATTTTTAAAGATTGCGAAGCCGTCGGTAACAACGTTGGTCAATTCTCTGATTAAGCAGAATTACCTGATAAAGAATCCATCCTCTACGGATGGAAGAAGCTATACGATATCGGTTACGGAGAGCGGGAAGGAACTCGTCACTACTACCTTAGAAGTATATTGCAGGTCCTTAGAGCGTCTGAAGCAGGAAATGGGAGCGTCGGAGTTTACTCAAATGATCACATTGATACAAAAGGCAAATGGCATTTTAATTGAGGAGAGGTAATATGAAGATATTGGTGACAGGTGCTTCGGGGAATGTAGGCAGATATGTAGTAAATGAATTGTTACAGATGGGTGAGAAGGTAGTAGTAGCAGGCACGAATACCGGGAAGCTCAAGGAGTTATTTGGGGATGTTGTCGATGTGATTCAATTTGATTTTACGGATCAGGACACCTACAAGGCTGCTTTGAAGGACGTTGATCGAGTGTTTCTGATGAGACCGCCTCATCTTGGAAAGCCACAGGATCTCTATCCTTTTATTGATGCCATGAAGTTAAGTAATATCCGCTTGGTCGCCTTCCTGTCATTAATGGGGGTGGAAAGGAATACAGTACCTCCCCATCATAAAATCGAAAAATACATCGAAGCTGCAGATATTCCATATGCTCATATCAGACCGGGTTTCTTCATGCAGAATATATCAGGAATACATGCGAATGAAATAAGAGAGCAGGATTTAATTTTTATCCCCGGGGGTAACAGTAAGGTTAGTTTCATTGATGCCGCAGATATTGGATTATCCGTTGCTGTAATTTTAAAAGAAGCAGAGAAATATAAAAATACTACGCACACCATTACCGGCCCTGAAGCCCTTGATTACGATCAGGTGTCTAAAATATTGAGCAGGAGTACCGGAAGAAAAATCACCTATGCGAATCCGGGTTATTTGAGATATAGAGATTATTACATTAATAAGCGAGGTCTTGATAAGAAGTATGTCAATGTTACAGTCGCCCTTTATTTTATAACGAGACTTGGAACGGCCAAAGAAGTTACGGATGAATTTTATCAACTGACTGGAAAACAGGCGAACACCTTTGCACATTTTGCAAAGGAAAATAAAATTTTATTTATGCGGGAAGAACGCTGATAACGGGGCTTTGCGATATAGCTGATTATGCTATGGAGCAAAGCTCCTTTTTCATGACATTAGAAAGTTCGCGAGGTGTGCTCTTCTTAGTTTGTGAAAATTGAACATTCGTAGAGTATACTTTCATGCATTTTTAGAAAAATTGTATAGTTTATTGTTGACAATACAAAAGTTTGCAGAGGATAATACTATTATCGATCATTTTAATTGTCAAAAATATAAGATGGTACAGCTGCCAATATAGTGGTTATCATTGGAACGCTTGCTTAAGACTACGGTTCGTATGAGAGGAAAGATATGAAAAAAATAAATTTATCTCGCAAAAATAAAGTCAGCTTACAAACGAAGCTGCTTCGGTTATTTCTGATGGCTTCTGCAATTCCGATTCTCTTTATCAGTTTCTTTTCCTATTACAACATTTCAGATACATTAAAAAAGAACACAGAGGAATTAACCATCAGTAATCTGGAGCAGACCAGTAAAAGTCTTAATATTTGGCTGGAATCCTATGAAGATGTCCTTTATCAGATTTATACAAATGATGATGTGGTTGCCTTAGTCGACAATTTAAATGAGGGTAAAGATATCGCAGTGTCAAAGAACCAGTTAAGAAGAATTTTGCAGGGTATTCTGTATACCAAGGAATATATACGGTCCATAACAATCATTACCTCCGAAGGAATGCTTATTTCTTATGACCAGATGACCGCAGTATCCAACCTTCAGTCTTGGATCGAGAATTTCAGTTTTTCACAGGATGAGCTTTATAATGAAGTATCCGGTGATAATATGACTCATATTTATCCGACCGAGTATGGTACAAGCTTTGCGAATAAAGATAATTACCTTTTTCATATCGCTCATCGTATCATTGATTATAAGAAGTTAACGAAGAAAAATGGTATCGCAATCATCAGTATCGATGAGAAGCTGTTAAGAGAAGCCTGTCTGTCAACTTCAGAACATGATAATAGCATGAGTAGTTTTAATTTTATCGTTGATCAGAATGGAAGAGTAATTTCTTATATCGATGAGAAAAAGCTTACATATAAGGTTGCAGATGCATCCTCCTCCACAGAGGAAAGAAAAGCAGCCTATTTAAAATTTGTGACAGACGATATAAAGGTGAGCAGAGATTACCTGTCCGTATATGTTTATCATGATGAAGTTTTAAACTGGGATATAATTAACATTACCAATCAACGGGTTGCTATCAGCAGACTTGGCTTTCAACAGAAAATAGTCATTTTTGTTAGCGCGGCTTGCTTGCTGATCGCAATTGTTTTGACCATATTATTGTCAAGAAGACTGGTATCATCCGTTAAGAAGGTCGCTACAACAATGCAGGTAGTTAGTACCGGCGACCTGAAATCCAGAGTTGAGATTGAAAGAAAGATGCCGCTTGAGGTGGAATATATTGCACTTCAATTTAATGATATGCTTGGTATCCTTGATGAAGCCATGAAGAATGAAAAGGAAGCGGGGGAGCGCCAGCTTGAGGCAGAAATAAGGGCTTTGGAAGCTCAGATTAATCCTCATTTTCTGTATAATACCTTGGATACTATTAATTGGATGGCGATTGATAAGGACGATTATGATATTAGTAATGCGATCAGTTCCCTTGCTCAAATTCTACGATATGCCATTACGAACAGCAATGCCATGGTAGAAATCCGTCAGGAACTGGAATGGTTGAAAAACTACGTCTATTTGCAGCAAATCCGTTTAAAAAACGCATTCCGCTATGAAGTGGATGCGGACGCGGAGATCTTAAATTGTAAAATACACAAGCTTATCTTACAACCATTTATCGAAAACGCGATAATACATGGATTTGAAGGATTGACGAGAGAACATGTTTTATCAATCAAACTGGAGGCTCAGAGCAATGTAATCTGCATCACCATTCGGGATAATGGGAAGGGCATGGAGCTGTCCTTGGTCGATGAGATTAATAATAAGGTATTTCGCAGTATTGATAGAGGCAGTCATATTGGAATGGAGAATGTTATCTCCAGGATACAAATGTATTATGGAAGTGAAGCAAGTGTAAGTGTCAGAAGTACTTTAGGGGAAGAAACCGAGGTTATTCTTCTCATTCCACGGAGGGTATAGATTGAATTGTGCCGGCACAGTGTGAAAATCAGAGATTTTCGCACGAAAGTATGCAGGCTATGAAGAAAGGCATGGTTGGTAGTATGCGAATAGTTGTTGTTGAAGACGAGATTAGAATTCGAGAAGGTATATGTAATTTACTTGGCAAAATGTTCCCACAGCATGAAGTAGTGGGTAGTGCTGCGAACGGACAAGAGGGACTGGAATTGATCATAGAAAAAAGCCCGGATTTAGTAATTACGGATGTTAAGATGCCAATTATGGATGGTCTTACAATGCTTAATATTATCAATGAAAAGAAGATAAAATGTAAAGCAATTGTACTAAGTGCTTATGCAGAATTCTCTTATGCTCAACAGGCTATACGCTGGGGAGTAAGTGAATATCTGGTAAAGCCACTAGTGGTCAATGAATTTGTACAGGCGATTAAGAATACCGAAATACAGCTTGAGGAGATTCAGAAACAAAATTCAGAAACATTGGAGAGACTAGACAACATACTACTTGGAATTATCTTCGGTGGAATCGAAGTTGACGAAGGTCTCCATAACTTTGTAAAGAATAAATATGGAATCAACCATGATACAATGTTTAGTGAAGTGCAAATCTATTTGGGCAAGCATTATGATGAAAAGCTAGAGAATACAAAGCGTAATTTGGACAATTTCTTCTCGAATAAGAATTTAAACTATTACCTCCTCGAAATACCCAAAGATAAGGTATTGTTAGCCATTTTGTATGGGTATGAGAATCAGCAGGAAGTGGAGAGATGGTTTCAAATCGGTATTATTTCTCAGCTTCGCGGTACCGGGTCGGCAAGCTGTAATTATGGTTGGATTAATGCGGAAGGGATGAAGGAATTACGAACAAATTATTATAAATTACTGCAATATATGGATTGGAATATTGCCTTTGGTGACCAGATTATGATCTCCCATCCAAAGATATTGAATGTACAGACAACGCTCTGCATATATCCGATTGATATCGAGAATCGTCTTAAGGCTGCATTATGCTCATATAATCGGAGTAAGGTTTATAAATGTCTGGAACAGTTCATGGATTATTTTGAGACAGGAAATATTTATGATCCAAAGAATATTAAGGAAAGCTATGTACGGTTTATATGGGCTTTGATCAATGTTGCAAAGGAAATCAATATTCTAAAGAATGAGCAGATTGAACAAAAAAGGATTCTTGAGAGAATAATGGGGTCCATGAATAAAGAAGAGTTGAGAGATGTAATCGAAGAGGTATATTTGTGCATCAAAGATGATCAGCATGGGGAAAGCTCCGAACTCAGTCTCAATGTTAAGAGAGCTGAAAATATGATTCTGGAATATTATAAAACCGGAATAACCCTGGAGGAGATTGCAGAGAAGCTTAATCTGACTCCGGAGTATCTGGGTAATCAGTTTCATCTTGAGAAGGGTATAAGGTTCAGTACATACATTAAGGATTTTCGCATCATGAAAGCAAAAGAATTATTAATCGGCAGCAAGCTGAAGGTCTGTGAAATTGCGGAACGAGTTGGGTATTCTGATGCCAAATATTTTAGTAAGGTATTTCGAGATAATACCGGGCAGCAGCCGGCAGAGTATAGAAAAACGAATAAATGACTTTAGGATATTCCACCTTTTTAAGTTTTATCGAGTTTTGTTGCCTTAATTGATTTTATATAATGAGCTTACCAAATAAAAAGAGGAGGTAACATATGAAAAAGGTTATATCTTTACTCATTGTTTTAACCATGTTAACAGCATTACTTATGGGATGCAGTTCCAAGAAGGAGGATACATCGTCAACAAGCACGAATGGATCCGATTCATCCTCGACTGCTGCGGATCAGGATTCCGGATCGTCGGATAATTCGGCGGATGCTTCAGCACAGCAAGCGGAAGGAGCATCAGGTAACGTAACGATCTGGTATTATTGGGAGACAGAAGGTCATCAAAAAGCATTGAACCAATTGGTACAGGATTTCAACAATTCTCAGACGAATATTACAGTAGAAGCAAAGTATGTTCCGTTTGCAGACTTTAAGAAGCAATTATCGATTGGTGCATCCGCAGATGAGCTTCCTGATCTTGTCATTCAGGACAATCCGGACACCGCTGCTTATGCATCCATGGGAATATTTGCAGATCTTACCGGTAAATTCGATGTTAGTTCTTATTTTCCCGGTCCTGTGAACTCCTGTACACTGGACGGCAAATTATACGGAGTTCCCTTCGGAAGTAATGATTTACTTCTTTACTACAACAAGGATATGTTAGCGGCTGCCGGCTGTGACGTACCTACTACATGGGATGAATTACTGGATACCGCTAAAAAATGCACAAAGGACAATGTTTATGGGTTTGCCCACAGCAGTGTGCAAAATGAAGAAGGTACCTTTAATTTCCTTACTTGGGTATGGTCTACCGGAGCAACCGCATATGAGATGAATTCCGAAGGCGGTATTAAGGCATTAACAATGGCAAAGAATCTGATTGATTCCGGTGCTATGCCTAAGGAAGCAATTAACTGGACCCAGGGCGATACGATGAACCAGTTCATATCCGGCAATCTTGCCATGATGATTAACGGTACCTGGCAGGTTCCTACCATGCGTGAGCAGGTTCCTGACTTAAACTGGGGTGTTGCTCCGATCCCCATGGATAAGCAGCAGGCATCCGGACTTGGTGGCGAAAACTACTCTGTTATTGCAGGCGGTAATGAAGCAGCAACGATTGAGTTCCTAAAGTTTGCTACACAGAAAGAACAATCTTTACTTATGACGAATGCAATGGGTTATATTTCTCCGGATTCAACGATCGCTAAGGATCAGTTTGCAGGAGATGAAGTATATGAGGCATTTGTGGAAGAAATGCAGTATGCCAATGCCAGAGGTCCTCTTGCAGAATGGCCTGAGATTTCAAATGCTATTTCTTTAGCCTTCAATGAGGTTATGGCAGGGGCAGGCTCACCGGAAGAGGCAGCAGCAAAAGCACAGACAGCAATTGACAGTATAATGAATAAGTAGTTTTCGATGGTTAGGAGGGGCAGGAAATACACGGATTGTGAGATACCTGCTCCTTTCTATACCAATAATGGAGGAATGACATGAAAGGGATTAAAAAATACTTCAAATATGATAATGTCGGCATACTGTTCGTCTTACCAGCATTAATCTATATGATTGTTTTTGTTGGATATCCTATCATATACAATTTTGTATTAAGTTTTCAGGATGTGACAGTAAAAACTTTACGAAGTAATGTCAAAGAATTTGTAGCATTCGATAATTATATCCATCTATTTAAAATCGATAATGTTTTGACGACTTCCTTGTGGAATACCTTATATTTCACGGTGATTTGCATTATATTTCAGTTTGTTGTCGGATTTGCGCTTGCATTATTCTTTAATAAAAACTTTAATTTTTCAAAACCGGTAAGAGGGCTGCTTCTCATGCCTTGGATGATACCGATGACGATAACAGGATTGATCTTCAAATTCATGTTTAGTACAGATGTCGGTATCATTAACTTTATTCTGCGGAATTTGGGAATTATTCAGCGGAATATCGATTGGCTTACAAATCCGGCAACGGCTATGCCTGCAGTTATTTTTGCGAATTTTTGGATTGGAATTCCCTTCAATATGATCTTAATAGCAACAGGACTTACTACAATACCAAAAGAATTATACGAAAGTGCTGCGATTGATGGAGCCAATAAGTTTCAGATATTTCGAAAAATTACATTACCCTTACTGAAGCCTACCATGGAGTCCGTATTGATTTTAGGATTTATTTATACGTTTAAGGTATATGATCTGGTTTATGTAATGACCAGTGGAGGACCGGTAAATTCTACACAGCTGTTATCTACCTACTCCTATAAATTATCCTTTGTAATGTTCAAATATAGTGAGGGAGCGGCTGTTGCCAATATCCTGTTTGTGATTCTATTTATCGTCAGTTTGATATATTTGAAATTTGTATATAAAGAGGGGGAAGAATAATGGATGCTGACTTAAAATTAACCAGAAAAAAGAATGTCATATATTGCATCATATCCATTGTATTGCTCTGTGTGCTTCTTTTCCCTCTTTATTGGATTTTTGTGACATCAATAAAAACGGAGAAGGAAATCTTTCAGATACCACCCACCTTCTGGCCGAAGCTACTGAATACAAAATCCTATCTGGCGCAGGTACAAAACGGTGATTTTAATATGTTTCGCTCCTTTGGAAACAGCATGATTATATCGCTAGGAGCCATGATCATTGCCGTTATTTTAGCGGTACCGGCTTCCTACGGAATTGCTAAGTATCACTTTAAGGGGAAAAAGGCGATTATCCTGAGCTTTTTAATTACACAGATGCTTCCTGTTTCTGTTTTGTTAACCCCTTTATTTATTATGTTTCAGAAAATGCATTTGTATAATACCTGGTGGGCTACCATGATATCGGATGCAACCATTGGAATTCCCTTTTCCGTATTGATATTAAAAAATTTCTTCGCAGCGATTCCCAAGGAGATTGAGGAGGCAGCTTATATCGATGGCTGTAATAAGTTCACCGGATTTATACGAGTATTGATACCCATAGCAAAACCAGGAGTGGTTGTATGCGGAATATTCTCCTTCCTTTATGGTTGGGGAGATTTGGCATATGGTATGACATTTATCCTGGATCAGGAGAGAAGACCCATAACAGCAGGTATTTTTAACTTCCTTGGTCAGTATGGAACCAAATGGAGTTACTTAACCGCTTTCGCAGTTGTAACGATTATTCCTGTTGCTCTAATTTTTATATTAATGCAGAAATACATCATTAGTGGAATGACTAGCGGAGCGGTAAAAGGGTAAGGATGGAGGGTGAATATGTTTACAAAAACAAAAAATAAATTAATCTTTCATTATGATGCGGAAGAACTCTGGATTGAGCCTTGGGGTCAGAATGCACTTCGCATCCGGGCTTCTAAGAACGATACAATATCGGATGAAAAGTGGGCGTTACAAGAGGTGGCACAGGAAGAAGTTGAGATCGAGGTAACGAATGACAGCGCCTATATACAAAACGGTAAGGTGAAAGCAGTTGTAACCAGATTCGGTAAAATTATGATCTACAATCAAAAAGGTGAGCTACTTCTAGAGGAATACAACAGAAACCGCAGAGATGTGCTTGACAGAAACTGCAGTGCCATTGAGGTAGAAGCAAGAGAATTTAAACCGATTGTCGGGGGAGACTATCATCTTACCTGGCGCATTGAATCGTTACATAGGGATGAGAAAATATATGGAATGGGTCAGTATCAGCAGCCATATCTGGATCTGAAAGGGATGGATATTGAGATGGCTCACAGAAACTCACAAGCCAGCGTACCGTTTGCATTATCTTCAAGAGGATATGGACTTCTATGGAATAATCCAGGGGTGGGAAGAGCGGTATTCGGTAAGAATATCATGAGCTTTGAAGCATATTCTACAAGGCAGCTTGATTGTTGGATTGTCGCAGGAGATACTCCAGCCGAAATTGAAGAGGGCTATGCAAGGGTTACGGGTACCGTACCGATGATGCCGGAATATGGTTTGGGCTTCTGGCAGTGTAAGCTCAGGTATCAGACACAGGAGGAATTACTTGAGGTAGCCAGAGAGTACAAAAGGCGAGGAGTTCCGTTAGATGTGATTGTCATTGACTTCTTCCATTGGCCGAAGCAGGGGGAATGGAAGTTTGATCCCGTCTATTGGCCCGATCCCAAAGCAATGATTGAGGAATTAAAGTCCATGGGGATTGAACTGATGGTGTCAATCTGGCCGACCGTGGATAAGACCTGCGAGAATTATGAGGAGATGTTGGAAAAGGGATATCTGATCCGAACAGAACGAGGCTTCCGCGTGGGTCTGGATTTCCAGGGTGCCACCATACACTTTGATGCCACGAATCCGAAGGCAAGAGATTATGTTTGGGAAAAGGTCAAGAAAAACTATTATGATTTAGGAATTAAGGTATTCTGGTTGGACGAAGCAGAACCGGAATTTACAGTATATGATTTTGATAATTATCGATATTTTGCTGGCAGTAATCTGCAAATAGGAAATCTGTATCCTAAGATGTATGCCCAGACCTTCTACGAAGGAATGCAAAGAGAAGGACAGGAAAACATCGTGAATCTCCTAAGATGTGCTTGGGCAGGAAGCCAGAGATACGGAGCTCTTGTCTGGTCAGGGGATATTGCCTCCAGCTTTGACAGCCTACGCAATCAATTGGCAGCGGGACTAAATATGGGGATCGCGGGAATTCCGTGGTGGACAACCGACATCGGTGGTTTTCATGGTGGAGATCCTGAGGAGGAAGGCTTTCGTGAATTATTTGTGAGATGGTTCCAGTGGGGTGCCTTCTGCCCGGTAATGCGTCTTCACGGTGACAGAGAACCCAGACAGCCACAATTGGGAACAAGTGGAGGTGCGACCTGTTGCTCCGGTGCTGCAAACGAAATCTGGAGCTATGGTGAGAAGGTTTATGATATTTGCGTCAAATACATAAAGATCAGAGAAGGCTTACGGGATTATTCCAGGACACTTATGAGAGAGGCACATGAAAAAGGGACCCCAATCATGAGAACCCTATTTTATGAATTTCCGGAAGATAAAAACGCTTGGGAGATTACAGATCAATATATGTATGGAGACAGATACCTTGTAGCACCGGTGCTTTATGCTGGCATGAATCAGCGAAGTGTTTACCTGCCTTCAGGCTGTCAGTGGAAAGATATTGAGAGCAATAAGGTTTATCGCGGTGGTGAAATAATCCAGATGGAGTTATCCTTAGAAGCTATTCCGGTCTTTGAAAAATGTTAACATTGGAGACAATATTTTAATGAGAGATAAAAATATTACAGAAATCAACTTAAATCATATTAAGATAAAGGATGAATTTTGGTCAGACAGGCAAAGACTGATTACAGATGTTGTGATACCTTATCAGGAGAGTATTCTGGAAGACAAGGCATTCGGAGTGGAGAAAAGTCATGCATTTGCTAATTTTCGAATTGCGGCAGGTCTTGAAGAGGGTGAGTTCTATGGTATGGTATTTCAGGATAGCGATGTTGCAAAGTGGCTGGAAGCAGTGGCATATTCTTTAAGTATTAAGCCGGATGCAGACTTGGAAAAAAGAGCGGATTTGATCATTGAGATTATTGCAAAAGCTCAGCAACCCGATGGATATCTGAATACCTATTTTACGATTAAGGAGCCCGAGAAGAGGTGGACCAATCTTCACGAATGCCATGAATTATACTGCGCTGGTCATATGATGGAAGCTGCTGCGGAGTATTATAAGGTAACCGGAAAGGATACACTTCTTCGGGTTATGGAGCGTATGTCAGATCATATCGAACATCGTTTTATAACGGAGCAAGTAGAAGGTATTCCGGGACATCAGGAAATTGAAATCGGTCTAATGAAGCTTTATCATGCTACCGGCAAAGAGAAATTCTTGAAGCTTGCATTGCACTTTATTAATGAAAGAGGCAAGGATCCGGAATATTTTATCCGTGAGAATCAAAATAGGGGATGGAAGCATGAAATTATGGACCCTTATAATACAAAATATAATCAAAGCTTTGCACCGGTTAGGGAGCAAAGAACTGCTGAAGGACATAGTGTCAGGGCAGTTTATATGTATACTGCTATGGCCGATCTGGCTAGGGTAACAAAGGATGATAAGCTGTTCGAGGCCTGTGAAGCAGTTTGGGACAATATGGTGAGTAAAAAGATGTACATTACCGGTGGAATTGGTTCGAATGCTGAAGGGGAAGCTTTTACCATAGACTATGATCTTCCGAACGATTCTGTTTATGCAGAGACCTGTGCCAGTGTTGGACTAATATTCTTTGCTAAGAATATGCTTAATATCCATCCCTCAAATAAGTATGCAGATATTATGGAACGTGCTTTATATAATGGAGTAATCAGCGGAATGCAGTTGGATGGGAAGCGTTTCTTCTATGTTAACCCACTAGAGGTCAATCCAGGTATATCGGGGGAACTATTTGGTTTTAAACATGTTCTACCGGAAAGACCGACCTGGTATCAATGTGCCTGCTGTCCTCCGAATGTAGCGAGGCTATTAACCTCTCTCGGACAATACGCATGGTCAGAGGGAGAGGATACGATCTATTCCCATCTGCATATCGGTGGATGTGTCGATGGTACGGACGCAACAATCCATATGGAATCTAAGAGTCCTTGGGAGGGTAATGTTACTTATACGATCCATCCCAAAACAAGGAATAGGGAATTTACACTATCCATACGAATTCCCTCCTATGCTTCGAATGCCGTATTTTATCTAAACGGCAATGAACTCATCGGAGAACCGGATATCAGAGAGGGGTATTGTTATATCAAACGAAGATGGAATGATCACGATACATTAAAACTGATTTACGATATGCCGGTACGAAGAGTACATACCAATACATTGGTGAAAGAGAATATCGGATGTGTTGCGCTTACCAGAGGACCAATAGTTTATTGCTTTGAAGAGATTGATAATGGATCTAATATTCAAGAGCTTTGGGTAAAGAGAGATGAAAAGCCAGAGGTCGGTAATTATGAGCCGGATATTCTAGGCGGTATCGTACCACTGAGAACAAAAGGGTTACGGATTTATTCTCATAACGATTTATATTTTGAAGGTGAGTTCATACAGTGTGAGGCGGATTTAACCGCGATACCATATTATGCATGGGGAAATCGTGGCTTAAATCAGATGCGTGTTTGGATGCACGAGTTTTAGTTTCATCGATACGCATCGGTTTGATACCCAGCAAAAAATAGAGTAGGAAAGGATCACGGAACAGTGATCCTTTCCTACATATAAAAAGTCCTTTATTGACAATAATGTTATTTTACCTTTTCTTAGCCCAGATAATAGCACGGTATGTGCTATTGCTCATAGGGCTCTTGTCATAATCTCCGTAAAGGTTGACGATCTCCCAACCATACCGGTCTAACCAACCTTTTACTTGAAGATAGGTTGGAAAGTGTTTTACTACATTCATTACATAGGTAAACTTTTCGCCACCGTGTGGTGTTATTTCATAACGACGGGAGCTGCTGTCAATATGAGTTTCGTTGTTGTAGTCACCGCTGATTACAATATATTTTCCGTAGGTTCCGATATCATCCGTGCCTTCAAAGCATACCCACTCCTCTTTGTTCTCTGAAGTCTGCTTCGGTCGATCAAAACAATCAAAATCCAAATAAAGATAAGCGTCCTGCTTCACGCATTCTGAAGCCTTCTTAATGAAAAGCTCTTGTGCCTGTTCATAGGGCAATTCGGATACGATATTCAAAAGGATATTACCAGCCAGGATTACAATATCAAAGTTCTTGCCCCAATCCTCTCCTACAGCATCTGCCCGGTAAAAGTTTATATTAGTAAGACCAGCTGCCTTTGCTTGGATTTTACCAAGCATATATTCATCATAATCAAATCCGGTTACATTATGTCCTGCTTTTGCCAGAGGGACAGTAATTCTTCCGCCTCCACAGGCAACCTCAAGAATTTTCTTTGGCTTTTTGCCGGCAAGGGAGCTAATAAGATTTACTTCTTCAGCTTGAATAACCTGCTTTTCGTATATATCAGCATACCAATGCCTTCTTAAAAATTCATGATCCAAAATATAGCCTCCTTCCGAATAATCTACTACAACCCATACAGTAAGTTAAATAATTGGATTAATATAACAATTTTACTGTAAAAAGTCTACCAAAACAATGTATAATACAATTATAATAGTTTTAGACAGAGGATAGGGTAATACTATCAATTATACTACAGGGTAAGGGTGATTCCATGAAAGAGAAAATATTAGTCATCGAAGATGAGCAGAGAATCGCAGATGCGATTTGCTATGCTCTGAAAAGAGAAGGATATATCACGGAGGTTATATATAACGGGGAGGAAGCAATTAAGAAGCTGCAGGAATTCAGACCCGATGCCATCATTCTGGACGTTATGCTTCCGGGAATGGATGGATATGAGATCCTCAAGAAGCTACAGGATAAAGGTCGTATCGGTGTTATTATGCTGACGGCTAAGGAGGACATCGTTAATAAGATACTGGGACTCGAGCTTGGGGCTGATGATTATATGACCAAGCCCTTTGATATGAGGGAGCTCTTGGCACGATTAAAATCCTTGCTTCGAAGAATGCAAAAGGTGGAGCAAAAGACAGAAGCTGCCGAACTTAATCTAAGAGGAATTATGCTGCAAGTGAGCCATCGGACAGCATACGCCGGTGACAGACTACTGGAATTAACACCGAAGGAATATGATTTGTTGAAGCTGTTAATAGCCTCACCGGAACGTGCATTTACAAGGGAGCAGCTGCTCGATCTTGTATGGGGAATGGATTATTACGGGGGAACCCGAACCGTAGATATTCACATCCAGAGACTTAGAAAGAAGCTGGGTGAGGAATACAGCGAAATGATTCAGACCGTTCATGGGATTGGTTATAAGGCGTTAGGAGGTCATAGTGAAAATTAGTATTAAGTTTAAATTCAGTATATTCCTGGCTGCTCTATTATTACTTACTGTATTTGTTTTAAGTCTTCTGGTATTACGGGGGATTAAGGGGAATCAAGTGGAGCAATATGAAAGATACCTTGAAAGGCAGTCAGATACTGCAACGGTATATTTTACGCAGACCATCCTGGCCCAGTCGAATAAAATACCACAGATCTTTCTGACTGCAAAGGGAGCAGAATTTGCGAAGCAATTGGAATTACTGACCGGACAATCAGTCGTACTGTATAACATAGATGGGGAGGCAGTTAGTAGAAAAATCACAGCAAACGAATTGGAGCGCATCCATCAGACCCTGGAATATGCCATAAAGAATAAAACAGCTTATCAGGTAGAGGGGGATGAGCTATATTATCTGACCCCCTTAAGCATAGAGAATGAGCAGGTCGGAGTGATACAGTTCTATTATTCCTTGACAGAGGAGAACGATTTTTATTATCGTATCAGGCAGACCTTCGTTACAGCCGGAGCAGGGATATTCTTTCTTAGCTTTATTCTAGCTTATATCTATTTTGATTCCTTTGCGAGTGGGATTATCAAATTAGAAAAGACGGTGGATCGAGTACGCGAAGGTCAATATGATGTACCGATCCTTAAGCGCAGGGATGAGATCGGTCGGTTGAGTACCGGCATTCATGCCATGAGTAATCAGATCCGGTCTACGATGAAGGACATGGAGGAGGAGCAGAAGAAGCTGACCCTGGCAGTGAACAAATTATCCCTTTTGGATCAACAGCAAAAGCAATTCATAGGAAATGTAACCCATGAATTTAAGACTCCTTTAACCTCAATAAGTGCATACATTGATTTGTTGGAAATGTATCCGGACGATGCGGGGCTGATGGAAACGGCGAAGATGATTATCAAAGGGGAGACGGAACGGTTGTATGACATGGTGGATAAGGTCTTGCAGCTGTCAGCCTTGGAGAAATATGACTTTGAATATCATTCGGAAAGAATCGATATCAAACAGACGATAGGATCTGTATTACAGAGTCTGAGCGGCAAGATGAATAAGTTCGACATAGAGCTTACGACGGATTTGACAGAGGCTTATATCTCTGCCGATAAGGACAGTATAATCATTATTCTGGTGAACCTATTGGATAATGCAATTAAGTATAATAAAAGGAACGGTAAGGTATCAGTGAAGAGCTATATCCAGGATTCCAATGTATTCATAGAGATTGCCGATACGGGAATTGGAATACCGACAGAGGCAGCGGCCAGAATTTTTGAACCGTTTTACACCGTTGATAAGAACCGTTCCAGAAAAAGTGGTGGGACAGGTCTTGGTCTATCTCTTGTGAAGAAGTATATCGATAAGCAAGGAGGAGCCATAAACCTGGTTCATTCCGATGAAAATGGCACTACATTTAGAATTTCCTTTCCGGAGGCTGTGGAGAAAATAAAATAGTTACAAATCGGAAACATTTCTTTACATGTACGAAACATCTGTATATATTACCGAAATATCTTCTTGATAAGATAAATATATCAAGGAGGTGTGCTTCCTTGAAGAGAAATGATAACAGAGTATAATATACAGAGTTTAAGAAAGGTGAGGATATTATGAAAAAATGGATAACAACAATTCTAATGATTGCATTCGTTATCTCTATGACCGCGTGTGAAAAAGAAGAGGGTAAGGTTGTCATTAAGGAACCCGGAAAGACCATAACCGTCATTGAGGATACTCCGAAGGAAGAGGAAAAACCGAAGGTTTCGGTTGATAAGATTGATCGGTACGAGAAGGTGAGTATTACGGATTGGTTGGATGAAAACACTGTAATCCTCTCAAAAGATAATGAAACCTTGAGTAAAATAAGTATGGCAGAGCTGTCGGAGAATTATCCCATGAGCTTGTACAAATTTGACCTAACAACGAAGGAATATGAGCTTGTGAAAGAACAAGAGGAGGTATTCCTGGGTGGGGCTGTCTTCTCGAAGGATAAGAAATTCCTTCTATATAGCGAATATTCCTTAGGGGATCCTTCCTTCTTTATTATGAACATGGACACCATGGAGGGATTTGGAATCATGGGAGATCCGATTGGTGGAGCTATGAGTGCGAAATGGGCTGGGGACGATGTGGTTCTTGGCGCTGCTTATAGTGGTGGAGCTTATACGGCTGACAGTACCGGTAAGATCGAAGTAGTGGAAGGCTTAGAGGAGGAATCCTTATATCTTGTTGAAAAAATAGGAAATAGCGTGTATTATAATACACAATATGATAGTACTCTAATGAAGTTCGATTTGAACACCAAGGAAAAAGTCGGCCTTAACCTGGGTCAGGTATATAATCTCGAGCCGTCACCTGATGGTAAGCAGCTACTGATATTACAGGCAGAGGGTACGAAGAATACATTACTTATTTATGATATCGAAAGCGGAGAAAAAGTTATTGTAGCTGAGGGAACTGCATTTACCGGAGTGTCCTGGTCCCCGGACCAGCGACGTATCGCTTATAACCGAATGGAAGACAAGAACAATACAACCATAAGCAGCCTATACGTCTATGATATATTAACCGGAGAGCCTACTCAGATAGCCGTTGATATCGATATCCTGAGTACCAGCTGGAGCCCGTCCGGAACGAAGCTGGCATGCATGGAGTATGATGGATCCCAGTATATTAGTAGTATAATCTACTTGAAATAATTATTGATAAAGTATATATAAACGAAATAATCTTATGATGGCGAAAGGTTCACACTTTATTGTGTGAACCTTTTTCACTGATAAGTGGCTGTGAATTGTAATTTACTACTATATGAAAATATCCTTTTGTTTCTAAACAAATTAATTAATCGACGGCTGTTTAGATTGTCGTAACAGTTTTTTATGAGCTAGTTGAAAGCTCACAAAATAGATGATATAATAATATCGTTATTCGATATCGAAATTCGTAAACTGAGGTGATATGATGAACCAGTATATTTCAAAACGGTTATTTCAAGGCTTTATCTGTCTCCATATTCTTCATCATGCGGAAACCGAGCCGATCTATGGGAGTTGGATGATGGAAGAGTTGGCAGAGCATGGCTATAAGCTTAGTCCGGGTACTCTATATCCAATCCTGTATAATCTTGAGCAAGAGGCACTCATCGAGAGCTTCGAAGAAACGGTTGGGGGTAAGATACGCAAATATTATAGAATAACGGAGACCGGCAAAGAGGAGTTGGCGTTGGCGAAGACCTATTTATCGGAACTTGTGAAAGAGATTAAATTGTGAGGTGGCAAACATGTTAGAAAAGAATACAAAATTGAACAAAGCCAAAGCTTTCTTTGGCATCAACTCCAGTATGGTTTCTATGCTGATGATGGCCGTTGTACTTGGCTTGGGTGAAAAGATGGGAGAGCGCTTTCTGCCCGTATACATACTGGCGATTGGTGGAACAACCTTTGCAGTTGGATTTTTGAACTCGATGGATAATTTTCTGAGTGCAATCTACTCCTATATCGGCGGTTATATATCGGATTGGCTGGGGTATAAGAAGGCCCTGTTTACCTATACCTGCATCGCGATGTTTGGATATGCCGTAATCATTGCGTTTCCGGTATGGCAGGCGGTACTGGTTGGTGCGATTTTCTTCATTTCCTGGACGGCATTATCACTTCCGGCCATTCTATCGATGATTTCCTCAACGGTGAAGAAAGAAAAACAAACCATGGGCGTCTCTTTGCATTCCTTGACCAGAAGAATTCCGATGGCTCTCGGTCCTTTACTCGGAAGTATTTTTATTGCAATGTATGGAATTAAGACAGGGGCGAGAATATCCTTTGCAGTTGCATTTTTACTTGGAATTTTTGCGTTATGGTTTATACATCGCTTTATTGAGGATGAGAAGAAAGAAATTAGTAAACCTCCGAAAATCACTGATACCTTTGTTAAAATGTCAAAGGAGCTAAGGGTATTACTGTTAAGTGATATCCTGATAAGATTTGCTGAACAGATACCATATGCTTTCGTAGTCGTTTGGGTTATGCAAAACAATGGTATATCAGCACCTGAATTCAGTTTACTGACAATTGTTGAAATGATTACGGCGATGCTGATCTATATTCCGGTAGCCTATCTGGCAGAAAAGACTTCAAGTAAATTATGTGTTGCAATTACCTTTGGTTTCTTCACACTGTTTCCGTTGGTGTTACTCTTCTCGACAACAATGCCTGCCCTGATTCTTGCATTTATTATAAGAGGTCTTAAGGAATTTGGTGAACCTACCAGAAAGGCTCTCATTGTTAAGCTGGCTCCGGAAGGAAACAAGGCATCGACCTTCGGGACTTACTATCTGATCCGTGATGTAATTGTTTCTATTGCTGCTTTATCCAGTGCTTTTCTATGGAACATATCACCGGCGACAAACTTTCTCACAGCAGCATGCTTCGGTGTGGTCGGTACCATTGTATTTATAATATACGGAAGGGACAGACAAAGTCAGAAGAGCTAACGTCAACGGTGATACCGAAGATAAGACATTGTAAATTCTGAAACATTAAGAGAATGTTGCAAAATATATGATATAAAGGAAGGAAAGAACAACATGCATCCCGTAATACACTGTGTGACGGATGCATGTTATCCTTTCCTTCAGATTATTTTACATTTTGCAATAGCCTCTTATCTTGTTTATCTGTAAGTGTTTTATTTGAACACCTTAACCCGAGCTTCAAGAGGTTGGTACTCTTTTGCACCGGGATCGGCGGTGGGCTTGCCGAAGGGCATCTGTGCAATGAACTTCCAGTTGTCAGGAATATTCCATTCCTTCTTTACATCCGCATCAATCAGCTCGGAATAGTGCTGTAAAGAAGCGCCGAGGCCTTCCATCTCCAGGGCAGTCCATACAACATATTGATGCATTCCACTAGATTGTTGGGACCATACAGGGAAATTATCTTTATACAGAGCAAACTGCTGCTGAAGAGCTTCCACAATACTGTTATCCTCGAAAAATAATACGGTACCATATCCGTTTTTAAAGGAATTGATCTTATTCTCCGTATCACCGAAATACTCAGCCGGTACAACCTTTCTTAATGCTTCCATGGTAATATCCCATAATCGATCATGTTGAGCACCTAATAATACAACAACTCTTGCACTCTGTGAATTAAAAGCGGAAGGGGTATACTTTACCGCATGTTCTACAATTTCTTTAATTCTTTCCTCAGAGACAACCGCCTCTTTGCTTATTCCATAAAATGTTCGTCTGTCTGCTACTGCAGTTAAAAAGTCCTTTGACATAATGAATTCCTCCAATTTTATTTTTTATGTTACTTCTTTCAATCTATCTATAAGATTCACAATACTTATTCATCTATGCATTTCGACTAGAAGAAAATGAGAGGTCTCGATGGATTTTATTAAGATATCCTCTGATTTAATTTCTAATGCATCCTGTGAAGAAAGCGCTATATCATTAACAGAAGAGCTTCCTTCGATTTGGACCAAATAAGCTTGCCTGCCTTCCTTAACAGGAAAAGTAATTTCTTTTCCCTGTTCCAACTCCAGAGAGTATATATTCGCATCCTGGTTGATTTTGATGGGTGCTTTACCTGATTTTGAGGAAACCATGGGGAGCCATCGATTATGCCGATCTTCCCATTGGAAACGATAATCGCCATAGGTGGGAGTATGATCACGCCGATCCGGAAAAATCCATATCTGCAGAAAGCGTGCAAGCTCCTGACCTAAGTTGTGTTCACTGTGGTATACTCCGGTTCCGGCACTCATATACTGAACCTGCCCACGAGTGATGGTGTTCTTATTACCCATATTGTCGCCATGGGTTAATTCACCGTTAACGACATAAGATATTATCTCCATGTCTTTGTGTGGGTGCGTGTCGAAGCCGGTACCTGCCTCGATTAAATCATCATTGATTACTCTTAAGACGCCGAAATGGATATTATTCGGATTATAGTAATCGGCAAAGGAGAAATGAAACTTACTCTTTAACCATCCATGATCACTGCTGCCCATGTTTTTATTTTCTATTTTGCGAAGCACTTCGTAATACTCCTTTCGTCTATGATTTGAACTTACAAGATTGTAAGAGGGGGTAATGGTAGTTATTAATAGTTACATAAGATAATATGATAACAAGATTACTAAAAGTAACTTGCTTGACATTATTAAAACACAACGAAAGTGATTCGTCAAGAGTTTTAATAAATAAATTTAAAAAATTTTTAATTCCACTTTTCAGCCCATTTCTGGATTTCATCCATAACGGATTTTAACTCGATGCCCTTTTCAGTCAGTTCATATTCAATTCGCACCGGAGTCTCCGGGTATACCTTCCTGCTTATGATACCTTCGTTCTCTAACTCCTTGAAACGTTCGGTCAGCATTCTAGCGCTCATATTAGGAATCGCTTCCGCAATATCCGAGAAACGCTTTTGGCCACCCATTAATGTTCTGATAATAAGACCAGTCCATCTTTTTCCTAATAATTCAAAAGCAGACTCAAATTTTGGACACAAATGAAAGTTATCCATAGTCACCTCCCTGATGGCATCTGTGCCATCTCATTTGTTATTATAACGTGTATACTTGACAAAAGTAAGTAGGTAATTATATAATACTATTAAAAAGTAAGAAAGTAAACAAAAATAATTAATATTATGCCTCCCGATCCGGTAATTTGCATTCATTATCCAAAAAACGCTGATATTCTCTCTCAAATAGTAAGGTATCTTCCTTCGTCATCGTCTTCATAGAAGCAATATGAATTGTTACACCCGAAGCAATGAAGAATAGAAGAACCTTTACCAACAAAATAGGAACGACATAGATTGAGATGAGAATTCCCAACCAAAGCAATGACAACGCCGTTATCTTAGATTTTAGGGGAACGGCTTTTGTTATACGATAATGAAAGATATATCTGCCTAATACTTTATTGGTCATGAGTTTACGATAAGCTGTTCCGGAGCTTCTTAAGAAACAGGATGCAGACAATAAAAGAAATGGTGTAGTTGGAAGAACGGGGAAAAAGATCCCGATGATTCCCAGAGTAAGAAATAAGGCTCCTAATATCAATAGGGTAAGCCTCCAAAATAATTTCATAATTCGTGACCTCCAGTTACATGTCATGGTTACTATCCCGCTACGTGCGAGAATGGATACCAGTTATTATATCATACTAATAGAAAGAAAAACATAACCGATAGGAAGGTAACAATAATTTGATTGATTATAAGCGCATTATGAGTATAATGAAAAACATATCCTATTGCTAAGGAGGAAAAGATGAATAGAGAGAATCCGATTATAAGTGTTAAGAATTTTACCAAAACCTATGGTGATTTTGTTGCAGTAGATAATATTACGTTTGATGTTGAGGAAGGTACCATTTTCGCGTTTCTTGGACCCAACGGAGCCGGAAAGAGTACTACAATCAATACACTGTGTACCATTTTTGAGAAGACCTCCGGCACCCTTTTAATTGATGGCAAGGATGTATCAACCCAGAAGAGTGAGGTGAGAGCAGCGATCGGAGTGGTATTTCAGGATTCGACCCTGGATGCTAAGATGACGATTGAAGAAAATCTTATCATGCATAGTGTGTTTTATGACATTCCAAGGAAAGAAGTAGAAGAACGGATACAATTCGTGCTGAAGCTGGTGGATCTATTAGGCGAGCGAAAGAAATTAGTAAGTGCATTATCCGGTGGTATGAAGCGTCGTGTTGAAATTGCACGCGGATTAATGCATTATCCAAAGGTTCTGTTTCTTGATGAGCCAACAACAGGGCTGGATCCACAGACCAGAGCCCATATCTGGGAATACATCATTAAGCTGCAGAAAGAAAGAAATATAACGATATTTTTAACAACTCATTATATGGAGGAAGCGGAAATATGCAATAAAATTGCAATCATAGATGGTGGCAAAATCGTTGCTCATGATACGCCTTATGCACTAAAAAAAGAATATACCAGAGATAAAGCCTTTATCACTACGAAGAACGGAGCAAAGCTGGAGGAGTTACTAACGGAATATAACCTCAGCTACGTCAAAAAGGAAGGCTATTATAAGGTCGATGCAGAGAATTCAGAACGTTTGCTTCAGGTAATCAGTCTTCATAAGGAAGAGATCAGTGATATTGAGATTAAAAAAGGTACCTTTAATGATGTGTTCCTGGAGATAACCGGTAAGAAGATCAGAGAGGAGGCATAATATGTTTACCATACTTGCATTATGGAAGAGAGGGCTGAAAGCCTTTGTGAGAAATAAAACCGGATTGATATTTTCTTTGGTTTTTCCATTTTTCTTTGTCTATGTATTTGGTCAAATCTTTAAAAATGACTTTATAGAGAACCCGATTGCATATATGTTATCCGGTGTTATCATAACGACTGTTTTCGAAGGCGCTCTTAATTTGGCTTCAACAACAGTGGATGATATGGTAAGCGGATTTATGAAGGAGGTATTGGTTTCACCCGCAAAGAGATTGTCTGTAGCAATCGGTCAGCTCTTATCCGCCGCTACAGTTTCAACGCTGCAGGGGGTACTGATTTTGGTGATTGGATTATTTATCGGTATAAGATTTACTACCTGGACTACGCCGATCTATATTCTTATCGCAATGATTTTCGTCGGACTCGTATTCTCGGGGGTTGGGTTATATATGGCCACAAAGGTTCGCAGCGGACAGACCTTTCAGATTATTAAGACTGCGGTAACTATGCCTTTGACCTTTATATCCGGTGCTTATATTCCTTTAGCGATGTTGCCGAAATTATTAAAATATTTTTCTTATTTCAATCCGATGACCTACGCGACAGCATTCTTTCGTATGATTGTTCTGGAGAAGACCAATCTGACGAATGCTGAGCTTGTTCAGGAGGGATTAGCAATTGATATCAATGGCTTTGTGGTTTCGCCGATTATGTCCTTTATCATTTTTGTTTTGATCGGAGTGATATTCTTAGTACTGTCCACCAGATCCTTTGTGAAAACTGATTTTTCGAGGATAAATCGTAGCTCCAGTGATGCAAGTGCCTTATGGGGATAATTCATCACGCAAGCCTAATGCTAACAGAGGAACATTAACTACAAAAAGCCCACAGCTGTGGGCTTTTTGCGATTCAATATTGGTCCTAGGAAGCCTTATGAGGAGCATTTTGAACCGGGATCTATTGATAGATATATTTTGCAATTCCCGGAGCGAGCAGATGATAAGCTTTTGCTGTTCCATCCTTTTCCAGGCTTGCAATCACATTCGTTTCGGAACCGTAGCTGGAGAAGGTCATCTGATAGCCGTCTGTTGTAGTAACCTTGAGAACCTTTCCGGCGATCATCTTGATATAAGGATTTGGATCGATGGTAGCATTGTTGAAGGCTTGCATAATCTCATCTCGTTCGGTACCATTCAAATCTCGTAATTTGACTTGATTCAGATCATACAATTCCATGGTTTTTACGGTACTACTGTCAAGGGTAACACCATAGATCTTGGTATCATAGATATCACCAATTACTGTTTTGACTGCTTCAGACTTGATTCGAATTAACATATTCGGATAGGTAATCATCATCATTACTCTGACATTATCTCCGGGAGGAGTTACTTTGGCACGGATGATAACGGTATCTGCAGTGTTATAGAAAATATTATCAATGCTAACGGTATAACCACCGGTTGGCCTTTCTCCGGCTGCAATGAGTGCATAGATGTAGGCTCCTTCTCTGATATAACTAATCCCCTGCTTTTGGCTGTTTTCTGTAAACCAATTTGATAATTTGCTGTTATTGATAATATTATCATAGGTAAGCTCTTCATAATTAACAACTGTAGGTAAGGGAGCCGGAGTATTATCCTGTACCTCTCCACGAATGCGGTGTAGCTTCTTCTGACCTTCGATTTTGAGTAGGATATGAGGATAAGTTTCCACCTGAGTAACCATCATATCAGGAGTAGGTGCCGTCACAAAAGCAGATACAAAAGCCTTCGTGGCGGATTCATAAGAGATTTTGTTAATGCCGACAGTGTATCCGCCGGTGGGCTTCTTACCTGCACTTACTAATACATACATGGTTCCATTATACCTCATGGAATGTATTCCGGCTTTCGTATAGTTTTTATTATACCAGGAATGAACCAATCTCATTTTGGAGATATTGTCCTTTGTGATTTCGGTATACTTAATATCCTGGTTGCCTCCGGTTTCACCGGAGATGGAAAGTACTTTTTTCTTACTGTCCCAGGCAACTGTCATTCCGATGCTTTCAAATACCGTCTTACCGGGTACCATCACACTGCCACGGCTCAATTTGATGGCAGTATTTAATTTAACAGTCTGAGGAATGCCGGAGAAATCAGCATCTCTATGGATATAAAACTCGCTCTTTCCCACAATGAGCTCAACATGCATCATGTTAAGGTGGAGCCATGCAGTTTGGTTCTTTTTATCCCATTCCACATCTGCGCCAATCGCTTTCGCTGTCTCTTCTACCGGTATCATTACCTCACCCTTCGACTGATAAGGTGATACTTCATATTTGACTGTTTTATTATTTACCGTTACCTTTATCTTTGAGGTTGTACTACATGCAAAAGCAGTCATGTTTGTAAAAAGTGATAGAAGCACAACAAGTATAACCAGGGTTGATATCTTTTTCATCATATTCCTCCTTTTTAAATCATCCATTTAATGTTCACAAAGCATGCTTTTATGTTTGTTTCATCGTTTCATACATTAGACGGCGAGAACGATCCTATGTATCCCAAATCCATAAATTCTATATTATGGATTTAAAAAAGAATTATAAGTTGGCGAAAATGTTCATTCTATAGCATGGTAATTTACCGCACCGAAGCACTTGTTAGTAAAGACCGCGAGTGGTAGAATATGTATTAATCCGAGTAATATATGGAAGTATTATTTAAGATGGAGGTAGCTTGTGAAAAAACTTATATTGGTAACTTCACCACCGGCCTGCGGAAAGACGTTTATATCCAGACAACTTTCTAAGACCCTAAAGCATGTGGTTTATCTTGATAAGGATACCTTAATTACTTTATCAAAGCAGATTTTCAAAGTAGCGGGTGAACCCTACGATCGTAGTTCAAAATTCTTCGAAGATAATATTCGAGACTACGAGTATGAGACAATTGTCGCATTGGCTCTGGAGGCGTTGGATTATGATGATATCGTTTTAATCAATGCACCCTTTACCGAAGAGATAAGAGATATGAATTATATCAATAATCTTAGGAATATGCTTAAGGATAAGAATGCACGATTGGTGGTTGTGTGGGTAGAAACTTCGATTGAGGTGTGCAAACAGCGAATGATAGCACGTAATTCGGATCGAGATACCTGGAAGCTGGCACATTGGGAGGAATATCTTGCAGATTGTGATTTTCGTATTCCGACCTCTCTGGATGATCCGACTGTAATTGATGATTTATTGATCTTTAAAAATTCCTCTGAACAAGAGTATGATGAGTCTATGAAGTATATCGTGAAAATACTGGAGGAAGAATAAGACGGATCAGATAAGAAGTTGATATAATAAATATTGAAAAAGACGGGGCGTTGCTAAACGTAAGTTCAATCTGAAGGAAAGGACAATATGTATCCCATACTGGATAATCTCTTACATGAGATTATCCAGTTCGCGTGCGCGTTCGCATATATACAAGCAAGCTTGTTAATGCTCACTTTGCA
>JAEZUM010000091.1 GCA_023421075.1 Bacillota bacterium
AGCCCTTTAGGGCAAGCCTGAGGAAGTAGTGCGGTTGGCAAATCCCTCAGGCGCCTTCCGGGCGCTTGTTGGTAAAAGCCCCTTATAGGGGCAGAGCAAACCACCGGCTAAGCCGGTGGTCATGATTTAAGAGTAGAAGTACCAAGATTATTTGGTTGAGAAAGAAAAGAAAGAAAAGGCGGATTGGTTTTGGAATGGATTATCTTGCTACGGGAAAAACTATGTGATATAATCATCACAAGTATGCATTCACCATATAATGGACCTGGTTCCTTGTATGGATGAATGCTTTTACAGGAGGATGAACATGTCTTTAGATCAAAGTAAAATAAGAAATTTTTGTATAATCGCTCATATAGATCATGGTAAATCAACGCTGGCAGACCGTATCATAGAGATGACCGGACTACTTACCAGTCGAGAGATGCAGGCACAGGTTCTGGATAATATGGATCTCGAACGTGAGAGAGGAATAACCATTAAAGCACAGACGGTACGTACGGTCTATAAAGCAAAGAATGGTGAAGAGTATATCTTTAACCTGATTGATACCCCCGGACATGTTGATTTTAATTATGAGGTATCAAGAAGTCTTGCTGCTTGTGAAGGCGCTATTCTTGTAGTAGACGCTGCCCAGGGAATTGAAGCACAGACCTTAGCCAATGTCTATCTGGCACTTGATCATAACTTGGATATTCTACCGGTAATCAATAAAATTGACTTACCCAGTGCGGACCCGGAACGTGTTATTGCGGAGATTGAAGATGTCATTGGACTGGAAGCTCATGATGCACCATTGATATCGGCGAAGGTGGGTACGAATATTGATCAGGTTTTGGAACAGATCGTAGAGAAGCTTCCCCCTCCGAAGGGTGATCCGGAAGCACCGCTTCAGGCGTTGATCTTTGACTCGGTTTATGATCCTTATAAGGGTGTTATTGTCTTTTGCAGGATCAAAGAAGGAAAAGTCAGAAAAGGAACCGAGCTGCGGATGATGGCAACCGGTGCTACTGCTGAAGTAGTTGAACTGGGTATCTTCGGTCCCGGACAGTTTGTTCCGGTCGAGGAACTGAGTGCCGGTATGGTAGGATATCTAACCGCCAGTCTCAAGAATGTGAAAGACACCCGCGTGGGTGATACCGTAACGGATCATAAGCGTCCCTGTTCCGCACCGTTACCGGGCTATAAGAAGGTAAATCCGATGGTATTCTGTGGGATGTATCCGGCAGATGGTGCAAAATATCCCGACCTTCGTGATGCATTAGAAAAGCTTCAGTTAAATGACGCCTCCCTGCAATTTGAACCGGAGACCTCAATCGCCTTAGGCTTTGGCTTCCGTTGCGGTTTTCTTGGATTATTGCACCTGGAGATTATTCAGGAGCGATTGGAACGAGAATATAATCTTGATCTGGTTACTACAGCGCCAAGCGTTGTGTATAAGGTGCATAAGGTTAACGGAGAGGTATTTGAGATCACCAATCCTACCAACCTACCGGACCCCTCCGAGATTGATTTTCTCGAGGAACCGATGGTGACAGCAGAGATTATGGTAACGACAGAATTTGTTGGTTCTATCATGAGTCTTTGCCAGGAACGCCGAGGGGTTTATCTTGGGATGGAATATATGGAGACTACGAGAGCCTTACTCAAATATGAACTACCCTTAAATGAGATTATCTACGATTTCTTTGATGCACTGAAATCCCGCTCCAGAGGCTACGCTTCCTTTGATTATGAGCTCAAAGGTTATGTACAGTCAGAGCTTGTAAAGCTCGATATCTTAATTAATAAGGAAGAGGTAGATGCATTAACCTTTATCGTTCATGCAGAAAGTGCATATGAACGAGGAAGAAGGATGTGTGAGAAGTTGAAGGAGGAGATTCCGAGACAACTCTTTGAAATTCCCATCCAGGCAGCAATCGGTAGCAAGGTTATCGCCAGAGAGACGGTGAAGGCGATGAGAAAGGACGTTCTTGCAAAGTGCTACGGTGGTGATATCACCCGAAAGAAGAAGCTGTTGGAGAAACAGAAAGAAGGCAAGAAGAGAATGCGTCAGGTCGGTAATGTAGAAATACCTCAGAAAGCATTTATGAGCGTATTAAAGCTGGATGAAGACTAGGCGATCATAAGGTGGACAAGCTGTTTTGATCCTCTTGCATCATGACTGTAAGAGGAATGAAAACAGCTTTTTCTATTTACGCGTAAGAAAGTGGTGATGGATATCATGGGACAGAAACAGGTAGGAATGGCAACGGAGCATCAAGGACATATTAACAGAACAGTAAAGAGAGAATTAGGCCTATACATTCATATTCCTTTTTGTGTTCGTAAATGTGATTACTGTGATTTTTTGTCTGCACCTGGCACCGAGGAAGCCAAGAAAGTATATATCGAAGCGTTGTTAGCCGAGATCCGGAGCTATCAGGGCAGGAACTCTGGTTATATTGTTCCGACGGTTTTCATAGGCGGTGGAACCCCCTCTTGTATTCCGGAACGAGATATTGCCCGTATTATGAATGCAGTTCGGCAGACCTTTGTGATATCGGAACAACAACCGGAGGTAACCATAGAAGTTAATCCCGGTACCCTCACGAGGGAAAAGCTGTTATGTTATCAGAAGGCAGGTATTAACCGCATCAGCTTTGGTCTGCAATCGACGGACAATCTTGAGTTGAAGAAGCTCGGCAGAATTCATTGCTTCGAGGATTTTCTGGAGAACTATAAGCTTGCCAGAGAGCTGGGCTTTCAGAATATTAATGTTGATCTGATGTCAGCTTTGCCCGGACAGACGGTAGCCTCCTGGGAGAATACACTTCGAACAGTAGCAGAGCTTGTACCGGAGCATATCTCAGCTTATAGTCTGATTATTGAAGAAGGTACTGACTTTTATGATCGCTATCGCCCAGGTGCTCCCCTTGAAAAGGAAATACCGGATGAGGATACCGACCGTATTATTTATAGTCGTACGAAGGAGATCTTAGAACAGTATGGTTATCATCGATATGAGATATCAAATTATGCAAAGGCAGGCTTTGAATGCAGACATAACGATTCTTATTGGGTAGGAACAGATTACTTGGGGCTTGGCCTGGGAGCAGCCTCATTACTAGATGGTGTAAGGTTCTCAAATATAAACGATAATAAGCAATATCTTTCACTGATAGAAGATTATATTACAAATAATTCGGAAGAGAAAAATGGTAATACAATCGATAACTTCCTGATCAAGGAGGATGTTCTTGGGATACGTTATGACACAAAGTTCCTTACCCGGGAAGAACAGATAGAGGAATTCATGTTTTTAGGTCTTCGAAGATGTGAAGGAGTAAGAAAAGACGCCTTTTTGCTACGTTTTGGAGAAACGGTCGATGTGATATACGAGAAAGAGCTTACGGACCTGGAAAATAAAAAACTCATTGAACAGAATGAGGATTGGATTCGGTTAACGGATTATGGGATTGATATCAGCAATATGGTTTTATCGGTATTCTTGCTAAACTAACAATATTCACAGTATCCTCGATAGCCCTCGCAGTTGCGAGGGCTATCTTTCGGAACAAAATCCAAAGCGCTTGTTTTGTGATTTTCTCACCATTTTTTAATAATTTAATATGAAAATTGCCTTGACAAAAGAAAATGATAGTGATATTTTAATTATAGATATTAGCACTCTACCCAGTTGAGTGCTAACAAGAAATTTACTAATTACGTATAAAACATTTTACGATGGAACGAGGTAGGTCATGCAGCAATTGGATGAAAGAAAATTAAAGATTTTGCAGGCTATCATCCGTAATTATCTGGAGTCAGGAGAACCGGTCGGTTCCAGAACCATATCAAAGTATACGGATCTCAATCTAAGCTCCGCAACCATACGTAATGAAATGTCGGATCTCGAAGAGCTGGGTTACATTGTTCAACCTCATACTTCAGCCGGACGCATTCCATCCGATAAAGGATATCGCCTATATGTCGATATGCTTTTGCAGGATAAAGTTCAGGAAGTTGAGGATATGAAGGAGCTGTTGATTCAGAAGGCCGATCGATTAGAGAACCTGCTGCAACAGGTAGCAAAGCTTCTTGCAGTGAATACCCATTATACAACAATGGTATCTACACCTCAATACAAGAAGAAGGTTAAGTTTATTCAGTTGACAGAAGTGGATGAGAATCAGCTATTGGCTGTAATTGTATTTGAACGAAATATTGTAAAGAATAAAATCATTCAAGTAACAACATCCTTAAATAAAGAAACACTTCTTAAACTTAATATAATTATCAATACATTTTTACAGGGATTGGATCTAGGCGAAATCAATCTACCGGTAATCTCACAGATGAAGGAACAGGCAGGAGATTACAGAAACCTTGTAAATGATATATTGGATGCGATTATGCAAGCAGTTGCCGAGGAAGAGGATATTGAGATATTTACTTCCGGTGCTACCAACATCTTAAGATATCCGGAATTAAGTGATAAGGAAAAGGCTAGTGAAATACTTTACACCTTAGAAGAGAAGAAAGCCCTAACGGAACTTATTCAGGATAAGATGGAGGATGAAGAAAACCGAGGTATTCAAGTTTATATCGGAGACGAGACACCGGTTGAAGCAATGAAGGAATGCTCCGTGGTAACTGCAACTTATGAAATTGAAGAAGGTGTCTATGGTAAGGTTGGAATTATCGGACCGAAAAGAATGGATTACCAGAAGGTGGTTAGCACCTTGCAATCATTGATGGTACAACTGGATGATATCTTCAAGAAGAAGACTTAACAACATACCTTCTATTCCATAGGAAGGCATGAAGAAAGGTGGTAATTAATACTTGGAGGATATGGATAAAGCAATAGAAATTATGAAGGCTGCAATGGAGAAGGAGAAAGGGATGAACGATAAGTCAACAGATACACTGGATCAGAACATAGATGATCTGAAGGAGCCAATGACGGAGGATGTAAATTCGGAAGATTTATCTTGCGAGACTCAGGAAGCAAAATGTGAAGAAACAAATGAAACTGAGGTACAGGGTAAGGCAGACAAAGCCGGCAAGGCATTCTTTAAGAATTCCAAAGGAAAGGAATTAGCTGCCAAGGATGAGAAGATCGAGGAGCTTACCGATCGTCTGATGAGAACGATGGCTGAATTCGACAACTTCCGTAAACGTTCCGAGAAAGAAAAATCAATGATGTATGATATGGGAATTAAGAGCTTTATCGAAAAGATGCTCCCTATCGTTGATAATTTTGAAAGAGGCTTCGGAACCATCACCGAGAAGGAAAAAGAAAGTGCTTTTGCACAGGGGATAGAACTGATCTATCGTCAGCTGCTGACAGCCCTCGAGGAGATCGGAGTAAAACCGATCGATGCCGTTGGAAAGAACTTTGATCCTAATCTTCATAATGCGGTAATGCATGGTGAAGATGAAAGTTTGGAAGAGAATATCGTATCCGATGAATTCCAAAAGGGATATATGTATAAGGATATGGTAGTTCGTCACAGCATGGTTAAAGTAGTGAATTAGCTTGGTTTTTGATAACATTAATAATTCTATCAAGGGAGGAATAATTCCTCCTGGTGAAGTCATTAAAAACATTACAATTCTTTAAGGGAGGATATTTCCTCCTAAGTATCACATTATAACATTAATAATTCTATCAAGGAGGAAAATAAAAATGGGTAAAATTATAGGTATTGACTTAGGTACAACGAATTCATGTGTAGCTGTTATGGAAGGCGGAAAGCCGGTAGTTATTGCGAATACAGAAGGTGCAAGAACAACACCCAGCGTTGTAGCATTTACAAAGACAGGAGAGCGTCTTGTTGGTGAGCCTGCTAAGCGTCAGGCAGTAACCAATTCCGATAAAACAATCTCTTCCATTAAGAGACATATGGGTACTGACTTCAGAGTAAAGATTGATGATAAGAGATATTCTCCTCAGGAAATCTCCGCTATGATTCTTCAGAAGCTGAAGGCAGATGCTGAAAGCTATTTGGGTGAGAAGGTTACAGAGGCTGTTATTACAGTTCCGGCATACTTCAATGATGCGCAGAGACAGGCAACCAAGGATGCCGGTAAGATCGCAGGTCTTGATGTAAAGAGAATTATCAATGAGCCCACCGCGGCTGCTTTAGCATATGGTCTTGATAACGAGCATGAGCAGAAGATTATGGTTTATGACTTAGGTGGTGGTACCTTCGACGTTTCCATTATCGATATCGGTGATGGTGTAATCGAAGTTCTTGCAACCTCCGGTGATAATAGACTCGGTGGCGACGATTTTGATGAGAGAGTAACCAGATACATGATCGATGAGTTTAAGAAGTCTGACGGTGTTGATTTATCAACCGATAAGATGGCACTTCAGAGATTAAAGGAAGCTGCAGAGAAGGCGAAGAAGGAATTATCCTCTGCGACCACAACCAACATTAATCTTCCTTTCATCACTGCTACCGCAGAAGGCCCGAAGCACTTCGATATGAACTTGACCAGAGCTAAGTTTGATGAGTTAACTCATGATTTAGTAGAGAGAACCGTAGTTCCGGTTCAGAACGCTCTTCGTGATGCAGGACTTACTCCCGCAGATATTAAGAAGGTATTATTAGTAGGTGGTTCTACCAGAATCCCTGCTGTTCAGGATAAGGTTAGACAATTAACCAGTCAGGAGCCTTCTAAGACCTTAAACCCGGATGAATGTGTAGCCATTGGTGCTTCCATTCAGGGTGGTAAGTTAGCAGGTGATGCTGGTGCAGGAGATATCCTCCTTCTTGACGTAACTCCGTTGTCCCTTTCCATCGAGACCTTAGGTGGTGTTGCTACCAGATTAATCGAGAGAAATACAACGATACCTACCAAGAAGAGTCAGATTTTCTCCACAGCAGCTGACAATCAGACTGCAGTTGATATCAATGTTGTACAGGGTGAGAGACAGTTTGCTAAGGATAACAAGAGCCTTGGACAATTCCGTCTGGACAGTATTCCGCCGGCAAGAAGAGGCGTTCCTCAGATCGAGGTTACCTTCGATATCGATGCAAACGGTATTGTAAATGTATCTGCGAAGGATCTTGGAACCGGAAGAGAGCAGCATATTACGATTACTGCTGGCTCCAACTTATCAGATGCTGATATTGATAAGGCTGTTCGTGAGGCTGCAGAATATGAAGCACAGGATAAGATGCGTAAGGAAGCAGTAGATGTCAGAAATGATGCAGACTCTATGGTATTCCAGACAGAGAAGGCTCTTACCGAGGTTGGTGATAAGATTGATGCCGCTGCAAAATCTACGGTAGAGGCTGACCTTGCAAGATTGAAGGAATTAATTGAGAAGTCCAATCCTGAGGTTATGAGTGAAGGTGAAGTGGCTGATATTAAGGCTGCCAAGGATAAATTAATGGAGGATGCACAGGCTTTATTTGCTAAGTTGTATGAGCAGAGTGGAGCAGCCGGAGCAGGTCCTGATATGTCAGGCTTTACCGGAGGTCAGGCTGGTGGTTCTACCGGTACCAATTACGGTGATGATGTTGTTGACGGAGATTACCGCGAAGTATAAATCGGATTGCTTTCCAAGCAACCTTATAGGAATCAAATGAGATAAGTACCGGGAAGAGTGAGTATTGGATATAAAACATTCTTCCTGGTATCATCTTCGAATAGATGGTAAAAAGGCGGTCAGCACTGACTGCCTATTTGCGATATTTTATGATTAAAACATAGGATGGAAACGACCTAGTTTCCGGATCGATATAATGCATAGCTATGAAAGGTGAAGAAAACAATGGCGGATAAACGAGATTATTATGAGGTCTTAGGTGTTGGCAGGACTGCGACGGATGACGAACTCAAAAAAGCATATAGACAGCTTGCAAAGAAATACCACCCGGATACGAATCCGGGAGATAAAGCAGCAGAAGCAAAATTTAAGGAGGCTTCTGAGGCTTATGCCGTTTTAAGTGATGCTGATAAACGCAGGCAATATGATCAATTCGGACACGCAGCCTTTGATGGAGGCGCCGGAGGAGGTGCCGGTGGCTTCGATTTCAGTTCCATGGATATGGGGGACATTTTTGGTGATATCTTTGGTGATCTGTTCGGAACACGTAACAGACGTGCCAACAATGGACCGATGCAGGGAGCGAACCTTCGCACCTCTGTCAGAATCACCTTTGAAGAAGCTGTTTTTGGTACGGAAAAGGAATTGGAGCTTACCTTGAAGGACGATTGTGCAACCTGTCATGGTACCGGGGCGAAACCGGGAACAACAGCGGATACCTGTCAGAAGTGTGGCGGCAAGGGCCAGGTGGTTTATACACAGCAATCCCTATTCGGCATGGTACGTAATGTACAAACCTGTCCCGATTGTAAGGGAACCGGTAAGATTATTAAGGATAAGTGCGCAGATTGCTATGGCACCGGTTATATCAGCAGTAAGAAGAAAATTAAGGTTTCCATTCCGGCCGGAATTGATAGTGGTCAAAGTGTTCGAATTCGCAGTAAAGGAGAACCCGGTACCAATGGTGGTCCGAGAGGCGATCTGTTGGTAGAGGTTGAGGTAAGCAGACATCCTATTTTTCAGAGACAGGATTATGATATCTTCTCAACTGCACCTATTTCCTATGCTACAGCAGTACTAGGCGGTGACATCAAAATCAATACCGTGGATGGAGATGTAATCTATAATGTGAAACCAGGAACTCAGACGGATACTAAGGTTCGCCTTAGAGAAAAGGGTGTTCCCAGTCTTAGAAATAAAGCCGTTCGCGGCGATCATTATGTAACACTTGTTGTACAGGTTCCCACCAATCTTAATGCTGAACAGAAGGATCTTCTGAAGAAATTCGAGGATGCTATGACCGGAAAGACTGAACGTAATTCAGAGGGCACCGAGAATGAAAAGGGCAAGAAGAAATTCTGGAAATAATATGAATTATAAAGAACATAATTCATATTTATAAGTTTGTGCCTGCGTCTTCCTCGGCACAAACTATTTCAAAGATTAAGTATATATTCTAATCCTTGGGAAGAACTACGAAGTTCGTCCATTGGAACGAACTCCTTGTTCTTCCGGTTATGGAATATAGTGAGAAAGGATTACGGAATGAAGTGGACGAAATTCACCTTAGATACGACAACGGAAGCAGTCGATCTGGTCAGTGATATGTTAAATGATCTTGGGATTGTCGGAATTGAGATAAATGATAATCTTGGGATTACGGAAGAAGAAAGAAAACAAATGTTTATTGATATCTTACCGGAACTGTCGGAGGATGATGGGACTGCACAAGTAAGCTTTTATGTAGAGATTGAGGAAGATGTTGAAGCTTTAATCGAAAAAGTAAAGGCTGGTCTTGAGGAATTGTCTGCCTATACGAAAATCGGAACAGGGAAAATCGAGGTATCTCAAACAGAAGATAAGGATTGGATCAATAATTGGAAGGAATTCTTCAAGCCGTTCCGAATTGATGATACGATTGTCATTAAGCCCACTTGGGAGCAATTGACCGATCAGAAGGAAGGGGATCTGATCATAGAGATTGATCCCGGAACCTCCTTTGGAACCGGTGCTCATGAAACTACAAAGCTTTGTATCTTAGGAATGAAGCAGTATATGAAGCCTGAGGCAATTGTGCTCGATGCAGGCAGTGGCAGTGGTATCTTATCTATATTGGCGAAAAAGCTTGGGGCGAAGGAAGTTCTGGGAATGGATATCGACCCGAATGCAACGATATCTGCAATAGAGAATGCTAAAGTTAATCGACTGGAAGCGGATAAGGACAGGGTGAGCTTCATTACCGGAAATATTATTGAAGACGATGATATCCGAACAGAAATCGGAAAAGAAAAGTTCGATTTGGTTGTTGCGAATATATTAGCGGATGTTATCATTCCCTTATCCGATGTCATTGGTGAGAACCTGAAGGACGGAGGAATTTTCATCAGTTCCGGAATTATATATATGAAAGAAGCTGCAGTGAAGGAAGCACTTCTGAAGAACCATTTCACCATATTGGAAGTCAATAAAATGGGAGACTGGGTCTCTTTTGTTGCTAAGAAGTAATGAATGAGTAAATGAAATATATATAGAAATCGATGAAGGCATGGCCTTGATCGTTAAAATACTCCCGGTTGTATTAACCAATACGACCGGGAGATTTAGCGTAAACAGATGCAATTAGACTTTTCGTTACTCTTAATTTTCATTCATCACCAGAGTATCTAAGAGCGTCCTGATTCTGGCACCGTAGCCTTCCTCTGCTTCAAGAAAATACTGTGTTTCTATTGTGAAATAACCATTCTCTGACTCAATTACATATACCTTTTTGATAGCAGAGTTGTACTCTGTACCAAAATTCGATTGGAAGGTTAAAGCATCATAATCACCTAGCTTTGTACCGGAGAGCACCTTTAACTGCGGATTCTCCGATAATAATTGTTGATTTAAATCCTCAATATAATTTGACTGTGTAATCTTATCGATATTTGAAATCTTTATATAGATATCAGGATAAACCGTAGGATCGGGATTCGAAGCTGTAAATATATCGTATCCACTCATTGCATCGTAGGTAAAGCGTTCTTCATCCATCTTGATTTGATATCCAAGACTACTGATATAATCACGCACGGATACGACTTCCTTGTTACCTTCCAGTTCGAAGGTCAGCTCGGAAAACGCAGGGGCTTTTGTTATAAGGACTGATGCTGTGTCGTTTGCAGCAGGAGTGAGTGTAGGTGCTGTCTTGTCATTACGCTCATCGGTAAGGGGTAAGGGTTGTGTTACCGCTCGCCCTTCTGCCTCTTCAATCATCGTTAGATCCTTTGTTGTTATCGCAGTGGAACATCCACCAATACTCAATGCAGATGCCAATGTAAGTGCCATATATATTACTCTTTTCATAAATACCGCTCTCCTTATCATAATAAAGCTTTCTTATTGATGCTACTTACTTAATAGACGATGAATAAGGAGGGAATGTTTCATTATTCGGTAAGAAATTAATACCTTTAAATGAAAAAATTATCGAACACAAGAGTTAGCAACGATTATTTTCTTTTAAAACGATTGTTTGTATTGGCATAGATTAAACATCCGATAGTATATCCGAAGATTGCAACAGTGGAAAGAAAAACTAACCAGGTTATTTCGTAAATACCTCCGATCACGGCGAATATAATAATTAGTGCGATAACAAATAGCATATTTCCGACGAAACGGCAGAGGCCCTTCTCATCATATTTTGCTTTTTGTTCCTGAGACAGCATATTGTATCCGGAGATTAAAAAGGCACCTCTTCCGGAACGTAATACAATGCCTAATCCGATTAATAGTAATAATATGAATCCCGTAATAATAATTCCAGTTAAATCCTCGCTCATTTGAACCTCCGATCGGTACTTATACTGTTCTGAACTTATTCATCTAAGAGTTTAGCAGCTGTACTTTTTCATTTTTGATAAAATAAGCTTACAATAAAAGCAATGTCAATGTTGGAAAATTAGCTTATGTAATACTTAAAAAATGATTAAAAAGTTGTTGAACATATGTTCTCGCTGGTATATAATTACTATGGATGTTAATCCCAATAGAAGAGCTTACTGACAAGAGTATTTTAACATATAGAATAGGAAAAACCAAGGAGCTGACCATGCATCGTTTTTATGTAAATCCGAATCAGATTGCGGAAGGATCTGTCCGTATAATAGGACCGGATGTTAACCATATCAAGAATGTTCTTCGTATGAAACAGGGCGACGAAATCATAATTTGCAATGGACAAGGAAAAGATTGTTATTGTATAATTAATAGGGTGACTGAGAATGAAATCATCAGTGACATTCAGACCACGAAGGATACCGATAGTGAACTGAAGACCAGGATTACCTTGTTCCAGGGACTGCCAAAGTCCGATAAGATGGAGCTCATTATACAAAAGGCAGTTGAGCTTGGAGTATATGAAATTGTACCGGTCATGACAAAGCGCGTAATTGTAAAATTAGATGATAAGAAGAAGGAAGAAAAGAAGCTGGAGCGATGGCAGGCAATCGCCGAAGGAGCTGCAAAGCAGTCCGGACGTGGTATCATACCAATCATCAAACCGGTTCAATCTTATGTCCAAGCGATTGAATATGCAAAAACCCTGGACCAAAATATAATCCCTTATGAGAATGCAAAAGGGATGCAATTTACCAGGGAGATCATGAACAACCTCACTGCTTATCATACCGTTGGAGTGTTTATCGGTCCTGAAGGCGGTTTTGAGGAGACAGAAATTGATCGTGCAGTTCAGGCAGGGATCAAGCCTATCACCCTGGGTAAGCGCATCCTACGGACCGAGACAGCAGGGATGGCTGTGTTAGCGATGATGGTGCTAATTTTGGATGAGGCTTAGTATACCGACCTTTGCAGAATTTTACAAAGGTATTATAGGAGGTAAGTAATTAATGGAGATACAACTTTGGAGAGAAATACTGGATCCTTACGCCTTGGCTGTTGACGAATTAATCATAAAGTTTAACCACATTATAGACGAATACAGGCATGTTGGTGCTTATTCTCCAATTGAGCAGGTAACAGGCCGTGTTAAGACAATATCAAGTATCCTGGAGAAGGCACAGAAAAAAAACCTGGAGCTCTCAAACTTTGAAGAAAAAATAGATGATATCGCCGGAATTCGTATCATTTGTCAGTTTGTTGAGGATATTTATAAGGTAGTAGATATTATCAAAAACCGATCCGATATGAGGATTAAGAATGAGAAGGACTATATCAACAATATGAAAAAGAGTGGATATCGTTCTTATCATCTGATCGTTTATTATGATGTAGAGACATTGAAGGGGAAGAAAGAGCTTCAGGTTGAAATTCAGATCAGAACTCTGGCTATGAACTTTTGGGCTACGATCGAGCATTCGATGCAATATAAGTACAAGCAGAATATGCCGGAGCATATCAGAGAACGTCTTACCTCCGCAGCGGAAGCAATTCTAATTCTGGATCGTGAGATGAGTGTAGTCAGAGATGAGATTATGGACGCTCAGAACTCCTTTACGATCAAGGCCAATATCGTAGCAGATATTCTTACGAACATACAAAATTTATATAAAGTGGCGAATAAGCAAGAAGTAGTATCCATTCAGGATGAGTTTTTCCGAATCTATCAGAGTGGTGATCAACTGGAATTGGCACGATTTAGTAAGGAACTGGATCTGATATCTGCCAGGTATCGTGCTCAAAGTCTACGATAACAGCAGTAATCACACTGATCGTGTTTTGGCAGTTCGCACAAATTCATAAGACTTTCGCATAATCACATCAGATTATGCGAAAGCCTTATCATTATAGATGAAAAATGGAGTGATGAAATGAATTTACCGAAATTATTTGAGGACAGAATGAGAAAGCTTTTGGGAGAGGAATACGAGGATTATTTAGCATGTTATCAAAAGCCCCACTTCGGAGGGGTACGTGTGAATACTCTGAAGACCACCCCGGAGGAGTTCGAACGTATCTGTCCTTTTGCTATAAAGAGAATTCCTTGGGTTGAAAACGGATATTATTATGATACAAAGGAACAGCCCGCAAAGCTGCCTTATTATTACGGAGGTGTCTACTATATTCAAGAGCCCAGTGCGATGACTCCTGCTAGTCTGTTACCGATAAGACCAGGAGATAAGGTGCTGGATGTATGCGCAGCTCCCGGCGGTAAGAGTACAGAACTTGGTGCCAGATTACAAGGTGAAGGAGTTCTTGTTTCCAATGATATCAGTAATTCGAGAGCCAAGGCATTGCTTAAGAACATTGAATTGCTTGGAATTCGTAATGCTTTGGTATTGTCGGAAGCTCCCAATAAGCTGGTGGATTATTTTGAAGGGTATTTTGATAAAATATTAATTGATGCTCCCTGTTCCGGAGAGGGGATGTTTCGAAAGAGTCCCGCTATCATGAAAAACTGGGAACAATACGGTGTTGATTATTATAATAAGTTACAGAAGGAAATCATCCTGTTCGCTGCAAGAATGTTAAAGCCGGGTGGTTATCTGCTTTATTCTACCTGTACTTTTTCACCGGAAGAAAATGAGGGTACCATTGCCTATTTGATGGAGCAATGTCCTGAATTTCATGTAGTAAGGGCACTTCCGGAGGAAGAGGAACAAGGAAGAAGGAAGGTATCCTATGATGGCTTTGACCATGGCAAGCCCCATTGGTTGAGGGAACTTGCCAATCCGCCTCAGATATCAGAGGAACGCATGGAAGAATTGACGAATTGTATCCGATTATGGCCTCACAAGATCGATGGGGAAGGTCATTTTATCACCTTGCTTCACAAAAGATCAGAAGAGGTTGAGCGTAACGATAACAATAATTCTTCCCATAAGTCGGAGGACAGACCGATTAAGATGGGACGAAATTCAGGTAGTTCTTCTCTGACAAGCTCAATGAATAGGAATAAAACCGCAATCACTGAGGAAGCGCAAGAATTCCTGAAGGAATTAAAATTTCCGTTGAAGGAGGAGTTGCTGCATGTTCATGAGGACAGGCTGTATCTGCTTCCCGAAGGTTTACCGGAGCTTAAGGGACTGCGAATTATGAGGCAGGGGTTACTTGTTGGGGAGATGAAGAAGCAGCGTTTTGAACCTTCTCAGGCATTGGCATGTGCTTTGACTACGAGAGATTATGATAAACAAATAAGGTTTCAGGCAGAGGATCCTAATGTAATACGTTATCTCAAGTGCGAATCCATCGAATTAGAACAGGAGCTGGCAGATGGCTGGTACCTGGTTTGTGTTGAGGAATTTCCGCTTGGATGGCTAAAAGCTGCGAAGGGCAGCTATAAGAATAAATACCTACCCGGTTGGAGATGGATTTAGTAGCGATTAAAATGGAGGTCTGTATGGCAGGACAATTACGACTGGACAAGTATCTGGCCGACATGGGGATTGGTACCAGAAGTGAGATTAAAGAATATATTCGCAAGGGCAGAGTGAAGCGAAACGAAGAGGTATGTACGAAACCGGAGAGCAAGGTTCAAATTGGTGTTGATCAGGTATACTTCGATAATCATTTGGTCGGTTATATTCAAAATCAGTATATTATGCTTCATAAGCCTTCAGGGGTGGTATCCGCTACAAATGATAATGTCAGCAAAACCGTTTTGGAGCTGATTACGGATCAAAAATGTAAGGATTTGTTCCCTGTCGGAAGATTGGATAAGGATACCGAGGGTTTATTGTTAATTACCAATGACGGAGAACTCGCACATCAGCTGCTTTCACCGAAGAAGCATGTGGATAAAGTATATTATGCAAAGGTTCGAGGGAAAGTAACAGAGGAGGATAAAAAGCTCTTTTTGCAGGGGGTTGATATCAAGGATGAGGAGCTGACAATGCCGGCTTACCTGACGATTCTATCCTCTGATGAGATTTCAGAAGTTGAACTGACCTTGCAGGAGGGCAGATTTCATCAGGTTAAAAGAATGTTTGAAGCCGTCGGAAAAGAAGTGATCTATCTGAAGAGGTTGTCCATGGGCAGCCTGCGTCTGGATCCGGATTTAAAACCCGGTGAATACAGAGCGTTGACCGAGTTCGAATTAGCAGGCCTTAAAGGGGAAGATAAACCGTAAAGAGTTATGAATAAGCCCTGGTCTGTCGGTTTTGCTGATGACCAAGATAACATTACAGAGGATGAGCGGACTGATACTAGATTTAGAAATGGAGAATATATGCTTAATAATATAGAGGCAGTAATATTTGATTTGGATGGAACGCTGGTCGATTCCATGTGGATGTGGAGAAGTATTGATATTGAATATCTTGCCAGGTTTGGAATTGAGATGCCGCAGGAATTGCAGAGCTGCATTGAAGGAAAGAGCTTTTCTGAGACAGCTGTATACTTTAAGGAACGCTTCAATATACCAGACAGTCTTGATCAGATCAAGAGTGATTGGAATGAGATGGCTTGGGAGAAATACAGTAACGAGGTTCCGCTGAAGGAAGGCGTTGTTGAACTTTTACAGCATCTTAAGGCAGAAGGAATTCCGGCAGGTATTGCAACCAGTAATTCCAAAGAACTGGTCGAATTAATTGTACGTAAGCATGGTATTGAAGGGTATTTTGGGTCTATTCGTACCTCCTGTGAGGTTCCTAAGGGCAAGCCATCTCCGGATATCTATCTGTTGGTGGCGGAGGATCTTGGAGTAGTACCGGAACGCTGTCTCGTATTTGAAGATGTACTTCAGGGAGTGATGGCAGGCAAGAATGCGAATATGAAGGTTTGTGCCGTATATGATGAATATTCGGAGAAGGATCAGGAGGAGAAGATCAAACAATCGGATTATTATGTACATTCGATGTCAGAGGTTCTGAACCTGAGGTAAATAGTTCAGTACATCAATTGAATATGCTATGGATATTAAATCAGAATACATAATTTTTTTATGTATTCTTAACGAAGAATTAGATCATTAGTCGATCTCGGCTTGGAGGATATCAGGTGAAACAATTTTATGTTCAAGAGAATGAAGCGGGGCAACGGCTGGATAAGCTGCTGGCTAAATTACTGAATAAGGCACCAAAGAGCTTCATCTATAAGATGCTTCGAAAAAAGAATATTACACTGAACGGCAAGAAAGCAGACGGTTCCGAGAAACTGGGAGTAAAAGATGAGATTAAGCTCTTTTTGTCAGACGAAACCTATTCATTATTCAGCGAAGAGGTTCAGACTACTGCAGTAGAACATGCTCTTGATATCATATATGAGGACAAACATCTGCTGATTTTAAATAAACCCTTGGGAATCCTTTCTCAGAAGGCGGAGAAGGAGGATATATCCATGGTTGAGCATGTAATATCTTATTTGCTCACAACGAATCAGATTACTCGGGAACAGCTAATCAGTTTTAAGCCTGCGGTATGCAATCGTTTGGACCGGAATACCGGTGGAATTCTGATTGCCGGTAAATCCTTACTTGGTCTTCAGGAGATGTCAAGATTGTTAAAGGATCGTTCCTTAGGGAAGTACTATCTTTGCATCGTCAAAGGAAAGGTAGAGAAGAAAGAGCGAATTGAGGGATATCTAAACAAAGACGAGAGTAAGAACCTGGTTACGGTTCATCCTACACAAACAGAGAATTCGGAATATATCTGTACAGAATATGAACCAATCGCATATGCGGAGCATAAATATACCTTACTTCGTGTAAAATTGATCACCGGTAAGTCCCATCAGATCCGTGCTCATCTGGCTAGTATCGGACATCCGATTCTCGGAGATTATAAATATGGAGACCAGAAGACAAATCACTTCTTTAAGGTGAATTATGATTTGTCCAGCCAATTACTCCATTCCTATCAGATGGTATTTCCGGAGATAAGAGGAGAGCTATCCTATCTCTCCGGTAAGAGCTTTACAGCCGAGCTTCCGGAACAATTCTCTAAGATTAAGAAGGACTTGTTTCAGATAGAAGAGTGATAAAGAACCTTAAAAAGGAATCGTTAACTGTTAAGAGTGGTTGATACAGGAATAAGGTAAAAGGAGGTGTCCGTATGCCATCATGGAATTCCAGGGGATTAAGAGGTTCATTACTGGAAGAGATGATTAATTTTACGAATACGAAATACCGTGAAAGGGGATTGGCGTTGATGCAAAAGGTACCGACACCGATCACACCAATTAATATTGATAAGGAAAACAGGCATATAACCCTCGCCTATTTTGAACAAAAGAGTACGGTGGACTATATCGGCGTGGTTCAGGGTATTCCGGTGTGCTTTGATGCGAAGGAGTGTGCGGTTGATACTTTCAGTATGAATAACGTTCATGAACATCAGATTGAATTTATGAAGGAGTTTGAGGAGCAAAGCGGAATCGCCTTTCTGTTGATCTATTTTAAGAAAAAGGATATCTATTATTATCTGGCCTTTGACCGTCTCTACGAATTCTGGGAGCGTGCAAGACAGGGAGGAAGAAAGAGCTTCCGGTTTGAGGAGTTGGACGAAGCTTATAAGATACCATTGCAAACCGGTGCTTGTGTTCATTATTTACATACCTTACAGATGGATCTGGATCGCAGAGAAACTTGTTGACATCATCTGGATAATAAATTATAATGTAAAAACATATTAGTATGGTAGCGAATTATCACGTTACCATACTAAAGTAATATATATGACAATATTATTATAGAAGGAAAGGCTAGGTGCTGATTATGAAGGACAAATTACTACATACACCTGAGGGCGTCAGAGACATATACAATTCGGAATGTGCAACAAAATTAATGTTGCAGCAACAGCTCCATCATGTTCTCGAGCACCATGGCTTTCGTGATATTCAGACACCGAGCTTTGAATTCTTCGATATTTTTAACCAGGAAAGAGGTACTGTCGCTTCGAAGAATATGTATAAATTTTTTGATCGCGATGGGAACACCCTAGTTCTTCGACCTGACATTACACCATCCATCGCGCGTTGTGTGGCAAAGTATTATAAAGATGAGAATCTTCCGATTCGTTTGTGCTATATCGGCAACACCTTTATCAACAATAACAGCTATCAGGGCAAATTGAAGGAAGCCACTCAATTGGGTGCGGAGTTGATGAATGACGACAGCATCGAAGCGGATGCGGAGCTTTTGGCCATTACGGTAGAATGTCTATTACAATCGGGACTGAAGGAATTTCAGGTAGAAATCGGATATGCGGATTTCTTTCGTGCCTTGATCGAGGAAGCCGGTTTTACCGATGAAGAAGACATTACCAATCTCCAGATTCTAATCTCAAAGAAGAATATGTTTGGTGTGGAAGAGATCGTAATGACAAAGGATATGAGCAAGGATCTGAAGGAAATCTTCCTCAAGCTTCCGGAACTCTTCGGAACGTTGGATATTCTTTCATATGCAAAAGGTCTTACTACAAATCCTCGAGCCATTAAGGCGATTGAACGATTAGAGAAGCTTTATGATATTTTGTCGGAGTATGGTTATGAGAAGTATATTTCCTTTGATCTCGGAATGCTCAGTCAATATAATTACTATACTGGAATAATCTTTAAGGCATATACCTACGGCACCGGTGATGCAGTTGCAACCGGCGGACGTTATGATAATCTGGTAGTTCAGTTTGGTAAGGAGGCGCCTGCTATCGGTCTTGCAATCGTGATAGACCAATTAATCCTGGCTCTCACCAGACAGAAGCTTCTATCAGAACCGGAAGCTCAGGATACCTTAATTCTATATCAAGGAAGCTATCGAAAACAGGCCATTGCATTGGCAAATCATTTCCGTAAGGATGGTATTAATACGATTCTACAGAAGTCGAATCAAGGCTTTCAGACGGAGGAATATACCTCTTATGCAAAACGAATGAACATCGGAGGCATTCTCTATCTGGATAATGCCGACGCAATTAAAGTGCTTGATATCGCTTCCGGAACCTTACAGTCTGCCCCGATGCAGGAGTTTCTTCAGTAATTCGTTGTTCTTCAACGATCTGAATAGAAGAAAGGATGATTCTCATGAGATATATTACCATTGCTCTTGCAAAGGGGCGTCTGGCATTAAATACCTTAGAGGTACTTGAAAAGATTGGCATCTCCTGTGAGGAGATTAAGGATAAAACCTCCAGAAAGTTAATCTTTGTGAATGAAGAGCTTAAACTCAAATTCTTCCTGGCTAAGGCCAATGATGTTCCGACTTATGTGGAGTACGGAGCAGCTGACATCGGAGTTGTCGGAAAGGACACCATACTGGAGGAAGGGCGCAAGATGTATGAGGTGGTCGACCTCGGTCTTGGAAAATGCAGAATGTGTGTAGCCGGACCAGCTTCAGCGAAAGAACTGTTACAGCATGGAGAATTGATTCGTGTCGCTACCAAATATCCGAATATCGCGAAGGATTATTTCTATAACAAAAAGCACCAAACGGTGGAGATCATAAAGTTGAACGGTTCCATCGAATTGGCACCGATCGTCGGATTATCCGAGGTGATCGTAGATATCGTTGAAACGGGTTCTACCCTTCGAGAGAATGGTCTTGAGGTGCTGGAGGAGATCTGCAACATCTCCGCTCGTATGGTAGTAAATGAGGTTAGCATGAAGATGGAACATGAACGTATTACGAAGATGATTAAGGATCTGAAAGAGCTGTTACAGGAGAATAAATAATCAGATTGATAGACCTTGATTTACATAATGAGGCTCAAACGAAATCTGTAACTGCCTGTCGATAGGCTTATGAGAAGGTTAAGAGAATTCTAAGCAGAAAGGTCGGATAAACAATGAAACAGATCAAACTGAATGCCGAAACAAAGAAGAATATTTTAGAGGACTTATTAAAGAGAAGTCCCAATCAATATGAGCAATATGCCGATGTGGTAGCGGATATTCTAAAGGAGGTCAGAACACGAGGTGATCAGGCTTTGTTTGAATATACCAGACGTTTTGATCAGGCTGAGCTTAATCCGAATACAATTATGGTAACGGAGGAGGAGATCAAAGAAGCTTATGACAAGATCGATCCATCTGTGATTGATGTGATAAGAAAAGCAATTCGAAATATCGAGAACTATCATGCCAAACAGAAGCAGTATAGCTGGTTTGATACCACGGATAATGGAACCATTCTCGGACAGAAGGTTACACCGATTGCGGCGGTCGGAGTCTATGTGCCCGGCGGCAAGGCTGCTTATCCTTCTTCTGTACTTATGAATGTGGTTCCTGCTAAGGTCGCCGGAGTAAACAGAATAGCAATGACAACACCTCCGGATAAGGATGGTAAGGTATATCCGGGAACCTTGGTTGCAGCCAAAGAAGCCGGAGTTACGGAAATCTACAAGGTTGGAGGTGCTCAGGCGATTGCAGCGTTGGCTTACGGAACAGAAAGTATCGCGAAGGTTGACAAGATTGTTGGTCCCGGCAATATCTATGTGGCACTGGCGAAAAAGGCGGTATATGGACATGTAAGTATCGATTCCATAGCCGGACCCAGTGAGATCCTGGTTCTTGCGGATGAGACAGCTAATCCGAGATATGTTGCAGCTGATCTATTATCCCAGGCAGAGCACGATGAATTGGCCTCCGCGATTCTGATTACGACCAGTGAGGAGCTGGCGAAGCAGGTATCAGTAGAGGTGGATCAGTTTGTCGCAGAGCTTTCTCGAAGTGAAATTATTCAAAAGTCACTCGACAACTATGGGTATATTATGGTCGCAGATACTCTGGAGGAAGCAATCGATGCAGCCAACGAGATTGCTTCCGAACACCTGGAGATCATGACGAAGGATGCCTTCATGGTTATGACCAAGATAAAGAATGCAGGAGCAATCTTTATCGGGGAATATTCCAGTGAACCCTTGGGCGATTACATGGCAGGACCGAATCATATCCTTCCGACCAATGGAACGGCGAAATTCTTCTCCCCTCTTAGCGTGGATGATTTTATTAAGAAATCTAGCATCATTTCCTATTCAAGGGAAGCATTGGAGCCGATTTATAAGGATATTGTAACCTTCGCAAATTCGGAATATCTGACCGCACATGCGAATTCCATTGCAGTCAGATTTGAGTAGGTTATAAAGAATAATTTTTAAACCGGTCGGATGCAGAAAATTTGAATGATTTATGTACCTAGAAAAGAAGTTTGACATTTATTACTCTTATTGTATAATTATATAGAATGGGAAGGATGAGATGAATGAATACCAGAAGCGCGGTGATTAGCCGAAATACCAGGGAAACAGAGATTAGTATGGAGTTCGCAATTGATGGAAGCGGGAAAGCACAGATTGAGACCGGAATCGGCTTCTTTAATCATATGCTTGACAGCTTTACACGTCATGGCTTCTTTGATCTGAAGCTGGCTGTGAAGGGGGACTTATATGTAGATACCCATCACACGATTGAAGATACCGGTATCGTGCTTGGGCAAGCGATCAAGAACGCGTTAGGAGATAAGCAGGGAATCAAGCGATACGGTTCCTTCGTTCTTCCAATGGATGAGACTCTGGTGCTCTGTGCCATTGATTTATCCGGACGTCCTTATCTTTCCTACGATCTCAATTTCTCCATTGATAAAGTAGGCTATATGGAAACAGAGATGGTCAAGGAGTTCTTTTATGCAATCTCTTATTCCGCGGGGATGAATTTACATATCAAGCAACTAAGTGGCGGTAACAACCATCATATTATAGAAGCAGCCTTCAAAGCCTTTGCCAAAGCACTGGATGAGGCTTGCAGTATTGACGTACGTATCCAGGGAGTATTATCTACCAAAGGATCGATTGACTAAATATTAGTGTGAAGATAAGATATCTTCACATGGTGAAAGGCAAAGGTGTATGATGAAACTATTTCCGGCTATTGATATAAAGAACGGACAATGTGTAAGATTAAGACAGGGGAGTTTTCAGGATGTTTTGGTGTATTCTGACATTCCTTTAAAGATAGCAAAACAATGGGAAGCTTGTGGGGCTTCCTTTATCCATATTGTAGACCTTGACGGTGCATTAGTGGGACATTCGGTAAATGATGATGTCATAAAAAGTATCGTATCCGAAGTGAAGGTCCCGATTCAGGTCGGCGGCGGTATACGTACCATTAAGGATATCGAGAACAAGCTTGCACTGGGAATTGACAGAGTGATTATCGGTACCAAAGCCGTAAAGGATCCTGCATTTATTAAGGAGGCTGTTACAACCTTCGGATCCAAACGAATTGTGATCGGTATTGATGCAAAGGATGGTATGGTTGCCATTGAGGGCTGGGAAAAGGTTAGCAGTTACCAAGCGGTCTCCTTGGCGATGGAAATGAAGAAATTAGGTGTTAAAACGATCGTATATACGGATATATCAAAGGATGGAATGCTACAGGGACCGAATATTGCTCATACGAAGGAAATGGTAGAGGTTACCGGACTAGATATTATTGCCTCCGGAGGGGTATCCTCTTTAAAGGATCTTGAGATGCTGGAGGAGATTAAGGTATACGGTGCGATTGTAGGCAAGGCTTTGTATGAGAATCGTATTGATCTGAGGAAAGCAGTGAATCTGTTTGAGCCAAAGAATCAATCCGAATGATACATACTTTGTCACTGATTTAGGCGGTAAACGATGAATTTTAGTTGAACTTCAATCCAATATTATATATAATCAAGAATCAATACAATAATACATGAAGAGGAATTCTCCAGGAGGTATCAATTCAAATGTCTTACAAAAAAATTATCCCCTATATTAATGCGGAAAATGAAATCCCCGGTAACGTATTAAAGCTTGCCGAGGAATATTCTTATGGGGGAGCTGACGAGCTGTTCCTCTACAATTATTCGAAGGATGAGAAGTCCCGAGAAGAATTTCTGACTCTTGCAAAAGAATTATCGAAGAAAATCGATATTCCTTTTATCATCGGTTGTCATGTGGATCGGCTGGAAGACATTAAGAAAGCAATTTATACCGGCGCGGAGGCAATTCTGACCAAGTATACGCTAATAAATCATAAAGAACTTTTAAAAGAAGCCGCGGATCGTTTCGGTTCTGACAAAATCTATGTGGAATTAGACATGATGGATTGTATGGAGTCTGAGAGCGAGGATTTATGCCATACTCTGGCTGACTACAAGGTCGGCAAAATATTGTTGAAGCATGTAGCCTTATCAGCCAATACAAAGGCGAAGATTGAAGCCTCGCCAATTCCGGTTATAATCCGTGACAGCCTGATACGTAATGATATCAGCAGTCTCTTAACCATTCAAAATGTAATCGGCGTCGCGACAAATTTCTTTGAAAACAAAGACATCATGAAAGCAAAGCATGCCCTTAAGGCCGAAGGAGTAGAGGTGAATTCCTTCGAAAGCAGCCTGGCCTTCTCCGAATTTAAACTTGATTCCAAGGGCTTAATTCCGGTGGTTGTACAGGATTATCGCTCTAACGAGGTATTAATGCTTGCTTATATGAATGAGGAAGCTTATAATAAGACTGTTGTAACCGGGCGTATGACTTATTATTCCAGAAGCCGTCAGGAATTATGGATAAAAGGTGAGACCTCCGGACATTTCCAATATGTGAAGGAATTATCCATTGATTGTGACAAGGATACCTTGCTCGCTAAGGTGCTTCAGGTAGGAGTCGCCTGCCACACCGGAAATAAGAGCTGTTTCTATACAGAGCTGGTGAAGAAAGAATACAAGGATATCGATCCCTTCCATGTATTTAAGGATGTGTACGATGTGATTATTGATCGTAGACGGAACCCGAAGGAAGGGTCCTATACCAATTATCTGTTTGATAAGGGTATTGATAAGATCCTTAAGAAGTGTGGGGAAGAAGCCACGGAGATTACCATCGCCGCCAAGAATCCGGGTGCAGAAGAGTTACGCTATGAGATAGCAGATTATCTGTATCATTTGATGGTATTAATGGCGGAATGCAATCTGGACTGGGATGATATCACAACAGAACTAGCTCATAGAAAATAAAGGATTTTAATGAAATCCTTGGGAGTGTGCATTACTAGAGTGTTTAAGAGCACTTGGTACAAGCTAACAGGGAGATTAAATTATTAAGAATATAAAAGGGTATATTATAGGAGGCTATTAACGTGCAAAATTATGGAGTAAATGATCTTAGAAGAATGTTCTTGGAATACTTTGAAAGCAAGGGGCACCTGGTGCTGAACAGCTTTCCATTGGTTCCGCATAATGATAACAGTTTATTGTTAATTAATTCCGGTATGGCTCCACTGAAGCCGTATTTTACCGGTCAGGAAATTCCACCAAGAAATCGTGTGGCTACCTGCCAGAAGTGTATTCGTACCGGTGATATCGAGAATGTAGGTAAGACTGCAAGACATGGTACCTTCTTCGAGATGCTTGGTAATTTCTCCTTTGGAGACTATTTTAAGCATGAAGCGATTGCCTGGTCCTGGGAGTTCTTAACCGAAGTGGTAGGTCTGGATAAGGATCGTCTGTACCCTTCCGTCTATGAGAAGGATGATGAAGCATTTGAGATCTGGGAGAAAGAGATCGGTATCGCACCGGAGAGAATCTTCCGTTTTGGCAAGAAGGACAACTTCTGGGAGCATGGTGCAGGCCCTTGCGGTCCCTGCTCTGAGATCTACTATGACCGTGGTGCAAAGTATGGCTGTGTAGACAATCCGAATTGTACGGTTGGTTGTGATTGCGATCGTTATATTGAGGTATGGAATAATGTATTTACCCAGTTCAACGGCGATGGTAACGGCAATTACACTGAGCTTGAGAATAAGAATATAGATACCGGTATGGGTCTGGAAAGACTTGCGGCAGTAGTACAGGATGTCAGCTCCATCTTCGACGTGGATACCATGAAGGCAATCCGTGATAAGGTATGTGAGCTTGCTCATACCCAGTATCAGGTGGATGCGAAGAAGGATGTTTCTATCCGTAAGATAACGGACCATGTACGCTCCACCACATTCATGGCTTCCGACGGCGTTATTCCTTCCAACGAAGGAAGAGGCTATGTATTCCGTCGTCTGCTTCGTGGTGCCGCACGACACGGTAGACTGCTTGGAATCGAAGGTAACTTTATGGCTGAGCTTGCTAAGGTAGTAATAAACGGTCATAAGGACGGTTACCCCGAATTGGAGGAGAAGAAGGAATATATCCTTAAGCTTCTTTCCATTGAAGAAGATAAATTCAACAAAACCATAGATCAAGGACTCAACATATTAGCGGATATGGAGAAAGACCTTGAGAAGAACAATAAAAAGGTTCTCTCCGGTGAAGATGTATTCAAGTTATATGATACCTATGGCTTCCCGATTGACTTAACCAAAGAGATCCTTGAGGAAAAAGGATTCGAAGTAGACGAGAAGGGCTTCCGTGAGGCGATGGAGGTTCAGAGAGTTACCGCTAGAAATGCTCGCGGTACGACCAATTATATGGGTGCTGAGGAGACCGTATATCAACAGATTGATCCCAGTGTAACCTCTGCTTTTGTCGGTTATAATAATCTCTCCTATTCTTCCGTGATTACGGTATTGACCACGGAGACAGAGCTGGCGGATGAATTGGTAGCAGGACAGAGAGGAACCATCTTAGTCAAGGAGACTCCTTTCTATGCAACCAGTGGTGGACAGGCGGCAGACAGCGGTATCATCCGTACCAAGGATGCAGAGTTTGAGGTTGAGGATACCATCAAGCTTCAAGGCGGTAAGATTGGTCATGTAGGAACCGTTACCAAGGGAATCTTTAAGAGGAATGATACAGTAACCTTAGAGGTAGATGTTCTTCAGAGAGCAGCTACTGCTAAGAATCATAGTGCCACCCATTTATTACAGAAGGCACTTCGTACCGTACTAGGTACTCATGTTGAACAGGCCGGTTCCATGGTAAGTGAAGACAGACTTCGTTTTGACTTTACTCATTTCTCCGCATTAACAGCAGAGGAGCTTGCGAAGGTAGAAGACTTAGTCAATGAGCAGATTGCAAATGGTCTTGAGGTAAGTACAAAGGTAATGAACATCGAAGAGGCAAAGAAGGAAGGCGCTATGGCCTTATTCGGAGAGAAATATGCCAGCGATGTTCGCGTCGTATCGATGGGTGAGTACAGCAAGGAGCTTTGCGGTGGTACTCATGTAGCCAATACGGGAGTTATTACCGTGTTTAAGATCTTAACCGAGACCGGTATTGCAGCCGGAGTCAGAAGAATAGAAGCTTTAACCGGAAATGGTGTATTTGCATATTACAAAGAACTGGAGAATGAGCTGAATGCTGCAGCAAAGGCAGCGAAAACAGAGCCGAACCAGTTAACCAATAAAATTGAGAATTATCTTGATGAGATCAGAGCTCTGAAATCAGAAAATGAGAAGTTAAAGAGTAAGCTAGCCAACAATTCCCTTGGTGATGTTATGAACCAGGTAGTTGAGGTTAAGGGTGTTAAACTCCTGGCGGTAAAGCTTGCAGATATCGATATGAACGAGCTTCGTAATCTTGGCGACCAATTGAAGGAGAAGCTTGGGGAAGGTGTTATCCTTCTTGCTTCCGCAATGGCTCCGGATAAGGTTAATCTCATCGCTATGGCTACCGATGGCGCAATGGCGAAGGGAGCTCATGCTGGTAACTTGATCAAAGAGCTTGCCGGCTTGGTTGGAGGCGGTGGCGGCGGAAGACCGAACATGGCTCAGGCAGGTGGAAAGAACGCAGCCGGTATCGATGCGGTAATTGCGAAAGCACAGGACGCACTTGGTAATCAAATCAAATAATTTTACAAAGATAAGCATGTTTTCCAATAAGTAATTGTTCTTTTCTGTTATCAAAAGAGTAAAGCAGGAGAAAATGATAGTATTGATATGGAAAGAGCATATTACTACAAAAATAGGTTGACGAAATTGAAAAATATGCTATAATATCGTTAGTGCTATTCAAAAAATACCCAAACAGTTGTCTACGCACAATACACAACTGGAGGGAGGTTAGGTGTG
>JAEZUM010000041.1 GCA_023421075.1 Bacillota bacterium
TGTAATCATGGATACGAGATGTCGGGCTGCCACAACAGGGGCAAATCTGAGGGGAAGAGGCTGTTTCAATGAAAAACTTCACATAATTATCAGCCTGAATGACCTTTTTTAAAATGACATCTTCTAAACCTAATAATTTCTTGGTACAATTAGAATGCATCTATAAGATTCCTCCTCCGCAAAATGTTTGTTTTGGTCGACGTGCATTTTTTTGTTAGAGGCTCTTATAGATGTATTTTATTACAAAAATAAAAAGTTGGGATGATTTTCGCACCCCAACTTTTATTATAGAACCTTTTTTTGAAGGATAATATACTAGCTCGTAACACTTTTAATAGAGTAAGTGTTCTTACATAATTACTTTATCAAAAAAATAATAAAAATATTATTTAGGATGAAAAATATAGCTGATTTGAATTGTATTATAAGTGAAAGGAGATGAGGCATTTGAATTATTCATTTGGTACCGATGAGTATATCCATTCTATTTTAGATAAATATTCTAAGACCTTAATAAAGATAGCCTTCACCTATATGAAAAATATAGCGGATGCGGAAGATATTGTTCAGGAGGTATATATCAGTCTGATGCGAAGAGGGGAAGGCTTTGACAATGAGGAGCATGAAAAGGCATGGCTCATCCGAGTTACGATCAATCAGTGTAAGAACCGCTTGCGGTCTGCCTGGTATCGCAAAAGTGTTCCCTTAGATGAGGAAATCAGCTATCTGCCGGAAGAGGAAAGTGAAGTATTAGCTGCAGTATTGGAATTACCGGCAAAGTATCGCAGTGTGATCCATCTATTTTATTATGAGAACTATTCCATGCAGGAAATCAGTGAAATACTGCAAAAGAGTCAAGGGACAATCGGAACATGGTTATCCAGAGGAAGGAAATTACTGAAAACAAGATTAGAAGGAGGATTTGAAGGATGAGTAGAGAAAAGTATAATAGCGCAATCGATCAGATAAAGATTTCAGAGAATTTTCATGAGGAGACTGCGAAAAAGATGAAGGCAGCACTCCCGGTTAAGAGACCTGTGACCAAATACGTCATGAGAACAGCATTTGCTCTTGCCGGTGCAGCAGTCATTATAACAGCAGGGGTATATACGGTGAACCATGGAGGAATAGGTTCATCAAGACCGAGTATTACCATAGAAGAGGTGAAGCTACCCGCTGGAAACGGTGAAGTTACAGCGAGAATGCGCCCCTTATTCGTATATCAGAATAAGATATATATCAGATACAGTACAGCCATAGCTACCACAGACGGATATACAGTAAGTGAAGCAGATATGCTTAATCTTCGTGGTGATTACCTTGGTACAACGACAGGCGGAATCGATGAGTGGAGTGGTGATGATGCATATGTTGCTGATTTTGCCTCCAATATCGGAGAAGCTCAAGTGTATACGGTAAAAGGCTATGACAGCAAATACCGCTTAATGGTATATACACCTTACGAGGGCGGCTTTGGTTGTGAGATCTATGACAGCTTCGGCGGATTAACGATGAATAGTGGCGATGATTACTTTGGGTTACTAAACTTAAAGGGAAATGTAGTTTCTTATCAGTGGGAAACCATGGACAGCTGGAACAATGGTGGAACGCAGAAGACAGAACAGCAAGCGGATGAAGCAGTAAACAAGTTTATCAAAGCCCTCTATTCCTCAACGCCGGTAGAGAGATCGATCGACACTCTTATTGATGAGGCATCCATGGAAAGTCAGAAATTCTTATATCTAAAGACAGAGGACAATCTGATTACCACCGTTAGACTACTGAAGGATGGATATGTATATGTAGATGAGATTGGTTTCTTCCAGGTAGATAAGGACGATTTCGATAAATTCTTTAATGCACTTCAGTAATAAGTTTTCTATGAGGTTGGTATTAAAGTTGATGTTCATATGGAAGGATTATTGTTGCTCTGTCCTGTCGAAGTTCGCATCTGACAGGACAGAGCAAACATGTTTTCTTATATCGGGGTGACAGAGTTCACTTGATATTTATATCATTATTCTCGTAAAAGGAGATCGAAGGTAGACAAAATTAGGTGGACAAAATATTAATATTATCTTGACAATTGAGACAATTCATAGTACTATAAATAAGCAACATCAATAGGGGTATAGTTCAGCTGGTAGAATAACGGTCTCCAAAACCGCAGGTCGTGGGTTCAAATCCTACTGCCCCTGTAATTTAAAATCGATGGGAAGTGCTTAAAATAAGGCACTTCCCGTTTTTTATGTGTAATCTGAGGTTGATTACACTTGATTACACTTTATGATGACAGTGCTTTTCGTATTAAATCGATGGTCTGGGACTCGTTCAGTCGGTTGAAGCAGTAGCTATTATAAGTTACGGCCTCAGACTCATGTCCGACAAGACGTCTGATCTGATCAATGTTTACGTTAGCGTCTATCAGCGTTGAAATATAGGTTTTCCGGATCTTATGGATGGACTTCTCGGGGATACCTGCCTTCCGGCAATATTTCTTAACCCGAGAATCTATTGCTTTGAAATGGACTCTACCTTTTTCATTTACGAAGATAAAATCATCATCGTAAAATCCGTTTGCTTCATTCAAAGCCTTTGCCCGCTCGATCAGTTCCTTTGCTTCTTCCGTTAGAATTACCTTTCGGTAACCGGCTTTGGTCTTAGTGTGTTCAACAATCTTATAGCCGTTGCACTTCCACTTACCATTAACCTGTATACGATTTTCCACTTCCATACGTTGGATATGTAGGTAATCCCCTTCTTGATCGGAGATTTTCAAACCAAGAATTTCACCGATACGAAGGCCGGTCTGAAACGCCAGAGGAATCGCTAAAGGTAGAGAGGTGCCGGTAAGCTCACTGTCCTTTAAAGCTTCCTCAGTTATAATTGGTTGCTCATCAATCAAGAAGACTTCTTTGATTGCTTCCTTTTTCTTGGTGTGCTCAAAGCGTCTCGATTCAACCCTAACCCTGTTAAACGGTGATTTTGCAATCAAATCCTTATCGACAGCATAATCTAGCACTTGCCTCATAATAAGGCTCATATTGCCGTATTGCTTCGCTGTAAGCTGATTCTGATTCACCATATCATGTGCCCACTTATCCAGTGTAATGTAATCAAGCTTGTCCAGGGGAACTCGAATTACCGGAGTTCCTTCGTAAAACCGTACCCAGTAGCTATCAATGTTGCACATAGTGGTATTAGAAACCTTGGCACTCTTATACCTGTGCCATTCCGGATAAAGTGAACTTAACGAGGACTTTTGGGGATGGTCATGATGTTTCAGGATCTCATCCTCTAAAGCTTCTCTGGTTGATTTGGCAATCATCTTACGTTTACCATCCACCATTATGTAGGTGCGCCAGCGCTTATCCGTCTCAGATTGGAAAATCTGATATTGGTGTTGCTCTAATATTTGATTACGTTTCATGCTTAATACCTTATCCCGCATGCCTTCAAGGTTAATTATATCACCGATGGCTTCTGAGTCAACAGTGCGGAGAAGAGATATTAATTCGTTTATTTCTGAACCCATCGGTGATCACCTCCTTAAGATGGGATAAAGTGCATGTTAGTTAGCTACATAAGTGGTTCAGTTACCGTTGAACATCACCATCTGTATGGGCTCCTCAGGGTTGGTCATATAAAAGGTTTTCTTACTATAAAACCAATTCATACGTTCCACCAATCCGTAATAAGGACAATCCGGATTGAGCGAATTGTAACCATGGACGGCATAACAAATTGCTTCCAAGATAGTTTCAAAGCCTTTAAAACGCTCACTAATACAAAACTTTTTTTCGATCTCAACGCGGGCCCAGTTGTTGGCAACCATAAATCCATTAGTTCCGTACATTCCATAATACTTAGGTGCTTTCATAATTCAAAATCCTCCTCTTTGATTAATTCAACTTTATCCGGACAATCTGTTATCTTATAAAGATCTTCTTTGACAACGACAACTCTGTAGTCGCTACCAACGGATTGTAGGGAAAAGTTAAGGTGCTTAGGGTATATACGGTTGGAACGAATTTCCTTAAAAATATTACGAATTTCAGGTTTTAATTCCTTTAGGATCCTCTTTAGGATTTCACCAGAAAATTCCTTTGATAAATAGGGAGATAGTTTCTGTTCAAACTCTCTTTTTAATCGTACTTCGGAGTTATCTGCTAACCATCTGCTCCTATCATAGACTAAACCTAACCAATCAAGTTGCTCCTTAATAAATGCGGAATCTCCGTCAGTCTCAAATCTATCAATTATCTTTTGATAGTTTTCGTATAGCAAACGAAGTTGATATCTGCTTAATTCGTTTGGAATAAAATGGGAATGTCGCGTCCTGTTGATAGACTCTATAAATGGAAATGCAACCTTGCATAATGAATCGCCTCTACTATCTTTTCCTGAGTAAAGTATACTAGTCATAAAGGCATCAAAATTAATGAAACTGACCTGATCGGTATCATTAAATAGTTCTTCGATTCTTTTCAGGCGTTTTAGAAAGAAGGATTTGTCCATGGCAGGAATATATAAATGAACTTTTTCTTCTTCCGAGTAAATTCGTTTTCGACCAAGCATCTGGATGAAAGATACTTTGTTATCAGCAAATATTACAATATGTAAAAGATCCTTGGATTTTAAACTAACGCCATTGTCTAGAACGGAAGTAGTTACCAGAACCTTTGCTTTAACTATTTCATGCTCTAGTATTTCTTCCATTACATCCTTCATGTCATCTTCTTCAATGTCTCGGTAATCTGAGCTGATAAAAACGACAATCTCATCTTCGTTGCAATTTGGATGAGCAGCTAAGTATTGCCTTTTTATTTTTTCTACCAATTCCCTACCTCTTTTTCTGCTGTTGATAAATATCAGCCATTTACTACTTGCGTTAGAATTGACAATACAATCAATGATCACATCGATTTTGTTGAAGTAGTGAACGTCAAGATAACTATAATCCGCTGGCATAATGTATTCAAAGTTTCGAACAGCATATGTGCTGTATTCAGCAGGGCTTACGCTTTCCTGCAAAATTGGATTGTAGAAACGATCTTGAGGAGTAAAAAGAGGTTTCATGTAGCTACCTGGCTGTAAAAGAATGGGCTTAATCTCATCCATTGTAGCTGACATGAGGTAACGTGTTTTTGTACACAAGTACATCAGTACTGCTTCTGCTGAAAGTCTATTTCCCGGATTGAACGTCGAATCATTTAGCCAGTAATGAACTTCATCTGCTACTACGATATCGTATTTGTCAAGTTCTAAAAGGGTGGCTTCCAGATTATTGGAGAGTCTATACTCAAGCTGCTGATAAGTCATAACCAATAGGCAATGATCATAATCATTAGCCAGTGAATGGAAGCTGGGATTATAATCAATGATTCCTTTTACAACGATACTTCTGATATCCTTGAGGTACTGCTCGGCAAGCCTTGTTCTGTTCACGAGTAATAGGACTTTCTTCTTTTGTTTAAATGCCAATGGTATAATCTTATTAATAACCATTTGGCTTTTACCTCTTCCTGTCGGACACGAAATAAGATAAGTGTGTCTTGTAAGGAATTGTTGATAGATCTCTTTGCAAAAATCTGAGACATAAGCGCCTAAGTTTTTGCAGAATTTTGTGAGTAAAATCAGAGGGTATAGCTTAGATACCCAATTAACAATAACTTCCATAAATATCCTCCTTTGTTTTGCGTAATAATGTCTTCCTATAAAACTTAACATATACATTACTGAACGGCAACAAATCCGAGTGCACAATGAAATATTCAAAGTCATGGCATATAATAAGATTAATGAATATATTGACGGAATTAGGTGATATAGATACAATAAATATGAAATAGAATATTGAAAGGATAATAATTATATGAAAACACATTATGATATTAACGAATTAACGCGTTATAAGCCTTGGTTAAAATATAACTTTTTTATTGACTGTAATCAATTTTCATCAGGCATCACTCGTTGCAAAGATATTGATTCTCTTTTTGAATTAACTTGGAATCAGCTAAAGGATTATTTTATACCTGATTGTTTTTTTGGAGAAAATCCAATGGAAAGTAAGGATAGTATTAGGATACTTACTTTTGATGAGAAAAAATGGAAAAGAGATGACTTTGAGATTGATGTCCGATTTATGGAGTATATTAAGGTCATATTCAAGCGGCATTGTATCTTAAATGCATTAGAAGTTGCTAAGAGAATTGAAGCAAAAAATGAATATGCTTCTTTGTTCCACATTTCACAAGTTTGGAAGGATTGCGGATATTTTTCTTTGACCAGAAATAGTTCTTCAATGAATGAACCGTTATATAGATTTAAGCTTGGGGGAAAATATAATATCGATAAACAAATGAGTCAAAAACTGAATCCGAATAGCATATTGAATAGGGTTAAAAACAAACCGATAATGCCTGGGAGATATCAAATCAGAAAAAGCAGAGAATTTAGTAATTTGATCAAAGGGGATGTGAAGAAACTCAGTTTTAAAGCAAAGATTAAGGATGAAAAACCAAGATCAAAATATTACAATGCTCTACTGAAAGAGGGGAAAAGGCTTAATACATATGCTAAGAGGTATCGAAAAAAGGATATGCTTAGTTATACAAATACTAATATCATTGAATGGAAACATAATAAGCAGCATGTCCCATTTTCAGACAGTGATTTAGTGTACACATTGCTTAACAGTAGTGTATCTGATTTTGAAGCTGCTGTTATGAATTTAGGAGCAAGTGGAGAGGTTATAACCAAAGCTGATAAAAATAATATCGAAAAGTGTATTAAAGGCCATTTCCTCTTGGCAAATACTTTTAGAGATTACGATAAAATTCATGAACACATCATTTGCACGGATACGTCAGAAGCCATTGATACGAAAGTAAATGAGGATAAAAGAATCTCATTTCAATATGATCAGATAGATACGCTGCTTCTAAATAATTCGATAGAAAAATATTACCACATCGATCTGCTATATGAACTTATACACCTTCGAAGGAAAATTGAACAAGAATTTTATTTTGATAATAGTATATGTGATGATATATTAATGGAAATGACTAAGATACCGATTCCTTTTGTGCGGATTTTATTTGCAGAATATCCGGTAAATCGAATAAATGCAAATATGACTTATGAGAGTGATAACGGCAGAAATATGATACGTAGAGCTATTATAAATAGTAAAATGGATTTAAATAAAAGATATCAACAATTAGAATGGATTAACAAATTTGAGAATTATATTAAACAGCTGACTGGATTGTTTATACCTCTACTTGAAAAAGTATTTATTTGCGCTCTTTATCCGAGTATAATTGACGTAAGGCCTAATATGTTGCCGGTACATAATAAAGACATTCTTAATTTATTATATGAATATACACAAGAGAATATTGACTTATTTCTGTTTGATGCAACTTCGGATAGTACGATCAGCAAATATTACTACGATTGCTTTAATGTAAAAGAAGGAAGAGAATGGAGTTATATGAAACTGGATGATCATAATCAACAAATCCATGCGACCAAAGAAAAAATTAGTAATTTCCTATCTGATGGGATATCGAAACTAAGTGATGGGGAGTATATATTTTTAAACAAGTTTTACAAAACCATATTCAGCCAAAAAGGGTTTAATACTGTTCATAATAATAATTTGTTTGAAAGGTATGAACAAATGCTTCAGACACTACATTCCGATGATAAACAAGAAAACGGAAATGAACAGTCTGAAAATAAGTTTTTTGAAGATTATAGAAAAGAGAAGGCAAGATTGGACATAGATTTTATTACAGGTATTCCATCTGTTGGAGGAGTGGTAGATTGATGAGACAATTGCAATGGATGGAGATTATTGTATTAGAACCAAATAACTACTATGATGGCAAATGGCAAATCGCTTATATATAAAATTACCATTTGCCAATGATAATAAGTATGCATACGTATAAAAGCAGACTTGCATATCAGATGAGTTTGTACTGTAATTCATCTGATATGCAAGTACACTGGGGTTTTGGGGGTGTAGCCCCCAAGGTCTTTTCTTATAATAAAACATACGATATTGATTAACAGTGAAGGATTTATTATAAGTGGCAAATGGCAAAAATGCGTATTTTGCCATTAGATTCTCAAAACACCGAGGTAGGCTACTCCAGCCTACCTCGATAACCGCTTCTTTTCAGAATATAATCTTCAACCGCTACTTTAGATATTTTCCATGCTCGTCCCATACGAAATCCTTTGAGCTCGCCGGATTCAAGTAACTTATATGCTGCATTTTTGCCTATTAACAAAACTTCGCACAGCTCATCAATGGTTAATATATCACTATAGTCAGTAAGCATAATGATCATTCCCTTCTCTGTCTTAATTTACTTTATTGTTGATTGGATAATTACTTAATGAGAGCAAATTATAAACGATAATATAAGGTGATCATAATTGATGATAATGAGTAGTAATGTGATCTGACACGGAATAACGAAATTAACACTGGTAAAGAGTGAATCTAATCTATGGTAATGAATACCGTAAATGTGATATGGCTGAAGCGGCTTTTATTAGAAACCAATCATTGGGTTCAATTAAGCCATATGATTATTAGGAATTAATTATGAAACCATTTAATGAGTTACACTTATAGGATTTATGATATATTTTTTATGAAAACTATGATAATATAAATATACAATATGAAACAATAGCATGATGAGAGGAAGTGATTATATGTGTGATAGGAATGAACTGAGTTTTTCTGTATTCATAATTCATCATTTGGCCAAAGCATGGAGCAAAAAGCCAACCTATGTATATAAAGTACTGAATGATACACATATAATGGATGATTATATTATTGGCTGCTATGATACCCTACACACACAGGGAGAACAAGCATTGATTAGTGATATTACGGAGTTTGCCAGAGAAAGAGGAGTTAGCATATGATTGTATATCATGGTTCAAGCTTGGAAGTTAAAAGCCCTGAGATTTCTCATTCAAAAGCATTCTTGGATTTTGGTAGAGGATTTTATGTAACCACTTATCAGAAGCAAGCGGAGCAATGGGCATTACGTAAAGCAATCCGTCAGGGTAAGGATCCGGTTGTAAATGTATACTGCATGCAGGATGAATTTAAGGATTATCGGGTTCTGTCCTTTGAAAAGGAAAATGAAAAGTGGCTTGATTTTGTATGTGAATGCCGTAGAGGAAATGATTTAAATCAGAAATATGATATCATCATTGGGAATGTCGCTGATGATGATGTCTTTAAAACGGTAGATATGTATTTTCGAGGGCTGTGGAGTAAAGAAAAAGCACTGGAAGAGCTCAGATATTATAAAATGAATGATCAGATTTGCTTAGTTAATCAGGATACCCTAAACAATATATTATTGTTTCAGGAATCATACCGGGTGGTGAGATAATATGGTAGATAAAAATTCGTTGACTGATAAGTATAAACAAAATCTTGAGGAGAGTATTATTTCATATTTGTCAGACATCAAGCATTTAGATTTGCGAGCATCAATGGATATTTATTATCGAAGTAAGCTTGCGGGACAGATCGCTGATGGCATATATGGCATAGAAAATCTTGATTACAAATACTTAGTACAGGATTTAATCGAGAATGAGCCTGAACTATTTATCTAACTATGAATGGTCTGGATACAGATGTATACTGAAGCCTCCTAATGATGTGCAAGAAATATTCACATCATTAGGAGGCTATTATTAACTTGTCCTGTTCTCCTTAGCGTGACGATATAGAGTACTCCGGCTAATTCCTAATATCTTTGCAGCTTTTACTGCCGTAACTTCACCGGAACACCACTTTTCATAAACTGAATTATTCTTGAGGCTCTTTGGCTTACGTCCTTTGTATTTACCTTGTTGCTTTGCGATTTCAATTCCCTCTTTCTGCCTTTGTAGGATATACTCCCGTTCCAACTCAGCGATTGCTCCGAAGATTATTAGCACGAACCGACCAGCAGGTGTATTGGTATCAATGTTTTCTTTAATGCTTATAAAGGTTACTTCTTTGCTAGTTAGGCATTCCATTAATTCAAGGAGATCCTTCGTATTGCGCGCAAACCTAGATATCGAATCGACGATTAGGGTGTCGCCTTTACGTATATAATTTAACATTTTCTGTAATTCGGGGCGATTAGTGTTCTTGCCACTGACTTTATCGATGAATATTTCATCGACTTTTAATGTTTCCATTAATATTTCTTGTCGCAGAGTGTTTTGCTCTGCGGTACTCACTCTGATGTATCCTATTCTCATTGTACCTCCAATAAAAAAGCATCTTCCTGTAATGAAGATGCTAAGTGATCTGAAAATATGTAATGCTTCTACTTTAGGCAGTGTTTGCACTTTGCAGTAATATCTCTTTGGAGTGATTGTGCAAAGGCATATGCTTCATCCTCGCTTTCAAATGAACCATGCCATTTGCCATGAGCTGTGCCCTCGGTACCACGGCCGGTTCCTTGACCTTTATTACAATAGGGGCAGCTTGCTTTATGAACGATTGCTTTATCTGAAGCCTGCCAGTTCTCGTATACGTAATACATTGACATTTCCTCCGAAAAAGTATTTTCTTTTTTGCTTTATGACTGGTAGTTGTATAAATTACAATGTAACACCTAATGAATTGCTTGTATAGATTTTACCATTAACCAGAAAGAATTACCATAGTAATGTTAAATGAACTAAAAAATGAAAAAGTATATGTATCAATAGAGTTGTAATTCTGAATGATACATCTCAAATCATTCAATACAAGTCTATTGATACACTTATTCTTTGTTCTATATGGGTGTAGCTTAATCAGACAGAGTCATCCGCGTTTAAACTATCTATATCTTTGCATTCACCGTCAACGATATCATTGTTCTGAACCTCGGTCATATCAACTGCCAACTCTGATTTGATACTCTCATCCGAATTAAGAGCTCTTAAAAAATCTGTTTTCAGAGGAGCGTATTTTAGTAACTTCTTTATAACCGTTTTCTTCGCCATGCTTTCGTAGTCGGTTTTCCATGGTGAAAAGGAAGAAGAGAAAGCTTTCGAATATGTCTGGGCATGTACATCAATATCAGCTTTTGACATGACCTCGAAGCCATAGCCACCATTTTTAAGCTTAAATAAAGCATAGAACAGAATGACCTCACCACGATCATGTAGTGCTGGTTTATGTACCAGCTTGGAATTTAGTCCAAGTTCATATTCAAAGAAATCATTCTTATATACTGTCTGTGCTTGAATGGTCTGGACCTGCTCGTTTCTGTAAACTAATTCAATTAAGCCTTTATACCCCAACTGAAATTGGACCTCCAATCTGTCTTTATTTTTATAAGGGATTAAGAAGGCTTGTCCAAGTGAAGTATTAGGTTCCAAGCCCAACTGCGCCGCTGACATGAGAGCAGCTAAGAAGCTCATCTGACTACATTCTGCCAGCTTTGGAGTATTATTTAATGCGGATAGTGCCATCCGTGTAAACCGCTCCGGTGTAATTACGGATGGCAATGCCTTTTTTATTTCGGGCTCCAGTACTTTGATCATATCAGCGATGCTCATGGATCTGGTGATCCTAACCTCTTGTTTATCGGTAGCGGCTTTCTTCGCTAACTCCTGTTTTATCTCTGTCATTATGCGACCTCCTTCTGTAGTATCTGTTTGACGGTGAATCGTCGGCTTTCCATGTCTTTCAGATAAGAACGGTAAATATCCGGTAGCTCCGATTTAATCCGTTCTACATCTAGCTTCGGTGTAACTACATTCTTCCAGCTGATTTCATAGCTACCACAGATGGCTACCTCTGCATCAGCCATAGCAAGCTTTACCTCTTGTTCAAGCTGTTTCTTTTCTCTTTCCAGCTTATCTATCAATTCAGAAAGCTCGTATCTTCTCTGTAGCTTATCGGTGAAACCGTGTAAAGTAACGGTCTCACGTTTTGCATTGCGAAAATATTGATTGATAATCGTATCGGCTGCTTTTGATCCATCCGGAGCAGGCATTACACCGGTTTGAACATGATTATTCCAGAAGTCAGTTTCTATGGATATCAAGTTCTTTATGATCTCCTCGTCACGATCAATCCGGACATATTTAAATTCTTTACCCATGATGACTACCGCAATATACCATGCAACAGCACCGGTGACAGCCATGTAATGATGGCATTGAAGCTGGTAGTGAGCAGGAACATCTCCATCTTTCCACTTATCAGCGTTTAGGATATTAGTAGTTTTACACTCCAAGCCGATATTCTGACCGACTATCATGCGGTCTACACTAGCAAACATGTATGGATAATCCTCATTGTAATAGATCGCATTCACTCTTCGTACTTTTAGACCAGTGGCGTCCATAAACCGCTCAGCCACATAGGCCTCCAGATCTCTTCCTTGCCTCATTGCTTCGTTATCAAAGTTGTCTGTATCATTGGTGGTTTTATCCATAAACACGGATATTGCGGTTGAATATGGATTTAACCCACAGATAGCTCCGCAGTCGCTACCACCTATACCCTGCTTTCGGCAACGAATCCAGTCTTCATGGCTTAATCCCTTGGTCTTAACAAGTATCTTACACATATAATCACCGTCCTTATCAGAATAGTGGAAGAAGAGTATCGTCTTCCATGGTGTAGAGGTACACGTTGTTCGAAAGAAACTCCTCCGGTGCTACTTGGGAGGAGTTCACTTCCTGCACCATGCTGAACAAAGCGTTTTTCGATATTCTGTCGGAGCATGGAACAACAATAAGCTCATGCACGGATGATGGAAGGATATACAGACTGCTACTTAGCTTGTGGCTAAGAGCATGGAGTTCATTTCGTTGTAAAAGCCATGAAGCACCGCTTAAGCCGTATTTATTACCGGCTACAAACATGGATGAATTACTACAGGATAATTGCTGATCGGACAGAGCATCTGATAAAAACTCATCCATAGAGTTGTCTTCCTCAATCAATGGATTCTCATCACCAAGGATACCTCGGATAACATCCTCCATCGGTTGAACGGTGGCTTTAAAAAGAATGGGAGTATTTTCTAGCGCTTTTTCATATAGTTCCTCTACGGTGATTGCCCATTGATCCATTAACTCATTTTTAACGGTAACGGATGCAAAACCATTACCGTCATTTTTTACCAGGATGCAGAAGACAATAGCAAGGTCCATGAATTTTAAATGCGGAGCATTAGTTAAGATTGACTGGTTCAAATCATAATTGATCAGCTTGCAAAACAGCCGGTCACTTATTGCGTCATAATTGGTAAACGGGAGATCGGCTAATCCGTCTTCTGTACCGATGGAACGGTATTTGTTTATAATTCTATCTGCAGTTAAATCAATTTGACTGTTTACTTGGAACTCACTATAAAACGGTTCCAAGTAATTATTTGGTGCGATGCTTTCCTCCTTCTTCAGAATTACTAGGCTCATTAGGGTGAGCCCGTTCAATATGTCGGTTTGAACCAGGCGAACGTTATAGTAATCTCCTAATACGGACTGAACGGTTGCTTTCATTGTTTCGCAGAAATCTTGATACTTCATGTGTTATCTCCCTTTCGTATTATGTTTTATGGTTCGATTAAATAATTTTATATAATTAAAAAGCTACTGCCAATGGTGACAGTAGCCCAAGATTGATTGAAAGTATTAGATAGCAAGGATTACCTCATTAACGGAGCATACAATATATACGGTTTGTTAAATATCACCAACCGCATATATTGTGGTTTTACGGGGTGGATACGAATACTCCATAGCTTACGCAATTTGCTTAACCAACTGATAGGATTTATCAATCAAAGCATTTCCTTCAATGGTTCTGGCAAACAAATTCTCACGGTACGCTGCCGTCTCTCGTAAGGGCTTGCCATGAGTAGCGAAGTCAGATACTGAGTTGATAAACTTATACGCACTATTCGGCAATGACTGAAGATCCGGAGCTTGATTGTATCTCAGCAATATGTCATCCCTTAAGCGGACAATATTTCGCATTTGCAGCTCACTAGCATCCGTAGGGATTGGAAGAAGCTCGTTGATCATCTCCGTAATAAGATCATCATGCATGGAGATCTTATTCAGTTTATGAATTTCATTACCGAGCGCATCCATATAATTCTCAGCGCGGCAGAAGGTTTCTCTGGCCGATTCTAGCTTAGCATTAATATCTCCGGTGTGATTCATTGTCCATATCCGATCTGCGGTGCATAAGGCAAGGTTCAAGGTGTTCTGACATACTACGCGTACTGGGGTCATAGCCACCTTGATGGCAGCACTACCATCATGACTGTTGGAAAAGACCAGATATGGTGAAATTCGTTCTCCACCGATGATATAGGCGGCAGGAAGCTTTGCTAAAAGCCATACTCTTTTACCTTCTGCTAAAGATCCTGCCGTTTCATAGCGGACACCCTGTCCCAGCAGATTATCTGTGAAGGCGAAGGCTTCGCTATTTTGAACCACCTTATAGCGATCTGTGACTACTCCAAGAATTTTGTTGTCGGAGCTTCTTACGTTAGCTTTATAGCCTTCGACAAAGAGCCCTTCTTTTGTTAGGATTGGTTGCTGCTTGACCTGCCAGTTTAACCCTGATTTAATCAGTGCTTCTTCCGACGATAAAGCTTCCTCCACCTTGACACCTAAACCGTGCCACGGCGTGGTTCTTACATAAAACATATTTTCAACATTTGCTGACATTATAATTTCATCTCCTTTTTGGTTAATAATTTAAATGTTTCAATAGTTATTACCTGCAGTTTATGACACAATAAAACAGCCCTTATGATTATTAAGTCATGAGAAGCTGTTATAATTGTTTATTATTATCAATAATGAATACTTAAGACTAATAAAAAGGCAGTGTACAGTAAATGATTAATCGACTGAAAGCACGTCCCAATCACCATCAACTTTTTGCTCAACAGTTATGTACCATTGGTCATAAGCGCCTTTGCTATTTGTGAGCGCAACACAACATGTATAGTTTGTTTCGTTATTTTTTTTCACGCGATCTTCACTATAAACACCAGGTTTTATATCAGCTTCATTTTTGTCAGCAAACCATTCAATATATGTGACGGCTTCTTCCCAAGCCTGTTCCTCCATGCTCAGCTTCTTCTTACATGATGACAGAGATATAGCTAAAATTATCATCAGAAGTATTGCAATAAATCTTTTTGCTCTCATATAGTTATTACCTTTCAATTGTTTTTAATTTGATATGTAACATACAAATCTATTTATCATCTACCTCATCATTATCTGACTTGTTCTCAGAAAGCTTCGTAAGTAAAAATATTACTCTGATTGCAACTAATAAACCAGCCCCTATCATTATTTCTGAAGATACTCCATAGTTCCATAATAATATGAACAGCAATATTGCTAGTACTAATAAAACAAATCTTGAAGTTAAAGATCTTCCTATCATGACTATATATCTCCTTCTTCTCTTTTGAAATATGACATAGCTAAGTATTACCGACCAAATAGCATTTTTAATATCGCCCAGGGAATGTAAAGCCAACCAAGAAGCAATCCCATTATCAACTTATGGCGGAATAATTGACCCTCTCGATAAATAAATAATTTATTTCTGTTGACGTAACCATAAGCTATGTAGCCTAGAACCCAATAAATTATGACTAACATATTATTTCCTCCTCAGTATCTTATTGTCCTTTTTTGCTTTTCATGAGTTGCCGTAAATAACGTTCTGTGTAATCGTACTCAAGAGCCACCTTGTGTAAATCAACAACCTCACCGCATTTACTTATTTCGTTTAAAACAAACTCAGATGTATAAAGCCGCTTAGGAAAAGTGACCTGTTGTCCTCTCATACTCTGATAGATAGCATAGGTTCCTTCGGGCCCAATAATATCAGAAATCTCTTTATATACCTGCATAAATCCTTCGGTTTTTATTTTTTTGTTATTCATGACCCACCCTATTCCTAAAAAGTATAATATTGTCACAAATACTATAAATGATTCTGTAACTGATTTCATTGGTGAAACGGAATGTAATTCGGTATCATATTTACCTTATAAATCAGACATTAAAATAGGTAACCCATAAATGAGTTACCTAAACTATTTGTCTCTTAAATAAGCAGGTGAAGCAATACGGAATGTAACAATGTTATCTTCACGCAAGCTAAGATAAGCTTCATCATCTCCGATAATGATGTGGTCAAGTAGCGGAATGCCAATTAGATCACCGCATTCGATGAGGCGTTTTGTTATTGCAATATCTTCAGATGAGGGAGTGCAATCTCCGCTAAGATGATTATGGAAGATCATAATATGTACTGCATTTGACAAAATCGCATTTTTGAATATCTCTCTGGGAGATACAATACAGGTATTGACATTACCGATGGCTGCAATCTCCAGACTCAAAGGGTTGCATTTCGAATCAAGTGCTGCGATGATAAGCATTTCGCGATCGGAATTAGTGAATAGCTGCAAAGCTAAACCGGCAGCAAGAGCTGGTGTATTGATCTGACGAGATCCATATAGCATAGTTCTTTCTTTAATGATGGCTGCTTTGATTATACTTACTCTTTTTCTGGGTTCCGGATTAACCCTTAATTGGTTGACTTGATTAGGTACAGTCATTATTCTATTCCTCCTAGTCTATATCAGTTATTAATATACTTCAGAGATATAGTATATAATCATGAAAGTTGACTATTTCAGAATAAATGTGGGTTTGGAAGATATTTATGAACCGTAGTGAGCGGACACCGCTTGCCGCGGCTACTATTACAATAATATATAATTATTTCTGATAAACTTTAGCATTACAAGTAATGATGTGCAACGAATATTAGCATAATGCAATAATACAGTTCTTTCCAAGAGAAGCACAAACAGTTATAATTTTTACATGAAGTTCCATATAAAGGAGGATATATAAATGAGATTAGGAGAAAATATTAAGGCACTAAGAAGAAATTCAGTTATTTCACAGGTGCAAATATCGGAAAGGTTAAATGTTTCCCGTCAAACTATATCAAAGTGGGAAAATAACCAGAGCCAGCCTTCGATTGAAATGTTAATTGAGTTGGCTAGTATATTTAAAGTATCACTAGATGAACTGATCCTTGGAGATTTGACAAAGGCTGGAAAAGGCTTTCTGTCTGAAAATGGTACAATGATTATTACTGATACATCTCTTTTCAGTAGTGATGATATGTCGGATGAAGAGGTGGATGTAATATGCCCTAGAATTGGATTAGATAAGTTGAACTCTTACCAAGTCTTTAAAGAGGCTTATTTAAAGGATATTGAACTTCAAAAAAATGGTGATAAGTCGCTATTGGCAGATATTATGAGGCAGTATACAGAAGCTTTTGATCAGGGAATTATTGAAGCGGCTGTTAACATGCTACGTATTTTAACGCATACTTCAATGAATTGCAAAGCTCAAGATCCGGATGAAGTATTTCCGTTACAGGATGCTGTAGACTTTTATATAAATCAACTTGAAGAAGAAGATCATCCGGCAGGAAGTTTCTATCGCGCTATTCATCTGATTTATCGATTGGTACATAATGAAAAATCAGATGATGAAAACTGGGATGAGGGCTTAATCTTAATGTATCAGTTAGCAAATGATGGTAACGAGTTCGCTAATGATTATGTAGAGTATATTGAAAGTGCTGAAGCTGAAGATAATCAGGCTGAAGAATAGTTTGTACATAAACAGAATAGATCAATAAACAAAGAGGTAGGAAGCTGTAAGATCCTGCCTCTTTGTTTGCTTATGTTGACAAAATTTGAGATGTCCTTAATTGACATCAGAAAATTAAACTATTATTTAGTCAGAATATGTCCAGACAGAATGATAATGTATTTCTGTAGGATAATTCATTTAAAAGGTAGTTCAACAAAAGGTAGTTCAGCAATTGATATTATTTGTTTTTACATTTATTTTCATGGAAAATGGTGGAATACAAGTTGAAATATGTTATAATATGGGGCGTAGGACCATAATCTGTTAATATCACGAAATTAATTAGATTATAAGTATAAGATAAATCAATTTTGAAGGGAGATCTATATGGATAGGCAAGGACAAAAATGGTCACGAGAAGAAACTATATTGGCATTTGATTTATACTGTAGAACTCCCTTCAGTAAGATATCACAAACCAACCCAGAGATTATAGCACTTGCTAAATTACTTGGAAGAAGTCCTGGTTCGGTCGGTCTAAAAATGCATAATTTGGCTCATTACGATCCTGAATTACAGAAACGTAACGTGGTTGCGATGGCACACGGTAGTAAGTTAGATAAAGAAATATGGGATGAATTTAATGAGAGTAGTGAAGAACTTGCCTTTGTCGCTATAAAGCTATTATCAGAATATAGAAATGAAAGAATTGAAAGAATTTTTGACTTAGGGGATATGGAGTATATTCCCGAAGGAAAAGAGCGAGACCAGATTGTAAAATCACGAATAGGGCAGTATTATTTTCGATTATCAGTATTGAACTCATATGAAAATAAGTGTTGCATAACAGGTATAGATATACCGGAGCTACTCATTGCTAGCCACATAAAACCATGGAATATATGTACAAATAAAGAAAAAACAAATCCAACTAACGGATTATCGCTAAATGCATTTCATGATAAAGCATTTGACTGTGGGCTTATAACAGTTGATAAAAAACTTATTATTCATGTGAGTGATAAAATAAAAAAGAATAATATACAAGATAAATCACGAGAATGGCTAATGCATTATGATGGTGAGAAAATTTTATTGCCGAGTAAGTTCTATCCATCGAAGGAATGCCTAGAATATCATAATGATGTAGTATTCCAGCATTAAAATTCACTAATGATATATGCAAAGATTTACATACTGATGATTGAAGGTGGTGTACGTTTGAATTATATTAATTTACCTCCATATGCTCCAATACTAATGGAATCAACAAGAGCTATTGGATATTCACTTGAAGCAGCTATTGCTGACATAATCGATAATTGTATAGCAGCATCTGCAAGAAATATATGGGTCAGCTTTTTCCCAATTGGTGAAGCATATATATCTGTTTTAGATGATGGTGAAGGTATGGATTCTTCACAATTAACGCTTGCAATGCAATATGGTAGTAAGAATCCAAGTGAGACTAGAGCCATAAATGATTTGGGTCGATTTGGATTAGGACTTAAAACGGCTTCTCTATCTCAATGTAAAGAACTAACTGTTATCTCAAAGCAAGGTGAGCGTATTGAAGGTAGACGATGGGATCTTGATTATGTCGCGATTTCAGGAGAATGGTCTTTGGCAGTATTAGAAAGTCATGAATTAGATGAGTTACCACAGTTTGATCGATTAAGAGAACTTAATTCTGGCACATTAGTTATATGGAAGAAACTGGATCGTTTGAAATTGGGTGAAATCAACTTTGAACAAGCTATGGGACGCAAAATGGATGATGTTACAGAGCATGTATCCTTAGTTTATCATAGATATCTAACCGGAGAGCCTGGAATAAAGAAGATTACGATAGCTATAAATGACATGAAAGTAATTTCAGCAGATCCTTTTTTGATTGGGAAAAGCATACAGGCAATGGATGATGAGGTTCTAAATATTCGAGGTGAAAAGGTTATAGTAAAACCTTATATCCTACCACATATATCAAAGTTATCTTCTGAGGACTTAAATGAACTTGGAGGAAAGGAGGGTCTTAGAAAACGGCAGGGATTTTATGTATATAGAAATAAAAGGCTCCTCATTTGGGGCACATGGTTTCGTATGATGAGACAAGGTGAGCTATCGAAACTTGCCCGCATACAAGTAGATATTCCAAATGCACTTGATGACTTGTGGACATTAGATATCAAGAAATCCTCTGCTACACCACCAGCAGAGGTTAAGTTAAATCTTAATAGTATTATTGAAAAAATGGCCGATAAAAGTAAAAGAACATGGACTTTTAGGGGTAGGAAAGAACTGGATGATAATATACAGCATTTCTGGTCAAGATTCAAAGGAAAAAATGGTGGGATTTATTATGAAATTAATCGGGAGCATCCTTTAATTGATAATCTAGTAAATGAACATCCTGAACTTAAGAAAAGTATAAATATGATTTTTAAACAAATTGAGCAAAATATTCCTCTTAATCAATTATATTTAGACCTAAATAATGATGAGTCGATAAATAACGAAACTGATTTGAATGTAAAGGAGGTAAAAAATCTTCTCAAAGAATTGACTGCTTCAATGATAGCTTCTGAGAAGTGCAATTTTATTAACAAAATGAAATATGTAGAGCCTTTTTGCGCATTTCCTGATGTATTAACCGATTTTATTAGCGAGGAGAGTTAAAATGCTTAACACGAATATTGAGATGATAAAGAGTATTATTTCAGCAGCCATTAATACAAAGTATCATGAAGTGCCACCCAATGAAACAGAATTTCTTGAAGAAGCCTCTGCGATAAGAGAGAGCATGTCCAGGATGTGCCCATTAACTGATGAGGAATTTGAAATAGTTATTAATCAGTTAAAGACTGGAATTGTAATTAGGATGGATGTAGGTATCTATATTCACGATAGGAATAGCGGACATAAATCTTGGCTTCCGGCTAGACGAGCAGAATTAGATTTCTTCTTTTGGAGTAGGTATAAAAAGTACCTTGAGGAAGCTAAACATTGGAATCCTCGGGTAACGGCGAGCCTTGATAAGGTGTCAGATGAGATAGTCGATTTACTAGGTGATCCGTATAGCAAGGATGAATTTCAACGTAGGGGACTTGTGTTGGGTGATGTACAATCTGGAAAAACAGCTAATTATACAGCTATCTGTAATAAAGCGGCGGATACTGGTTATAAGATTATTATCATATTAGCTGGTATGATGGAGAATTTACGTAAACAGACTCAAGAGCGTTTGGATGCGGAATTTTCTGGAAGAAAAAGTGAGTATTACCTCGATCCAAAAGCAGAAGTGGAAATAAAAAACTTTCCGGTAGGTGTAGGAAGGTACGGAACTCAAAAACGTATAGCATCATTTACGTCTGTAACGAAAGATTTTGATATAGGAGTTTTACGTAGCAATGATTTAGGATTGCAAAGTGTAGGGGATCCAGTAGTATTGGTGGTAAAAAAGAATCAGCGTATTTTAAATAACTTAATTAAATGGCTGATTAATAACAATACGGACCCTTCGACTGGAAAAGTAATGATACCTATGTTATTAATAGATGATGAGGCTGATAATGCATCTGTAAATACTAAGAGCGAAGATGAAAACCCTGCAGCTATTAATAGGTGTATCAGAAAACTTCTTAACAGCTTTTATCAAGCATCATACCTGGGAATAACGGCTACTCCATTTGCCAATATATTTATCAATCCCGAAACAGAAGACGAGATGTTGGGTGATGATTTGTTCCCTAGAGATTTTATATATTCATTATCTCCTCCGACAAGCTACATTGGTGCAGATAAAATATTTGGTGATGACTCGACTTTCGATGAAGTGTTGGAACCGCTATATTCAAGTGAAATGAATGCATTCTTTCCGTTCAATCACGAGAAAGGCTTACATGTTGACGCACTACCTCCATCATTATATGAAGCATTAGCATATTTTCTATTAGTTAACGCTATCCGAGATCTAAGAGGAGATATATCAGCACACCGTTCAATGATGGTTCATGTAAGTAGATTTACTAATGTTCAAAATCAAATAACAGAGTCGATTAACGTATGGTTAATACAGATAAGATCTGATTTAAAAAACTACTCCCAGTTACCGGTAGAAAAGGCTGAGAAAATCTATAATATTAATTATTTAAAAAAGGTATGGAACAAGTATCATTTATCAAGTAAGTGCAATGAATCTTGGGAAACCATGCTAAAGAAGTATCTTTATACAGCGGTTGCACCTGTTGATGTTAGGGCTGTCAACCAGAAAACAGGAGCTACCAGCTTGGATTATTTTAATCATAAAGAGGATGGATTACGCGTAATAGCAGTCGGTGGCAATAGTTTATCAAGGGGATTGACTCTTGAAGGACTATGTGTAAGCTATTTTTATCGAAAGTCGCTTATGTATGATACACTTCTTCAAATGGGAAGATGGTTTGGATATAGACCAAACTATGAAGATATATTTAAGATTTGGATAGCTCAAGAGGCAATTGATTGGTATGGATATATTACAACAGCAGCGAATGAATTAAAAA
>JAEZUM010000046.1 GCA_023421075.1 Bacillota bacterium
GTAATATGCTTTATACTCCTCTAAGTCGGGTGCTGCATCATTAAACACTACATTTTTATCAAAATCAAGAACCCTCTGCTCAAATGCCAGCTGATTCTCCTCAAATACCTTAAGACGATCGATTTCTGCCTGAAGCTCAGCAGCATTTGCACTGCTGTTTGCACTATTCTTTGACATATCTGCAATGGTTTGTTCTAATTCCTTGATCTTTGCAACTGCTTCCGGTAATGATGTATATTCATAATTATTTTCTTCTGCAATGACAGCATCATCCACTCCGGGTAAAATCAAATTAACGATAGGAACATCTTTCAGTATTGGTCTTAATACTCCGGAACCAAATCCGCCGACATCCATTTTAATAAGTAAACCAAATACAGCGAGCCAGATAATTACAATTAATAGTACGATTAAGATGGTCAAGATTTTACTGCCTTCTTTTTTATCATTATCACCGGCCTTGGCCTTATCTTTTTTAGCCATTATCTGTCCTCCCCATCAAGCGCAGGCTTGCTATAATTAAAGCTGTTAAGCTCATCTACTTCCTTTCGCTCTTCTGCATCAAATTCCAGCATATATTCATCCAATGCTTTTTCTTTGAGCCTCTCCTGCGTTTTTCTTTCTACCATGGCATCGTTAAGTCTGATTCGAGCTATCTCAAGTCTATGAGCAGCATTCTTAACTGCGGTTGTCTGCTGCTTTATGCTTTGCCCCATAGCTTCCAGGGCGGTCTCGCATTGCCTAATCTTAAGCAGATCCAACTTATTGCTTCGAAGGATTCGCAGCTCATTTTCATAGCCGTCCTTCCGCTGCTTCAACTGCTCCAGCTTCTCTTCTTCCTTCGTTAATCGGAGTCTGGCCATACCATAAGCGATCTTTGCCTGATCCTCCAGCTTCTTTTTAACCTGAAGCAAATTTTCCATGTTATATCTGAATTTTTTCATTATTTATTAAAAATCTCCATCAATATCCGGATTTCATCCTGAAAATCAAGTTTCGTATCTACATCCTGTTGAAGAAATGCATTAACCTCTTTGATTTTAGCAATCGCATGATCGATATCCGGATTAGAACCATTTTTATAAGCACCGATGTTGATGAGATCCTCAGCATCCTGATAGGTTGCAAGTACATTCTTCAGTTTTCCTGCTGCAGCCTTATGTTCACCGGTTACAATAGAGCTCATACAACGGGAGATGCTTTGAAGAACATCAATGGCCGGATAATGATTCTTGTGACCTAATTTACGGGACAACATGATATGTCCATCCAGAATACTTCTTGCCGTATCGGTAATCGGTTCGTTAAAATCATCTCCGTCAACCAATACCGTATATAATCCGGTAATGGAACCGTGCTCCGAATTACCGGCTCGCTCTAAGAGCTTTGGCATCTCTGAATAAACACTCGGTGGATATCCTCTGGATACCGGTGGTTCACCCGAAGCTAGTCCGATTTCTCGCTGAGCCATGGAAAAACGGGTCAACGAGTCCATCATTAACAGTACATCCTTTCCCTGATCTCGAAAGTACTCCGCAATGGCTGTTGCTGTTTTGGCAGCCTTCTTACGAATAAGAGCCGGTTTATCTGAGGTGGCAACTACAAGAACGGAGCGCTTGATACCTTCTTCCCCCAGGTCTCGTTCTATGAATTCACGAACCTCTCTACCACGCTCTCCGATTAATGCAATTACATTAATATCCGCTTTTGTATTTCTTGCAAACATGCCGAGTAAGGTACTCTTACCGACACCGCTGCCCGCAAAAATTCCAATTCTTTGTCCTTTTCCTACGGTAAGCATTCCGTCTACCGCTTTTACACCCAGAGGTAATACTTCATCGATAATCTTTCTCTTCAAAGGATCCGGCGGAGGTGCTTCAGCCGGATAATACTGGCTTCGCAGAAGAACACTATCATCCATCGGGTTACCCAGACCATCTAAGGTCTTTCCAAGAAGATCTCTTCCAACGGGAACCTTGAATGCCGAGCCAGAATTCTCCACGAGACTTCCGATCCCAACACCGGTCATATCATCATAGGGCATTAATAGAATGCGATTATCGCGAAAACCAACTACCTCGGCAGGAATTTTATGATGACTGCCTTCTCCTGTAATATAACAGACATCATTTAGATTCGCACTGGGGCCGGAGGCTTCGATTGTAAGACCAACCATTTTTACTACTCTGCCAATCTCCTGTTCATAGGATTTACCCTGCAGCACTTTGTATTTATCAAAATTAATTGATACCATCATATCCTGCTTTCTTAATATATCGACATTATTTACGAAAAACTAAATACCGGCAATTAATTTTAAATCCATAATTAAATTATTTAATTGAATATCCAGACTGCAATTAATAACCTTCAACTCAGTTTCGATAAAACATTGATTTCTCTTAAGATTAGCATCCTCGACAATATATAGAGGAACCTCTCTTCCGATCGCACTAAGCAGCAGATTCTTTCGCATTGAAATATATTCAAAATCCTCTTTTGAGACCTTTATTGTATACTCATCGCTATTATCCATGTTTTTTAGAGCCTTATCCACCAGATATAAGATAACCTCTTCCTTATCTTCAATCACGATTCCGGTGATCTTCTCTACCAAAGAAGCAATAAGATCTGCCATCTGAGGCTCCAGAGCTTCCGCCATCTTATCATATTCCTGCTTCAAATAGCGCGCCTTCTCTTCGTAGTCTGCTTTCAGCTTATTCATTTCTTTCTGATTTTGTAACAGACCATCACCATAGCCTTTTTTCTGTCCCTCGGAGTAAGCCTCACTCTTAATTCTCTCCGCTTCCGCTTTTGCACTCTCAAGGATACGGCTTGCTTCTTCTCTTGCATCCTCAATCAGGGAGGAGGCACGTTCGGAAAGCTCTTCCTGAGAGGGTCCCGGATCAATCATCAAAGCCTTAATTCCTTCTACGAATTCACCGTCTGTCGAAGGTAAAGCAGCAACCACTGCCTTTTTTCTTCTTTCTTCAAGCTCTTTATCAATTCGTGTATGCGTATCAATGGTCTTCTTGGATGTTTCTTCATATCGAATGGTATAAGCTTTTATCACATTAGACAATGATTTCGTCACCTCCGCCTCTAGAAATAATAATTTCTGAGGAATCTTCCAGTTTTCTGATGATATTAACAATCTTCTGCTGTGCTTCTTCAACATCCTTTAAACGTACCGGACCCATGTATTCCATATCCTCACGTATCATGGAAGCAAGACGTTTGGATAGATTATTAAAGATAACATTCTGTACTTCTTCATTGGATCCCTTAAGCGCCACTGCAAGCTCATTGTTATCAACCTCACGAAGTACTCTCTGGATTGATTTATCATCAAGACTAAGGATATCCTCAAATACGAACATCTTACGTCTGATCTCATCCGCCAACTCAGGCTCTTCGATTTCTAAGGTCTCCATAATATGCTTCTCTGTACCACGGTCTACGGTATTCAAGATCTCTACGATGGAATCTACACCGCCGACAATGGTATAATCCTGATTTACTAATGATGCAAGCTTTCGCTCAAGAACTCTCTCCACTTCCTTGATTACATCCGGTGAGGTACGATCCATCTGCGCGATACGTTTTGCAACATCTGCCTGTTTATCCGGTGCCAAGGAAGAAATAATCGTGGAAGCCTGTTGCGGGGAAAGATAGGATAATATTAATGCTATGGTCTGAGGATGCTCGTCCTGAATAAAATTCAACAACTGAGTCGCATCCGTCTTACGAACAAATTCAAAGGGTCGAACCTGTAAGGATGCTGTCAGCTTACCGATAACATCTCTTGCCTTATCCGCACCAAGCGCTTTCTCCAGTAATTCCTTCGCATAGGAAATACCGCCCTCCGCAATATACTGCTGAGCTAAACAGATCTCATAAAATTCATCCATGACCTGATCCTTGGTGGCCGGAGAGATACTTCTGGTATTCGCGATCTCCAGGGTCATGGTCTCGATTTCTTCTTCCTTAAGGTGTTTGAAAATACTTGCAGAACGTTCCGGCCCAAGAGAAATTAACAGGATAGCCGCTTTTTGAATTCCGGTGATTTCACCATCTTTTCTTGCCATGATAATTCCTCCTTAGTTCCACTCTTCATTCAGCCAGTTACGCAGCAGCTGTGCTACCGCTTCCGGTTTTTCATCCACAAATTTCTCTATCATCTTTCGAACTTCTGATACCTCATTAAATTCGATGTCCTCAATGGATTGATTCTCCTTTGTAGTAGCAAGAAGCTGCTCCACCGATAATTCAGGCTCCAGCTCCGTAACCTGTACAGGACCTACACCCTTAAATACAACAAAAACTAACAATCCGACAATCAGAACCGCGAGTACAATCTGAAGATAATCCGTCCAGCTTCTGATCGTCTGTGCCTTAGGAAGAAACACCGGTTGCTCGTACGCTGAGATAGAGATACGATCCTCAGATATACCCGTAGCCAAAGAAACCATGGTAATTATGGATGGATCTACTGCAACCATCTTTCTTCCATCGTTCTGTAACGCGTATTCCTCAAATGAAATATCCGCAAGCAAGCCCTCCAGCTCTAAATCTTCTTCCTTATAATTAATCACCTTACGAAGCACAATACTGATGGAGGACTGTTCCGGGATGATTGCCCCGATCTCGAATTCTGTATTGGTTACCCGTTCATTGGGCAGATAATCATATTCCTTAATTTCTACACTTCCGTTGGTGGAATTCGAATCCTGGATCATGTAGTCTGTCTCATCGTTCGAATCAGTACCCGGTACACCACCTGAGGTGTTGGCATTCGCCGATTTGTAGTTATAGCTATGGCTGTATAAGCCCTGATCTTGACCCTCTGCCGGAAGGTATTCCGTGTAAAGCTCCGTCACCTTGTCCATATTAAAGGTCAGATTGGGCATAATCTCCGCATCATCATAACCGCTTTTGAGCAGTCCCATATATAAGTTATTAATAAAGGTATTGCGAAGTCGCTCTTTGAAATCCTCGTTCGAATTAGCACTTCCGGAGTAAAGATCCTTCTCTCCTCCGTAAAGCAGGTTTCCCTCCTGATCAGCCACCTTAATCTTCTCGGCAGACTTATTACCGATAACGGATGCAACTGTTTCAGCAATGGTCTGTGCCGTCTTCACCTGAAAATCATCATTTACCGTCAGTAATACACTGGCACTCGTATCCTGTGCCTCGGTTAAAATCGATGTACTGGTCTCGGTCGGAATATAGTAGACCTGAGCATCCTCCACACCTTCCATGGTTCTGATGTAATTACGTAATTGATTTTGCAGGTAGAGATTTAACTTTAGAGTACGATCACTGTTTGTGGTACTCAGACTATTATTCAGAAGCTCATCAACGGTCAAGCCGGTAGACGGCATATCATTGCTGGCTAAGAGTAGTATTGCATCGGAATAACTCTTGGTATCAACCGATACTGTCAGCTGATCGTCTCCAAGCTTATAAGTGATATCCTGTGCTTTCAGAAGCTCGATAACATCACTTGCATCCTTCGTAGTCTCGGATATCGTTAATACCTCATATTCTACACGCTGCATCAAGAAGATCAGCAGAGCAAACGCAAATACAACAATGCAGAAAACACTGATAATAATTGTCTTCTGCTTGCTGGTATATTTATTCCAAAGATCAAGTAATTGTCTTGGTATTTGTTTCAATCTTTCTGCCATTACCATATGCTCCTTAGTTTGTATTTACCGAATTCATTCTAACTTAAATGCCAGCCCTTTGAAATAGAATGTGCCAAATGTGCCTTGTACACTTTGGTTTCGCAGGCTACACTACGATGCAGCACAAAACCCGGAAGAATAAGGAGTGAGCACCTCTGTGCGAACTTCGAAATTCTTCCCAAGGATTTTTCTGTTTTTCAAAAATCCTTTATTCACACTAGAACTGCAGGGTCATGATTTCTTTGTAAGCGTCTAATACTGCGTTGCGGACTGCAACCGTATATTGTAATGACAAATTGGCCTTTTGCTGGGCAACCTGTAAGTCATGGGTACTGTTCGTCAGACCGAGAGCATAGGATGTCTCTGCTTCTTCCGCTTCGTTTGTATATGCATTCGTCTCTTTCACCATACCTACCGCAGCCTGGAACAAACTTTCAAAAGAAGCATTCCGGTTCTCTTTCGCAGTAGATGCGGACCCCACATTATATTTACTTAAATCCGCCAAATTACCGATTGAAGTTATGTTCATCGTTCTCTCCATTCAAATAAATTATTACTATTTTCCTACCTCAAGTCCTTTCAAGGCCATGCTTTTCGAAGCATTGAAGGCGGTTACATTGGCCTCATAGGAACGTGTAGCATCAATCATATCCGTCATTTCTTGCACTACATTCACATTGGGATAAGTGACATACCCGTCCTCATCCGCATCCGGATGAGAGGGATCATATACCTTACGCAATGCTGATTCTCTATCCTCCGAAACCTGAGTTACCTTGACTCCGTTTCCGGCTGTTCCGGCAGTTTTCATCAGAATGTCACCAAAAGGAGTAACATCTTTTTCCGCAAATACTACAGTCTTACGACGATATACATTACCATTCTCGTCACGGGTAGTATTCACATTCGCGATATTTTGTGAAATAATGTCCAGTCTCAGTCTTTGTGCCGTCATTCCACTGGCACTGACATTCATACCATCCATAAATGACATAATTAATCCTCCTAATCCTGCAGGACATGATCCTCTCAACGAGACAGGATCACATCAAATAATCTGAAATATATGATTGTTATAGGGGTTCCCTATTTTATATATGATAATTACCCTGATTATCTTGCTGTAAGTACTGTCTTAAGTCGACTGAATTCCTGCGTCATCGAGTCCATCAGTGAATAGTAACGAATCTGATTCTGTGCTAAGTTCGCTGATTCGGTATCGATATCTACATTGTTTCCGTCCAATCGATAGCTCAAATTGGAATTATCCGTATATACCGTAGCATCCAGGGAAGACAGCTTAGCCTCACCCACTCTCTTATCCAGAGAATTGTCACCGAGCAGCGCTGACATCAAATAGGATTCGAATTGTACATCCTTTCTCTTATATCCGGGTGTATCAACATTAGCAATATTATTGGCAATTACTTCATTACGTTTCCAGCTTGCATCCGCTGCTTTATCCAATACGTTTATGTAATTAAAAGCGTTTGAGCCTATCATAGTTGCACTCCTTCCCATATAACATAATTATAATAAATATTTAGAAAAACACAAGATATATTTAAAAAAATAGTAGAATTATACTATACCTTGTATAATAAAGGTTTTATGTGTAGTAATCAAGATGTAGAAACCAGTCAATTTATGCAAATAATTTCTGTCCTGTAATTTAATTCCTTGCATTAATAATTTATAATTATTCGTTATATACAATGACCTAAGAATTTGGATACATTTCCCTGTTCCACAAAAAAAGGATCTATGAGATCATAGCTCACAAATCCTTTTGCATTCCAAATCCATTTATTGATTATTCAAATTCTTTAGTTCATCAAATACTACATCATTCAATACTCTGATATAGGTGCCCTTCATACCGGAAGAGCGAGATTCAATCACGCCGGCACTCTCAAATTTGCGAAGAGCGTTCACGATGACGGATCTGGTTATCCCAACTCGGTCAGCAATCTTACTTGCTACCAGGATACCTTCATTCCCCTTCAATTCCTCAAAGATATGAGTAATTGCTTCCAATTCGGAGAAGGATAAGGTGCTGATTGCTGATTTGACAATTTGAACCTTTCGATTCTCTTCTGCATTTTCTTCATTCACCGAGCGCATCATCTCAAGTCCTACTACCGTTGTTCCATACTCACTTAGGATAATATCATCCAGTGTATATTGCGGTCCATTCTTATATAAGAACAAAGTCCCCAGTCTCTCACCGGCGATATCAATCGGTGTAATAATTGCCTGATACGTATCGACATTGTCAAACTCGAAGCCTAAGGTCCTTAAATTCACATTCTCTTTGGTAGACAATATGTTTAAAAGTCTTTCGTTCAACAAGCCATCAATATGTCTTCCTACCGCATCCTTAATTAATTCCTTGATTTCAATGATATCGTTGCGATTCTTGACACCAAGCACCTTACCTTTTCGACTGATCACCAAAACATTGGATGCCAATATTTCACTTAAGACAACACAGATGTCATTGAATACAACCTTGTGCGAATTATTATTATGCAGCAGGTTATTGATCTTTCTTGTTTTATCCAGTAACTGTACACTCATTACATAGTCCTCCCAGCTTTCATATATCCTTCCAGGTTCCAAAAACACTATGTTAGCTCTAAAGTATTCATGGAAGAAGACAATACAATTAAGAAATTACGATAAGTTAGAAATCACTGTCCGTGATTTCGTTGTATTTCAGAAGACTTCTAATTGTACTACCTTTTCAATTTTATCACATATTATCACCAAAAACAATAGGCTTTTCTGTATTTTGACACACATTTTTATATAATTTTCAATTTTTATATCCAATTTTGCGTATTTTCGAAAAAACATTATATTTTGTCACAATTTGAAAAGTCTTAGGTGAGATTTATTCCTTCACCTTCACAAATCCACACTTATCATTTTCACAAACCAGCTTATTCCCTTTCTCTAAGAGAATACCGCCGCATTTCTCACAACGAATGGAGGAAGGCTTCTGCCATGTCATGAATTCACATTCCGGGTTATTGACACAGCCATAATACTTTCTGCCTTTCTTCGTCTTTCGTACAACAACATCACTGTTGCAATAAGGACATGCCACACCGATTTTCTCAAGATACGGCTTTGTTTTCTTACATTCCGGGAAGCCGGGGCAAGCCAAGAATTTACCGTGAGGTCCATACTTGACCACCATATTTCTTCCGCATTCCTCACAGATCTCATCCGTAACCTCGTCGTCGATCTGAATTTTATCAAGCATGGTATGAGCATTCTTCACTGCTTCTTCCAGATCGGGATAAAAATTGCTGATAATTGTCTTCCAATTAACGGTTCCATCCTCAACACAGTCCAACAGAGATTCCATATTCGCTGTAAAATTCACATCGACAATGCTGGAAAAGGCAGCCTTCATGATATTGTTAACCGCTTCCCCAAGCTCTGTTACATAAAGGTTCTTATTTTCCTTAATGACATAGCGGCGAACGATGATAGTTGTGATGGTTGGTGCATAAGTACTGGGACGTCCGATACCAAGCTCCTCGAGCGTCTTTACTAAGGATGCTTCTGTATAATGAGCAGGAGGTTGGGTAAAATGCTGACTCTTATTCAGATTGGCAAGAGGAAGCTTATCTCCCTCCTTCAGATTATCAAAGGAGGTTCCCATATCCTCTTCCTCTTCCTCCGGTGTATATACACTCATAAATCCGTCGAAGACGAGGCGAGAGGCTGACGAGGTGAACTTCAGCTCATTGGCATCTATTTTGATCGTCGTGGTTTCGTACTTAGCCGATTGCATTCTACTGGCAATGAATCGTTTCCATATTAATTGGTATAACCGATATTGATCTCTGTTAAGACTTTGCTTAATTTCCTCCGGAGTGAATTCTACATAGGTAGGTCGGATTGCTTCATGAGCATCCTGTATCTTCTTACCGGTTCTCCCCTGATTCTCTTCCAGAGCAACAAAACTTTCGCCATAGCGCTCTTTGATAAATTGCTTTGCAGCCTGGTCAGCTTCATCGCTGATGCGGACAGAGTCGGTACGCAGATAAGTAATCAAGCCCACGGTTCCATGCCCTTTGATATCCACACCTTCATATAACTGCTGTGCCAACTGCATCGTCTTCTGCGTCGAGAAATTCAATGCCTTTGCTGCTTCTTGTTGTAGCGTACTGGTTGTAAAAGGCAAGGGTGCTTTTCGTACTCGTTCTGTCTTCTTAATCTCGCTGATTACAAACACCGCATTCTCAAGCTGTTTTACGATTTCATTCATCTCAGCTTCATTGCGGATTACCTTCTTGCCCGCGCTGTGCTTTGCAATGAGTGGCTTCTTTTTACCCTTAATGTCAAATTCAGCCTCTAAGGTCCAATATTCCTCTGCTACGAAAGCATTGATTTCATCTTCACGATCACAGATTAGTCGAAGTGCAACCGATTGTACTCTTCCCGCACTTAAGCCACGTTTCACCTTGGACCACAGGAGTGGACTGATTCGGTAACCTACCATACGGTCAAGCATTCTTCTAGCTTGTTGTGCATTCACAAGATCCAGGTCTATATCTCTGGCTTGTTTTATAGAGGACTTCACAGCATTTTTGGTAATCTCATTAAAGGAGATTCTGCTGGAATCCTTCTCTTCTAATTTCAAGGTCTGAGACAAATGCCAGGAGATAGCCTCTCCTTCACGATCCGGGTCAGTTGCAAGATAAACTTTATCCGCTTTCTTCACTTCCTTACGAAGCTTAGCGAGCAAATCCCCTTTCCCACGGATTGTAATGTACTTTGGCTCAAAGTCATTCTCTATATCAAAGCCCAATTGGCTCTTGGGTAAATCCCTGACATGGCCGTTTGATGCAAGAACCTCATAATTTGCGCCGAGAAATTTCTTGATTGTTTTTGCCTTCGCCGGTGATTCCACTATCACAAGATATTTTGGCATTCAGTAATTCCCTCATTTCTTTATTTAAATAAGTCCTCAAATGGATATCAATCCGTTGTATAATCCATATCAATTAATCCCGTTTTACAAATCGTTTTGCAGCCTTCAAGCGTTGAAATTTAGTAGTAATATCAGATAAACCCTCGATAATTTCGTAGAAATGACCATATCTCGATGGGTTAGGCTCCAAACATAGAGAAGCATATACTATTTTACAATCTTTTTCAAGAAGTTTATTATTTTTTTTCAAAACGTCCATAATTTGTTCATAATTTGATACAAATCAGATTCTTTTATCCTGATAAGTAGTATCTCATTTTTCCCTCATTTATTTGAATTTATTACAGCCTGCCATGCTGCCCAATGCAATCTCCCTCGAGACAAAATATGCTGTACATGTTGGGTTTAGTATAGATATCGCATGTCATCGAACAATGCAGTAATAATTTTTAATTGTCTGTCGAATGAACCCCTGTAGTTCCAGATGCAAAAGCCGTTCCATTAAGGAGTCAAGCGGTAGTCCGGTGAGCCGCAATATCTCTTCGAAATGTTTCGGATCCGAACTCAGACAAGAAATTACAATATCCTGTTGTGGAACCCTCCCGTTATTATTATTTGCCCCATCATCCCTTGTCATATACTCAGGAAGAAGGTCCTCCAGGATATCCTTTGGTGATGTAATCAGCTTTGCTCCCATACGGATTAAGTTATTACAACCCTCACTCAGACGGTCCGTGGCTCTTCCTGGCAAAGCATAGATTTCCTTCCCTTGCTCAAGTCCATAATCTACCGTAATCAGAGAACCGCTTTTCTCCTTCGCCTCAATCACTAAGATACCGTCACTTAATCCACTGATAATACGGTTTCTCATGGGAAAGTTACCTGCCAGAGGCTGGATACCCGGTGCGTATTCACTGATGACTCCTCCGGACTTCTGCATTTCCATATAGTAATTGATATTCTCTCTGGGGTAGCAGATATCAATGCCGCATCCCATAATCGCGTAGGTTACCCCATGTGCTTCCAGCGCACCAAGATGAGCGTAGGTATCTACCCCTCTGGCAAGGCCACTGATCACAGATATACCTTCTTTTGCGATGGCTCCGGAAAGGTATTTTGCCATCTCCCTTCCATAACCGGAGCATTCTCTGGCACCAACAACCGCAATCAGCTTTTCCTTTGCTGATGGGAGCCTCCCCTTTACATAGAGAGCATAAGGCGCACCGAAAATGTTTCGTAACCGCTCCGGATAATTCTCGTCATCCTTGGAAACGAATGAAATTCCTTTTTCGGTCATCTTATGAAAGTTACTCCTAATTCGATCGATATCACGATTACTGCAGATCGTCTCTATATCCTTCTCATTTATCACTCCTGCAAATGCTCCGTCTCGATTTAACACAGTAAGCTCATCCCTGGAAGAATTAAAGACTTCCTCTTCACTTTTGTAAATGTCAAGCAAGCGCTCTATCTTCTTTATTCCGATATTCTGCAGATTGGCCATCCAATACCGATAATGTACCTTTTCCATATTCATATTCTATCCTTTCTATAATATATAAGGTCAAATCATCAACATACCATAAGGTGCGGTTGCAAAACTTAAGTTCTATCTAAGGAACGAACAACAGGTATACCATAGCTTTGCAACTGCCCCATCTATTCACCCCAATATTTCTGGTCGATAGAACGGTAACAAATCGCTTCACTGAGGTGCTTGATGGTAATTTGATCACTCTGATCCAAATCAGCAATCGTTCTGGCCACCTTAAGAATACGGTGATAAGCTCTTGCACTGAGGTTCATTTTGTGAAAGGCTTCCTCTAAAAGCTCCTGCTCCTTTGTATCCAGCTTACAATACTTCTTGATTGATCTTGGTGACAATTGCGAATTAAAGAAGATCTTCTGTCCCTTATAACGCTCTAGCTGTTTCCCTCTGGCAATTGCCACCCGATTACGGATCTCCTCCGAGCTCTCCTGCTTCTCCTGAACCTGCAGATCCTTATAATTCATCTGAAGAGCCTCGATACAGATATCAAAACGATCCAACAGGGGCTGGGAGATACGACCGAGATATCGTTTTACCAGGTTAACGGAACAATTGCAGCGATTACGGTCAGGGTAATAGCCACAGGAGCAGGGGTTCATGGCAGCAACCAGCATAAAGCCGGCAGGATATCGATACGAAGCATTTAGTCGTGAGATAGTCACCGATTTATCCTCCAATGGTTGACGCAGTACCTCGATTGTATTCTTCTGAAATTCGGGAAGTTCATCCAGAAACAGGACTCCCAGATGTGCCAGACTGATTTCACCGGGTTTGGGAACGCCTCCCCCTCCGACTAAGGCAGTCGTGGTGATGGTATGATGTGGATTACGGAAGGGTCGTTTGGCAATCAACGGCTGCTGCTCCATCATGCCTGCAATACTGTAGATTTTAGAGATTTCCATACTCTCTTCAAAGGTAAGCTCCGGCATGATCGTCGGGATACGTTTTGCCAGCATGGTCTTACCGGACCCGGGAGGTCCGATCATAAGAATATTATGCATACCCGATACCGCGATTTCAATTGCCCGTTTGGCAGCTCGCTGTCCCGCGACCTCGGAGAAGTCATTGACTTCCCCTTTATCCTCAGCTTGAAACAGCCGGTTGATATCCACATATTCCGGAACAGCCTCAGAATTACCGGTAAGCAGTTGTACCACCTCCAGAAGTGATGCTACTCCATAGATCTGAATCCCGTTCACAACAGCACCCTCTCTTGCATTTTCCTTCGGAACGACGCACTTACAAAAGCCCTGCTCTCTTGCGGAATATACAATCGGCAGAACACCATTTACCTTATTTACTTTTCCATTTAAGCTGAGTTCCCCAATGATTAAAGTATCCTTCAGATACTCTTCGGGAAGATGACCAAAGGCCACAAGAATTGCGATTGCAACAGGTAGATCAAAGGCGGTTCCTTCCTTCCGGACGTCAGCCGGTGACAGATTCACCGTGATGCGCTTGGCCGGAAGCATATATCCGGAATTCTTCAGAGCGATCCGCACTCTCTCTCGTGCTTCCTTCACCTCTGAACCCAGAAATCCCACCATATCAAAGATAGGTAGACCGTCACTGACATCAGCCTCCACGGATACGAGCATTGCATCAATCCCATGGATAGCAGCACTATACACTTTACTGAACATTTCTACTCCTTCCATTATCTCTCCATAAGGAAGGAATCATTTGCTGATGCTAGTATATCAAAAGGATTCCCTTCTGACAAGCAGATTTTGGGAATCCTTATATTATACTATGTAGCGGTTACAGTTCACACCCCAGCCTAAGAAGATGTTATGAGTCCGATCAATGTTTCCATAATCGGAGACGCTTCCGCTTAGTTGCATTACGTAGCAGCACATAAGGTTCTAACTAACAGAACCTAAGTGCCGACGAATGCAAATACTCCGATATGAAAATCATTGATCGAACTCATATGACTAAATTTATAACTGGGGTGTGAACCGTAACCTGTAAGGGCTTTTATTGTCCTGTTATGTTCTTCACTTCTACCTTCTCTACCTGGTACCCGATATCTTCTTTTTTGATCGCATTTTTTCTGTTCTGTGCCAAATTGTCCGTTATCATCTCAACCAGAAACATGATTAAAGGCAATAATATAATCAGGAGATAAAGATTACTGAAATCCAGTGTATAAAAATAATTAATCAAAAGAATTATGGTCATCATGATTACCAGAATAAACAGGACTAACAGCCTGGAATTACTATTCTTCAGCCGATTAATCTCCGTTCGAATGAGCTCTGTCTGCTCTTCGGCTGGCTTCTCCTGCGCTTCGGTTTTCAAATTATCAAACTTACTGTATACATTATGGATCAATTCCTTTTTTCTTTCCTCTGTAAGGTACTTGGTCTCCGAAATATCAAGAATAATCTGCTCCTCCAGCTGTTCGATCGTATACAGCATGTTATCATCGGCACAGTATTCCCGCTTGATAGCATTTCTTATATTGTTGACAAGCTTCATATTAATCTCAATCTCTTGGATAAAAAATGGGCGGATCGCATCAATAAACCGGTTGTTGGCTATATTTATGATACTGATTACCGATTTACTCTTATAGCGGTCCATAAAGAGCTTGATGGCAATCATTACAATAATGGTACCGATGATTGGTGCAATCCATTCAATCATAATATCATTTCTCAAAAAATTTGCAATTATTTCAAACATTACTCTAACCTCCTCATTTGATTTGCATACGTTATCCTACCGGTGTCAAATCTGTTAGTCCAAAAAATTATACCATATATTAACGATATTGTCATCCTTTGGTATTTCATGTCAGGAGGCCACATTTATGTTCTTTGTGCATATAATAAACCAAGAAAGAATATGGGTGATAATATGCGCATTTGTGAGCTACGGGAGAAGGAAGTTATTAATTGCAGAGACTGCATCCGTCTTGGCTTTGTCTGTGATGTTGAATTTGATATATGTACCGGTATGATAACACACATTATCGTTCCAGGCCCTTGTAAAGTGTGGGGAATTTTAGGCAGAGATCACGAGTACATTATCGGCCGCAATTGTATTAAGCAGATTGGTGTTGACATCATATTGGTGGATGTGGATATTGAAAAGGTCCTGGTAAAGATAAATTAGTAATTTATGTCACTTTTGTATAAATATGATAGATTTTGAGTATTCATCCAAGTATTGCTCATATTTTACGATAATTTGTAATTATTTTCTTGACCGTTTCGTAAAACTTAAATATAATCAGAATAAAGGTAGCTGTCAAAAGGGTCTGTATAAGACATGAGATAGATTGACTTAAGCTTAGGAGGAGGTTACTATGAAGTGCCCGTTTTGTAGTAAGGACAATACAAGAGTTATTGATTCTAGACCCGCTGATGATAATAATTCCATCCGTAGACGGCGCCAGTGTGATGAATGTCAGCGCAGGTTTACTACATATGAAAAGGTTGAGACGATACCGCTCGTTGTAATTAAGAAGGATAATAATCGCGAGCCTTATGATCGTTCCAAGATAGAAGCTGGTGTATTTCGCTCCTGTCATAAACGACCTATATCCGTCGATCAGATCACAGCGTTGGTGGATGAGGTTGAGAACATTATCTTTAATCGTGAAGACAAAGAGATCCCCAGCCATGTTATCGGTGAAATCCTAATGGATAAATTAAAAGATCTGGATCCGGTGGCTTATGTCCGCTTCGCTTCTGTTTATCGCGAGTTTAAGGATGTCAGTACATTTATGGATGAATTAAAGAAAATATTAGAATAGATTTAAAAAGTCACTGAAAGGCAAGAACAACATGCACATCTTAAGATGCTGTTGTCCTTGCCTTTCTTCATGATCCTCTTTTTACACAGAATTGCTTATCAAAGTGCAATTCTAACAGGAATATTGGGTTGCTGTACTGATCTTATTTCCTTTGTAACAGTCCTTGATTTTCCAATACGGATAAGGACTGTTCAAATTCGGCATGATCTCCTGCATAATGCGGTACCTCAATACTGATTCCCAAACGATCCTTTGTCCGATAGCTATAAATACCCCAAGGATTGCCGGAGCCGATTTGATCTGCAGACTGAAAGCCGGCGAGCAGCTCCTCCTCCGAAATATGGTTGATGTAATCTATTATTGCTTCCCGAACTTCTGGCTGCTCCTCAGGATCCGCCACCAGTTCCCAACCATGAAAATTCTTTACAAATTCTTCACTTAGAACCACGGTATCTCCAAGTCGCAGCCTCCGGTTCTGAGTTCGATCAATATTAGTCGTATAAACCAGGTTACTGGGGTGAGCCGAATAGCTGCTGTTGTAGTCTGCCTGATAGAACAGACTTAATAAATCAGCTGTATTCTCTTTTACCTCATAGGTTATCTTCAGGATCATCGGCACTACTTCTGTAGAAGGAGGTGTCGGACCCGGAAAAGGCTGAAACGAATAAATCTGGAGCATCTTATCAAAATCCTCTTTTATAATCTGATTCCATCGCTCCAGTGAATCAGGATTTCCCCCTGTTAATAATCTTGGGTAAGAAGCTTCCACCCCATCTTTTTGAACGATGACCTTCTTAATATCACTGTCACTGTAATTATCTGCAGATGCCTCACTTACCATTATCTCACTACCGGCAATCCGTTTCTCTGCTAAATTGCTGATATACCTTCCAGGATAACTCCATCGCATCACGGATACCATTAAAACTGCAAAAGCCAAACACCATAGTAAAAGGTAAATTCTATGCCTTTTATTCATATCATACCTACCACCTATGTCTTACTATTACAGTTTATTCAAAGATTGTATTCCCATGCTGTAATTAATAGGTATCTCGTAAGCTTCGAACCTGCAGTTTCTCCTTCAGGTCTTTCGCATCTTTAAATGCTTCTCCACGGATATCCTTCTTCGCAAGTGTAATAACCTTGTCCTCTCTGTCCGTGAGATAGAAATAATTATCACTAAAGATAGCATCATTGTCAGCAAAGTCAAGCTCTACAAAACACGCCAGTTTCTCAGCCTTCAGATGGATCAGGTATTGATCCTCTTCCTCTTGTACAAGGAGGTTGATCTGAGGTTGCTGTAGCATCAGGTATTTGAATGGAACAAATATCTCTACCTCATGGCTTTGATACCCTTCCTCATCGATGAAGACTGCTTCCACAAAGACCTGATCTTCGATCCCTTCAATCAGAGCTTTATAATCAATCTCGGTGACCAACTTATTCGATAAAGCGGGTACCTTTACCTCATAGGAATCAGTTCTTAATACCGCAAAATCCATTTTCCGCAGTGTGACGACCACCTTACAGTTTTTATCCTCCATCCGTTCATTTTGGATATGTGCTTCGATGGTCTGCCCGGTTCTTGCAAGTGTTCCTGCGATTGGAGCAAAGAATTTCTTCGCCATATAATGCAATGCTTTCCATCTGCCGTAATAATCAATGCTCGCCCAGGAAGCAACCGGCCAGTCATCATTTAGCTGCCAGTACAGAGCACCCATACAACGACCACGGTTCCGTCTCCAATGCTCTACGCCGAATTTGATGGCAATACCCTGCATGATCTGTGACACATAGATCAATCCGGTAAAATCCTTCGGATAAAGGAAGTTTTCGGATAGATAATACAGAATAATACCGTTGGCCGAATTATTCTTCTGATGACTTTCCATGACTCTGGAAAAGATATTCCTATCTTCTTCCTCTGTATAGGAATTCACCGTCTTGATGGACGGGAAGGACTGAAATCCGAATTCAGAACAGAAGCGGAAGAAATAATTACGATAGTCCTCAAAAGGCTTTAAACCATGCCATACTGCCCAGTAATGGGTGTCTCCCCGGTTCTCATCGTCGGGATTATCAAAACAACCGCCGGAGGAAGGAGAAGAAGGCCAGAAAAAGGTTCTGTCATCAACCTCTTCCACTGCTTTGGGTAAAATATATTCAAATTGTTTGATATAATCAGCTCGTAGCGCGGGGGAATGCGGTTGAAAATCCGGCCAGTGAAGCCAAGCTGATTCCAGCTCGTTATTTCCACACCAAATTCCTAAGGATGCATGATGTCTGATTCGTCTGACATTATCCTTCGCCTCAAGTGCAATGTTCTCTTCAAATTCCTTGGTTACATCATACACGTTGCAGGCAAACATCAGATCCTGCCATACGATAATTCCGAATCGGTCACATAGATCAAAGAATTCATCACTGGGATAATATCCCCCTCCCCAGACACGCAGACAGTTATAATTGGCTCTTACACAGGAGTCAATCAAATATTCAATTCGGTCTAGGGTAATCCTGGAATAGACCAAATCCTCCGGAATATAATCTGCACCCTTGGCAAAAATCTTGATTCCATTAATCTTAAAGGCAAACTCGGAACCCCATTCATCCTTCTCCTGACTTATGGTCAGAGTACGAAGACCAATGGTATACTCTTTGCTGTCACATATCTCATTATCCTTCTTCATAACCACTTCTAGATGATAGAGCGGCTGCTTACCATATCCATTCGGCCACCACAATTCCGGTTGTTCTACAGTTATAGAACATCCAGCATTGCTTCCCGGTACGCTTTGTTGGTAGGTTACAGCATCACCACTCGGTGTTGTCAAAGTATATTCCAGCGTATAGTCTCTCTGGAGTAAACGCTCCAGCTTCGTAATCAGTTCTAGCTCCACACTGTGGTTATGGTGATGCTGAATGATCTCTACATCTTCTATTCTTCCATCCGAATAACCCAACAGCTCAATGTCTCTCCAGATACCTGCATCCGGAACCTGAGCTCCCCAATCCCAGCCAAACATGCAGTGAGCCTTTCTCAGGTATTGATTTCCCTTCATCGCACCATTTGCAACGTAGCTGATCTCCTTATGCTCTGCCGGAACATAGCTTTCGATAAAAGTAATCGGTGCGCGAAATACAATCCGGATCTGATTCACACCGGGGTTAAGCAAGGACTTACAATCAAGCCTCCAGGTCCGGTGCATATTGTTGGTTTTATCCAACAGAATATCATTGATGTAAATCTCAGCCAACGTATCCAAGCCATAGCAGGTTAATTCGATCCGCTTCATGTCATATAGCTCATCTGATACCTGAAATTCTCTGTAAAATTCATAATCCTTTCGAAACAATTCTCTTGCTTCGTACTCATTCAATCGCCAGAAGGGATCACCAATCCGGCCATGAGCCAACAGGGTTGACATGACAGAACCGGGTATCTGGGTGTCCAGCCAGTGATTTTCTGTAACTTCTTTCATCTTCCAAATACCATTCAGTGTTTGCTGCAACATATAAACTTCTCCTCCGTATTTGTAGTAAAAATTCCAGTAATATCTACATTATACCACAGAAGAAATCAGGTATCCATATGTTAACCTCATGAATAAGATAGATTAACGAATTTTAACAGAGGTTTATCATATGGGATACTATATTAATGTCGAGCCAACAGTGAACTTATATATCGAGGATTTGAATCCGGAGGGAAGCAAGACGATTCTGTTCCTACATGGCTGGCCCGGCAGCCATGAATTATTTGAGTACCAATTTAATCAGCTGGCTCCTTTGGGTTATCGATGTATTGGATTGGACCAGAGAGGCTTCGGCAAATCCGATCAGCCTATGACCGGATACAGCTATGATCGGTTATCCGATGACGTACGTTGCTTGATTGAAACACTAAAGCTTCATGATATTACGCTACTGGGACATTCTACCGGAGGTTCTATCGCTGTACGTTATATGGCCAGACATCGTGCTTATCAAGTGAAAAATCTGGTACTATGTGCTGCTGCGGCTCCAAGCCTGATCAAACGTCCCAATTTCTCCTATGGGGTACCGAAAGAAAATATCGAAGAAATGATAACCCTTACTTATACTGACCGCCCACAGATGCTACAGAATTTTGGAGCAAATTTCTTCTTCCAACACATCAGCTCTGCAATGATGGATTGGTTCTTTCAGCTTGGTCTGGCTGCAGCAGGCTGGGCAACTGCAGAAGTCGAAAAGACCTGGATCGCAGAGGTACTGTTTGCCGACCTGGAGCAGATATTGACACCAACCTTGATTATTCATGGAATTCATGATAAAATCGTACCTTTTTCACTTGGTGAGATTCAAAAGAAAATGATCCGCAACTCTCTTTTACTTCCCTTTGAATTCAGTGGTCATGCCACCTTCATTGATGAGATGGATCGTTTCAACAAAGAAGTAACTCGCTTTATCAATGCATAAATCCATAATCTTTTGACGAAAGTTCTCTCAAGTTTCCGACTTTCATAATTTGGATGATGATAATCCGTAAATCCTCCGGATACATTTTTTTGATATGATACTATATTTTTCTTATGTTATCGTTTATAATAAGTAAGATTAACGTAAGATTAATACTTTGGGAGGTATCATATGTTATACGGAGCACTGGAAGCCGGTGGCACAAAGATGGTAATGGCGATAGGCAATGATCAAGGAGAAATACTGGAGCAGCTATCGATACCGACAGAGACACCGGATATTACTATGATCAAGATAATTGAGTATTTTAAGAATAAGAAGATAGAAGCACTGGGGATTGGATCCTTTGGACCGATTGACCTGGACAAAGGCTCCAAAACCTACGGCTGTATCACCTCAACCCCGAAACTTGCCTGGGTGAATTATAATATTGTGAAGACCTTGAAGGATGCACTACAGATTCCGATCGGCTTTGATACGGATGTGAATGCTTCTGCACTCGGAGAAGCAACTTGGGGAATCATGAAGGACGTGAACTCCGGTATCTATATCACGATTGGAACCGGGGTCGGGGTTGGTGTCTATATGAACGGATCCTTATTACACGGAATGCTTCACCCTGAAGCTGGTCATGTATTATTAAGCAAACATTCTGAGGATACCTTCGAAGGCGTTTGTCCTTATCACCCCAACTGCTTAGAAGGATTGGCATCCGGTCCCGCGATTGAGAAGCGCTGGAATCAAAAAGCCTATGAATTAAAGGATAATCCGAAGGTATGGGAGCTGGAGGCTTATTATATTGCTCAGGGAATTGTAAATTATATTCTAACCTTATCCCCTCACAAAATTGTACTCGGCGGCGGAGTAATGCATCAGGAACAACTCTTCCCCCTGATCCGCAGAGAAGTAGCCACACTTCTAAACGGATATATCAAAACTCGTCAAATGGAGGATCTGGAGCATTATATCGTGCCTGCCTCACTTAAAGATAATCAGGGTATCATGGGATGCATCCAGTTGGCTAAGCTGGAATTAGCCAATTAGATAAGTTTAGCCCGGCTTCACTGGACACGGCAGACAAATAAGACACATTACTGCTAGCCCTCACTATATAAGGATTTTATAGCAGGGATAGACGGTAATGTGTCTTATATATACCTATGAGTTATTACCAAGATAACAATATATTCTATATCCTTAATTCAAATCGATCTTATTCCTCTCGAAAGCTCTGCATATATACCGCTGCAGATCGGTTCATTTCAAGTGAAAACTTACTCATATATTTGCGATTACAGATCGCCGCGATTCCTTCCGATACATCCTTGTCAGAAATACCGGCTTTCTGATTGCGTAAACGATGCATTTGCTCCTGCTCGTCCTTGGATAGCCTATGATATGTATTTTCATAAACGATGTAATTCTCATCAAAACGTAATGGCTTCTTCCTGGTTAATTGCCCCTGTGTTGGATATCCATATACTACCATAGCAGCCGGAACTACATATTCAGGAAGCTGAAGCATATCTCGTACCGCCTCACAGTTCTCGATGATATCCCCGATATAGCAGGAACCAATACCTAGTGACTGTGCAGCCACAACTGAATTCTGAGCTGCAATAATCGCATCTGCACAGGCAAGCAACAGATCTCCTTCCCCGGGCTTGCGAGGTTGGCAGCCCTCTTGACAGAACGCATCATACCAACGCTGATAATCAGCCAGAAAGATAAGAATTAATGGAGCCTTCATAATAAAGGGCTGATTATCACAGCTGATTGCCAGTTGTTTTTTCAATTTGTCGTCTGTGACATCGATGATACTGTACAGCATCATTGCCCCTGCCGTGGGTGCCTCAAACGCTGAGCTTATGATCACCCTCTTGAGTTCCTCCGGAATCGGTCGTTCTTCAAATACTCTCACCGATTTGCGTTCCACTAACTCTCTGATTGTCTCATTCATGCTTAATCCTCCTTTATTAATAACATGATTTAAGAGAACGATTGTAGGATTTTTCCTCCCTTATCCTCATTGCATAATCACAATACGGAAACACGGATCAATTCTCGCATCGATCCTAATTATTAATAATTATATCATATCTTCTTAAGATTGAAACTCGTTACTTCTCTAAATGCAGTATCTTTTGCATTATAATACCTTATAAAAACAATATGGCATAGATATGTATTGCTTGCCCAATACTTATCTATGCATACTGTTAATGTTGTATATTCCCCATACAACCCAATATAAGTCAAGAGTTGCCCCTTATGATCCTTGTTTAGTTTACTACATATATCCTGTCACTAAAGCTCTGAAGCAGCTTATAATCATCCGAACCGATCAATACAATCTTTTCATCCTTCGCATATTTGTTCAGAAAAATCATGATTTTTCTTCGATCACTTGTTTTAAAACTTTCCATAAATGCATCCAGAAGGATTAAGGTCTTTTCTTTTAAAAACAAGCTAACGAGCTTTACCTTCCTGCGATCAATCTCTTTCAGATAATTAATCCCGGTATTGATATAGCGAAGTAATCCGAATTCCTTTAACAGCATTCTCTTCCGATCCTCGTAGCCTTCGTCTACCGCTTGATCCATAGTCCCGAAGAAATCCAGGAAATCATTCACCGAAAGCTCTGTATTAATGATCGAATCCTTCGTTATCACAGCAATATTATTGATATATTCCTCATAACTGCCCTTCATGCTTATCATATCCAGCACCACATCACCATCAAAGTGCTCTAATCCGGATAGCAAAGAAATCAATTCATTCTTTTTATCTCCGTAGAGACCGGCCAAGGTACAATTATCAATATCCATTGATATCCCTTTTGACTCCCCGGGAAGATCCTGCATATTTTTTACTCTTATATTAAGCACAATTTATCTCCTACAGCTATGGTTTTTCCGTATTTATGTTATCTTAGTACGGATCAAAACTCAATAAAACCTGGTTATTTGAAGCTTTTTATTTACTATTCTGCAAAATACAGAGCAGATAATTTCGCTATCATTCATTTTTCTGCACTTTTTCATGATAATTTTACAATATTGGTACCCAGGCTTTGCAGGAGAAAAAGGAAGATAACACATTTAATCGTGTTATCTTCCTCCTTCAGACCTTATTCCTTTCATTTCTGATGATCAACAGCCTATCTTCAGGCATATCTATAACTAGCTTTCGTTAACCCAGCTTTTTGCTTAATTGCTTCAGGTTAACCTCCTTCAAGTTCTCCGGTTGCTTGGGCTCATACAAAATCAGGATGCATTCATCAAGACCATTCTCTCACGAGGTTAATGATGATGACAAAACCTTTTTGCATAAGATGGATGACAGACTACTCTTTTCTTTCTTGTTTTTCATTACTTACCCTCCATTATTTATATTTTTTGACAAATGAATTCATAACAACAGAAGTGTTATTCGAATCCGTTGTCATGAATCCGATTGTTTGGTAATAAAAATATTCCTTCCAATAATAAGGCCAAAACACCAAGTATAACAAAACTGCCAAAAGCATTTAAGAATAGTATCCCAACCAGCAAGATACTTCCTTCGATTCCTGCAATCCACAATGATCTCTTCCTATGCCATTCGCGTGTCTCGGTGGATAATCTGCGTCCGGGCGAACTGGCCGGTGCCCGCATATAAATTAGAAAACAAGCTGTTAGGAGCAGGATAAAGGTGATCAATTTCCAATTAGTCAATAATGCCAATCCCTTTGATAGCCAAATGATTGATGTCATTATTAAAAGTGATATTATCAAGCACCCTCCCCTTGTCTTCAAGTGAATACCACCCGCATATTTGCGCAAGGGTCCATAGAATAACGCAAAAACGATTGCCTCCCCGGGGACCCGAAGGACAATCGCAACGATGCTGAAAATGATTATGTTGAAAATATTTGAAAGGTACCTTTCCAAGGAATACGCATAGATATCCCGGTACTCCATATCAAGCTTGAAATTTGAAGATACATTCGTAATAATTCTATCTGCGATCAATTTATATATCATAAGCATTCACTCCTTAAGATATGAAACCAATGGATATTCCTCTGCAGTTTTTAATTATTTATATCTGTGGAAATTCGAGATATCTTCTTTTAACTTCCTTTGCATAAGTTCGGCCAACGGGAAATTCTTCCCCTGTCTTCATCTGAAGAAGATGTTTCTTTAGCTGAGCAACTTCTGAAAGATTTACAATAATACCTTGGTTAATCCGCAAAAAATTATCTTCCAATCGCTCCGATAATGATGTTATAGTCTCATACACAAAATGCTTTGAGGATTTGGTGACGATAACACTCTGCGAATCATTTCGCTCTATGTACAGGATACTGGATTGATTTATTTTCTTCTTTAGATTATCCTCTGTAATGATGAAGGGAGATCTTTGCTTTCGATAGTTAAGATCATTAACCTGAAGAACGGCTTTCTTGAATATCCGCTCCAACCGCTCAGGATCTACCGGCTTAATAATAAAACTGAAGGCTTCCACATTAAATGCATCATAAGCAAATTCTTTATGTCCTGTAATAAAAATCGTTAGAACTCTCGGGTTTTTCTTAAGCATTAAGGATGCAGTCTGAATGCCATTCAGACCATTCATGCTTTTTAGATCAATATCCATAAAAATAATATCGATCTCTTCCTTATTCATGTATTCCAGGACGGCTTCTCCATTTGTAAAGCCCATAATATTGGCTTCTATTCTATACTTTTTGGATAATTCCTCGATATAGGTACAGTTTATCTTTAGAGGAATACTCTCATCCTCACAAACAGCAATACTTAGTTTCATGAATTTACCCCTTTATCCGAATCTCAAATCACGAACAGACCTATTAAATTGGCATTATGATACGCAGCTGAAAGACCTCATCATCATAATTAAAATGAACCTCACCTTTGTATTTCGCAACAATGTCTCTTATATTTTCTGTACCGATTCCATGTAAGTGTGTATTATCTTTACTGGATAGAAATTTGCCTTTTCTCATCACAGGCTTTACCCCAATCGAATTCTCACATTGTATGATACATCCTCTATCCGTCTTCTGTAACGAAAAATCAATAAATTTCTTATTCATGGATTTTTCAGCCGCTTCGATTGCATTATCCAAAATATTACCGAACAGCGCACAAACATCTCGATCCTGCATAGAGATCCCGGATGCTGCGATAAAGCTTTGAAATTCAATATTCAGTTCCTTTGCTTTTTCTTTCTTTGCATTCAACAGTACGGACAGAGCCTTATTCTCAGCAACAATGATATCATTCGCCTTGGCAACATCTCCATACAGATCATCTACATACTCTTTAAGCTCAGTTATCTTTTGTTCATCAACCAGATTTTTGATCAGACCAATATGGTTATTCATATCGTGTCTTAATTTACGAAGATTATCGGTTATATTAATCATATCATTATTCTGTTTGAGTTCCAACTCGATTTTCTGCAGCTTCAGCTGAGTCTGCAGCTCTTTTCGGGATTCCCGCTCCATTTTGAAGACCAATAAAAAGGTGATAATCTCAATAATTAATACCAATCCGAATAAAAATTGAACAATAGTGTCTAAGTCAATATTAGCGTTATTCAAATTAAAAAACACAACCACACTGCCGATCACCAAGACAACATTGGATACTACCAAAATACTAAGATTTTTATGTGCAGATTCCTTGATCTGTAATTTTGCTCGTCTTCTCCTGATAAACAGTTCAAATAAGATGAGGGTAACGACCTTCGTGGCAAGAGTTGCCGTATTATTGATAACTGCATTGTTTTGAATCTCTTCCAGTGATATCTTTAAAACTAATGTCATAAATGTTATGGTTACGAGTTCCATAATAATTAATCCAATATAATAGACACCCCACCAGATCAGCTTCTCAAAAAAGGGACCCTTGAACAACCAAATGGCAGCAACAAAGGTGTATAGAATGATAACAACGCTTCCATATCCCCTTAAATTCTCCATAAAAGACAGGTCAAATACAATTCCCTTAATAATCAATAATACAAAGATAAGAGATGCAGCTATACCATATATTTTTTTGCTGTATTTTAATTCCAGCATATTAGTCATCAATCGATACCATATATAAGCCTCAATGACTTGATTCGCATGATCATAGATAAATAATAATAAGTTCATATGTAATCCCCCAGTACGTCAATGTAATCACTAATTCATATCAATAGTAAATACTTACTATAAATCTATCATATTATGACAAATTTAGCAATTCACATATCTACCAAATATCATACTATCATCAGAAAATTTTGTAATAAACATGTTTAAAGAGAAGCAAAAATATCGCCTTCCCTCTCCTCCTATATTAAGTATACAGAATGGTGCCACCGGACAAACGGATAAGGGCAGACAACCTTGCGGATGTCTGCCCTTATCCTTACTCTATATGAATCAATTCATCGATAGATGAAATGATTACCCTCCTAAGAAATTAGATAGTTTCTCATATTTTTTAAAGCTGATTTTTCCAATCTGCTTACCTGAGCCTGAGATATATTAATCTCCTTCGCTACCTCCATCTGTGTCTTTCCCTCAAAGAACCGGAGTTTAATAATATTGTGCTCTCGCGCCGACAGTTTATCCATCGCTTCCTTCAACGATATTTCCTCGATCCAGTTCTCCTCCTTGTTTTTCTTATCACTAACCTGATCCATGATATACAAGGCATCACCGCCTTCGACATATACCGGATCATACAGTGATACAGGACTCTGAATTGCATCCAGTGCATAAACAATATCCTCTTTGCTGATACCAATCTCAGCAGCAATCTCGCTGATGGTGGGCTCCTTTTCGTTGCGCTTCACCAAAGCCTCCTTCGCATAGATTGCTTTATAAGCAGTATCCCGAAGGGATCGGCTGACTCTTATCGCATTATTATCTCTCAGGTATCTGCGTATCTCACCGATTATCATCGGGACAGCATAAGTAGAGAATTTTACATTCTGTGTTATATCAAAATTATCAATCGCCTTCATCAGACCGATACAGCCAATTTGAAATAAATCATCGACGTTTTCATTGCTGCCTGAGAATCTCTGGATTATGGAAAGTACTAATCTCAGATTTCCTTTAATATAGAGTTCCCTCGCCTCCTTATCGCCATTTAATATTTTCTGAAACAATTCTTCCTTTTCATTATTTTTTAGTAATGGCAATTTAGATGTATTAACCCCGCAAATCTCAACCTTATAAAGAGCCATATCGAAACCTCCGAATCATTCATTTTCTCTATAAAATGATTCACGTTTTAGCTCCTGTTTATACGATAAACTGATAAGAAATAATTACCATTTCTCAAATATTACTCGAAGCGTACCATTTCTTTCTTCAATCGCTTAATAATCTTCTTTTCCAGTCTTGATATATAAGATTGAGATATTCCAAGTAAATCAGCAACTTCCTTTTGGGTCCGCTCAATGCCGTCATCGGTATTTAGACCAAAGCGAAGATCTACGATAATTCGTTCCCGATCGGATAACTTTGACAAGGCTCTTCGTAGTAATTTGCGATCTACTTCCTCTTCAATATTACGATAGATAACATCCTCTTCCGTACCCAGAATGTCCGATAAAAGCAATTCGTTTCCATCCCAATCTACATTTAAGGGTTCATCAATGGAAACCTCAAGCTTTGTCTTATTATTTCTTCGAAGATACATTAAAATCTCATTCTCAATACACCTTGAGGCATAGGTTGCAAGCTTAATATTTTTATCCGGGTTGAAGGTATTAATTGCCTTGATCAGGCCAATGGTTCCGATAGAGATCAGGTCCTCAACTCCGACTCCGGTATTATCAAACTTTTTTGCTATGTATACTACAAGCCTAAGATTGTGCTCGACCAGGATTGATTTCATCTCACCGTCGCGCTCCGTTCCCAGCTCATTAATCACTTCCGCTTCTCTGACCGGATCCAATGGCGGAGGCAATACCTCTGCACCACCAATGTAATGGATTTCACCTTTATGCCCAAATATGATAGTTCGTATGTCCGGGATCATCCGAAATTGGAACTTGTTCTGTATCGATAACTTTAAAAGCATAATAAACCTCCCATATTTATCTTTATGATTGCGTGCTAAGAGTATAAAAGCTCTTTATGTAAAATCACATGATATTCTTCTTTCGAGGATAAGCTGTTCTCGGATATTGCCGCTGTTATTTTACGACAATACATTGTTTCCTTCCCCGTATGTATCACCAACTGATCCAGCATTAATCCAAACATCATACCCTGTGCTTTTCCGATGGACGAATAAGGAATGATCCGAAGCCGTAAAAGCAGCTTCTTCAAATCCTCGGATTGATCCAGGGATGCCGCCATTACTTCTTCCATCCCAATGCCCGAAAGGTAATTCTTTGTATTCTCAAACTCCTCCAGAAATTCCTTCGTCAATAGCTCCTCAATGACAGAACGCTCGATGACAATGACGGGCTTATGATACAAGGGATCATACAGGCAATTCCCTGTATCAAAGAGACCTTTTGTATGAATGCTTCGCCCTTCCAGAGTCAATTCGATATCATAAATATCCTTTTCTTTTCGCCGATATATACGCCACAAGTACATTAAAATGATAGTCAGAATAACTACAATTACCATAGCTATAGCAACGAAACCCACTGATATATCGCTAAACAAAATCGAATCTCCCAAATCCAACAAATTCAGCCTAAACCCAGTGTTATAATAAATTGAGTTCATCAAACCACCTACAAAATATGTAATTAAGCAGAAACTAATCCCCTGCTTCAACAGATCAGTCCATTTCAGCCTGCCAAAGGCAATCAGTAGCATCAGTGGTATTACGGCAATCTTAACCGATGTCCCAAGCACTTTTATCATAAATGCAGAAGGAAAGAGATCGGTCAAGGAATTCACCCAAGGTATCAGGCTGATTAGTACTGCAGAGCATCCCCCTGTGATTGCCGCCAGACAAAGGCGAATGATACCGGATCGCTTCCGATTCACCACCTTGACTAGCAGTAGCAGAATAAAATCTATAAAGAAATTAAGGATAAATACAATATCCGGATAAATCTCAAGATACAAAATTCACCTCCAAAAATATGCTCAGCATCTTCTGTGTATCGCTTCATTAATATGTGCTTTCATGTACATAACCGATTATAACTTGTTTATCTTCCAAAATATGTCAGTTCTTGGTTAAAATATCAGTGTTTTCATTTACTTATTTTTACAGTTTTTGAGTTAATATGATTTTTAAGCACAAAAAAAACTGCCAGACTATTTAATAAAAAATAATCTGACAGCCTTAATCTCTTATGTATAAAGATAATTCTATTATTCATACCTGGCACACCCGAGAAATTCGACTAAAATTTCGGGTTGTCCTAAATTCAACAAAATCTATATCGATTGCTGCTATAACGGTATGTAACAAAATATTACAATCTACAAAGCCAATAAGAAACTGAATTTCTTCTTATTTATTATGGCGATTCTTCTGTAAAAACTCAGGTATCTTGATACCACTGGGATCTGTATTGGTGTTCGCAGGAGCTTTTCCAGGCTGGCTTACCGGACGTCTGTTTGGATCCGTCTGATAACTGGTCTGTGCAGAATGTACCTGTTGGCTCATCTGACTAGTCCCATTATAATTCGTTCCCGCAGTAAAAGAACGGTTCAAGCTGAACTCGGGTTTCGTCTGCGTAGGCTTAACTCCACCGACATTCGAGGTATGATGTCTAAGGAAATCCGGAGTCTTTACCATCTCCTTATTTCTTCCGTCTAAGCCGGTCGCAATAACTGTTATCGTTGCAGTATCCGGATTCACATCATCAAACATAGCACCAAAGATAATATTTGCGGTATCTCCTGCTAATTCCTGTACTAAGGTTGCTGCCTCATTCGCCTCAATCAGGCTGATGTCACCGGAGATATTGATGATAACATGGGAAGCTCCCTGAATCGTTGTCTCGAGTAGAGGACTTGTAATTGCCTGCTTCACTGCATCAATGCATTTATCATCGCCGACACCCATACCAATACCGATGTGTGCTACGCCCTTATCCTTCATAACGGTCTGAACATCTGCAAAATCCAGATTAATCAATCCGGGAACATTAATTAGATCTGTGATACCCTGAACACCTTGTTGTAATACTTCATCTGCTTTGCGCAGTGCATCCGGCATGGTGGTTCTACGGTCAACAATCTCTAATAATTTATCATTCGGAATCACAATCAAGGTGTCAACATGCTCTTTTAAACGGTCAATACCCGATATTGCGTTTGTCATACGAGTCTTTGCTTCGAAACGAAATGGCTTAGTAACGATACCTACCGTCAAAATACCCATATCCTTTGCCAACTGAGCAACCACTGGAGCTGCACCGGTTCCGGTACCGCCACCCATTCCACAGGTCACGAATACCATATCTGATCCTTTGATAATCTCCATTAATTGTTCCTTGCTCTCCTCAGCAGCCTTCTGTCCGATCTCCGGCTGTGCTCCGGCACCTAATCCCTTTGTCAATTTCTCGCCTATTTGAATGCATAACGGAGCCTTGCAATTTTTCAAGTGCTGCTTGTCCGTATTTACACAAACAAATTCAACACCGACGATATTCTCTTCTATCATTCGATTAACGGCGTTATTTCCTGCTCCTCCTACTCCGATTACAAGTATTTTTGCAGTGGTATCCGCCTCATTTGTTCTTATCTCAAGCAAGGTCAATTCCTCCTTCATCGTATTCTTTCTATAAATTTGACTTATCAATCCCTCATAATATCATTCCAATTTTCTTCCAAAACCACATGATAATGGGATAAAATCTCCCTCACATACTAACTATGGTGTCCCATAATCCTACTTAATATAATATCTTTAAATTCCCAAATAATCAAGCATAATTTTTAAAAAATTATATTTTATTTAAGTCTTTTTTATCTATTCTGTCGGATTTTTTTGTTTTCCAATGATGTTTTGTGTTCCTTTTACATAATTTCTCATATCCAGTGTAATTTCCATACCTTCCGCCTCTGCCAGGATGTTTTTCAGCTCAGAAAGAGCTTCATCATATGTGCTTTTTTTCCCAAGCAGAACCCTGATATCCTTGCAGTCCAGGGTGACCTCATAATCACTGCTAAAGGTAATCTTATCGACCTTTAGCTCATACTTGTGAATTAGCTGCGTCAGATTGATTATGACATCAAAAAGTTCATTCTTTTGTACTTCCAGCTTTTCACTGAGCATAATTTTGTTAAATTTCAAGCCGTTAATCACAGGTATATCCGTCAGCCGCTTAGAAGAGCTTTCTACTACGATGCCATCCTTATCAAAATACATGTACTGCCCCATAAATTCTATGCATCCGGCGACCATTTTCTCATATACATATACTGTAATCGTATGCGTATCTGTCATCTTAACATCAATTTTCTCCACAAAGGGAAGCCTGACATCCATAAAATACTGATGTTTTAAATAGAGATAAAGTGAATTCGAATCTAATTTTGTTTTAATCAACTCACCGGTTATCTGTTCCGAGGTATATCTTCTGGTACCGACCACCTCGATCTTCTTTATATAGAAGGTACTGATGAACAAAATACATGGGATACCGAGGATGAGAAGAATTAGTATTAGCCTCCGGCCTATCCTTACCAGTACATTATTCGAATTCCTGGACTTCATTCGATTCATTCTTTAACTCCTATATCGTATTCTCATCCTGCAGCATTTTCACTGCAATATCTGATCTGTGCTCCGATGTTTGCCAAATCTCTGCAGATATCTTCATATCCTCGTTCTATGCTGGTCGCATCTCGAACAATTGTGGTACCGTCGGCAGCCATACCTGCAATAACAAGAGCTGCTCCACCGCGAAGATCATGAGCTTCTACCACTGCACCTGTTAATTGTTTCACTCCTGTAATGATCACCCTATTTTCCTTTGTTTCCAAGGTGATTTGAGCACCCATTTTTTTTAGATCCTCTACATTTTGAAAGCGTGACTCAAATATTTCTTCCACAATGGTACTTTTTCCGTCGGCAAGACACAATACTGTCATAAGCTGTGATTGCATATCCGTCGGAAAACCCGGATAAGGCTGCGTCTTCAGTACCTCAATCGGAAGAAGTCTTCCTCTTGAATGTACGGTTATCCTGTCTTCTGTTGTGTCGATACCGCAACCGACTCGTTTCAACACCCGAAGGGTAGATTCAAGATGACTGATCGGTGTACCGGTAAATACCACATCACCACCGGCAGCTGCTACCGCCGCCATATATGTTCCTGCAACTATCCGATCAGAGGAAAGCCGAAATTCCACATCATGTAACTGCTTGACACCTTCAATTTCTATAAAGGCGGTACCTTTTCCGCAGATCCGAGCACCGGCTGCAATCAGATAATTACAAACCTCAATCACTTCCGGCTCTCTTGCTGCATTAAATATTCTTGTGGTTCCCTCAGAAAGAACTGCAGTCAATATGACATTCTGCGTTGCTCCTACACTTGGAAATTCAAGAAATATATCGGCTCCAAGAATTCGGTCGGAGTGGCAATGAATCATAGTATCATTTTCTCCGGTGAATTCCTGCGTTACATTCATCTTCTTAATTGCTTTCAAATGATAATCGATCGGCCGTTTTCCGATGGAACAGCCACCCGGATATGCAATCGTAACCTCATTATGTCTTCCAAGGAGCGATCCCAAGAATAAAATGGAGCTTCTCATCTTCGTGACATATTCCTCCGGAACGGAGGTTGAAGTAGCATTCCTACTGTCTACATTAAGAGTATTTCCTTCCCAGAATGTTGTGCACCCCAGTTCCTCCAGTATGCTGACCATATGATATACATCAAGTATTTTGGGACAATTCTTAAGTATTGTAGTTCCTTTATTCAGAATAGTAGCAGCAATCACAGGTAATGCTGCATTCTTCGACCCTTGTATATTAAGTTCACCTTTTAAATGCTTACCACCGATGACCTCGATACTCGACATAGAACACCTCAGACAATGTAGAAAATATACTACACTATATGAATACAGGCTTGTCCGCGTGAATTTTGCAAGTTATTCCAATCAAAAGTCGTAGGTCGAGAAAAATCAGTATATTATATTTTGTGATGTTGGGAATGCAGTTTGGCTTGACCGGCCGACCAAAGGGGTTATGCTTTGTTAAGACTCAGGCAGGAAGATGGTCCAAGGACCAGCTTTCTGCTATCCTTGAGGCCTATAAAAAGCATCCTGCCGGGAGGGAAAGGCGGCCTAACTGTATTCCCTACACCACAAAATATATCAACTCACTAAATATAGAATGCCTACCCTTTGAGTTAGTTTGTGCCGAAGAAGACGCAGGCACAAACAAGGAGGTGTGAATTATGTTATTAATAATTCACACTAGCCTTTCTCTCCTTTGATTTGATTGGAAACACTGAGCACAATTCCCATCTCAAAGAGGATAACCATGACAGAGCTGCCTCCATAACTGATAAAGGGAAGCGGAATTCCTGTGGAAGGGATTGAGTTGGTTACTACTGCAATATTAATCAGTACCTGAGCAGCGATATGAGCAAGTACACCGGTTGCAATTAAACCGCCATATAAATCGGCAGCATTGATAGCGATAATAAAGATTCGCCATATCAGTAATATGAACAGAAGAATTAAAGCAAAGGCACCAAATAACCCTAACTCCTCACAGATTACAGAGAATATCATATCATTATGAGATTCCGGAATGAAACCCAGCTTCTGCATACTCTCTCCCAGGCCCTTGCCAAAGACGCCTCCGCTGGCAATCGCATATAAGCCCTGAAGGATCTGATAGCCCTTCGGCTCAGACTCAACATTCAGCCAGACCGTAATACGCTCGGAGCGATAAGAAACGAAGAAGACAAAGATCGAACCAATTGCTGCAAACAAAACACCAGATATAATAAAGTAAGCTTTCTTCCTGCTGGCAACGAAACAGATTGCTACCATGATAACACCGATAATCAAGGCTGTTGAAAAGTTCTCGATAACAATCAGACCAAGTAAAGGTGCTATAAAGAGAACAACACGAATAAAACCTGTAAACTTATCCAGCTTCTTCGGAGCCAGGTTTACTATGTACGCAGTAAATATGATTACTGCAATCTTTGTTAACTCAGAGGGTTGGAAACGTCCCAGCGGTCCCATATCGATCCAACGCTTTGCACCATTAATGGTTGGACCGAACAAAAGTACATAGAGCTGTAACACAATACACATAAGATAGAGAATGGTGACCGGTTTCAGCTTAATAATAGGAAGGTTCTTAATATAGATTCTATAATCGATCTTCGAAACAAAGATCATGATTAAGATTCCCGCTCCGGCAAATAACGCCTGACGCTCAAGATAATAGGTAGCACTTCCGTTTAGCCTTTGTGCATTGTAGGAGCTGGTACTATAAATCATGACTAATCCAAAGCATACCAGGAAAAGTATGAGAAACAATAAGCTGTAATCATAGTAGCTGTGCATTTTTCTTTTATTTACTTCTCCTGCTGTTCTGGCCATACTTACACTCCCAACTAAATGTTGTTTAATGTCATATCATCATATAAATCTGTTTCGGATTTATGATCCAATCACACATTTATCAATTAACTAAGTTCTGATTTTTAATTGGTGCTCACTATGAAAGCAGCTCTCTTACATATTCCTTGAATAAATTGCCTCGTTGTTCATAATTCTCGAACATACCCCAGCTGGCACAGGCGGGAGATAATAACACAGAATCACCCGGCTCTGCTTTCTCGGCACTTATTCTTACTGCCTCCTTCAGATCACTTACCATAATAATATTATGGAACCCATGACGTTTTGCAGTTTCTGCAATCTGCTCTCTGGTCTGCCCCAATAGAACCAGCAGCTTAACCTTTGAGTCAAAGGCTTCAATCCATTCATCAAAGGTACTATGCTTATCATACCCTCCGCCGATTACTATGGTAGGAGTTCTCATTGCCTGAACCGCTTTAATGGAGGCATCCGGATTCGTTCCCTTGGAGTCATTATAATAAGTAACTCCGTTGATGTTTTCTACATATTCTATTCTGTGCTCTACCGCACGAAAATTCACCAGTGCCGTATGGATAAACTCCATCGGAACACCTAAGGATAAAGCCATACCGGTAGCAGCCATAATATTTTCATAATTATGCTTACCGAGAACCTTTACCTCATTAATATTTACGACAAATTCCTTTCTGCCCTGAATACTGTAGTAAATATCCTCATTGTCAAGATATAAGCCCTCTTCTAATTTATGCGTACTGCTGTAAAATAAAACTCTGGTTTTTAACCTCTTCGCCATCTCACGCAGGATTTCATCGTCATAATTCAGAACACACACCTCCGACATGGTCTGGTTCTTGGCAATGTTCTCCTTCATGGCAATATAATTATCCATAGTATGATGCCGGTTCAAATGGTCCGGTGTTATATTCAGGATCGCACTGACATCCGGTCTGAATTTCTCTATTGTCTCCAGCTGAAAGCTGGACAGCTCAATCACGGCTACCGATTGTTCGGTTGTGTCCATGGCTACATCAGTATAAGGATTACCGATATTACCTACCACATAGACCTCATCAAAGTAAGTATTCATGATCTCTCCGACCAATGTTGTGGTTGTAGTCTTACCATTCGTTCCGGTAATACCGACAATCTTACCTTTGGAGATCCGGTATGCTAATTCAATCTCACCCCATACCGGAATATTCTTTTCTCTGATTCGCATTACTGCAGGATGATCAATTGCAACTCCGGGGCTGATAACAAGTAGATCCAGACTTAAAATCATTTCATCGGTGAGATCTCCTGTAACAAGAAGAAAGTTTTTCTCTGTATCAAATTTATCCGTAAAATCCTTATCGGTCAGACCCGTATTCGAATCATAGAGTATTACAAAAGCATCCTGCTTTTGCAGCAATCTGGTCGAGGATATACCACTTTTTCCGGCTCCGAATACTAACACTCTTTTTCCCTGTAATTGCATATACGCTCCATTCTGCCACAGTTGGCGTCCTATTTTAATTAATACCCATGAGTGCTACCAGACAAAGAATTGCTGTAATGATCGAGAATACGGCTACAACTCTTGTCTCTGACCAGCCCATAAGCTCAAAATGATGATGGATAGGAGCCATTTTAAAGATACGCTTTCCTCCGGTTAATTTAAAATAACTTACCTGTAGGATAACGGAAATAATTTCAACCAGATAGATAAAAGCCACCAGGATGATAAACAGGGGCATCTGAAGCATGAAAGCCGTAGCTGCCACAAAACCGCCAAGGGCAAGCGATCCTGTATCCCCCATAAACACCTTTGCCGGATAAACATTATAGACCAGGAATGCCATAAGACTTCCTGCCACGGCGCCGGTGATTGGTGATAAATCACTATGAAGTCCGATGGCTACAACGGTGAAAAAGGTTGCGATCAGCACGGTAACACTGGACTCAAGTCCATCCAACCCATCCGTAAAATTCGATCCGTTTACGGTTCCCAATACTACAAATAAGAAAAACGGTACAAACAAAAAGGAGATGTCTGCATATTTTCCGCCGGTAAAGGGAATGAGCATCGTCGTTCCGATATCCGTATAATTTAATATATAGTAACCGAATACTGCCGTAACCAGGATTTGCCCAACAAGTTTCTGCCAGGCACGTAGTCCCATGGAACGCTTCATAACCACCTTTATATAATCATCCATAAATCCGATAATACCAAAACCAATGGTAACAAACAAAACCGGTATGATCTCATCATAATCCTTGATGTAAATCAGGGAGGTGATTGCTATACTCAGTACAATAACGATTCCACCCATGGTCGGAGTACCGGATTTTTTCTGATGTGATTGAGGACCTTCCTCCCGAATATACTGCCCGAATTTTAGTCTTTTCAAAAATGGTATTAAAAGCGGACACAGTATAACACAAACAACAAAGGAAATAATGACAGGTAATATTACTTTAAATTCAGAAAAATTCATAGTATCCTCCATTCCAAATGGGAGCCAGTAACTGGCATCTTTCATATGTAGATTCTTCATATTTAATGACTTAGCTATTATACTTTATCAGTTCGAAAAAAACAATAATGAACTGGCCTAATTCGTAGAGAAATTTGTACTAGTTATTGTGGTTTTCTTTATTTAAAATACAATATAAAGTCACTATCCTTTTCTACCGTTTCCCCACTCAGCGGGAATTGTTCTGAGACAAACTCCCCTTCTCCTATGGAATAAAGCTCACCGAAGTCATATATTTTCATCAGTTCCTTCACTTCTTTTTTCGTCTTACCCATAAAATCAGGCATCTGGAAGGAACCGATATTGAATTGCTCTTTCTCCGTCTCTGTATAGCTCTCCTCAATCCCCAGATAAGGAAGAATATTAGAGAACAAATCTGCGATGACGGGGGCTGCTATCGTTCCTCCGTAATAGATCCCAACGGGATCTTCTATAAGTACCATCGCCATAACCTGAGGATTATCAGCAGGTGCAAAGCCGATAAAGGAGGAAATGTATTTATTACTGCTTCTGGGAAGCTTCTCAGAGGTTGCTGTTTTTCCACCAACACGAAAGCCGGGAAGATAAGCACGCTTACCGGTTCCGTCTGCGACAACCGCTTCCAGTAGTTCTTTCATCGTCTGGGATGTCTCAGAAGACACAGCACCGTTGACAGTATCATACTCAAGTTCCCTGATCTGTGTCCCGTCTGCGGAAACCACCTCAACCCCCAGATGCGGTGTTACAAGCGTACCGCCGTTTACGATTGCGCTGGCTGCTACCATAAGCTGCAGTGGCGTTATCTGAAAGGACTGACCAAAGGACATGGTTGCAAGCTCCACCGCCTTAATCACATCTTTTTTATGCATGATTGAATTGGCTTCTCCCGGTAAGTCAATTCCGGTTTTATGAAATAAGCCAAGTTTTTTGAAATAATCATACATCTTATCAACACCGACTCGTGCACCGATTTCCATAAATACCGGATTGCAGGAATTCTTAATCCCTGCTACAAAATCCTGACTTCCATGTCCACCTACCTTATGGCACCTTATAATTCGATCTTCTACCTTCTTATAACCCGGGCAGAAAAACGTATCGGACAATTTTACAACATGTTCCTCCAGTGCAGCGGTAGCGGTTATAATTTTGAAGGTTGAACCGGGTTCGTAGGTATCGCTGATACAGGCATTTCTCCACATTTTATTTAGTAGGTCATTCATTTTCTCATTGCTTAAGGTCTGACCTTCGTACTGAGATGCAATCTCCTCAATCAAGGTATAGGGATCGTTCAGATTGAATTCCGGAACATTCACCATGGCGAGTATTTCACCGTTTTGCGGATTCATCACAATGAGCTTTACATTAGAAGCCTGTTTCGCTTCCATGACCTTTAAAGCAGCTTGTTCGGCATACTGTTGAATATTCATGTCCAGGCTGATGTACAGATCATTACCGGGTTGCGGTTCAATCCGGTCCTCCGCTGCGTTCTCAATCTCCACTCCATAAGCAGTCGTTAATGTCAGTATCTCGCCATCCGTACCCTTTAGATACTCATCATATTTTACCTCAAGTCCGATAATACCCTGATTATCGCTTCCGGTAAAACCGATTACCTTCGAGGCTAAGGAGTCATAGGGATAGTATCGCTTGTAATCTTCATCAACCATAACTCCATCCAGATCAAATTCTCTGATCCGATCTGCGATTTCCTTGTCTACATTCGATTTAATCTTCTCTCTTGAGGATACCTTCTCTACTCGTTTTCGTACCTTTTCCTCGCTTAGTCCGAGCTGCTCGGTAAGCACCTCTATGACACGTTCGGGATCCTTGATCTGTGCATGAATGACGGATATAGTGCATACCGGCTTATTGGTAGCGATTTCATTTCCCTTTGCATCATAGATACTTCCACGCTCCGCCTTAATCGCACGTTCACGAAGATGAAGCTCTCTCGCTCTGGCCGCATAATCTTCGGATTTTAATATCATTAAATACCCAAGGCGAATAAATAATGCCAGGGTTACAACTACGATTACACTTACAACAATTAATATATTTCTCCTGTTATAGGTCCTGCTTCTAGCCATTCTAATCATAACCTTAATTCTTCTATTGTTTCATTTTATTACAAACAAGTTATGATTATTCGATATTAGTAACAGTTCAGCCATACAAATTTCTGGTATGATGCAAAACCTTGCTTGTGGCTGCCCTTTACGATTCCCCTATAAACAAGTGTGATAACCTGTATTATTCCAGTGCATCCGGATTAAATTCCTCTTCCCCCGAAGCAGGTTCTGTTCCATCCTCCGGCTGACCCGTATTCTCATTCGGTAATTCCGTATTTGTTTCATCGTCGTTATTATCCTCGGGATTACCGCCGGTAATCTCTTCCTGCGTTGGAGTATCCGCCGGGTTGTTCGTCGTTTCCGATTGTGAATCCCCGGTAGGTTCCGTATTTTGTTCATTCGTATCATTATCGTCCGCTTCGGAATCTACTGTCTGGTTTACACCCGGTGTGGTCTGATTCTGATCCGCATCCTCAGTCGTTGCATCTTGGGAGGGCAAGAGATAATCAATCTCTCCTTCCGGAAAGATTCCGAGTGCCGGGAGGAGCTCAGCCATAATTCTTCCTGCAAACTTCGTAGCAATGGAGCTGTCCGCTTGCTTTTCTACATTCTGTGGCTCATCAATCATAACATATATTACGATCTCAGGATTGATGGCAGGTACGGAGCCTAAGAAGGAAACCACATAAGTCTTGGCTTCACGGGGAAGCTTCTGTGCAGTTCCGGTCTTTCCGCCGATCGCATAGCCTTCAACCTTGGCACCACCGGCTGTACCGGCTTCTACCGTCTGATACATAGACTTTTGAATAAACTCAGAGGTCTTCTCTGACACCGTCTGTCTTACCAACAATTTATCGTATTCCTTCACTGTGGCACCATTGTCATTTACGATTTTCTTCATAACATGTGGCTGATAATAATTACCGCCATTTACAAGGGAGGAATAGGCCGCAGCCATTTGAAGCATTGTCACGTTAAAGGCCTGTCCAAAGCTATTGGTCGCAAGCTCGATGGGATTTAAGGCATCAAGAGCCATAGTAATACCCGTTCCTTCACCCGGGAGATCAACACCGGTTTTCTTTCCAAAACCGAAGCCGGTCTGATAACGATAGAAGATATCCCTTCCTTCCTTCGCTACGATTTGCATCAGCGCATCATTACAGGAAAACATAAGTGCTTCACTGAGCGTCAATTGTCCATGACCTTGAACCCGGCTACACTTAATATGTACTCCGTTCACATCCTCTGCTCCGTCACAATAATAGGTATCCTCTTCCGCAAGAAGCCCTTCTTCCAATCCTGCCGCTATTGTAACCGGCTTAAAGGTTGATCCGGGCTCGAAGCTGCTGGTAATAATATCATTTTTCCACAGAGCATTGAGTGCCTCGGTCTTCTGATTCTCTGTCATTGCCGCCAATTCTCCGGCCTCAATGATACCCTCTAGATTTCTGGGATTATTCAAATCGTACTCCTGATTGGAAGCCATTGCAATGATTTCTCCATTGTTTGGGTTCATGACAAGAACTCCGATATTTTTACTTCCGATTTCCGCGTTAAACTGCTTGATATGCTCCTGTATAATTCGTTGTGCATTAATATCAATTGAACTGACAATATTATTGCCGTTCACGGCCTTCTTCACGATTCGTTCAATATTCAGGTCCGAATCATAATAGCCGTATTCTCTTCCGTTTGTGCCATTCAGTTCATCATTATAATATTCTTCAATTCCCCAAAAGCCTGTATTATCTGCAGAAGTAAAACCAAGCACATCACAAGCCAGGCTTGCATAAGGGTAGCTTCGAACATATTCCTCTTCAAACCATATACCGGTGATTGTGGTTTTATCCTCTTTCTTTTTTGATTTTTTAAAGTTTTCTACATATGCTTCATAGCTTTTCACCGTATCGTATTTCACATTTTTCTGTAAGATAACATATTGGCTTTTTGACTTAACCTCATCGGTCAGAATTGCCTGGATTGTTTCAGACTCAATCCCGAAGTTATCCTTCAATGCAGCTAAGGTCACCGGAATACACTCCTCATTCAGGGACAATCTCTTTGGATCCAGAATCAGCTTATACTGCAGCTCACTACGTGCCAGTACCGTGCCATTACGGTCAGTAATGGTTCCTCTTTTGTAGGGTAATATCGAGCTGACGTATGTCTCTCTGGAAAGCACCTGTTTTGCATACAGATCTCCCTTCGTTTGCATGATATAGATCAAACGTCCCATCAAAACGACTAACAGGAGAGTAATAACACAAAATACAAGCAATAGTTTTGCTTGCATTCGTGAGTTGAATTTTTTAATTGTCTTATCCGATAACTTTTCCATGGTATCTTACCTCATTGATATCTATTCAGGAATATCCTCATACTGTCTTACATAATTTGAAGAGCTGCTTTTATAGGTAATTACTTCATTTTTATTTGGGTATACCATACCAAGCTCTTCAACAGCCACCTGATAAATATAATCTAGATTAAGTGCCGTGTCAATCGCTTCATAAGAGGCGTCATTCTCATTTGTTAAAACGGTCAGCTCTTTTTCGAGCTTAATAATGCTCTTGTCCATCTGACTTACTTGGTTCTGGAGCATTAAGTAATCCACACAGACATAAACAGTTGCTATGATCGCCACTGTCAGAACAATCAGGGATGCAAAATTAATACCGGAAAACGCCTTAGGCTGTCTTTGTTCCTGTCTTCTTGGTGAGGGTGCAATATACTGCTCTTCCTCTCTCCATACCTCAGGAGCCACACTTAATTTGCGAACCGTATTACCCTCCACATAGCTTGTCCCTGTATTATCATATTGATAACGTTTCTTCTTAGCCTCCATGCCAGAAACCCCTCTCTACCCGTTGTTCAAATGTTCTTGAATAAAATGTATTAATGATTATTTTCGTTCTGTTCCGCTCGTTCAAACACACGAAGCTTCGCGCTTTTTGACCTTTTATTAAACTCCAGCTCCTCCTGTGAAGGAAGGATGGGTTTTCTTGATATCACCTTACCTTGTGATACCTTGCCACACACACATACCGGAAAACTCGGCGGGCATATGCATGGATTTTCATTCGTCTTAAAACAAGACTTTACAATCCGATCCTCCAGGGAATGAAAGGTTATAATGCACAGCCTGCCTTCCGGTGTCAACAATTCAATCATGTCCTGCAATGTGTCCTTAAGTACCTCAAGCTCTCGATTAAGCTCTATTCGGATTGCTTGAAAGGTTCTCTTTGCCGGATGCCCTGTAGTTATTCTGAGCTTCATCGGTATTGCTGCTTTGATGGCTTCAATCAGCTCGAAGGTTGTCTCAATCGGCTTCTCCTGCCTCATTCGTACAATATGCTTGGCTATATTTTTCGCAAAATTATCTTCTCCATAGTCCCTTATAATGCGGAAAAGCTCCATCTCACCATATCCATTGACTATGTCTTTTGCTGTCTTTGTATTTCTGGTATCCATTCGCATGTCCAGAGGTGCATCCTCTTTATACGAAAAGCCTCGTTCCGGCGTATCAAGCTGATACGAGGAAACTCCCAGATCAAGAAGTATTCCGTCTACTTTTTCAATCTGAAGCTCCTGTAGTACTCGCTTAATATCACTGTAATTACTTCTTACAATGGTTACCTTATCCATGTACTCTGTTAACCGCTCTCCCGCTGCTTTAATCGCTGCTTCATCCTGGTCAATTCCGATTAATCTTCCTGTGGTCAAGCGTTTCGCGATCTCATAGGAATGTCCTCCGCCACCCAGTGTTCCATCTACATAGATGCCCTCCGGTTTGATATTCAGGTTCTCTATACATTCTTCCAACAACACTGATTTGTGTACAAAAGCCATATTAATCTCCAATCTGACGATACACAGCTTATTCGGTAATGCTAAAAGCTGATACCGTACTGCGACATATGTTCTGCGATTGCATCAACATTATCATAGGTATTATTATTCTCCCAGCGTTCCTTACTCCATATCTCAATCTTATTCAGTACTCCTACAAATACGATGTCTTTATCTAATCCGGCACTCTCTCGAAGCTTTAGTGGTATTAGTATTCTTCCCTGTTTATCCGCTTCGCAATCAGCTGCCATTGCAAGAAAATATCGTTGCAGCTGTCTTGCTTCCTTTGTACCGGGTAACTTACCGAGTTCATTCGCAAAGGCTTTCCAATCTTCATTTGGGTAAACGAACAGACAACCGTCAAGACCTAAGGTGATCACAAATTTTTCTCCTAGGTCTTCTCGAAACTTCGACGGTATGATTATTCTGCCTTTGGCATCGATCGAATGATCGAATTCACCCATGAACATACGGTTTCACCTTCTTTTCCATCGGAGAGCCCCTTGCTGGCACATTTCCGATCGAGCTTTTGAGCTATTTTTAGGATGGCTTGTACCACTTTTTTGGTTTTTCACACCACTTTCCACCACTTTGCTCCACTCATGTGTTTATTTTATATTAAATTAGGGAATTTATCAAGCATGAATTCAAAAAAAATAGCTCACAAAGCCTTATGATTGTTGGCTTTATGAGCTATTTTGATATAAGATAACAATATATTGTATATATTCGAAAAATCGAACAAATTATGTCAATATATAGACAAAAACTGCAATTTGGGAAATTGGTCCTAATCGCCTCTTTTTTGTACCTATTTTCTATATTTGGTCCTTACCTTCCGTCTTTTATAAATCAGATAAACAACGGATACAACAACCAGAAGCGCGGATAACAGCTGGGATACGGCAAAAGGTGTTCCCCACAGGAAAAGCTGATCTGTCCTGAGTCCTTCCATCCAAGTACGACCGATTCCATAGCCAATCAGGTAGAGCAGCATTACTTCTCCATCAAATTTCTTGTGTTTCGTATAAACGATTAGCAGAATCAATAGGCATAGGTTCCAGAAAGATTCATAGAGAAAGGTGGGGTGCACTTGAATATACGAAGCATCGCCCAGGACAACTACCTTATCTCGAATCTCGAGAATACGCTCCAAGGCAGCTTCTTTTCCCTGATACATCTGCTCCAATTCAGATAGAGATGTTGTATTACGGAATACTCTTGAAACATCTGACACATTCAACTGCATCGCAAAAAGTCCATCGTAATACTTTCCAAAGGCTTCCCGATTGAAGAAATTTCCCCATCGACCAATTATCTGCCCGGTAACCAAGCCGATACAACCGGTGTCAGCCAAAAGCCAAAAAGGATATTTCTTTACTCTGGCAAAAACGATTGCGGTCAATACCGCTGCAATAATTCCGCCATAGATTGCCAACCCTCCGGTTCGCAGATTAAATACAGATAACGGATTGTCAGTAAATTCCTCCAAGGCAAAAACCACGTAATACAGTCTTGCTCCAATTACCGCTGCAACGATCGCGATCAAAGCAAAATCCAGATAAATCTCTGTCTTCTGGCCGGTTCTCTTAGCCATCCATTCTGCGATTAACCAGCCAAGAAGCATACCAAAACCAATGACCATTCCATAATAAGCAATTCGATAACCGAAGATATCAAATCCGGTACCTACATTCTTCAGTTCAATACCAAGGTTTGGAAAATTAATATTCGTAGTTAAAAAGACCATCAAATTCTTCACCGCTTTCCGGAATTATACATTGAAACGGAATAATACGACATCTCCATCCTGAAGAACATATTCTTTCCCTTCAGAACGAACCAACCCTTTTTCCTTTGCTGCGTTATAATTACCGCATTCAATCAGATTGTGGTAGCTGACAATCTCAGCGCGGATAAAGCCTCTCTCGAAGTCGGTATGAATTTTTCCGGCAGCCTGGGGAGCCTTTGTACCGATCTTGATTGTCCAAGCTCTTGTCTCCTTCGGTCCTGCAGTCAAGAAGCTCATTAATCCTAAGATATGATAGCTTGCTCTAATTAATTTCTCCAGACCGGACTCCTTTAATCCAAGATCCTCTAAAAACATACGTTTCTCATCTTCGTCTAGTTCGGCAATCTCCTGTTCAATCTGAGCACAGATTACAAAGACTTCGGAGTTTTCCTGAGCTGCTATCTTACGTACTTTATTTACATACTCGTTATTAACACCGTCATCTGCAAGATCATCTTCCTTTACATTGGCTGCATAAATTACAGGCTTCGCCGTAAGAAGATTATAGCTGTCCAGCCATACCTGCTCCTCTTCATCCTGCGTTGCAAAGGCTTTTGCCATCTTGCCTTCCTCTAAGAACGCTTTAATACGTTCCAGAAGCTCAAGCTCCTTAGCAAGTGCTCTATCATTTTTTGCTCCTTTGTTTGTCTTAGATATTCTTCTCTCTAAAATCTCAAGATCGGAAAAGATTAATTCCAGATTAATTGTCTCGATGTCTCTCTCAGGATTAACAGATCCATCAACATGAATTACATTAGTATCTTCAAAGCAGCGAACCACATGTACAATCGCATCTACTTCTCTGATATTGGAAAGAAACTGATTACCAAGGCCTTCCCCCTTGGAAGCACCCTTTACCAGTCCGGCGATATCCACAAATTCAATGGTAGCTGCGACAATCTTCTCTGTATGATACAAATCTCCAAGTACCTTTAATCTTTCATCCGGAACCGGAACGATACCAACGTTCGGGTCTATGGTACAAAAAGGATAGTTCGCTGATTCTGCTCCTGCTTTTGTTAACGAGTTAAAAAGTGTGCTTTTCCCTACATTGGGCAAACCTACGATACCTAATTTCATTTGTGTCTTCCTTCCTTATTTAACAATTTCAATTTATATAGCGTATAATTTATCTTTTCCTTACGGACGAAGGCTTGAGGTTTAATCCTTCGATTCGATAACCAGTAAGATTCCTTTTGAAAACTCAATCTTCCCGACTTCCTCGATCATTTCATTACTGATTCCAAGACTACTCCCTGCGGCTAAGATTATCGAGTTCAATGGATACTTAAAACCGATCAACGTCAATCCGCATACTTCTTCGCTGAACGGAAGCAAGGATACAAAATCACCATGCTGCCTCAGCCTATCAATTTGAAAGCTGCTTCTCTTCAGATAGACTTTGTTATTACCGTCAATTAAGCAGGCGTCTATGTTCTGCTGCAAAGGAAGCAGAAGCAGGTGGATGTTGGCAATCATATGATCCAATCGGCTTCCGGTTGCTCCGGCGATGGTAATACCGGTAGCATGATGGTGCAGCGCAAGTTCGATGGCAATCTGAGTATCCGTTTTATCCTTCTCTCGCGGAAAGGTCTCAATCGGTATGGTACTCTTTCGATATTTATCCAGTATTTCTTCCGGAACCGAATCAAAATCTCCTACAATATAGCTGGGAGAAATTCCAAGCTTATCAACCGATAAAAGTCCATGGTCGGCAGCGATAATGGTTTCATAGCACTCCCTACACAATAATTCACTTAAAAACGGTTCATCAATACGGCCGCCGGTGATAATTAAAACATTGTTTGTTCCATTACTCATACAGTCGTCATGCCCTCCATTTATAAGCTGCCTAATGGAATCGTATCCTTTGATCGGATCTACGAAAAACCTCCTTGAAGGCTTCTATATTCTTATTGATATCACCACGGAATACCGAAGAACCGGATACAATTACATTGGCTCCGGCATCAATGACATCCTGAACATTCTCCAGTGTGATGCCACCATCTACCTCAATATCGAGCTGATGTTCAAAAGCAATCGTCCTGTTCTTGAGTTCTTCAATCTTCTGAAGCATGTCGGGAATCATAGCCTGTCCCCCAAAACCGGGATTAACTGTCATAATAAGTACCATATCCAAATCCTTAAGAATATATTCCAATTCCGAAAGAGGGGTTGCAGGATTCAAGGAAACACCGGCTTTCATACCCAGCTCCTTAATTCTTGTTATGGTACGGTGAAGATGAGTACAAGCCTCTGCATGAACCGTTATAATATCTGCTCCTGCCTCTTTGAATTCCTCAAGATAGCGGATTGGTTCCTCAATCATAAGGTGTACGTCAAAAACAAGCTTCGTATTCTTTCGGATCGAAGCGATGACAGGCATACCAAAGCTGATGCTTGGGACATAATTACCATCCATAACATCAATATGGAGATATTCTACCCCAGCCTGCTCGATCATAGCAATCTGTTCTCCCAGCCTATTAAAATCTGCCGCTAATATCGATGGTGAAAGCTTTATCATTGTAACAACCGTACCTTTCCCTTTATAATGCGATAAAAAAGAACCGAAAGCTGCCGCTTTACCAAGCACTTAAACAGCAGATGAATTCGTTCAAGGCTCCTTATCTAGTAGCGCTTTTGGTTCTTCAGCTCTTCATATAATGTAACATAGTTCTCATAACGCAGCTTACTGATCTTCTTATCCTGTAAGGCTTCCTTTACAGCACATCCCGGCTCATTCAGATGATTGCAGCCAATGAAACGACACTGTTCCTCATAATCTTTAAACTCGATAAAATAATCCTTCAACTCTTCCTTCTCCAGCTCATCAATATATAGGGAGCTAAAGCCGGGCGTATCCATAATGTAAGTATCGTCTTCAATATAAATCAATTCGGAATGCCTAGTGGTATGCTTACCGCGTTTAATTTTCTCGCTGACCACACCAATTTCCATATTAGCGGCGGGCTGAACAAGATTAATAAAGGTAGATTTTCCAACACCGGATGGTCCGGCCAGTACCGTTGTCTTACCTTTCATTTTCTCATATAGGATAGGTAACCCTTCCTTTTGCCGCATACTGGTAAATACTACCTCATAGCCACAACGAAGATAGGTCTCCCGAAGTAATGCAATCTCACCTTCGGATACAATATCCATCTTATTAAAACACACGATTGCATTCACTGATTGCTTCTGCATCATGATTAGAAATCGATCCAGAAGATTTAAGTTAGGATCAGGCTCAGCTGCTGCAAATATAACCATTGCCTGGTCAACATTTGCAACAGCAGGCCTTATCAATTCATTTTCTCTGGGTAAAATCCGAATAATGGTACCCTTGCCCTCCGGTTGATCCACGGTATCGATTTCTACATCATCACCTACCAGAGGCTTAATATTCTGGTTACGGAATATCCCCTTCGCTTTGCATTCATATACAAAATTCTTCTCTGGTGTATGGACATAGTAAAATCCTGCAATACCTTTTATAATCTTTCCCTTCAAGCTAATCCTCCAAAGGTTCGAAATCTACAGACCAGGTTGTCTGTGCATCACCGGGAGCTGTAAATAATTCTCCATCCACATACATTTTTACGGTTCCTACGCTGGAACTGTCACTGGTGGTGGAAACAGTTAACGGGAAGTCTAATAAGGATAGATATCCTTCATAAATAGTACTGATTTCTCCATCCTGCTCCATCTCTAAGATGATCTCCGCTTCATCTGCATCACTGCTTTCGAAGGGATTAACATCAATGGTTACCTGTCCGCTATATACTGTAGGACCGGTTTGTGCTGGTCCGGAGCTTACTATAATATCAATTACCGTACCGGCATCTACCTTCTGTCCGGAGGTATTGCTTTGATACGTTACCTGACCCTTGGGATAAGTACTTGAGCTTTGGTAGGATACCGTACCCTTCACTAATCCAGCACTGGTCAATGCACTGGTTGCTTTGTCTTCGGTAAGACCAATCAGGCTCGGAACAACTGACTGAGCATTCACCGGCCCGGTACTGACAACAACGGTGATGGTATCTCCACTTACTACCATAGCCTGACGCTCAGGATTCGTAGAAATTACACGTCCTGCTTCGATCTCATCACTTGCCACATATTCGTGCAGCAGCTTTAATCCTAATTCTTTCAGCTTCTTATCCGCACGTTCCTCAGTAAGTCCATATACATTCGGAACTTCAAAGGCTTCCGGTCCAAGGCTGATGGTTAAGATTACCGTAGAGGTTTCCTCTACTTCATTACCGGCCTGAGGATACTGGGCCATTACCTTACCAACCTCGATCGTATCGGAATACTCTTCCGAAAAACGTACATCGGCCTTCTCTGCTTTTGCCCGGATCGAGCTCTCTGCATCGTCCTGTGTAAGACCGATGACATCCGGAACAACATACATTACACCGGTCGGAGACTCTGTAGGTCCTTCCGTCAAGGACGGTGAGGGTGATAAATTCTCTTCAATCTCGGTAGGATCCGGGGTATTATCCTTTGCTCTGGATAAGAACCACACTACAGAACCAATAATGACAATAGCAAGAATTACTATGGTAACAATACTACCTACCAGGAAAAATTTCTCTACCTTCGAATCTACAGTATCTAATTCCTCATCTTCCTCTTCTGTAAGATTCTTGGCCTGAAGATTTCTGGTATCCCGTAAATTCTCATCTAGATATGCTCCGTTTTTAATTTTATTCAGATCGTCGGATATATTGATTGTCGGCGAATCACTGGATACAAATGCAGGAATCTGAACAAAATCGCCGTCCGGATTGGAGATTGCTCTCTTAAGATCAGCGATCAACTCAGAGGAGGAATGGTATCTTCTCTCCGGGCGCTTCTGCATACATTTTTGTACTATCTTATCGATACTTACCGGAATCTCGGGATCAAGCTCGCGAAGTGGCATTGCTTCTCCCTGAATATGAAGTAAAGCAACCGATACGGTATTGTCCCCGGCAAAAGGAACCTTACCGGACAACATCTCATATAAGGTTACACCCAAGGAATAGATGTCGCTCTTTTCGTCGCTGTATCCTCCTCTCGCCTGCTCAGGAGACAGATAATGTACGGATCCCATCGCATTGGAGGTAATTGTATTTGAATTGGTTGCTTTCGCGATACCAAAATCGGTTACCTTTACCTTACCATCTCTGGATATGATTATGTTCTGTGGCTTGATATCCCTATGAATAATACGGTTATCATGCGCTGCTTCCATCCCTTGTGCAATCTGGATGCCAATTCCGACCGCTTCTTTTACTTCCAGCTTACCTTTACGTTCAATAAAACGTTTGAGGGTGATTCCCTCCACCAATTCCATTACAATATAATGTAAACCGCTGTCATCTCCTACATCATAAACATTCACGATATTAGGATGGGATAAGCCAGCAGCAGATTGAGCTTCTGCCCTAAATTTATTCACAAAGCTTTTATCGCTTGAGTATTCCGGCTTTAATACCTTTATCGCCACGAATCTGTTTAGCCTTTGGTCTCTGGCTTTATATACATCCGCCATTCCACCGGATCCTACTTTATCAATGATTTCATAGCGATCGCTGATAAACATACCGGGTTTTAACATGTTAGCTCACCTCGTTTTCATACTTTAATAATAATGATAGCAATATTATCTTTACCGCCGTTTTCGTTAGCACACTTTACTAAGGTCTCCGCGGCTGTTTCCGGATCTGCGTTCTCTCTGATAATCCGTTCAATTGTCTCGTCTTCCAACATATTCGTCAGTCCGTCCGAGCACATAAGTACCGTATCTCCGTCTTCTAAGTTCACCTCAAAAAAATCAGGTTCCACCGTTAGGTTGGCACCGATTGCTCTGGTGATTATGTTCTTATTCGGATGAATTCTCGCCTCACAACGATCAAGCTCGCCTGTTTTTACCATTACTTCCACCAGGCTATGATCTTCTGTAACTTGCTTGATCGATTTACCAATAACATATAATCTGCTGTCACCGACATTGGCAACATACATTTCTTTATCAAATATGGTCGCCGCCACTAAGGTGGTTCCCATACCCTCTAACTCAGTCTGCTCTAACGCTTTGTTGATCAGCGCTTCATTCGTTTCCCTGATTGCAGCTTCGATTAAGGCTATCGGTGATTCTTGCTCACCTTCCTCAATCTTTTGCTTAAAAAACTCAACACAGTATCTTGAAGCATAATCACCGGCATTATGTCCTCCCATACCATCTGCTACGATAAATAAATTCGGTAGTTTTCCGATGGCATTTTCACTGCAAAAGACGTAATCCTGGTTTATCCTCCGTCGCTCTCCAATATCAGTTATCGAAAATGCTTTCAAGCCTGCACCTCCTAGTTATGACAATCATCAGAGCTGTTCTTGTCGATATAGCTCTTTCGCAATTGCCCACAGGCAGCATCAATATCTGCGCCCATTTCTCTTCTAATAGTAACATTTATTCTGTTTTTTTCAAGTGTATTTTTAAAAATTTGTATTTTTTTACTTTCCGATTTTCTATAATTCCGCTCTTTTATCGGATTTACGGGGATTAAATTTACATGGCAGTTAAGCCCTCTGACCAACCGACACAATTCTTTGGCATGCTCTTCTTCATCATTCACACCGTCTACCAGACTATATTCAAAGGTAAGTCTTCTGCCCGTTTCATCATAATAATAACGAAAGGCATTCATTACCTCGCTTAATTCATACTTTGCCGCTACCGGCATCAGCTGTTTACGGATCTCATTGTTTGGAGCATGTAAGGAAAGTGCCAACGTGATTGCCAGCTCCTCCTTCGCAAGGTCTCTGATTCGTTCCGGAATACCGCAGGTAGATACGGTTATATTTCTGGCGCTTATGTTTAATCCTTTTTCGTCCGTTAAAATTCGAAGAAATCGGATCAGATTATCATAATTATCAAGCGGCTCTCCGGTACCCATCACAACAACATTGGATACTCGTTCACCGGTTAATGCCTGAATACGGTATATCTGATCGAGCATCTCGGAGGGAAGCAGATCCCGTTCCTTTCCTCCGATGGTGGAAGCACAGAATTTACAACCCATTCTACAACCCACCTGAGAAGAGATGCATACACTATTGCCGTGATTGTACTTCATTAGAACGCTTTCAATTACTCTGTCATCCTTTAGACGAAATAAATACTTAATGGTTCCATCCGACTCTGAATGCAAGGAATCAACCTCTGTGAGCGCAGTAATCGGATAAGCCTCGGCTAGCTTAGCCCGCAGTTCCTTGGAGAGGTTCAGCATCTCATCATAGCTTCCAACCAGCTTCTTATGCAGCCATTCATAGACCTGCTTTGTTCGAAAGGCCGGCTGCCCCAGTTCCTTAAGTAGAGCTTCCAATTCATGATAATATAATGATTTTATATCCAACTGATCCATATTCTTTCCTATTCTGATAAAATTCCATCAAGTATTCCTTATTATATTTAGCAGCTACAATAATCATACCTCAGGACCTGCGTTTCATGTCCTGATGAAATCCTGTTTCTTTCTGTATAAACGTTTTTCATTCACAATTCACTTCAATATATCCCGGTGTAGTAGAATCATTTTTTACGAAACCTGGATATAAAAAATCCATCCGTATCATGAATGCCGGGTATCAATTGAAGATAACCCTGATCCGAAGTCTCGGTAAGCAGTTTCTCGGGCAGATATTCATTCAGACTCTCTGCCTCAAAATCATAATGCTCCAGGAACCAGTTGCGGTTATCGACATTCTCACCGTGATAAACCGTACAGGTACTAAAGATTAATCTACCGCCCTTTTTCACATATTTTGATACTTTATCCAAAATAATCCTTTGTAATTCTATCAGCTCTTTATGTTGATTTTGTGTCAACTTGTATTTTATATCCGACTTTTTACCTAAAACGCCTAAGCCGCTGCAGGGAAGATCCGCAATCACTACATCCGCAGCTCCTATGATATCCGGGTCCAATTCGGTAGCATCCCATACCTTTACGTCGATATTGGTAGCACCGAGACGTTTGATATTATCCGTAATCAGCTTTGCTTTATATTCCGTTAAATCCCTGGCCGATACTTTTCTTGCACTTTGAGCAGCATGCAGCGCTTTTCCTCCGGGTGCGGAACAGACATCAACAACAAAATCCGTTGGACCGATGTCCGCGACCTCGCACACCAACATTGAACTGACATCCTGTATCGTGAAGAGACCTTCCCGGAACGTATCCAGTTTATCTAAATAATCGTAATCCTTGATTCTGAAGGCATAATCCAGATAGCCGCTGGCTTCTACCGTAACACCTTCCTCCTTGAGCTTTTTAACCAGCTCCTCCGGAGTTATTTTAGCCAGATTACAACGGATGGTCGTTTCCTTTTCATTCAGGGAGGCTGCCAGCATCCTTTCAACCACCGGATCGGTGTATTGTCCTAACAACTCTTCCACCAGCCACTTAGGGGTAGAATATGCAACCACCAGGTAATCAATCGGCTGCTTCCCGGGATCCGGATATTCGATATCCCTACCCGCTCTTGCGATGTTTCGAAGTACCGCATTCACAAAACCGGAAAGCTTGGTAAAGCTGCGTTTCTTCGCAAGCTTAACGGCTTCGTTACAGACTGCTGATACCGGTACCTGATCCATGAACATCAGCTGATATACGCTCATCCTGAGCAGATTACGAATAAAGGGCTTCATCTTTGTTACCGGTAACGAGGCATGTTTATTAATAATGTAGTCTAGGGTCAGGTATCTCTTTACCGTTCCGTGAAAAATTCTTGTTATAAAGGCTCTTTCCTGCTTTTCTAACATCTGATGCTGTCGTAAGGTCTGATTGAGGATTGTATGACTATACTTGCCCTCCTCCAGAACCTCCAATAACATCGCTAGAACTATCTCTCTTGAACCCATCGGATCAGTCACGTCTTCTTCCTCCACCAAACAGAATGATCAATCGGAGCAGCTGTAAGATGGTTGCTGCCGCTGCCGCAACATAGGTAAGTGCAGCAGCATCCAAAACTTTCTTGGATTGTCTTAGTTCATCCTCATATAGTATTCCGGTTTCACCCAGCCTTGCAATCGCACGCTTTGAAGCATTGAACTCTACCGGAAGTGTAATCAATTGAAACAGTAGGGCTAATGAGAATAATATAATTCCCAAATCAATCAGGGATTGAAAGCCACCGATAAATAAGCCGATCAAAATAAGTGGCCAGGCAGCCATGGAACCAAATCTTGCCACCGGTACCAATACTCCTCTGATTTTAAGCGGTGCATAGGAATTCTGGTGCTGAATTGCATGTCCGCACTCATGGGCAGCGACTCCGATGGCAGCCAGGGAATTGGAATAATAGACTGAATCGGATAATCTTAATACCTTGTGTCTGGGATCATAATGATCGCTCAAATTGCCGGAGACCTGTTCGATCTGCACGTCATAGATCCCGGAGCTCTGCAGAAGCTTGGCCGCAGCCTGAGCACCCGTCAAACCGGACATACTTCTTACGGCGGAATACTTCGCAAAGGTTGACTTGACCTTAGCAGAAGCCAGCATGGATATTACCACGCCGATGAGTACCAAAATATAAGTTGAATCAAAATAAGGGTAAAAACCCATAAAAACACCTCCTTATAAACAAACAAAGCAAAATTAGTGCCAGCAAATTACCCGGCACTAATCAGGAAACCGGAAGAAGTACCTGAGTACATCATCCTTGTCCAAGGATCGTTCCCAGCGTTAACGGATATCCACGCAAAAACAAATCCGTGGTCATCCTCTTCTTTCCCTCCAGCTGTAATTCTTTAATTACCAGTGCACCGTCACCGGTTGCAACAACGAAGGCTTCCTTACGTAACTCAATGATCTGACCGGGCTTTGCCGTATGATCAATACAAGGCTCTACACTTGCCTGCCATAGCTTCAGCGTCTTGCCGGACAGGGTAGTGTATGCACTCGGCCAGGGATTAAGTCCACGGATCAGCCGTTCCAGCTTTATGGCTGGCTGGTTAAAGTCTACCCGTCCCATCTCTTTACTAAGTACCTTCACATAAGTTGCCTTATCATTATCCTGTACCGTTCTTGCTGCAGTCCCTGCTTCCAGTTGTTCAAGAGCTTCTATTAATAAGTCTGCTCCAAGCTGTGCCATTTTATCAAAAAGGCTGCCGCCGGTTTCATTCTCTGCAATTGGCAGCTTCGCCTGCAGGATCATATCTCCTGTATCGATGCCCACGTCCATATGCATAATAGTAATACCGGTTTCACTCTCACCATCAATAATAGAGTATTGGATCGGTGCAGCGCCACGATATTTGGGCAAAAGGGAACCATGAACATTAATACAGCCATAAGGCGGTATATCAAGAAGTACTTTCGGCAGAATTTGTCCGAAAGCAGCAACCACGATGACCTCCGGTGCCAGTGTTCTCACCGTTTCAAGAAACTCCGGCTCCTTCGCCTTATTTGGTTGATACACCGGTATATCATTTTTAAGTGCAAGCTCCTTTACCGGCGAGATGCTCAGCTCCTGAGCTCTGCCCTTCAGCTTATCCGGTTGAGTCACCACACCGATCAGTTCATGCTTAGAATTAATTAATTTATTTAGCGTAACTGCCGCAAAATCCGGCGTTCCCATGAATAAAACCTTCATCCCGATCAGTCCTTTCCATAACGTTCCTTCGGTAAGTATTATTGTACCTCTTCCGTTATAACAACATCTCTCAGTTCACCGATGGTCTGATCTACATAAAGCTTACCATCCAGATGATCCAGTTCGTGACAGAAGGCTCTGGCAAGTAATCCGGTACCCTCAATCGTATACTCTTCCATTTTCTCGTTATATGCCTTCACCTTAACATATTCCGGTCTGCTTACGGTTCCTACCTTACCCGGTACACTCAAGCATCCTTCATCGCCGATCTGCTCCCCGTCACGTTCCACAATCACAGGATTGATTAAGATGATCGGCTCATTTCCTTCCTCGGAAACATCAATAACCACCAGTCGTTTTAAAATCCCTACCTGAGGAGCAGCAAGTCCGACACCATTTGCATCGTACATGGTATCCAGCATATCCTCAATTAAGGTAAGAAGCTTCTTGTCAACTGCCACTATTTCTTTTGCCACCTTATTCAGGACGGAATCTCCAACTTCTCTGATATTTCTGATTGCCATATGCTTCATCCTCTCTATCGTTTCATTTCACAAAGTTTATTATTGGTTGTATTGCCAATGTTTTGAAAACATCATAAGCAATTATAATATAATATCATATTTCAATCTGTTTTATCAACAAAATATCTCTTAAGGTCATAAATTATTCATAAAATTGATAATTATTAGGTTAAATCAATAGCTACTCATCGGATCAAAATCAAATTGGAGATTACAGCCGGTAAACTGTTCGGAGTACGTAAAATACCCTTCCAGATAATTCTTCATCCGGATCAATTCCTCATAATCGCTGTATTTTAAGTAAATCACTCTTCGGAAGGTGTCGTTTACTCTCGCTATTGCCGCAGGAGCCGGTCCGATTACCGAAACACTCAGCTGCTCACGCTCCAGATATAGCTTTAACGCCTCTCCAAGCTGTGCCGCCGCCCGATCTGCTTTCTCCTCTTCCTTCGAAGTAATCAATGCCAACAACATATGAGCAACAGGGGGATATTGCAACAAACTGCGATAGAGGATCTCCTGTTCATAGAATGCCTCATAATCCCCGGCAGCAGCTGCAACAATGCTATAGTGCTCCGGATGATAGGTCTGAATTACTACCTCTCCCGGAAGTACATCTCTTCCGGCTCTGCCTGCTGCCTGACAGAGCAACTGAAAGGTTCTCTCACTTGCTCTGAAATCACCGGTATACAATGAGAGATCAGCTGCTATGATTCCCACCAAGGTAACTTTCGGAAAATCGTGCCCCTTTACGATCATCTGCGTCCCCACAAGAATGTCAGCCCGATGCTCGGAAAATGCGTTAAGAATTGCTTCATGACCACCCTTATTCTTCGTGGTGTCGGTATCCATACGAAGTACTCTGGCACCCGGAAATTCCTTTTTCACCAGTTCCTCCACCTTCTGTGTTCCGGTACCGAACGCAGCAATATACCTGGAATTACAGGAGGGGCAATTACCCGGTTGTTTCTCGCTGTACCCGCAGTAATGGCATACCATATTTCCATTATTATGAGAGGTTAGAGAAACATCGCAATGTGGACATTTCATCACATATCCGCAGCTGCGGCAGGATACAAAGCCGGCATAGCCACGGCGATTCAGAAACAGCATAATCTGTTCCTTCTTATTTAAACGATCCAGAATCAGTTCCTTCAGCTTCTCACTGAAAATGGATTTGTTCTTGTTCTTTAATTCTTCCCGAAGATCCGCAACCCAAACGACGGGCGGCTGTGCTTCCTTCGCTCTCTTTGTAAGCGTATAGCACTTCATGTCTCCCTTCTTCACCTGGAGAAAGGATTCGGTGGAGGGAGTGGCTGAACCAAGTACCACCGAGCTGCCGGTCAGTTCTGCTCTCTTCTTTGCAACAAGGATTGCATGGTATTTTGGAGTTGTCTCACTCTTATAGCTATTCTCATGCTCCTCATCGATTATAATGAGACCAAGATTCCCAAAGGGCGTAAACAGCGCAGATCTAGGACCGATGATGATATCAATCTCCCCATTGCGGGCTCGTTGACTCTGGTCAAACCGTTCCCCCTGAGACATCTTAGAATTCATGATGGAGATTCGTTCCCCGAAGCGTCGGTAGAAACGCTGAACTGTCTGATAAGTAAGCGCTATCTCAGGTATCAGCAGGATGACCTGCTTACCCTTACTGACAACATAGGCAATCATCTCCATATATACTTCTGTTTTACCGCTTCCGGTAACTCCATGAAGAAGATAGCTGTCTCGGACTCCATGATCATAATCGTGCATAAAATCCGTTACGATAACCTGCTGTTCCTCATTTAAGGTGACGGATTGATACTGATTATTTTGTATATTAATCGGATTACGATAAACCTGTTCGGATACCAATCTGGTAACTCCCTGCTTCTCCAATCCAAGAATTGTTTCTCTGGATATTTTAAGCTTATTCAATGCAACCTCATAATCCAGAACCTTATCACGAAGCAAGGCTTCTAAGAGCCGTAACCTGGCTTTATTGTTTTTTCTCTGATATTCATAATACAACTGACTTGCCTGTTCGTGATCGAGAACCAGCTGTATGCTTCGTTGTTCCTTGATTTTCACCGCTTTCCGTACCGGAATGACCGTCTTTAAAGAATCATTCATCGTACCTCCAAAGGTTTCCTTGATCCAATAAGCAAGATAAATCAAGTGGCTATCAATCATCGGAGCATCGGCAACTACCCTCGATATCGGTTTGATCAGCTCCGCCTTTAGCTTTGGCTCCGAGGACAAATCCACAATGTAACCGTTAATCTGTCGGTTCCCCTTACCAAAGGGTACAACAACAAGGGAGCCGATGACAGCCAGCTCTGACAATTCCTCCGGGATGGCATATTGGTATGTCTTATCTAGGTTCTCATGGGAAATATCAATTATGATGTCAGCGTAGCTTTGATCAGACATAACGGCCTCCTTTGGTATCAATTGTTGTGAATATCTTCTACAGGAGCGCTGACTTACTCTGTGCGGCAACCTCTCGAATCAGCTCACGGTCATCCATGTGGTATTTCACGCCTTTGATTTCCTGATAATCTTCATGCCCCTTACCGGCTACAACAATAACATCACCTTCCTCGGCATGATCGATACTATAGCGGATTGCTTCCTTACGGTCGATAATCTCCACAAATTTACCGGGTCCTCTCTTCACACCCTCCAGAATATCATTCACGATATCCTGTGGTTCCTCAAAGCGTGGATTATCACTGGTTACAATCGTAAGGTCTGCCATATTGGAGGATACCTCACCCATCTCATAGCGCCTGCTTTTTGCCCTATTTCCACCACATCCAAAGACACAGACCAAGCGCTTCGGGTTATATTCCTTCAGAGTGGTCAAGAGACTCTCGAGACTCATGGCATTGTGAGCATAATCCAACATCACACTAAAATGCTTGGATACCGGAACAAGCTCAACTCTGCCTTTGACATAGACATTTCCCAGGGATTTCATAATTTCTTCATTGCTTACTCCGAAATGCCTGCAAAGAGAAATCGCACATAAGGAATTATATACATTAAATTTGCCTGGAATATTCATCTCCACATCAAGATTCATCAAGCCTTCCACGTGATAAGCAATTCCTAAGAAACCGGGTTTTTGCAACAGCTTGACATCGGTAGCACGAATATCCGCCATCTCTGTGAAACCGAAGGTCTCCACCTCACAGGTATGGCCTTCCAGAATGTCAGATGCATGTTCATCATCGATATTGATTAAGCCCAATTTGCATTGCTTAAATAATTTACTCTTACTGGTCAGATAATCCTCAAAGTCCGTATGCTCCGCACCACCGATATGATCCTCACCAAGATTGGTGAATATACCATAATCAAAGGTGAAGCCTGCAACCCGGTTTAGCTTCAAGCCCTGGGAGGATACCTCCATCACCACACACTCGCAACCGGCTTCCACCATCTGAGCGAAGGTCTGTTGCAGGGTATAGGATTCCGGTGTTGTATTACTGGCTGGTATCACGGTATCTCCTATTATTGTCTCGATGGTTCCGATTAATCCGACCTTCTTACCGGTATTCTCAAGAATCGATTTGATCATATAGGTCGTTGTTGTCTTGCCTTTCGTTCCGGTAATACCTATGGTTTTCAAATTCCTTGCAGGATGCCCAAAATATGCGGCAGACATAAAAGCAAGTGCTAGTCTGGTGTCCTTCACTCTTATCACGGTTATATTGGAAGGCAGATCAATATCTTTTTCTACAATAATCGCCAGAGCTCCCTTCTCTGCAACCTCCTTTGCATATGCATGCCCATCCGATACCGCTCCCGTAATACATACAAACACACAATCCGCAGTTACCTTTCTCGAATCATAAACCAGCTCCTTGACAGAGCAGCGATCATCTCCCTGAATGCAGGTATATTCTAATTGAGCGATCATATCCTTCAAAATCATAAGTAGTCCTCCTTCGATTACCGCTTGATATTTATATTATTTCCAATAATTGTAATTCTTTTATTCTACACAATATAATTATAGGCGATTTATACTATTTGTAAAGCAAAAAGATAGGATGAGGAGTAGCCATCCCCATCCTTACAATATATGTTATCCATGTGAATTTAACATAGTCTGTGGTGTCGTCTAGAGATAAATATCTCCGATCAGATGTGTTACTGCTTTCCCACTGATCTCAACACGATCCCCATTATCCTTACAGACTAACTCTCCACCTCTTTGGGAGCATTGCCTTGCTGACAGGCTCTTCTTTCCGAGACGTTCACTCCAGTAAGGGATCAAACTGGTATGAGAGGAACCGGTTACCGGATCTTCTACAATTCCTGCACCGGGAGCAAAAAAACGAGACACAAAATCGCAGCTCTCCCCTGGTGCGGTTACAATAAATCCAAAATACTGATCAATCTTCATCAACATACCAAAATCCGGTTTCATCCCAATTAAGGTTTGCTCACTGTCAACTACCGCCAATAGATCCCTCGCACTTAGTGTCTCTGATACCTTCACACCCAATGCCGCCTCGAGAAGTTCCGGCTTTGAGCACGGAACCGGTTTTCTGGCAGGAAAATCCATGGTAAAAAGCTCTCCCGTTCTGGTTACCGTTAATATTCCACTCATTGTATGAAATTGAACCATCTGCATCGAGGGTTCTATATAATTCATCAATACATAGGCACTGCCTAAGGTAGCGTGTCCACAGAGATCAATTTCCACCTCAGGAGTAAACCAACGAAGCTTATAGCCCTCTTCTATTTTCACCAGAAAAGCCGTCTCTGCCAGATTGTTCTCAAAGGCAATTTTCTGCATAAGCTCATCCTCCGGCCATTGATCCATAACACAGACTCCTGCCGGATTACCGCAAAAGTTCTTGTCTGTAAATACATCCACGACATAATATTTCATATTCTCTAGCCCTCCCGACCAATTAACAATCTACTTATCTCCAGATTAATGCGCATCTGAAGTCTGTACCGATGAGATCCACTCAGACGATTTTCTTCGGGTCATAACAATAGCTTCTGACTCTTCCATATGTCACTTCGTTAAAATGATATTTCTCCCCGCCTTCTTCAAAGCAAAACTCGACTTCTCTGCCTACCATCGTTCCTTTTATGATTTGTTGAGTTATAAATAACACATCCTCGATATAACTGATTCCGAGAATATTCTTGGATTGATGAATATGTCCCGGATAGATGATCAGCTCCGGATATGGCCTGACAATCTCTAATAGACGTTCGATCTGCTTTTCATACTCTATTAATGTGCTGCTCTCCTCCAGCCACATCCAGTAAATACCGGCACCAATGGTATCACCGGTATAGATCAGTTGATTCTCACGGTCCAGAAGAACAACACTACCAAAGGTATGTCCCGGTACCAAAAGTACCTCAAGACATATTCCGCCAAGGTCGAATACTTGTCCCTCTGTTATATCCTTTATCGTTCTTAGGTCTACTCCCTTTTTATCTTCCTCAAGCATCCAAAGATCCTTATGCTGAAGATACATATCACATCCGGCAGCCATAAATTCATCTGCACCAATTCCGGCATGATCACCATGTCCATGGGTTAAAATCATCGATAAGGGTAATTCAGTGATCTCACGGGCTTTTTCATAGACCCCTGCCACCTCACAAAGTCCATCGATCATAACTGCAGCATGATCACCGCATACCAGATAAGCGTCCACTGGACTAAATTCATTCTTTTCATGGAATTGCCATACTCTGTCATTGATCCGAAATATCTCAAGTGTATTCATATTCTTCCTCATTTCTGCACTGCTTTTATTTATACACATCTCATGATCGTGTACACGCGGTATATTTTATTCAGGTTACCACCATTTGTTAAAAATGTCCATAAAATTTACATTACCCGGCATGAGACTTCATTACCATTCCTGCAGGTTCAATGGTACCGTCTCACACCGGGCTTAAAGTAAAAAAATTATAAGATCACTGATGATTTACTTAAGAAATCATGACCGGGCAGGCTTCATAATTGACTAATTATGGTAAAAGAATCTTACAATAGCTGTGCCCATTCCTCTTGTATATGGATCATAGCGGTAATTAACGGCGCCTGCTTGTGCTGCCATCGTTGCAGTATCTGTTCCACGAGCAGGACAAATCATCTGCACATGATTCGTATTCATTGCAACCGCAACGGTAGGCAGGCCTGCGTTAGCCTTTTGCTGAGCTTCACTCGCAGAGACCTCATGCCAGCCAAATGAAGGCCCAAATTTGACAAGCCATTCGGTCATACGCGTTGCACTCATTTCATAATACTCACCGGGTTTCCTACTTACTGCTTCTGCTCCGGTCTTCGGATTATAATAATGAGGAATCTCTACGTTCATACCGATGGTTGCATCCCATACGAAGATGTTACACCATGTTACCCCGGGAGTTGGTACTCCGTTTCTTGTATCCTTTTTGTATCTGATATTATCTTCTACTTTAAATTGATCAAGAATCATATCATAAACAAGCTTTGACCGTGGTCCGGAGTTTATGAATTTCGGAAGAACCTCTGTCCATTGAGCCTGTACCTCAGCGGTTCCGGTCGGATTTTCCTTGATAGCTGGTACCACCTCATATCCCCAGGCATTTGGATCTACACCGTCATTTAACCCATCACCGTCCGTATCTGCCATGGTAGGATCGGAAAGAGCATTATAAACCGTAATACTCTTTAATGAAATAATATCTTCGATCGGATAACCTTTTGCAACTAACTGTGCTTTAATGAATAGGGTTAAATCCAATAATTCTGTTGTGCCAAGCTCGTTATAATCCGATACTCCGTCACCGTCCGTGTCTACCCCATTATTCTCAGGTAAGGCAGGCAGCTTGATGTAGCGGAAGCCATGCTTCAAGATCACCCATACTCCATCCGAGGTCTCCTCGCCTATCATTCCTGCCAGGGTAAGAAGAACCGTACTGAAGTCATCATAGATACTCGCAAACAAGCCACCGGTGGTTTTCCATAACGGAGAATAATCGTAGGTACCCGTGTGTTCACCCGTATAGGTGATCACTGAGGTAATAATCCCTGCTGCCTTAAGACGGGCTGCTTCTTCCTCTAAGGAGATAACGCCATAAGAGGTATATGTCTTATAAGGTGCATCCGTAATCAAAATGGCGAATTTACTAGCTGTTTGACGCCAGTCCAGACGTCTTGCGGTCTCGAGTGCATCAACATCCGATTCCGGCGTATCACCGCCACCGGTTGCCCGAAGTGTATTAAGCATGGTAATAAAATCAGATACTCTAGAATACCAGTTTGAGGTACCATTCTTAATAACCTTCGTCGTATCAGGACCATCTTCCTCAAGATCCTTGAAATCAATCAGCGCAAAATTAACCTGAACATCATATTCGGTTGCCAAAAGGGTTACAAAGTTCGTTATATTCCTTATAACGGCCGAAATCTCTCCAGACATAGAGCCTGTTGTATCAATAACAAAGACAATATCGGCCTGCCCGCTGATCGTGGAGGGAGGATCTGCTTCCATGCTAATCGCGGATGGTGTTACTACTTCCATCATGTCAACGGAAGGTGTCTCAAGGCTGTATGGTATAATGGTGATCTCAGCCTCCTCCGGTAACTCATTGCTCATCGAAGGCGGTAAGTCCGGTGACATCGGTTCTGCCATGTACATTCTGCTTGCTGTGGGAGCCGGAATGAAGTCATCGACATCAATTCCAAGTGCAGTCAGAAATTCAGCAACGTCAAGGACAAAATACGTTCCGGCTGCATCCGGATTACAGTAGAGCGAGGTTCCCCTCAGTACAGAAGAGGGAACCGGTAAAAAGCTGCCATCCGGACTAAGCTTACATATCATTAAATTCTTAAGATAATCTACCCCTTTGATCAGGGCTAAGGCACTCATATCAAATCCAAGTGTCAACGATCCGTCAAACAGCTCCTCATTACCGCCAATGACGACCGGCTTGCCAATCAGAGATCGGGTATCCAGTAATGTGGCATCCCCAGAGGGTCTTAAGGATACTCGTTCGTCTATATTCCCACTGAGATATCCGATTACCGAAGGTCCTGCTAGATTGTCTGTAAGTAGCTCTGTTCCGATTGCCTCGGCCGATAAGCTCTGTTCAAACTTGAGAGATCCGTCGGTAGGATCCTTTGGATCAAGGCCCATCGCAACTTCAAGTCCATCAGAAAGGCCATCTCCATCCGTATCCTTAAGGATTGGATCAGTCTTATAGTTATTGATCTCCTCTCCATCCGATAAACCATCCAGGTCAGTGTCGTTTCTCTCCCAGAAGGTATAATGTTCTGTAATCTCAGACCAGTCTGATAGACCGTCTCCATCGGTATCCTTTTCCGGATCTTTATAGCTCTCAACATCCTCTTCCGGTGTCAAGGGATCAGTATATAACACGAACAACTCGATAAAATCACTTAAGGTATCACCATCGGTATCCTTATTATCAATCTTAGTACCGTAAAGTTCTTCATCGTCATCATAAACACCGTCACCATCAATATCAGTGGGATCCGGTATCGGAGGGAACGATGTAGGAACCGGAGTTGGATTCGTAACCGGTGGTATGTAAGGACCCGCGTTATTCGTCGGTATTACGGTAGGTGTCGGTGTCGGTGTTGAAGCGGAGGTCGGAGCCACTACAGTAATTTCAAGCAGCTTCGATACCGATCTTTGGACCGTATCCTTTTTGTCCCGATATGCAACAGCGGTTATTTTATATACACCAGCTACCTTTGGAGTGAATATCCCGTTTGCTTTCATAACTCCTGCTTCTGATGTCTTTCCGCTTTTCGTATTAAGAATTTCTTTCCCCTCTGCGTCACATACGACCCAGTAGGTCTTATTAGAGGTACCCTTTGGTTGAATCGTCTTGTTAAAGTTATAGGAGGTTCCCAGTACTATTTTATTATCTTTAGGTGGATTATTAATTATAATCTTGGTTGCATCAATACTGATCTTTACTTTATCGACCAATTTAGCAACCTTTTTACCTTCTCTGTCATATACTGTCACTGTAACCTTATAGGACTTTCCTAATACCTCCTTTGCCTCAGCCAGAGTATATACCGAAACCTTGGAAGAGTTCCCTGCTGCTGTCAACTCTTTCGTACGGAGAGATTTATCCTTCTGGAAGCTCACATATGGTTCAATTGCTCCATTCAGACTCCAGCTGATCTTATAACCCTTCTCCACATTACGAACGGTATATAGATTACTGGTTCCCACGTAAGAATACGCATGCTTTTGTATGGTCGGAGCAGATCCGTTTGCAGCAAGAATTCTGTCCGTCGGAATTACTGAAGTCAAAAAACTAAGAATAATCAGTAATGATATTAGTTTTTTTCTTCTTAAGTATTGTCTCATTTGCTTCATTTCTATTACCTCCTTATTATAATAAAGAAAGCCTGTCTTTCCGGCTTTCTTTTTTCCGGTACGAAAAAAACCACCTTTGCCGTAAGGTGGTTCTCATTTGCAAATGCTATTTCGATTTATAGTACAAATTGAAATTTATCTCATAAGTAATTCCTATTTTTTAATCATTTTACTCATCAACAGAAGCTGTTCATTAATAATATATGAGGCTGTCCAAGATTTTATAACTGTTTATGAATAAACATTGATATCTCATCAAATATATCTGATATTCGGCAGATTACAATGTCATTCGAACGTTATATATGTGTGACCACATTCCGTATCCTCATCCAGGGTGATCACTTACATCTTCATCTTGTGTCTCCATCTCGTGTCTCCATCTTGTGTCTTTATCTCGTGTCTCCATCTTGTGTCTTCATCTCGTGTCTTCTTCTGTGTCTTCATCTGTGTCTTCATCTTGTGTCTTCATCTGTGTCTTCATCTGTGACCTCATCTTGTATCTTCATCTGTGACCTCACCCCGTGCCCCATCTTCCGGAATTCACTAATCTCAAGCATCTCACCATCGGTTGATAAAGTAATCGCTCCGCTCTTGTAAGTAATAAGAGCAATACTTGACACAGCGTCTAATCGTTCCAATAATTCAACATGGGGATGTCCATACCGGTTCTCCTTACTGCAGGAGATCACGGAATAATCCGGCTTTATTAATTTGAGCAGTTCCTCCCCGGTCGAGTATTTCGAGCCGTGATGCGCCACCTTAAGTACCTCATAATCAATGGCAGGGGCTGTTCCGAACTCCTTTTGTAGCCTAACCTCCTTCAATTCCTCTATTAGCTTTTTCTCACCCTCAGCCTCCAGATCTCCTGTTAACAGCATATCAAAACCACCATAATTTACGCGAAGTACTGTCGAATAGGAATTCGCAGTGGAGCCGATAAACCCAGTGGAGGGATGCAGGCAATCAATATGAAGCAAGCCTTCCTGTATCCTGTCTCCTGCCGCGATATATTGTAGATTTATATTCTTAATCGACGCCAAATCCACCAGTTCCATATATTTCTCATCCTTATCTGCCAGATCAGGGAGAAGCAATGTTTCGATTGTGAACTCATTCTCCTTCACCATCTCAACGATACCCGATATATGATCGCGATCCGGGTGGGTAATGATTGCATAATCCAGTCGATCTACCCCCTTCGATTTTAGAAAAGGAACAATCCGATACTTACCGACTTGTCCGGTACTTGAGCTACCACCATCAATCAGAAAGGAGGTTCCTTCTCTGTTCTCCATAAAAATCGCATCACCCTGTCCGACATCGAGTAAAGTCACCTCAAGTCCAGGGTTATAGTGAGGTGAAAATAAGATCAGTTGTGAAGCCAACAGTAATAGAAGCGTCCACTTCTTTTTGTATTTTTTTGCTGCCAGAATAAAGGATAGCATGCATAAAAACGATAAGATAATTATGAATTGTTTGGGTTTTCCAACCGTAATCATATGAAAGGGTAAATGTCGAACCCCCTCACAGATCAGGTCATAAAGCTTCAATATATAATTGGAGCCGCCAATTGCAAATACTCCGGCTTGGTCAGAAACCATACCAAGAAACCCCGCGAGAATTGAATTCATTGTCAACACAGATACGAAAGGAAGAATCATCAGATTGGTTATCACACCATAAAGGGGATATTGATAGAAAAAGTACAGAATGATCGGGCTTGTCGTAAGCATTGCACTAAAGCTGATTAAAAGACCATTCTTTATCTTGTTGTTACCCGGAAATAGTTGTTTTAGAATTGGCAACAGAACAGCAATTCCAATCACTGCAAGAAAGGATAATAAAAAGCCTGTACTGATCAACTGGAAAGGATTTTGAAGCAGGATAAGCAATGCACTCAAGGCTGCTGCCGATATCATATCATAGGTTTTTCCCGCCAGAGTAGCAAACAGCAGAACCATCAACATAACAACCGCTCGATTTGTTGATACGCTGAAATTAGTCATCACACCGTAGCTATAGATAACGAGTACTGTAATCAATGTTGCAGCGTGTAGAGATAGTCTGCATTTTCGCAGCAGCCAGAAGGTACTCATGCCGATCAGTGATACATGCAGTCCTGATATGGCCAAGATATGCGAGATACCGTTTTCCTGATACAGCTGCTTCACTTCATCCTCGATAAGATATTTCTCCCCTAGGAGCATGGCCGTTAATGTGCCTGCCTCTCTATTATTCAGACTATCATGATAGACCTGCATCAAACTTTTTTTGACCTGATCCAAGAAAGCAGCATAATAAGAATAACCATCATCCGAGACAATGATCTGCTCCGCCATAAGTTTAAAATCAATATTTAATGCTTTATAATAGTTTTCTTCATTGAATTGGCCGGGATTTGTCGGCTTTTGAAATTTTTGTAAAGAGCCTTGAACGGTAATCTGATTACCGATCCGGTAGATTTGATCATTGGATAGATAGATAATTACACTTTCACAGGGATAATTCTCCCCGTTTCCAATCGCGATTTGATTATTAACAACATATAGTATTTGGCCCTGCTGCTTCCTTACCACCATCTTTATACGACCGGTAAGCACACAGGGTACTTCTTGTTCAAATGCATAATAAAGCTTTGGTAATCTGCTTTGATCCTGCATAACCACATAACCCAGAAGCAGGAAAGCCGGTAGCAGCCAGAAGAGGACTTGTTTCTTATGAATACTCTTCTCCTTATGGTAAAGCATATCAAGGTATATAAATATATAGGCAAGAATAACCAGTGCCAGTAATATACCGATTGCGATCTGCCTCCAGGCACTTCCGACTCCAAGCAGATAAGCCCCAAGCATCCACACCAGTGGACGTTTCGCCAAATAACATCCCTCCTTTAGCTCTCATCAATCAAGGACAGATTGCGTTCGAAGAATCCATCAAAGGGAATGCCGTCTCCGAACGTAGGCTGTACTTCGCCATTAATGAGGAATTGAACCTTACTGATGTACGGTAATTCAATTAGAGTATTAACAATGGAATAGATTACGATCTCATCTTTTAGGTTAGGAATCTTTTCTTTGAATTTATCACTAAAATCCACGTAACATACCCCTTCCTTCATCTCCACCTCGAGCAGCTCGGTACCCTCCGGAATCGTCGGATACATCCCGATCTGTGAAGGACCTTTCATCAGTTCCTTTAACACCAGCTCCTCCAGTGATCCTATACCGGTATATGTGATATCTGTAACATATTCAACCAGAGCATTACCTTTACTATTTGTGAAATAAAGCTTAATCTTCGTCTCAGTCCCGGTATTGTCGATGAAATCCTCTTTTGTCATAATACCAACCAGGTTAGAGTTGGAATCCATTAATGGTTGACCATTAACAGCAAACTGTATAAATTCCACATCCGGAATCTGCGTAATTGTCTTTACAACAGCAGCTCGACATAGCACCTCATTGATTCCGGATAATTCATGATAATTGGATTCAAAATTAATGGTCAGACTGCTATCTTCATTAAAGGTGAACTCCTTCACTGCAACAATATCGGTGAAAGCACTTTTGTATAACAGATTTTCAGGGTTCAGCTTTAACATATACAGCAGCTCTTCAATTTGTTCATCCCGGTCCGTACTAATCATCTTGTAAGGCTCACTGACTAAGGCGGAGGTTTTGGAATCAATATAATAGATAGACACCTCAGTGCCCTGGTCAGAGGTGTTACCCTTCTTTTCACATGCTGCCAATGCCAGAACCATTAACAGGATTATTATTATTGTACTGAATTTCTTCATATCAAACCTCCAGGATGGCTCTTTGTGTCTGCCATCGGTACTTACCCAATATAGTTCAAGGGAATACGGACATTAAAGGTAGTTCCTTCCCCTTCTTTGCTGTAAACCTTAATCGCACCGCGATGCATTTGAATAACATTCTTCGTGATAGCCAGTCCTAGTCCGGTACCTCCGGTTTCTCTGGATCTAGCCTTATCTACTCTGTAAAAACGCTCAAAAATCGAATCCTGAGCCTCTAGGGGAATTCCGATACCGGAATCCGATACCTTGATAAAGAAATATTTATGATCCGCATTCAATGAGACCCTCACCCAACCGTCCGGGGTATTATACTTAATTGCATTCTCAATGAGGTTCGAGATGGCCAAGGATAGCTTAACCTCGTCAATCTCTGCAACGACAGGACGAAAGCTCTCGTATATCATCTCAATATTCTGCTTTCTTGCAATCGGAGTAAGCCGCTTCAAGATCAATTCCAATAATTCATTAATATTAATCGGAGCTATATTCATATCTCCGGCTGTTTTATCGAGCTTCACCAAGGACAACAGGTCATTGATAATCTTATTTTCACGTTCAATTTCATCTGTGATATCTAGCAGAAACTCACGGTATAGTTCAATCGGTGTATCCTCCTGCATGAGCAAGGAATCGGCCAATACTTTAATAGAGGTGATGGGCGTTTTAAGCTCGTGAGATACATTGGATACAAACTCTTGCCTTGAATTCTCCAGCTTTTGCATCCGGTTAATCATATGATTGAAGGAATCTGAGATCTTTTCGATCTCATTATATCCTTTGATTGTTACGCTATCATTCATATAACCATCGGTAATTCGGTCAATTGAGTTAACCACATTGGTCAGTGGCTTTGTCAGTACCCCGGTAAAATAGATGGAAAATGCAACGATCAAGAGAGCCAGAATAACCGCAAACAGGACGACTCTTTGCTCCATGCTGTTTCGAATGCTTTGAATGTCCTTAGTAGAAAAATTCATGACAATAGCACCCATAACGTCCTTACTGTCGGTGTGGGTGATTGGGTATGTTAATTTAATATAATGAGTATCCCGATCATGGGAATACCTCGTTCCTGTTCCTTGCAGACATTGTATCACATCCTCGGAGATCAGATATTTCCCCTCCTCCAGAGAATAGGTATCCTTGACGATGTTCAAACTACTGTTAACGATTATAATACGCCCGCGATAGATGTCCGATAATCTCGACACCTCGGAATCCACCTCGGCGTCCTCACCGGTCGTCAGATAACCTCTTGAATCAAGCATATTGGATAACATATATCCTTGATTCACTAACTCCGCTTTTCGATTGTTGATGGCCTTCTCTTCATAAGTATTTAAGAGAATATAAGTAAAAATCGTAAGTGGAACTACACCCAGCACGATAAAAACAACCAGTAAATATGCTCTCATGCTGTTAAAGACACGCAACTTATTCTTGATTTTGGAAAAAATATCCGACACCCCATTTTGTATGTATATATTTTGGCTCACTAGGATTGCTTTCAATCTTTTCACGCAATCTTCGAATGTGTACATCTACGGTTCTGACATCACCGGGGTAATCATAACCCCAGACAATATTTAAAAGGTTCTCACGGCTATATACTTTGTTGGGATTGAACACAAGAAGCTCCAGTAAATCGAATTCCTTCGCCGTCAGATTGACCTCTTTGCCCATGATATATACTCTTCTGTTCTCGCAATCAATCTTCATCTCACCAAAGGTTACTGTCTTAGAATCCGAGCTTCCAGTAGCAGTGTTCTTGTTACTGCGTCTGATGATGGCTTTGATTCTTGCTTTCACTTCCAGAATATTAAAGGGCTTGGTAATATAGTCATCGGCACCATATTCCAGTCCGAGTATTTTATCCATATCATCACCCTTAGCGGTCAGCATTATTATAGGCATCATAGAGAATTCCCTGATCTGTTGGCAAACCTCGAACCCGGAAAGCTTGGGAAGCATAACATCCAATAAAACGACATCATATTCCTTCTTCTTAGCCGCCTCTAATGCTTCTTCTCCATCATAGGCGCAATCTACCTCCATACCGTCCTGTTCCAGGCTAAAACGTATTCCTTTCACGATTAACTTCTCATCATCAACAACAAGTACTCTCTTTGCCATTTCTTCACCTCATCTATATATAATAATAACCTATCCTTTACTCCACTAACGAAGCATGATTCACTATCTTCCTCCGCTTGTCATCAACCTTACATCTAGTTACAGGACGAATTTTAAGCTATGTTCTATTATCACCTTACGATACTTCTATACCCTGACGATAATCAATAATACCTGAGATAATAATATTACCTTACGGTAATAATATCACCTTACGGTAATAATATCACCTTACGGTGATATAGGGGGAGACCTTATTAAAAAGTCCTTCCTTAATTCCCGGAATCTTCATAAGCTCTTCAATTGTCTGAAAGCTTCCGTTGGCACCTCGATATTCGATAATAGAGGCTGCTTTCGCTTCCCCGATACCGGGTAACTCCATCAATTCCTTAGCGTCTGCCAGATTGATATTGATACGTTTCTCATCAGTGGATGCTTCCGGGCTATTGCTCTCTTGTGTTAGAGTGTCACTCGTGAATGGCAGCTCCTTTACCTCCTCCTTCGAAGGAATATAAATTCGCTGTCCATCACTGACCTTAACTGCCTGATTAATATAATCGCCGGCCGCTTCCTTCGTAAGTCCTCCGGCAAGTGCAACAAGATCTATCACTCTTGCACCTTCATCCGCTTCGTAGACACCCGGATTGATTACCTCTCCGCATATATGAACATAAATAATATGAACTTCCACTCCACTTGCCTTCGTATTCTCCTTGGAAGCTTCTATTTTCATGGATGCTTCTGAATGCGCCGAAGTCTTCTCCTTCTCCAACCCCGATACCTTATCAGAATTTTCTCTTTCATCTGCGCCTGTTAGTCCCTCTGCATACTGTGATGTATCGGACGCATCGGTTCTTGTTGTTATCAATTCTGCATGGGATTGATTCTCCTCGTAGGAACAACTATAACAGATTCCCGAGATTAATAACAGAGCACAGGTAATCCCTATCATGACATAATTTTTCTTCATTGTCTATCATCTTTCTTAATTGATCAGATGACTTAAAAGTACCCTCTATACTTTTTCGATAAGACATTTTTATTTTACATAATCTGCCCATCATTTACAATAGGTATTTCATCTATAAAACAAGAAAATACTTAACATTTTCTCCAATTACACTGAAATATAACAATCCCTGCTGCCACCAGAACAAGACCGATCAGCTTATGCCATTCGAAATCTGCCTTCTTTGCTCCGAAGATCCCAAATAATTCAATGAGATATGCCACCAGAAGCTGGGCTGTGATAATGAACATATTTGCCATTGCCGGTCCTAAGGTATCCACACTTTTTATGACGGTATAGGTGATGAATGCGCCGAGTACGCCACCGAGGAGCATATATTTACTTTCAATTTTAAGCAGGGATGAAAAGGAACCCTGTCGCCCTGTTATGAACCATGCTCCGAAGCAGACAAGCATAGCCGTAAATTGTACAAAGGTAGCTGAAACCCATATACCTGCTTGTTTTGTAACACCCGTATTAAATACTCCCTGAGTACTCATCAAAGCCCCGGACAGAATCGCAATCAAAAATCCCAACATATTGAATACCAATCCTTTCATTCATACGCAAATCCCGTATCCAACCGAAAAGCTCTACCAAATGACAGCTAAGGGGCCAATTTGTAGTTCTGTGAAGGATCGGTCTTTATAGTCTTTTATAAAGATTGTATCCCATTTGGTTTTGCCTATGCAGCTTCCGAAAAGGAAAAGGTTGCCACAAATATACTGTGGCAACCCCTTGATTATAATTCACTTAAGACTCCGTCTAAAATAGCAATCATTTCATCTACATGCTGCTGCTCAATCACAAGCGGAGGAACAAAACGAATTACATTGGCACCGGCGCTAATCAGGATGAGTCCTGCATCCATTACTTTTATAATGATATCTTTTACTGGTATTGTGAACTCCAAGCCCTGCATTAATCCCTTTCCTCTGCGTTCCTTGATAAATTCATACTTTTCTGCTAATTCGTCCAGTCTTTTGGTAAGATATGGTGCAATCTCCTGAACATGTTCTACAATACCTTCACTCTCGAACAGATCAAATACCTTGCTTACTGCTGCCGTAACAAAAGGATTACCTCCATAAGTCGTTCCGTGGTCCCCCGGTTCAAAGGCAGAAGCAACTTCTGTGGTCGCCGCAAAGGCTCCAACCGGTACTCCACAGCCCAGAGCCTTGGCAGTGGTTATGATATCCGGTTTGATATGATAATGTTGATGGGCAAACATCGATCCGGTTCTCCCCATACCACATTGAATTTCATCAAGGATTAGAATAATATCGTTTTCATCACAAAGCTTTCTTACACCCTCCAGGAATTCATTCGTAGCAGGGTACAAACCGCCCTCTCCCTGAACGGGTTCCAAAATGATCGCACAGGTCTTGTCATTGATAAGCTCCTTAACGCTCTCCAGATTATTGAACTGGGCAAATACGACTCCGCCGATCAAAGGTCCGAAGGCTTCCCGGTATTTTTTATTTCCGGTGATACTCAAGGCTCCCATGCTTCTTCCGTGGAAGGAATGATCCATGGAAATAATCTGGCTGTCTGCCACCCCATGCTTATTATAATAATACTTTCGTGCCAACTTAACTGCACCTTCAATCGCTTCTGTTCCACTGCTGGTAAAAAAGACCCGGTCCATACCGCTGGCACCAATCAGCTTCTTCGCCGCTTCGATTACCGGTACATTATAATAGAGATTTGAGGTGTGGAGTAATTTATCGATCTGAGCTTTCAAGGCATCATTGAACTGTTGATTGCCATACCCGAGAGCAAATACCGCAATTCCGGCTGCAAAGTCCAGATATTTCTTATTATTACTGTCATAAAGATAGACACCCTCGCCACGATCCAACACAAGCTGATAACGACTATAGGTATGCATCAATACTTTCTCAGCTTCTTCCATGAGCAGCTTCATATTAATCATATCCTTTCCCATTCTATTATTTGATGGAGACAGCTCTTTACCACTGTCGTTCCTCCGTCTATTTTCCTACCATTGCCTCGTTATCATAGATACTGGCCTGATCAATGATGGCTGTTCCGATACCACGATTGGTGAAGAACTCGAGCAGCAGACAATGTTCAATTCTACCGTCCAGAATATGAACTCTGGATACACCGTTTCTCACTGCATCCACACAGTTCTTCAGCTTCGGAAGCATCCCCCCTCCGATAAAGCCGCTATCCAGCAAGGCATCTGCTTTATCAAGTGTTAATACGGAGATCAAACTGTCCTTATCCTTGGGATCTGCATACACACCCTCAATATCCGTTAAGAATACCAGCTTCTCCGCCCCGATTGCTGTTGCAACGGCACATGCCGCGTCATCCGCATTGATATTATAATTCTGATATTCATCGTCAAGACCGATCGGTGCAATGACGGGAACAAAATTATTATCGATTAATGTATTAATAAGCTCTGTGTTAACTTCAGTAATATTTCCCACAAAGCCGATATCCTGACCATTCACCGATCTCTTCTCTACCTTTAACGTACAGCCGTCCTTACCACTGATGCCGACTGCCTTCACACCCAGCTTCTCTACCATCTGAACCAGATTCTTATTCACCTTACCAAGAACCATTTCAGCAACCTCCATGGTCTGTTCATCGGTAACACGCAGTCCCTCGACGAATTTGGACTCATGACCCAGAAGACCCAGCCATTTCGTAATCTCCTTACCACCACCGTGTACGATAATCGGCTGCATACCGACTAATTTAAGCAAAGCGACATCCTTTATGACATTGAGTTGAAGATTCTCATCCAGCATAGCGCTACCGCCGTATTTTACAACGACCTTTTTATTATTAAACTTTTGTATGTAAGGAAGGGCCTCAATTAAAGTCTGAGCCTTCAGCAGTATCTGATCCATCTGTTCCATATCACTAGTCCTTTCCTGTTTCGTTGTTTTATTATGAGCGATAGTCTGCATTTATTTTTACATAATCATAAGAGAAATCACAGCCCCAGGCGGTAGCGGATGATGTACCCGATTTTAAATCCGCAGTGGCCTTGACCTCTTTCCCGGAGAGAATCTGAGTTGCAAATTCTTCGGAATAATCGGTAGCCATGCCATTCTCCACTAATTTAAGCGTACCGTCTGCACTTTCAATCGATAAATCCACCTTATCGGGATCAAAATTTACACCGGAATAGCCCATCGCGCAGAGGATTCTTCCCCAGTTTGCATCATTTCCAAAGACTGCCGTCTTAACAAGATTCGATGTGATGATTGATTTACTAAGGATGGCGGCTATGTCCCAGGAGGGTGCATTCACTACCTCTACCTCAAACAGCTTCGTTGCGCCTTCTCCATCGGCAGCCATCTTCTTGGACAGATCCGTTGTCACATAATTAAGAGCCTTGCAAAAAATCTCGTAATCCTCGTTTTTCTCCGTGATTTCCTCATTTCCTGCAAGTCCATTGGCCAATAATAATAAGGAATCATTGGTGGAGGTATCACGGTCCACACTGATCATATTGAAAGAAACCTTGACATCCGCACTTAATGCTTCCTGCAACAACTCCTTACTGATATTTAAGTCGGTGGTTACAACACCAAGCATCGTAGCCATGTTCGGATGGATCATACCGGACCCTTTTGCCATCCCACCAAGCTTAACTTCCTTCCCACCTACCGTGAAGCTTACCGCACACTCCTTGGAATAGGTATCCGTCGTCATGATCGCCTCCGCTGCTTGAGCGCCAGCCAGAAGTCCTTCCGCTAATTCTGCCGCAAGAAGCTTTACTCCTTCTACAATTACATCAATCGGCATCTGCTTCCCGATTACACCGGTAGAGGCAGTATAAACAGAGGTTATCGGAACATTCATAGCATCGGCTACTGCCTTAGCCATAAGCTTATTATTGATATCACCTTCCGTACCGGTACATGCGTTCGCTACACCACTGTTCAGTACAACAGCCTGAACAAATGGGCTTTCCTTCGTCACCTTCATATCCCATTTTACCGGAGCAGCCTTCACTACATTGGTTGTGAAGGTTCCTGCTCCTTTTGCAGGAACAACAGAATATACCAATGCCATATCTTTTCTCTTCTTCTTGATTCCGGCATATACCCCCGCTGCTTGAAAACCATTGGCTGCTGTAACTCCACCATCTATCTTCTTCATATGAATCACCTTAACCTTTCCCTATTATAATTATCTAGCTGTTCTGTTCATTGATACTGATCGTATAATAATTAAGATCGGAACGACATTCATAACCTAATCCGCTCCAGAATTCATTCCCTTTCTTATTCTCAGTAAAACATACCAGCCCCAGCTTTGTTATTCCCTCATCTTTCATCGATTCGGTTATTCGTTCCATCAATTTTCTTCCGATCGAACGTCTTCGGTAATTCTCATCGATACAGGCGTGATAGATGTATCCTCTTCTGCCATCATGTCCGCTGAATATAACCCCAACGATATGATTATCTTCTTCCGCAACGAAATTAGTAACAGGATTTCTCTTAAGGAATTTTTCAATCCCCTCTATGGAGTCATCCACTTTGCGAAGGCCAACCCCGGGGGTTCTCTTCCAAAGCTGATAAACCTCATCATAATCCTTCATTGTGAAAAGTCTTATCATAATTCACCTCCATGATGATGTTCTGTGTCTTCTTTCCGGGAGAGGAGTCTAACATGAGTTTCTTCCGGTATCCATGCCGGATAATAATAACCGCTGCATAAAATATTTATAATTATACATCTCGATTAAATTTTATGCAATACCTAATTTAATTTTTTTAGATCGATCCCATGAAGGAGAAGCGAGGCATAGATTTCTGCAATTGGAAAGCCGACGATATTATAATAATCTCCTTCTATTTCCTTAATAAAGATACCGAATTTTCCTTGGATTGCATAAGCCCCCGCTTTGTCCATCGGTTCTCCTGTCGCGATATAATCCTGTATCTGATCTTCTGTCAAGGGGTTCACTACTACCTTAGTACATACCGCAAAGGAAAAGCTCTCCTCACTACCGCCTTGCTTCATTATGATAATATTGACTCCGGTACATACTTCGTGGGTCCGATCGGACAGCATTCGAAGCATTCTTGCTGCATCAATTGTATCCTTTGGCTTGCCAAGTGCATGCTCTTCGTAGAATACCATTGTATCAGCACCGATTATGATAATGTCCCTGTCATTCCCCTTCTTCTTCACCTGCTCTTTGATGGTTTCTGTCTTTAATCTGGCCAGTGCTTGTACCATCTGATCAGGCACGGTCTCCATAACCTCTTCCTTCACGTTGCTTGCCATTACTTGATAGGGTATTCCCATGGTCTCCATGATCTCTTTTCGTCTCGGTGATTCGGATGCTAATATTATCTGGTACATAATCGTCCTTTCCCAGGTCCTTCGTGGCCTGATAAACAGTTTATCGTTATTCGTACTTGTATCATTAATTGACTTCTTATCTTACAGAAACATATCTTTCTTCTATTATAATAAATAGGAACTGTAAGTAAAGACAATTACTTTAAATTCTTCCTTCCTCTGCCAAACCGTAAATTGAAGCAGGAACACAAATGTGTTGTATTTTTATACTTTTTTAAATTAACTATTGCATAATAATAAAATGTGTTGTATATTTATTAAAAGTTATTTATAAAGCGAAGGAAGTATACTATAATTAAAACAATAGAAATCAATTAATGGAGGTTATCGTATGAAAGAGAAAGTTATTCTTGCTTATTCCGGCGGTCTGGATACTACCGCTATCATTCCCTGGTTAAAGGAGAATTATGATTATGAAGTTGTCTGCGTATGTATTGATGTAGGGCAGGGAAACGAATTGGACGGCTTAGAGGAGAGAGCTAAGCTCTCCGGTGCTACCAAGCTCTATATTGAAGATGTTGTCGAAGAATTCGTGAATGACTACGTTATGCCTTGTGTGAAAGCAAATGCAATCTATGAATATAAGTACCTCCTGGGAACCTCAATGGCTCGCCCGGTGATAGCGAAACGATTGGTTGAAATTGCAAGAATTGAGGGAGCTACCGCAATCTGTCATGGTGCAACCGGTAAAGGAAATGATCAGGTACGTTTTGAATTAACGATAAAGGCACTGGCTCCTGATCTGAAGATTATCGCTCCCTGGAGAATCTGGACTATGGCCTCCCGTGAAGAGGAAATTGAATACTGTGAAAAGCATGGAATTCATCTACCCTTCTCCTCCGATAACAGTTATTCCCGTGATCGTAACTTATGGCACATCAGCCACGAGGGTCTTGAATTAGAATTACCCTCCAATGCACCGAACTATGACCATTTGCTTGTTCTTGGAGTATCTCCGGAAAAAGCACCTGACGAAGGAGAGACCCTCAGCTTAACCTTCGAGAAGGGTATCCCTACTGCTCTGAACGGCAAGAGTATGTCAGCAACCGATATCATTAAGGAATTGAATGTGATCGGCGGAAAGCATGGTATCGGAATCGTTGATATCGTAGAGAATCGTGTCGTTGGTATGAAATCCCGTGGTGTATACGAGACCCCCGGCGGAACAATCCTGATGGAAGCGCATATGCAATTAGAGGAGCTTATTCTGGACCGTGCCACAATGACTGCCAAGAAGGAAGTTGGTAACCGCTTTGCCGATATCGTTTATGAAGGAAAATGGTTCACCCCTCTTCGTGAAGCATATCAGGCTTTTGTGGATGTAACACAGGAATATGTAACCGGTGAGGTTAAACTTAAGCTTTATAAGGGTAATATCATCAGTCAGGGTACTACTTCTCCCTATTCCTTATATAATGAAAGCATTGCCTCCTTTACAACCGGAAGCCTCTATAACCATCATGACGCAGAAGGCTTTATCAATCTCTTTGGTCTGTCCTTAAAGGTTCGTGCGATGAAGATGGCATCCCTCGATCAGAAATAAGTAAATTAGATACTTGAAGAAATACAATCTGTACCTACCTACCGAAAAGCCCCAAACGCGAACGTTTGGGGCTTTTCATACGTGACGATAGAAAATTTACATATTAGAAAAACGCTTTAAGAACCGCTCTACCATCTTTTCATATTCCCTACTGTTCTTGCAATAGCTGCCGGCATGCTTCGCACCTGCCACAAGATACATTGCTTTATTTTTCTTCTTATTATGATACATCTGTCTTGTCATATCTGCCGGAACCAGATTATCTATTTTGCCATGAATGAATAACACCGGTGTCAGGGAATGACGGATCACACGGATCGGTGACACTTCGTTATACCAGAAGCCTGCCCTCAGATAGGTCAGAAAGCTCTCAATCGGTATCAGGATGCAGGGTAGATGGTAATACTGTTTTAACTGATGACACAACAATTGTGTCAGATCAGAATAAGCGCAGTCGGCGATTGCAAAATTAACCCGATGATCGATGCCCAAATGCATTAGTACCGTAGCAGCTCCCATCGATTCTCCGTGTGTTACGATGGTACATTTCTTACCATATCGGTCGTAACACCAGTCTACCAGCTTTTTCAGATCATACCTCTCATAAAAACCCATGGAGGTATGTGCCTTTCCACTATAACCATGATTTCGATGATCATAAATAATGACTCGATAACCCAAGCGAAAGAACATCTTAGCATATTTTATGCCACTGTATTTTGCATAGCCGAGCCCATGGCATAGAATCGCGATCTTCTCCGTGGTATTCTTCCTCTGATCTCCATTCCTGGTATCCCCTCTCCCAACCTGACTTCTTCCATCCAATAGCTCACAGGATATTCGGTATCCGTAATCCGATTTCAGAGTGAAGATCTCTTTCTCCCAGGAATAATATTCTTCCGTGTCAACCTTGTTACAGTTGACCTCTCTTTGACAGCCTTTCCCATAAGGCAACATTCTTGGTTTAACAATCAAATCAGACAGGCACCAAAGCCATTCAAACAGCCATACTCCGACAATTACTATCATAATTCACCTCATACTGCCGCATTACGGCACAAATTTACCGATATAAATTCATCATCTCCAATTATCAGGGTATTATTCTTGCTTTTTGTTTCCATGTGATTCACTGAAAACACAACATAACATAGAATCTAATAAAAAGTGTCAGCTCGCTGACACTTTCGATGCTTGCAAAGCAAGCATTGCCTGACTGCGGGTTGCGAAGCAACTACTTCCGAACGCATTTATGCGTTTGCCCACAGAAGTGCGTCATCCCAAAGTGAACTACGTTCACTTAGCGGAGCGTTTTTATCGTATTGGACGAACTTTCCTATACGATAAAAAAACTCTATGCATGGAAAAGATCTTGCACAAGTGCGATCTCTTCACAAGCATAGAGCATGTGTTAACGTTTATCTATAATATCATTACTTCTTGACCTTCGGAACAAATCCATCAAAGATAAAGAGATCAAAATAGCCTCTGCTCTTCTCCAACTGCTCCTCACTCTGGATGGTCCAGGCGATAGGCTTCGTACGAAACAGTTTACGGCAAAGGGTAAAGGATAGTGAAGCCCTATACACATGATGATACGCAATAAAATCCGGCTTCGTCAGAAAGTTCAATAATAAGTGTTTGAGCAGAAAATATTGAATGGGGTTTCCATCAATCTTCTCTCTGATAAAATCCGTCGACAGTTGCCCACGAATCACCTCCGGATGATGCTTTTTGTACCACATGAGACCGAAGGGATTGAAGGATTCAATGACATAGAAGCCTCTATAATTCTCCAGAAGCTCAGATACCTTTGTACAGAGCATATCTGCTCTCCAGGGTATCTTCAGCTCAATGATAAGCGGTATCTTACCGTCCACCAGAGCTAAGACTTCTCCTAAGGTTGGAATTCTCTCCTCAGACTGGAACAGTTTGTATTCCTTCAACTCATCATAGGTAAGTGAAGAAACCGCAATATCAACACAGCAGGCTCTCTTTAGATTATAATCATGAAATACAACCGGAACCCGATCCTTGGTCAACTGAACGTCAAGTTCTATACCGTATCCCTCTTCTACTGCCAGCGAGAAGGCCTTCCTGGAGTTTTCCGGTGCATCCGTTTTATTATTATGTAATCCGCGATGAGCATAAAGCCACCCATCCATGCCTTTTATATTCTTATTGCGCTTCAGCTTCGGCATAATCGCCAGAAGGTAAATCACTACAATAGCAATGATAACAATTAAGATAACCTTAAGTAACATATTAGCCTCCAAACTGCAAGTAGGGTTTATTTTCTGAAGAAGCTTATTTAGTCTTCGGTATCAAAGCTTTCGATCAGGTCTTTTTTACGCATCGGTCTGGAATCTCCATGCATTACAAACAGCATAGTACATAAGGACGCCACAGAGAATACGACTGCATAAGGAAATAAGGTTCGATAAGAGACATATTCCAATAATGCTCCGGATACAATTGGTGTTAAGATCTGTGCTGACATGGAGAAGGTGTAATACAAACCGGTGTATTTACCGATATCCGAGCCTTTACACATCTCAACTACCATTGGATAGGAGTTTACATTAATGGCAGCCCAGCCGATACCGGTGAAGGCAAATACCACATTAATCAAGGAAGAATACTCCGCAAATAAAGCACCGCAGAGATAGGAAGCAGTCATCAAAACAATACCTGCGAGGATCGTCTTCTTTCTTCCGATCCTTGTCGCAATGATACCGATCGGTATATAACTGAAAATGGCTGCAATTGTTGCCACCAACAGGGAGTCGGCAAAACCACCGGCTTCCAGCTTCCAGACCTGTTCAACATATCTTGAGTAAGCCGTGGTAACTGCGTTATAAGCAGTAAACCATAGAAAGATGGATGCCAGCAGAAGAATAAAGCTCTTTCTGACATCGGCCGGCATTTTATCATCACTGACCGCAGAGGCCTGAGATACTTCCTTGGGACTCTTCTCCTTGTTATGTATAGCCCCTGCTTCCAGATCAATGGATGCGGAAAGCTTCTTCTCACGGATAATTATCACTAATAGAACTACGGCTATGACCATAACCGCCGATACGGATAAGAATACGGCTTGATAATCCGTTCCTTCCTTTACCAGTACCTTGATCATTACCAGTGTATATACGCCACCGAAGGCACCCATCAGATTAATGATCGAGTTCGCCTTACTTCTTAAGGGCTTAGGGGTCAGATCAGGCATCAAGGCAACCGCAGGGGAACGATAGGAACCCATTGCCACAAGCACGATTCCGAGGAACAATATAAACAAAAACATACTTGCAGCTTTATTTGCTATCGGGATAAAAGTCATTGATATTACTGCAACCAAGGTACCACCGACAATAAAGGGTGTTCTTTTTCCAAGGGGAGTATCTACCTTATCTGACAAGGACCCGAACAAGGGTAAAAGGAACAGAGCAAGAACATTATCCAAAGCCATCAATACACCGGTCACCGTTTCACCCAGACCGAAGGTATTCTTTAGCATCAGGGGAATGATATTATCATACAATTGCCAAAAACAACAGATAGACATAAATGCAAGTCCTACAAAGAAAGTCCGCTTATAGTTTAGTCTCATACTTCCTCCTTTTTGCCAGCCTAAGGCAGGCAACCCCATTATTATTTTTGATTTGTAAAAACATATGCTCCAATTCCCACAGCTATGGTCAGATTCAGGGAGTCAACCTCCTGCGACTGGGGAATAAAGATACTGGTTCCAACCTTGAGATAAGAATCATCAAGTCCTGTTGCTTCATTTCCAAAGACCAGGGAGAACAACTCCGCCTTCGGACAATCTTTAATGGTCAGAGTGTTCTCACCGTTCAGCATAAAGGTAAACACTTCATGCATGGCAAATTCTCTGCGGTATTCGTCAAAACTGTTATAATGATGAAAATTTAAACGGAAGATTGCTCCCATGGATGAGCGAACCGTCTTTGGGTTATAGATATCGGCTCCGGGTAATATAATCGCGATATCCTGTATTCCAAAGCCCACTGCAGTTCGAAGGATCGTTCCGAGGTTACCCATATTACTGGGATTGACGAGAACAATGTGTGGTCTTTGGGCTGACAGCCTTCCATCATACTTATGAAAGATTCCGGCTACATAACAGTTTTCTTTATCACTGATCTTTGCGATCAGTTTATTATTAAATTCAATAGGAAGCTTCTTCTCATCACACAACCCTTTCAGATTATCCTGATCGGTAAAGCTGGTATCCACGATTATTTTTCGAACCATCTCCGGCTTCGCTTTAATCAACTCATAGGTCGGAAAGGCACCTAAGGTATAGGAATAATCCGCATCCTTTTTATATGGCTTAATCTGATTTTGTTCTATACTGCTTCCTGCTTTATCATTTTTCACGCTATTAACCTCCGAAGTACTGACAGTGAAAAGATCGTATCCTATTCTTATGATACGATCTTACCTTAATTATACTGAATTCACTGACTGATAGCAAATAGATTTCCTCTGTTTTACAAATATTTAGCATTTCGTTTTTTTAGGAACCCATCACAACGATGCCTTCTAACTCGGCAACTCTTCTGACATGACCGGCTGCCTGAATATATTCTTCATGCGTATCCAGATGCTCGACAAAAACCGTTGTATCTTTACCCAGCTTTTCACAGAGTCGAACCACCTTCCGAAAGTCAACGACTCCCTTTCCAGGCATTACCTCACGAATCACACAGGGGAATACCTTCTCCATAATGACATCCTTTGCATGGATACTCTTGATATACGGTCCCAATTTCGTGAAACACTCTTCAATAAAAGCATCTCTTTTTAAGAAACGCTCCGGGCAGTTTATCATATTGGTATAGTCCAAATGAACTGCAAAGCCCTTCCGGTCAATGTCCTTGATCAGCTTCAGATAGCTGTCCGGTGAATCAGGGATCATCCAGGGCATCGGTTCTAATGTAAAAAAGGTTCTGGTGGGTTTGACACTGTCGATGATCTCTCTGGAGATATCTACAATCATTGCATAGACATCCTCGTTGTAGTTATCCTCATAAAAGCCATCCCATAATTCACCTCTGGCCCCTACGATATTCACACAGCAATTTGCTCCCAGCTCCTCTGCTAAGGCCAATCTCTTCTTACTATACTCTATATTTGCTTTTGCTTCCGCCGGGTCTGTTGACATCGGATTTCTCCATATACCCACCTCGCCGAATACGATATCGTTTTGCCTGGCCGCTTCCATATAAGCGAGACGCTCCTCAGTGGGTGTATCATGACAGATCGGAGTGATGACCGTACTATAACGGTACTCCTTTACCAGTTTGACCCATTCTTCCGGATTTTGATACGTCTTTTTAATATCTCCGCCAATTCTCATTTCCTCTCCTCCTTATGATTCTTTATTACCTATTTTATAACAGGAATGATAAGATGACAACGAAAACCTTTTCCCTAATATAAAAAGCCATCCCTGGATTATCGCACATCAGAAACAGATGCAATGCAGCTGTTGATCTGAGTGCGAACCCTTAAGATAGCTTATCTCATTACAATATTATATTCCTTATGATTGTATATACTTTCTGGTTACTCTCCCATAAAAACAAGAGCCAGCATTCCGGGTCCGGTATGAGTACCGATGACAGGACCAATTTTAGAAATAATAATGTCCTTCACTGTCAAACGATTACGAATGAGGTTTTCCAATTCCTGTGCTTGTGCAAGGTCATCTCCATGACCGATAATGATTGTTTGTTCAGACAGATCCTTCCCTTCCTCCTCCAGCTTGGTCAGCATAAAGTCAAGCTCAGCCCTGGTACCGCGGATTTTGGAAACAACCGTAAGTTTTCCTGCGAAATCCGTACTGAGTACAGGACGTATCTTTAGCGCAGTTCCGACCATCGCTTCGATGGAAGTAATTCTTCCGCCTCTCTTCAGAAAGAACAGGTCTTTCACCGTAAACCAGTGCTTGGAACGTCTCTTATTGTCTTCCACCCAGGCTAACAGATCATCAATCGTCAAGCCCTTTTGTTTCTGAATAGCCGCATTCAAAACGAGTAACCCCTCTCCGATGGAGGCACATAAGGAATCTACACTATAGATTTTTCGATCCGGATAATCCTCCGCCAGATCACGAATGACAATCTGTGAAGTATTATATGTACCGCTTAATCCGGAGGAAAAGGCTATGTAAAGAATATCCTTTCCATGTTTTAAGATATCCTCAAAATAATCCATGAATATCGCCGGAGTAATCTGTGTCGTATGGGATACCGCTCCGTTTTTCAACTTCTGATAAAAATCCTCTATGGATAATTCTCTCTCATCCGGGTAATGACTGTATTCCTCATTATCTACATTCACACCCATAGGAATTATTCGTATATCATATTCATCGATAACACTCGCAGGAAGATCCAATGTTGCATCACTAACGATAACATAATCGTTCATCATAAATAACTCCTTCATTCTTCATTTAACCTATTATCTATCATGCGTTACACACATCATTTATTTTACACGACTCTGCTATGCAAAGCAAGCTACAATAAATTCTTGTGTTTTTCAACAATTTTATCGACATATCCTCAGATATGTCATGCCAAATACAACTCCTGCAGGCTTATCCTATCAGATTAGCGACATACATAACAAAGGGGATTGTAATCATTGAGGAAATAGTTGATACTGCGAATATCTCTGATGCGTAGAGATAGTTCTTATCATAACGCAGAGAAAACAGATTAACCGTTACCGCCGTCGGACAAGCCGCAGCCAATACTGAAGTCAACAATACCACATTGGGAAGTTCAAACAATCGAAAGATTAACAACATTGTAATCGGGATCAGAAGCAGTTTAACAACAGAAATATAATAGATCCGCAACTTTGTCCACAATTTTCTAATATCGGTCTGCGCTATTGTGACACCTGCTACCAGCATAGCCAAGGGTGTATTCATATTACCGATATAAGTCATGGTATCGGTTAATATCCCAGGTAGAATTAATCTTGTTACAAATAATAGAAAACCCACCACGGTAGCTACCACAGACGGCGACAACAAAGCCTTCCCAACCGATTTTACATTGGCTTTCCCGGTCATCATGATGACGCCATGCGTCCATACTAATAGATTGAAGATCGTCATGTATGCGGTAATATAAAATACGCCTTCACTTCCGAAGAGACCACCGGCCATTGGTATACCGATAAACCCACAGTTTGAATAAATCACTGAAAATCGTTCGATGATAAGATCGGCACTGTGCTTATTCCCACGAATTATCACTTTACTAATGACAATTCCGAATATATGCGTCACTATTGCCATAATCAGAGAGATCAAAAGACCGGTTAAAAGAGTAGTATCAAACTCTCTTTGATAAGATATTATGATTACAAACGGATTAACCAGCATAAGTACTATATCCGATAATTTTCGATTGGTGTTAGGATCAATCAAGCGAATACGATAACAAAAGATACCGATCAGAATGATAAAGAACATAATCGTGATTTGGTGAAACGCTGTTGTAGCAAGGGACATGACAATAACCTACTTTCTTTTCTATTACTCAATATAAATCGATATTATATTATGCACTTTTTTTCACTGTGTAGCAAGAAGATTTTTTCAATGTACACGAAAAATCACACTTACATTTTAAGAATTTCCGATCACATGACAAAAATGTATTGTTTCCTGGAGCTTCCCATAATTAATTCCTATAAATGCTATAAAAGGTACTAAATGAGTGCTTCGTCTGCATACTATTAATATGTGGCAAGTCAAAATAAGGATTCCGTAAAAATCTGGCTTACCTTAATAAATGAGACTCATGTATAGCTGCATGCCGGCTGTCCATGAGCTTTTTATGTGATATACCAACCATACCCACCTGAACAGAAAGGGATAATTATGGATCTACTAACTCTGATCTTCCTTGCTCTCGGATTATCTGCTGATGCGTTTGCTGTTGCTGTAACAAACGGCATCTGTAGCAACAAGGTTACAAAAAGACATGCCGTCTCCACTGCTTTCACCTTTGGATTTTTTCAGGGTTTGATGCCGGTGCTGGGCTTCACGCTGGGGAAAACCTTTGTTGATATCGTATGTCGATATCAGCATTGGATTGCACTTCTGCTTCTCGGTGCAATTGGTGTTAATATGCTAAGTGATACCTACAAAGAATGGAACTGTACTGAGACGACCAATATTAACCGAAGTCTGTTTCAAGCGAGGAATCTGATCATGCAGGGAATTGCCACCAGTATTGATGCTTTCGCTGCGGGAGTAAGTATCGCTGTGTTAAATATTAATATTATCTCCGCGGCATTAATCATAGGGCTGATCACTTTCGTTCTATGTACCTTAGGTGTGTACATTGGGAAGAAATTCGGTGCCTTATTAGGGCTTCGTGCCAAATTGTTTGGTGGTATTGTACTAATCATAATTGGTCTAAAGATCTTCGTAGAGAATCAGTTTTAATATAAAATGAATCAAAAATACGAAACCACGGTTACGAAGGCTTGATAATTAATAAGATTTGATAGATAATAGAAGAGAATGGTATCTAACTAGATGAGAGGAGAATGCAGATGAGCTATGAAGCATGTTTTGAAAAGCTGCCGAAGCTTGAGACCGAACGATTGTGTCTTCGTCAGATAACCGACAGTCCCTCTGACGGAAGGGATAGTCTGGAATTCATCAATGATTACAGTGTCTATCGTTTTTGGGGATTATATGATGAATCAAAGGATACCAACGGCCGACGTCGTCCAAAGAAAAAGATCAAATTGGATTATCATTATAATGCGACCATGAAGGAGTACCTGGCCGGCCGTGAGTTGACCTGGCTTATGGAGCTTAAGGATACAAATAAGGTGATCGGTGAAATTGTATTTTATGATTTTCGTTTAAAACGTCAGGCTGATATCGGTTATCGCATTAATAAGGACTATTGGGGCCAGGGCTTTGCTCCGGAGGCAGGACAAGCTATGATCAAATTAGCCTTTGAGTATTTGGGTCTGACCCGAATCCAGCTACGCTGCTTTGCCGATAATCACGGCTCTGTCCGTGTCGCTCAGAAGCTCGGCTTCACGCAGGAAGGCTTTATCAAGCAGGGCGCTATCCTGAATGTTATGACGGATTATTATATCTTTGGATTGTTGAAAGAAAATTATGACAAAAACCCCATTGATGATACTATTGTAGCTCTGACTCCCTGAGTTGATTCATCAAAATCATCGATATGGGTTAATTATTGATTTTAAAAGGAGGATTCTTATGAAGGCATTATTTATTGGAGGAACCGGAACCATTAGTACCGCTATCACACAGCTTGCTCCCAGCTACGGTTTTGATTTATATCTTTTAAACCGCGGGAACCGTTCGGAGTTAGTTCCGGAGGGTGTAAAAATTATTGAAGCTGATATCAATAACGAAGCAGATGTCAGAGAGAAACTTAAGGATATGACCTTCGATATCGTGGCACAGTTTATTGCCTTTGATACAGAGGCATTAAGGAGGGATGTGCGTCTATTTGCAGGTAAGACAAAGCAGTACATCTTCATAAGTTCAGCCTCTGCTTATCAGAAACCGCTGTCAAGTCCAAACATTACTGAGAGTACACCGCTCTCCAATCCCTTCTGGGAATATTCCAGAAATAAGATTGCCTGCGAGGAGTATCTGATGGAAGAATATCGTAAGAATGGCTTCCCTATCACGATCATTCGTCCCAGTCATACCTATGGCTGCTTCGATGTTCCTCTGGCTCTGCATGGTAAGAATGGAAGCTATAGTGTCATTAACCGCATCAAAGAAGGTAAGAAGGTTATCGTACATGGTGATGGAAGCTCTCTCTGGACACTTACTCACAATTCTGATTTTGCAAAGGCGTTTCTTGGTCTGATGGGTAATTTCCACGCGATCGGTGAAGCAGTACAGATTACCTCCGATGAGAGCCTTACCTGGAATCAGATCTATGAGATTATCGGCAATGCACTCGGTGTAAAACCGAAAATCGTTCATATATCCTCTGAGACTTTAGCAAAAGCAAACGAAAGTTTTATCGGAGGCGTTCTTGGTGATAAAGCTCATACTGTTATTTTTGATAATTCCAAAGTGAAACGCCTTGTTCCCGGCTTCACTGCCACGGTTCGTTTTGATCAGGGCGTTCGTATGACGCTGGATTATATCGAGAAGCATCCGGAATGTCAGAGACCGGATCCGGAATTTGATGCCTGGACCGATCAAATGATTGAAGTATATGAAGCAATGGAAAGCAAACTTCCGATTTTAAAATAGGTTCCGGTGAAAGGCTATTTACTTATGAAAACTCTATATATCTCTGATCTCGATGGTACTCTCCTACAGCCCAATGTGGAGCTGTCACGCAGGACCATTGATATCCTGAATGAATGTATTCGTCATGGAATGTTATTTAGTGTAGCTACTGCAAGATCCATAGCATCCGTCAAACCGATCCTTAAGGAAGTCAATGTTACCGTACCGGTTATTCTGATGAATGGTGTCTGCATTTATGATCTCACCAAAAACGAGTATGTAAAGATTGAAACGCTTCCCAGGGATAGCATCGCTAAGCTGATGGCTGTGATACAAGAGCATAAGCTGAAGGGCTTCGCTTATACCATAAAGAATGGTGTTATGTCCACTTATTATGAGGATCTAAGCAGTCCTGCCTTAAAGAGCTTCTATCAGGAAAGAGTCGACCTGTATCAAAAGCGTTTTACACAGATTGATCATTTCAGTGATCTTTCCGAGGAGCCGTTAATTTATTTCTCTTTATTAGATCATCACGAAAAGCTGGAGCATATCTACCACACGATAAAAGAAATCCCGGATCTCAATTGTGTCTTCTATAAAGACAATTATTCTCAGGATCTATGGTACCTCGAGACGTATAACAAGACCGCCTCAAAATACCATGGTGTACAATATTTGCGATCCTATCTGAATCTGGATCATATCGTATGCTTTGGAGATAATCATAACGATCTACCTCTGTTTGAAGCCAGTGATCATAGAATTGCTGTCGGTAATGCTGTTTCCGATCTACAGGCGAAGGCTGATCAGATCATAGGCTGTAACCATGAGGATGGTGTGGCACTGTGGCTGAAGGAGCATATCTGCTCGCGCTAATCTGGCTTACCAGCATATTGATCTATACCGATTTTATAATCTGCTTCGCCAGATTCCTGTACAAAGTAGCATCCTCTTCCGCCATATATTTTGTCATCTCGAGTATACCGCAGACTGCAAAAAATCGGAGGAGGATGCCCTAAAAATAGTTAAGAATTTCTCTAAGCCTGTTTACACGGATTCCCTCGTATCCCGGATGATCCTTCGGATCTTCACTGATCCAGATGGGCACTATTCCTGCACTCAAGGCTCCTGCGATGTCGTTCGGATAATAATCTCCGACATAGACAGCTTCCTGTGGCGTTACTCCCAATCTGTCGCAGGATAGGTTAAAAATCCTAGGATCGGGTTTTGCAAAAGCCTGTTCACCGGATACAATGATATCATCAAAATATTCGGCTATATTTACTGAATTGATCTTATCTCTTTGAACCGTGGAATAACCGTTTGTAATGATACCCAGTTTATATCTTCCTTTCAGAGAATCCAAAACCTCATATAGCTCCGGATATGGGGTTGTCATCTTCCCAAACACTTCATTCCGTTCTGAAACAAATTCTTCTATCGTATGGGGCAGCTCCCAGAGCTTACTCAACCTCGGTATAAAGTTTTCTAATCCACCATAACCATTTTCATCAATCTCTACCATATATTCAATTAACGCTTCTCTTGTACCTTGATAGGGGTTTGCCTCTCCATATCGGTCTACCAGATAATTGCAGAAGCGTATAAATGCATCCCTGCGGTCAACTAAAGTCCCATCAACATCAAATATGATTGCTTTCTTATGCTTCAATGATATATCCTCCGACTAATCTTTTCTCTATGTAATAGTAACGACACGGAATAAAACCGCCCTGATCCGGCAAGAAATCCAGCCATCTCTGTGGTTGCGGTTCCGAACTGTATTATATTATATAATAAGGAGCAACTCAAGTGAATTAGGAAATCTAACACTTTTCCTATTGATATTTGGAAATTCTATTTATAGAATGAATTTTAAAGATGGGAATGACACAGAATAAATATATGTTTGATATGATGGAAGGAGTTTTCAAAATGAATAACATACAAGATTGTTATGTACTCTCAAACGGAGTAAAAATACCCTGCGTCGGTTTCGGAACCTGGAAGCTTCCAAAGGACGAAACAACAGCAGACATCGTGAAAACAGCAATTGATTGTGGCTATCGCCATATTGATACAGCCTTTGCATATCAGAACGAAAAGTCAGTGGGCAAAGCCGTAAGAGAATCCGGCTTAAAGCGCAGTGAATTATTTGTAACCAGTAAATTAGATAATCCGGATCATGGCTATGATAAGACTTTAAAGGCGTTTGAAGTTACCATGGATAACTTAGGCTTAGATTATCTGGATCTGTATCTCATACACTGGCCGATTCCATTAGCATATCGGGACTGTTGGAAAGAAGTAAATGAGGGAACCTGGAGAGCCTTTGAGGAATTATATACCGAAGGGAAGATTAAAGCCATCGGCGTCAGTAATTTCTTAGAACATCATATCGATGCTTTGCTGGAGACCGCTAGAATTGCTCCTATGGTGGATCAGCTGGAATTACATCCCAGATATTCACAACGTGATGCCGTGAATTACTGTAAAGAAAAACGCATGATTGTAGAAGCCTGGAGCCCGCTTATAAAAGGTCAGATGGATCATCCGGTATTAATAGAGATCGCCTCAAGATATCACAAAACCACCGCACAGATACTTCTTCACTGGAGTATTCAGCATGGATTTCTACCTCTCCCGAAGACCACTTCCAGAGATCGAATGCTGGAGAATGCCGACATCTTTGATTTTGAACTCTCTTCGGAAGATATTGATGCCTTAAGATCTCTGGAGGCTTATGGTCTTACCGGGCATCATCCCGATTTAGTCCCTTTCTAGGTTATAGGGATTATTCCTTTGGTTGGTCCTTCGCATTATCTACGTATTCATAAAACGGCAGCAGCTCGTCCCAGGATGGAGTGGAATCGCACAGGGAGGATCCGGCTGCCGCATCCTTTTATCTGCAGCGCATTCTCCTCTTTTTCCTGATGGAATAAGCTTCTATCTTACAATTCCTTACTCATACAAATTGATAACTCCATATTCTTGTATTGACCATAATTATCGATAATCTGATATCCCATATTCTGATATAACCTGGTAGCCGCAATCAGTGGTTTTCCGGTCTCTAATATCATCCTCCGATACCCCTTTTCCTTTGCACGTGCCTCCAAGGTTTGAATCAAAGCCTTTGATACTCCCAGACCGCGATACTCCTGCCGTACAAAGACACGCTTCATCTCAGCGGTATCCTCCTCATAATGCTTAAAACTGGCGCAGGCACATGGCTTTTCCTGATCGTAGAACAATATCACGTCATGGATATCCTCCAGTGTATTATACTGAACGTAATTCTTCCTTTGTTCAAATCCTCCGACCAACTCATCCAGATTATCGTCTAATTGTCTGCAAAGCTCTATAAAATCAAGATTTCTTCCATCCGTATATACACATTTCATTCTTCGTTCCTCCCATAGCCGGTATTTTACCAACCTCACATAACCGAACTCAATTATATAATCTCATATAATTGAATAATATGCTTCACATTATAATCAGCTGCTTTGCAGATGGCACCGGTATCGTCAAAGAAGCAAGCCCGAATACCGGCATTTTTCGCAGATAAGATATCAAGATCTCGGTCACCGATCATGATCGCCTCCTCCGATTTCATCTGATACTTATGGGCAAGGTGCAAAATTGCAGCCGGGCTGGGTTTTCGCTCAAAGGAATGCTGTGAGGTAATGCAATCCGTGAAATAATCATAGATCTGATGTTTCTGAAGAAAAGCAAGCGAGGATATACCACGGTGTGTGAACAGATAATTATACCTGCCGGATTCCTTAATATACTTTAGTAATTCTAAAGCTCCCGGATACGGTTTACACTCTTCCAGCTCCATTTCTCTTCGAGTCGTTTCATAATCCTTAATAAAATCCTCATCAATCTGGTACTGCCTAGTATAATATTGTAGTGCTTCGGAGATGGATACTTTCATCAGACGTATAATATCCTCCAAAGACTCGTCTACACCAATCTTACGAAAGCTTAGTTGTAATGCTTTGCCCATAACTTCATAAGTATCAAAAAGTGTACCATCAAAATCCCAAATAATATGCTTGTACATGGAAGCCTCCCTGTTCTTTACCTGATAAGTATGATAAATTTCTATCTGCTTTCTTTTATCGATGAATAATAACTTTCTTAGAAGTCAGGATGCCTTGATCATCATCACCATATAGAGTTCTGAAATAATCCTCCTTCAAATCGGTCAGAGGATCTGTGGTATCAACTAAAGCCGGATTAACGTTTCTGAATACAGATACGATTCTCCGGCTTGTTAAACTTAACCCCAATTCCTTTGTTGCAGCTGGGTATGATCATCCAGATGCGCATAATCATTAAAACGTTGCAGATAAAAACGATCCTGTTGCGGATTGTACACTAATTGCGTAATTCCTGTGTTCTCTACGGAAACACCAAACAGAAACCGTCTCGCCTGGTTCTTCCCAAAGAGAGCTGCCAGCAGCACCCGTATGGTTCCCCCATGGGTCACAACAACGATATTCTTCTTACCGCTTTGAACGATTTCCTGTATCACCGGCATAGCACGTTCATAGACCGAAGTACCGTTCTCGCCTTCCGGATACGGAATATCCTCCATCAACATCTTCTGCTCGGCTCTAAAATCGGCAAAATGTTCCTCAATATATTCTTCCGTCTGACCCGTTAGCAATCCAAAGGAAATTTCACGAAGCTCCTCCCGTATAACGTGAGAAAGGCTTAAGGCTTCATTTACGATTTCCGCTGTCTGCTTAGCCCGTAACAAATTACTTGAATATAGCGCATCAATATTATAATTTCGCAAGCGCTCCTTCAACAGTCCGGCTTGCAACCGCCCAACGTCAGAGAGTTCCACATCAACATTACATAAGGTGCTGTTTTGTCTTCCGTGTCGAATGAGATATAAATTAACCATTTCGATAATCACCGCCTTATTCTCTGAGCATGGGAAAATATATATTGATATCTTCTACTATTATAATCCTGAAATCCAAAGAACCGATCTATTCTTATAACAGATGAAGATCTCTTCTGTCCGCTTCTTCCATAACATCCTGAGGCCAGATGGAAGATTGAACTTCTCCGATGTGTGCCTTACGTAAGTAGAACATACATATTCTGGACTGACCAATCCCTCCACCGATTGTATAAGGAAGCTCATTATTAATCAATGCTTTTTGGAAGGGTAACTCTGCACGATCCATACATCCGCTTATTTTCAACTGTTCAACCAGAGAATCCTCGTCTACACGAATGCCCATAGAGGAAAGCTCTAGCGCGATATCCAGCACCGGGTAATATACAATGATATCTCCATTAAGCTTCCAGTCATCGTAATCGGGAGCTCTACCGTCATGACGTTCGCCGGAGTTCAGCGCACCTCCGATTTGCATAATAAATACGGCACCCTTATCTCTGGCAATCACATTCTCTCTTTCCTTGGGAGTAAGCTCCGGATATTTATCCTCTAACTCCTGAGAAGAAATAAAGGTGATTTCCTCAGGTAGTATTTCCTTAATGTAATCGTACTTGGAAGCCATGTAGCTCTCTGTATTTTTAAGTGCGGCATATACCTTGCGGACAATTGCTTGAAGTGTATCGATATTACGATCACTTTTATCAATGATCTTCTCCCAATCCCATTGATCGACATATATAGAATGAATATTATCCGTCTCTTCATCTCTGCGGATCGCACTCATATCGGTATAAAGACCTTCTTCTTTATTAAAGCCGTATCTCTTCAGTGCCTGTCTCTTCCACTTCGCCAACGAATGGACGATTTCAACCTGAGCATCATCCTGTTCCTTTACTCCAAAGCTGACCGGACGCTCTACACCGTTCAGATTATCATTTAATCCTGTCTCCGGCTTAACAAAAAGCGGTGCAGAAACGCGGGTAAGATTTAACTGCCTAGCCAACTCTCGTTCAAAGAAATCCTTACAATACTTAATTCCGATTTCCGTTTCCTTTATATCAATCTCTGCTTTATACCCTTCCGGTATCATTAATTTCATGGTCAGTCCTCCATTTGCACTATTAAAGCACATTTTACATTTTTATTCATACTTTGTCAATAATATGAATAAGCATTCATTCTACTGCAATGAATAAGCATTCATTCTACTGCACCGGGTTATTCTAACCCTGTTGCTTCTTTAACTCATATATATCGTTATAAATCATCATCATGATACCGAACACATCATCTCCGATGACCCCGATTTGATGCGCATACTCTACGATAAAACAAGTATAAGCAACAAACTTTAGATGTTGAAATAACAAATCAAATCGTTCTGTATCGTAATATTTCTTAACGATATTCCAATTATAATCGCTGATTTCTTTTACGGTTATCTCCGGCTGTTTATTCAACAGATCCATCAATTCATCCATATTAGAAGCGACAAACAGTCCCTTCAATTCTAAGTCTAGTTGTCCGAGTTCATCAGTCATAATCGGTTACCTCCTATTCTTTACCAACAACACTTTAATCATTGTATCATGAAGATACGTAAATGTCCAAAGAAACTCTAGTAGTTGTCCTATCAGTGTTTTGTACTTATTTTGAAGCATGTGTTCATAAAAAAGGTGACAATCCATAGAAGATAATCTCCTTCTGTATCGTCACCTATAATACCTGGTTCATATAAACTACGAAATGCAGCTTTTAAATATTTATATTGATTTGTTAATTCTGTTCTTCCATACCCTGCTCACCTGTGATCTTACTGGTCTCATCCATTTTAAAGGTGCTTTTCGCTTCTTCCGAAGTGAAATAAACATTACCGTCAATGATTGCATCTACTAATTGGAAATCAGAAACACTGATATATAAATCTCCCTTGAAGGTACCCTTCTGGATGCTTGCCATCGGGCTTGTTACGGTCAATTTCGGTGCGGTCAAGGTATATCTCGCAGTGATATTACGGTTTTCGTCCTGAGCATAAAGCGCCAATTTTCGTTGGATAATATCTTTGCCGGCATCATCCTTCTTACCATTCTTGTATTCGCCTTCCATCAGAAGCTCTTTGTCGGTAGAAAAATCCTTTGTCAGACAGATAATCCAAGTACCATTCTTACTGATGGCATTTAAAAATGCCTCTTCATTATCAACGATGGATGCGGTTGTAACAGCATCCGGAGTTTCATTGGCAGCGGTTGTCGGTGCCGTCGTCGGCGCTGTTGTCGGTGCAGTTGTAGCTGCTGTAGTCGGTGCAGGTGAAGGCGATGTAGTTGTATTATCACCGGCTTTCTTTCCACAGCCTGTCATAAATAACATGAATAAAGCCAGGGTTACAACAAATAATTTAAATTTCATAAAACTCCTCCTTATAAATAAAAATATCACACATTGCATTGATAAAATTATTACCACATTTCGATCAAATAATTCAATCTGCAAAAATTATAAAAAGAACAAAGGACCTAGTAATATGAATTTCTTCATATTAACTAAGTCCTCTGCTCTTAAAAATACATATAGGAGTCTAAGTCAAAACCTTGTAAGCACATTTGTTATGAATGAAAACACATCCATAATTTACAGCTCCGATCGTCTCTATGCAAGTAAGCTTGTTATGCGAGTGATTTTCTCGTATTATGCTCACTATGCTTTGTTTATTTATGCGAGTTTTCCTCTCTTCTTGGAAAGAACGTCGAAGGTTACTGCTGCGAGTAATACAACACCCTTAACCACCTTCTGTACATTACTATCGATACCCATAATGGACATACCATTGTTGATAACACCCATGAAGATCGCACCAATAACGACTCTCGGAACAGAACCGATACCACCATAAGCGGAAGCTCCACCGATATAACAGGAACCGATTGCATCCATTTCGTAGTTCATACCGGCTGTGGGAGCTGCGGAGTTGAAACGGGCAACACAAACGAGAGCTGCAACTGCACTTAAGAAAGCCATATTAACATAAGCGAAGAACAGAACTTTATTGGTATTGATACCGGAAAGCTTCGCTGCCTTCTCGTTACCACCCATGGCATAAAGATAACGTCCGGGAACAGTCTTCGTTGTAAAATAAGTATAAATAAATACGATTACTGCGAGTAAGATCAGGATCATCGGAACACCCTTGTGGTTAGCCATAGAGAAGGCCAATGCCATAACAATTACACAGATAATAACAATCTGACTTGTCTCCGATAAAACTGAATTAACCTGATAACCTTTTCTTCTTTTATTAATTCTTGATAGTAGCATTGCACATACGTAAATAGCACATACTACAATACCTAATACAATAGCAAATATATTGATATTACCGTTAAAAATGTCAGGCACATAGCTATTAAAGAGATTTAAATAGCTGTCCGGGAACGGTGAAACCGTAAGACCATCCAGTACAATCAACGCAACACCACGCCATAATAACATACCGGCCAGAGTTACAATGAAGGCAGGAATTCGTAGGAATGCTATCCAATAACCCTGTATCACACCGATTACAATACCAATTGCAAGACAAATTACGATTGCAACCCAATTGTTAACCTTATTGTTAACGATTAACGTACCAGCGATTGAACCAATCAAACATACGATAGATCCAACGGATAAGTCAATGTTACCACCGGTTAAAATACAGATTAACATACCTACTGCAAGTATAACGACATAGCCGTTCTGAGCAATGAGGTTCGTAACGTTCTGCGGAACTAGTAAGGTTCCGTTTGTTGTTATTGTAAAAAATATGGTTACTACGATAAGCGCAATAATCATCGTATTCTTTTTTAAAAGTTCTTTTGCTTTATCCATCGCTATACTCCTTTACTTGATTTTAATATTTGTCCCATGATAAGCTCCTGAGTTGCTTCCGCGCGGCTTACCTCACCGACCATCTTGCCCTCGTTCATGATGTAGATACGATCACACATACCGAGCAGCTCCGGTAATTCGGAAGAAATCATAAGAATAGATTTTCCTTCAGCAACTAATTGATTAATTATACAATAGATCTCGTATTTGGCACCAACATCGATACCACGAGTCGGTTCATCAAGTATCATAATATCGGGATTTGCAAACATCCATTTACTGATTAATACCTTCTGTTGATTACCACCGCTTAGGTTACCAACCATCTGCTCACCGGAAGTACACTTTGTTCTTAATTTTTCAATATATTTATTCGTTGCATCAACCTCAAGGTTTCGGTCGATTACACCATTCTTGCTAACCCCGGCCATATTCGCCAGTGTTGTGTTTACACGGATCGGATTTGTTAAAACTAGTCCATCTCCTTTACGGTCCTCGGTAATGTAAGCGATCTTTTTATCGATTGCCTGACGGGAGCTGTGAAGTTTTGCTTCTTGCCCGTTGATGAGTAATGTACCGGTAATATCAACACCATAGCTTTTTCCAAAGATGGAAAGTGCCAATTCGGTACGTCCGGCACCCATAAGTCCGGCAATACCTACTACTTCGCCCTTACGAACATGAAGTGATACATTATCTACTACCTTACGTCCTGCATAGAGAGGATGGAATACCGTCCAGTTCTTCACCTCAAGATTCGTCTCACCGATGGGAACGTTTTCTCTCTTCGGGAAACGATCGGTTAAGGTACGACCAACCATTCCTTTTATAATACGCTCTTCACTGACCTCTTCCCCCTTATTATCCAGGGTTTCTATGGTAGAACCGTCACGAATGATTGTAATTTTGTCTGCAACATATGAAATCTCATTTAACTTATGAGATATAATAATCGAAGTAAGTCCTTCTTTCTTAAACTGCAGCAGTAAATCCAATAGCTTACGGGAATCTGCTTCGTTTAAGGATGCGGTCGGCTCGTCAAGTATTAAAAGCTTAACATTCTTCGCCAACGCCTTTGCTATCTCTACCAATTGCTGCTTACCAACACCGATGTCCTTAATTAATGTCTTAGAGGATTCGTGTAGTCCTACGGTCGCAAGCAATTCGTCTGCCTTACGATAGGTCTCTTCCCAATCGATACGAGCAACATTACCACGCTCGTTACCCAGGAACATATTCTCGCCTATCGTCATATATGGTACAAGAGCAAGCTCTTGATGGATAATAACGATACCTTTTTCTTCACTATCCTTTATCACACTGAATTTACATTCCTCACCCTGATAAAGGATCTCTCCTTCATAGCTTCCATGAGGATAAATACCGCTTAATACATTCATAAGCGTAGATTTACCGGCTCCATTTTCGCCAACAAGTGCATGAATTTCGCCTTCTTCAACTTGAAGGTTAACATTATCTAATGCTTTGACTCCGGGGAAGCGTTTGGTAATATTCTTCATTTCCAATAATATTGCTGCCAATTTGACCCCTCCTATATCTATTTGGTTTTCCTGTCTAACATTAGCTCGCTATGCCAAGACTTAAACCATATCATTATACATGGAAAAAAAGGGTGTTGTATTATTTTCTACAACACCCTTATTGTGAGTGCCTTTTACTTTAACTGATCCTCTGTATAGTAGCCAGAGTCAATTAATAACTGCTTATAGTTGCTAGCATCAGCAAATACTGGCTCGCAAAGATAAGAAGGAATGATACCTGTTCCGTTATCATAGGTCTCTTTATCATTAACCGGTACTTCTTTACCAGCTAAGATAGCATCAACCATCTCAACAACCTTGTTTGCTAAGGTACGAGTATCCTTGAAGATAGACATAGACTGTGTACCAGCAAGAATGTTCTTAACGGAAGTAATATCGCAATCCTGACCGGTTAAGATCGGGAAGTTGTCGCCTGTGTAACCAGCGTTAACTAATGCGTTGGTGATACCGATTGCACAAGAGTCATTGGAGGAGTAAACAACATCAAGCTTAGTTCCATCTGCATAATAAGCTGTGATAAGGTTTTCCATTCTCTTCTGAGCTTCTTCTGTAGACCAGTTAAGAGTAGCAACTTCTTCAAATGCCTTCTGACCGGAAACTACATTTAACTTACCACTCTCGATGAAAGGTGTTAAGATATCCATAGCGCCGCCGAAGAAGAAACGAGCATTGTTATCATCAGGTGAACCTGTGAATAACTCGATATTGAAAGGACCTGCCTGGTTGTTAAGATCTAAGGTATCAACGATGTACTGACCCTGAATAGTACCAACCATGTAGTTATCAAATGTTGCATAGTAAGAAACTGCATCGGTATCCATGATCAAACGATCATATGCGATAACCGGTATCTTCTTCTCTTTTGCTTCTTTAAGAACTGTTCCTAAAGAACCACCATCGATAGAAGCAATAACTAATACGTCACATCCGCCTGTGATCATGTTCTCAATCTGAGAAACCTGAGTAGCGATATCGTTGTTTGCATACTGTAAATCTACAGTATAGCCTGCCTTCTCAAGTGCTGTCTTCATGTTAGCACCATCTTGGTTCCATCTCTGTAAATCCTTTGTAGGCATTGCTACGCCAACTTTTTTGCCGCCGTCTCCGCCTGCGCAGCCTACGAACATTGAGGAAACAAGAACGAGGCACATTAATAAACCTAATAACTTTTTCTTCATAATTCAATCCTCCCATTAAATTGTTTTGAAATAAATATTACATATTGATAATAACATAGATAAAATAGGATTAACTTGCTAAGAACTGTATATTTTTAATTTAAATTGGGTATACTGATGGCTTTAAAGAAAAACATCGCAAAAAAATGCTACCAAAAAGACAAATCTGTCCTATAAAATTTTATAAAAGAGTGCTAGGACTAAATTTAGATCAGAATAAATATTAGAATACACGACAAAGAACGGACTCCTTTTCTGGAATCCGTTCCGATAAATATTCATTTTACAGAAAGATTATAAATTCTGATATTATAATTAAGAAAGTCTATGTCTACTCGTTGTCAGCCGATATATTAAGATATACATCCTCTTCCTGTTGGAAGCCTCCTTCAATGATTACCTCACGGATGTTATCCTTTGTTACAGCAATGGGTTCTAATTTAACATATGGTACCTCATGACCACCATCATCGATCGTATAAGAGAATTCAATGTCCTCTCCCTTTGCCAGTTTCACTGCATATTCCGCCGCAGCCTTAGCCAGCTTATCCACCGGCTTATATACCGTCATCGTCTGTGTTCCTTCCACTATTCTCTGACATGCAACAAGATCTGCATCCTGCCCAGTAACTATTACTTTACCTGCAAGACGGTTTTCCGATAAAGCAAGTACTGCTTGAGTTGCCAAATTGTCATTGCCGCATAACACACCGTCAATATCATCTGTTAGTTCCATTGCTTCATTGATTGCTGTATAAGCTTCTTCTGCAAGCCAGCCCTTCGCATAGACCGTGTGTATCACATTAATATCATGTCCCTCCATGACATCCTGATACCCCTGTTCTACTAACGTTACATTATGATCCGTCTTCGGGCCAAAGATTGTAACGATATTACCACCCTCCGGAACTCCGTCCACCAGTGCCTCTGCCATCAGCCTTCCAACCTGTTCATTATCAAAGGAGATATACAGATCTACATCCGCATTACGAACCAGACGGTCATAAGCAACACAGATGATTCCTGCTCCCTTCGCCTTCACCAGAACATCACTTAAGGCTTCGGAATCCACAGCAACCACCACAATAACATCCATTTTCTTCTCAATCAGATATTCGATCTGCGAGATCTGTTCGTCAACATCACCATTGGCATTCTGTACATTCACTTCTGCACCCAGCTCCTGAGCCGTGGATACAAATACCTCCCGATCCCTTTGCCAACGTTCAATGACATAGGAATCAAAGGATAGTCCGATTTGAATTTTCTTTTCCTTCACATCCGTATCTTTTGTGTCTTCACTGCTGTCCCTACATCCGGTCATAGATAAGATTGCGGTTATCAGTATTGCTACCATAACCCTCCATTTTTTCACCATAACCCTTCCCCCAATTCAAGTTTTTGTGTAACAGACTATCACCCGATCCGGTCTCGATACTCCGTCGGTGTGATACCTACTTGCTTTTTGAATATCCTGCTGAAATAGTTCGGATCACTATAGCCGGTTTCCACACAGATATTCTTGATACTTACTTCTTTGTTCTGTAATAACAGTTTTGCCCGCTCTATTCTGATATTCGTAAGATATTCGATAAAATTCTCACCTGTCTCCTCTTTAAACAGCTTGCTGAAATAATATGGGCTGATATCCACAATTCTTGATACATCATCAAGCGATATATCCTTACTGAAATTCTCCTCGATGAAGGCTTTTGCCCGCGCGATCACCCCGATGGTCTGCTCCTCTCGTTTTGAGGTAATGTTACGGCAAGCCTCGATTACTTTATCAATAAACCATCTTCTTAAGTGATCATAATTGTCAATCTGGATCAGCGTTGATAAGTAGTCCTTCCGATACCGGAAATAGTAAGTCATACCACCGCTGAGGAAAGCCCTCTGTTCCGCAAAAAGAATAAATTCCAAAACCTTAAGCTTTATATCCATCTCACAATCCGGATAATGCTCAATCATCCAGTCAAAGAAACGGTTCGCTTCTTCTTTGGTTCCCTCCATATTTCCTTTCTCGATCCGCTCAAACAAGGTACGCTCAATCTCGATCGGATAATCCTCCTCGTACTCGCAACCGATCGGAAGATCCTTAACATGTACCACTCTTCCTTTTCCGTTTCGAATCGCATTTAGTGCCTCTTTATATGAATCACTTAATCTTGATAATGATGCAACCGATCCAATCCCCACTTTAAACTGGACATCGATTCGCTTTGTCAGATCTCGGATTACTCTCCGCATCGTTTCAATCAGTAAGGTTCGGTCATCATATTCCAGCACTGTTTTCGCACTGGGGAGAAAGACAACGATCTTATTCACCATAATCGGACCGACAATACAGTTAAACTCCTCCTTCAGATTCTCGCGAATCACCGGATAAAAGGTCTGGGCTTTCACACTGACACCCACCGGGTTGGTCAGCACTCCATCCTCTATTGCATCGCCAAATTCCATTACCACCATAGAACCATAATCCTCTCGAATTCCGAGTAAATTACGGAAATTGGCCTCGGCCTGTGTAAGATCATCGCCGGAAATGGCAGCATAGATAAAATCGCTCTCTATAATCGGCACAACAATCTCCAGCTTCTCCCGAATCAACAGATCATTGCTTCTTTTCTTTCGATCCTCTTCAATCAGGTCCATCGCTTTTTGCAGTACCTTTACAATGACGGTATGATTCACCGGTTTCGTCAGATATTCCAATACACCAAGATTGATTGCTTCTTTTGCATAGTTAAATTTATCATAGGCAGTCATAACGATGAATACAACGGAGGAGTTTGTCTTTCTTATCTCCTTCATTGCCTCGATACCATTAATACCGGGCATTTGAATATCCATAATGGCAATGTCGGGTTTAAACTTCTCTGCGAGCTCTATCACACTTCGACCCGTAGTTGCATGCTCTACCATACAGATATCGCTGAAATTCTTCTCGATGATAAAACGCAAGGAATCGATCACAATTCCTTCATCATCTGCTAACATAATTTTATACATAGTATCTCCAATCTACTAAGCTATTTATCTAGATTTGTATGGCTGAACGATTTAGCTACATTGATTCTGCTTTGTGATAATTAAAGGGTATATAAATAGTCACCTTAGTCCCTTTGTTTCTGCCTTCACTTTCTATCGCGAATACTTCTTCTGTTTCATAATATAGACGCAGACGATTAATTACATTACCAAGCCCTATTCCATTGGAATCCTTCGTTATGTTTCGCTCCTTGAGGGAAGCACTATCCTCAAGCTTTGCATTCATGACACGATCAATGGTGCTTCGGTCCATACCGGCTCCGTTGTCTTCTATGGTTATCTCGATTTGATCCTCTGTCTGATAAACGGACAGGAAAATCTTTCCCTCATACTCGATATCACGAATACCATAATTAACCGCATTTTCGACAACCGGCTGTAGAATCATACTGGGTACCCGTACCTCCAGAAGACTCTCATCCACATCCTTATAGAAATGAATGCCTCCGGAGAAGCGAACATTAAGAATATAAATATAGCTGTCTACCAGCTTGATCTCATCACGTATGGTTGAGTCCTGATCAAAGCTCTTCATATTGGAGCGGAAGAAGTCTGCCATATTCTCGATGAACAGACAAGTCTTATCAGCACCCTCCATCATTGCCAGCTGAGCACCGGCATTTAAGGTATTGAACAGGAAGTGCGGATTAATCTGTGCTTGAAGGTATTTGAGCTGAGCATCCTTTAAATGGTTGGTCATTAAAAGCTCCTTCTCCATCATCTTGCTTTCCAGCTCCATATTCTCCTTGATCTGAATAATATATTGGTGAATGCTGATGATCATATTATTGAAGGCTTTCGTCACGACCTCCACTTCATCGGAGGAATCCACCTGCACGAGATCCACCTCAAAATTACCGCCTGCCACTTCATGTGCTACCTTTGTAAGCTTTAGTAATGGTCCGGTAATACTTCTTGTCACAACGATAATCAGTAACACATTAAAGGAGGTAATAACCAGTAATACGATTGTACTGATGATTTCAAGGTAACGAAGTGCCAATAGCAGTCGTTCATAATTCACGGAGTTATACATAAACTGCTCATTATTCAAACTATTGATGTAGGTGCTGATGTAATCATACATTTCAGTACCTTCCTCATAATTCACCATATATTTCTCAATATTACGTCCACGCTTGGCATCTACGGATTCCGCCATGATATCCAGATAGGTCTCCGACATATTCTTGATGTTCTTCTGCATCAGGATAACATCATTATCGTAAATCAGATTATTCAGCTCACCAAGCAGCCTTCGATAATTCTCATCACTTCGATAGTAATTCTCCAGAGAATCCGAACTCTTCGTATTCAGGTATTCATAAACATAATCATGGACATCCGTCAATGCTTCCAGCAGTTCATTGAATTCCACATTACTCTTATATACTTCATCAATCGTTCCAATCGACTTATTTATGTTGGAATACATGAACATATTTGCAAAGAATACTACGATTGAGGAAAATGCAAATACCAACACCAATCTTCTTCGTATGGAGCCCTTCTTGCTTTTTTGTTTCATCACTCTGTCCTCATTCATCATTCATCTACTTCTTCCGTGGTACTATCCTCGATATATTGAGCAACATTATCCTTATTAATTACAGTAATACCTACCGAATAATAATCATTTACCTTATTGTTCTTTCGGTATTCGGCTAAGGCTTCCACACAATAAGCGCCCATGAGGCTGGCATCTGTGGTCATTGTGGAATGTATAATATTTTTTTCAATTGCTCTTAAAATGATGTCTGAATCATAATATCCAATGATATCGATCTGACCTACCTTATAATAATCTACTACGGCCTGGTTCGCGCTGATGGTATCGTCTGCAGTCAAGCAAACCAATACATCCGGGGGATTATTCTTATCCATAATGATATTACGAATATCCTCCTCCGAGCTGAATGCGCTTTTTGTGTTAATTGTAACCGCTTTAACCGATGCTTTTCTGGAATCGATCATCTCAAGAATATTGGTATAAATCACATTCTGGCTGGAGTCTTTATCATCATCGTTGAGTAACACGACCACATTTCGTTTTCCTTCACGAATCAGCTCTGCAACCTGCTTACCATAAGCCTGTCCCTGACTGTAACTGTTGATATCCACGAAGCTGATACGCTTACTGCTGTTTGCAGTATTATGATACTGTGAATCACTTGTGTTCTGATACGTATCCTTGAGTAAAGTCACAACGGGTATTCCTGCGTCATAGGCTCTATTTACTAATTCATTCATCTTTTCATCCCCATTAGGCTCCAGGATTATTCCGTCCACCTTGGCTGCAATTGCCATCTCCATTAATTCCTCAACCGAATAAGAGACCGCCAGGTTCTTACCATAGCGTTCCACATAGGCATTCTCTTGTTTTCCCTTCTCCAGGGCGCCCTGATAGATGGCCTCCCAGAATTCTGCATCCTTTTCCTCTGAGATCAATGCATAATGATATTTATATTCCTGATACTGCGTCGTATCGGTTATGCCAAGTTCTGAGATCTGATATTTATAATAAGTCATTCCGAGAACAATCAAAATGATACCGACAGCAACACTGCTGACGGAAGCAATTGATATCACCCGGCTTCTTTTTCTCTTTTCTAATCCTTTATCCATTCTTTCCTCCATTTAATACAACACACCAATAAACAGATTATAGCATGGCGAATGGTTGATTGCTATACAAAATATGTAACATCTTTTTCCGTTTCGAATATGATGTTAATAGTATATGGAAAGGAAGTGTTTCTTTGCCTATTCGAATTTTTATAGATCAAGGTCACAATCCTAGTGGATATCACAATTCAGGCGCAAGCGCTAACGGGCTGTTGGAACACGATATCAATTATCAGGTCGGTGTATATCTGGCTGACCTTTTGAATAGCGACTCACGCTTTGAGGCTCGTTTATCCAGGCCCACACCTACAACCGTACTTGGTACCACGAATGCCTCCAGTCTAAGGGAGAGGGTCCAGATGGCGAATTCCTGGCCGGCTGACTATTTCATCAGCATCCATGGCAATGCTAATCCGAATCCTGCCATCAACGGAACAGAAGTCTATCTCTATCAATACGGAACCCAAGCTCAATGGTTAGCCCAACGGATCATGGATGGTATTACCGGTAATGTCGGCACCCGTAACAATGGAATCCGTCTGAACCCGGGGCTGTATGTACTACGCAGAACACAGATGCC
>JAEZUM010000018.1 GCA_023421075.1 Bacillota bacterium
AGTATTCCTGTTGTGTACGCTATGGCTTCGACTAAAGTAGTCTTGCCACAGCCACCGTGGCCTAACAAAACAACATTGCGAATCTTTTCCGAAGTGTAAACATTCATTCTGATTTCCTCCAATACGCGTTTAGTAAGTAGTAGGGTCAATCACACTTTGCAATGTTGCGCAAAATGTATGCTATCACATTTCAAATCCGGTGGTTTACTTAGTAGCGAGATTAGCTAAGTTATTTAGTTGCACGAGTTGGGATTGATTTGTGACACCCATAGATACCTCTTAGTATATTTTACTAGACAAGCTAAACTTTTACAATAGTTTTATGTAAATATCAACAAAGTTATTTCTTTTATGCGTTGAACCGTAACGCTTTAAAGTAATAGAGTATTGACACCATAAAAAATACAGAGTATAATGGCAAAACAGAAAGCCCGTAAGGTATATATAAGTGAATAAAACCGGACATTATGTCATATTTCGCGAGAGCATCACACCTACTTTTCGAGGTTTTACAGCTCCAGTCGCAACAGCACTGTCTATTTCATAGGCAGACAGCTGCTGACAGTTGCATACTTACGCTGCAAAACTCTCAAAGCAGGTATAACACTCTCCCGAAATATGTTAAAGTTTTGGTTGAATAGTCTTATATATTCTTCCTGGCTGAGGAAGAAAGACGTTAAGTACATAGGAAGATTGCGATACTATATAACATAACCGCAACAAAACCTGTGACGACTTAACAATGTTTGTTTCTCATTTATATGCTATAATAAATGTACTGTGAGAATCGAAGTAACGACAACTGTACCGAAAGCTTTCTTACAAGAACCTAGAATAAACCGGAGCTATGTTAATTTAGGAGCTTTCGAATTATATATAGAAGTATTCACACGATTATATAGCATTAATCAAAAATATGTAAAGAATATTGATAATGATAGATAGAAAGGATGTTTAATAGTTATGATTATTGTAATGAAGCCTCAGGCTAAAAAGGAATCAATAGAAAGAATTAAGAATTTAATCGAATCAAAGGGATTGGATGCCCATATTTCTGCCGGTAAGGAAGTTACTATTATCGGTGTTGTCGGAGATAAGTCTAAACTCAGAGATCAAAACCTTGAGATCTATGAGGATGTTGATAAAATTGTATCCGTTACGGAGAGTTACAAGCTTGCCAACCGCAAATTCCATCCCGAGCCCTCCAGAGTAAAGGTTGGTAATGTAGTAATCGGCGGAGACGAGCTCGTTATTATGTCCGGACCTTGTGCTGTTGAGAGTCAGGAGCAGCTGATGCAAACTGCGATCGCGATAAAGAAAGCAGGCGCTCAAATCCTACGTGGCGGAGCATACAAGCCCAGAACTTCCCCCTATGCCTTCCAGGGTCTAGAGGAGGAAGGCCTTCAATATATGAAGGAAGCAAGAGAGGCAACCGGTCTTCCGGTTATCTGTGAGGTAACAAGCTTAAACGCGATTGAGGCAGCGGTAAAGTATGTTGATATGCTTCAGATTGGTGCCAGAAATATGCAGAACTTCTATCTTCTCAAGGAAGCGGGGAAGTCCGGTCTTCCCGTATTATTGAAGAGAGGCCTTGCTGCAACGATTGACGAATGGTTAAATGCATCCGAATATATTATCGCAGAAGGTAATCCAAATGTTGTTCTTTGCGAGCGAGGTATTCGTACCTTTGAAACCGCTACCCGCAATACGCTTGACATTAGTGCGGTACCGGTTATAAAGGAAAAGAGTCATCTTCCGATCATTGTTGATCCAAGCCATGCAACCGGTGTAAGAGCTTATGTGAAGCCTCTCGCCATGAGTGCGGTTGCGGTCGGAGCAGACGGTCTGATGATCGAGACACATCCGAACCCTTCCACCGCATTATCCGACGGGCCTCAGTCTCTTACCTTTGAACAATTCGAAGATCTGACCCGTGATTTAAGACCATTGGCTTCTCTGATGGGTAAGAGGTTCTAAAAATACTACCAACACAAAAAAGTATAATATGATTAATAGGAGGCTGTCATGAATGACTTTGAGAGTGATTTTATAAGCGATTTTAAGATTGGCTTTATTGGATTTGGATTAATTGGAGGCTCCATTGCACGAGCCTTAAAGAAGATTAATCCGAACAATTATCTTATTGCTTATGATTATCATAAGAATAACCCCAGCTCCGATCTGACAGCAGCTCTGAATGATCAGGTTCTGGATCGTGTTACCACTCTCCTTTCCGATGGTTTCTCAGACTGTGATCTTGTATTCTTATGTGCACCGGTCCTGTCGAACATCGAATACCTCCGACAATTGAAGCCTTTGCTCAGATCGGATTGTATCATAACCGATGTCGGAAGTGTGAAGACCAACATACATGAAGCTGTAGAGGAGTTGGGTCTTGAGGCACAATTCGTAGGAGGTCACCCAATGACCGGTTCTGAGAAGACCGGCTACCTTAACTCCTATGCGCTCCTTCTGGAAAATGCATATTATATTCTGACTCCGACTGTTAAAACACCGGATCATATGACACAGACCTTATATCAACTGGTGAAGCGCATGGGCTCTATACCAATCTTATTGGAATCCAGAGAGCATGATAAAATTACAGCAGCCATCAGCCACGTTCCTCATATCATTGCCGCCCAATTAGTGAATCTGGTTCGTGATTCCGACGATGAAGCAGAGAAAATGAGAGCCCTTGCCGCCGGGGGCTTTAAGGATATCACGCGAATTGCCTCCTCTTCACCGGTCATGTGGCAAAACATCTGCCTAACCAATGCAGGTGAGATCAAAGAGTGTCTCGATCGCTATATCTCTTCCCTACAGGTCGCTTCCGATGCACTTAGAGATAAAAACGGCGAATTTCTCTATCAAATGTTTGATACGGCAGGGGAATATCGTAGTGCAATACCGAATAAATCCATCGGTCTGATGAAGAAGCTTTTCGAAGTATATCTGGATATCGTGGATGAAGCCGGTGCGATTGCAACAATTGCAACCCTTCTTGCCAGTAATCAGATCAGTATTAAGAATATCGGCATCATTCATAACCGTGAATTTGAAGAGGGTGTTCTTCGAATCGAATTCTATGATGAAGAAGCTCAACAGAAGGCGACCGTAATGCTGGGAAGATACAATTATCGTATCTATGAGAGAAATTAGTGTATGCCAGAGCTTTGTACCAGGAATATAATCTCAGCGTGAAGTGTTATAAATAAAGTTTACCCGAATGATTGTCAAAAACAATAAAACAAGTTTAAGGAGAGTCAAGTTATGATTTTCAAGAAATGCGGACCATTAAAAGGTGTGATTAAAGTTCCCGGAGATAAATCCATATCTCATCGCTCTGTTATGTTTGGTGCACTGGCACAAGGTACCACCGAGGTAACCAATTTTCTTCAAGGTGCAGACTGTCTCTCCACAATACGCTGCTTTCGACAACTCGGTATCGAAATCGAGAATAACCCTGCTACCGAATATGTAATCATACGGGGAAAAGGCTTGCATGGACTTTCTAAGCCTATGGATATATTGGATGTCGGGAACAGCGGTACAACCATGCGTCTGATCTCCGGTATCCTGTGTGGACAAAGCTTCGAAACCTCCTTGATTGGTGACGAATCCATCCAGAGAAGACCCATGGGACGAATCATGACACCACTTTCCATGATGGGAGCAGACATTAAGAGTCTAAGAGATAATAACTGTGCTCCACTTGTAATTAATTCATCTGCAGATGGGAAGCATCGATTAACCGGAATTCACTATCAATCACCGGTAGCATCCGCTCAGATTAAGTCCTGCATCTTACTGGCAGGCCTCTATGCAGAAGGGGAAACCAAAGTAACAGAGCCTTCTCTCTCCAGAAATCACACAGAGCTGATGCTCTCCACCTTTGGAGCCTCCATTGAAAGCTTTGGAAATACTGCAACCATTCAACCGAACCCCCAGCTAACCGGCCAGAAAATCAATGTTCCCGGAGATATCTCTTCCGCTGCTTATTTTATTGCTGCCGGATTGTTGGTCCCGGGATCAGAGGTTGTGATCAAGAGCGTAGGGATCAACCCGACCAGAGACGGAATTCTGCGAGTATGTAAACAGATGGGTGCCAACATTACACTGGAAAATGTCATCGACAATGGCGGAGAACCGGTAGCAGACTTAGTAGTTCGTGCTGGAGAGCTTAATGCAACCGAGATCAGCGGAGAACTCATTCCCACACTGATCGATGAAATTCCGATGATTGCCGTATTAGCCTGCTTTGCAGAGGGACAGACAGTAATCAAGGATGCTGCAGAACTCAAAGTTAAGGAATCTAATCGTATCGATGTCATGGTAGATAATCTTACCCGTATGGGCGCTGACATTACTGCAACCCCGGATGGTATGATCATAAATGGTGGAAGACCTCTGCATGGAGCGATCATCGACAGTAATTCCGATCATCGTATTGCCATGTCCTTTGCCGTAGCGGCTCTATTGGCAGAAGGCGAGACAACGATTCGCGAGGCAGAATGTGTTGATATCTCCTACCCGAATTTCTATACGGATCTGAAGAGTCTTACCAGATAGCAAGTACCGACGGCGAAAATCTTTCTGATGCGTAGGAACGCTCACTTTACTTATACAAGAAAAAGGAATGGAGAATATGAAGTTACTCATATTCTCCATTCCTTTCTGATATAAAGTTAAATTAGAAATATCTTGATCGCTTCATAATAATCTCAGTCTATCGATTGTTTACGGACGAAGAATTATTTCTTGCGTCTACGAAGGGTAATCATAATCGCAGCAGCTATCACAGCGACAGCGCCAAAGACCCCAAAGAGAATATTTCTCAAGTTATTACTCTTACCTTCTGAGGATGTCTTAGAGGTCACTGTCTCCGATGTCTTGGCCTCCTTCGATACATCCTTCACCTTATCCTCTTTCACCAATACAAGAGCTGAGATGGGCGCTATTGTAATGGATCCGCCTTCGATCGTCTCAATTATCTCCTTACCGGCCTGATCTCCTCTGACATAGACATTCCAGCTTCCGGCAGGAACGGTAACCGGTATAGAAGCATTATTCGCATTAAATACAATGCAGATTGACTTCGATGTCTCTGCATTTGGAGAATTGTCGATGGTATAACCTACTACATTCTCGGGTAAGTTCTCAAGAAAGGTAAGATTCTTCTGAAGCTCCTGCGTCGTTGTCATGCGAAGAGCAGGATGAGCCTTACGAAAGGCGATCAAACCTTTATAATATTCATAAACCGCACGGTTCGACTCCTTGGTATCCCATTTAATGCTGTTCACAGCATCCGGCGATTGATAACTGTTTTCGTCAAAGGTGGTACCGCTCACATCAGTAGGCTTACTGCGAAGCAGCTCCTCTCCGGCCTGAAAGAAGGGAATACCCTGAGAAGTCAGGACAATCGCTCCGGACAGCATATTCATCTTCCTACGATCTTCGAGACGATCCGTGAAATTGGAAGTTGCAATCTTATCCCAAAGGGTTAGATTATCATGAGCCGATGCATAGCTGATGGTCTGTGTCGGTTCCTTCGCCCATGCCTGATCGGAGTAGTTTACTTTCGAATAATCAATCTGCGGGTGCTCCGTGGAAGCTACGATACCGAATTTGATACTCTCCTCCATACCGGGCTGTCCGGTTACAAAGCCCTTCTCCAATTCTTCGAACACACTTCCCTTGATACCATCTCTGAGATCATCACTAAATGCAGCGATTCCGGAATGAAGCGCGGTCATATTCGCCTTTATTGCTCTCTCCTCTTCCGGTAGTGGGGAAGAACCTGCAGTCCAACCCTCCCCGTATACCAGGATGGTAGGATCCACTTGATTCAGTGCATCCCGGATTGCATTCATAGTCTCAATGTCATGGATTCCCATCAGGTCGAAGCGGAAGCCGTCGATCTGGTATTCCGTTGCCCAGTATACTACTGAATCAACCATGAACTTACGTACCATTGCACGCTCAGAGGCTGTCTCATTGCCACATCCGGAAGCATTTGAGTACTGCCCTTCTTCGGTCATACGGTAATAGTAACCTGGAACCGTCTTGTTTAAGCTGGAATTGGTACTGAAGGTATGGTTATATACCACATCCATTATGACACGAATTCCACTCCGATGCAGGGACTGAACCATCTGTTTGTATTCGTTAATTCTTACTTCACCCTTCTGCGGATCAGTCGAATAAGATCCCTCGGGCACATTATAATTCTCCGGGTCATAACCCCAGTTGAAATCCTGATTGACTAAGGTTGCCTCATTGATACTTGCATAATCAAAGGAAGGCAGCAGATGCACATGAGTTACCCCAAGCTCCTTCAGATGATCAATACCCGTGCTGACACCGGACGGTGTTGTCGTACCGTTCTCAGTAAATGCAAGGTATTTCCCCTTATTCTTAATACCGGAGCTGGTATCTACGGAGAAATCTCTGATATGAAGCTCATAGATTACGGCATCCGTCGGATTCACGAACTTTGGTCTGGCCTCCTCGTTAAAGCCTGACGGATCAGTAGCCTCCAGATTCACGATCATTCCTCGTTCGCCGTTAACTCCCGCCGCCTTCGCATATGGATCTATTGTCTCCTGCACAACTCCATCTACAGTAACAGTATAGGTATAATATATCTTATCCAGGTCCCCGGATTTCTCGGTATACCAGGTACCCTTTTCCTTCTGATCCATCGGAATGGTTTCGATTAAGTTCCTTCCGACCCCCTTCTCATAAAGGTTCAGGGTAACATTGCTTGCAGTCGGAGCCCATAGCCGGAAGGTAGTCTTATCCTTTGACCATATTGCACCAAGATCCGTTCCTTCATAGTAGAAAGCCTTCTCGAAATCCTCCGTAGAGAACACCTTGGTTTTTGATACAGTCAGTTCTCCATATCCATCAAAATGAAGTGTATATTGTCCGAGCAAAGAAACCTCTTCAGCAAATCTTACTACTGCTTTTGTCGCTTTTTTTCCACCATCTGAGGTGATTTGATCTATTTTGTATTGCTTACCGGTTGCATCCGTCACCCTGACTTTTGCTCGTACGTTCTTCGCTGTACTGTCAAACGCACTCGTTACACTAAATTCCATTGACCTTGTACTTGTCAAGGAGACTGACATTAATTTGGGTGCTATATTCATCTCATCTTCTCCATATCCGAATTTCTCATCGTCTTGAACCACATAGACATCAATCACTCCATCTTTCGCCCTTGTGACATCCAAGAAGCGGTCATTGGCCGTATCTTTAGCATTCCAAGCGTTACTATCCGTAGAATGACGAACAATAAAGCCGATTTCTTTCACCCCAGCTTCCAAGTCCATCGTATAGGAGGCAATCTTTCCAAAGTCATCTTCTCCGTTCATTTCATAGGAAGCGCCTTCTCCTGACCCAATCCAACTCCAGATATTCCAGCCTTCATAATCCTCTGCATACCGATGATAATGAATATTTACCTGTAACCGATCTGCTGCTTCTGCTATGTATTGCGTTCCGAAATTATTCCATACAGCAAGTATCACCAGCATGGATGCCATCAAAGTGGCTAAGCTTCTCTTTCTCATTCCATCCTCCGATCTTTCTACGGGCAGTTATATAGTAACATTGTACCACATTAGAGGAAGCATGGAAAGGTTTTTTCGAAATTTTTCGAAATAGTTTTATATCTTTTCGCAATGATTTTTAATTAAGGTAAATTTTGTACCAGTGCGATCAAAAGGATAAAGCCACTGATTCCTAAGGGTATCCCCGAAAATACCCCGGCACCCAAGGTACCCATATAAGACTTGTGCATTATAAAGCCAATAATATGAATAATACTATTGACTACACTGATCAGTACTGTATAAAATGCCAAATAGTATCCGAAGCCTATGCCAAAGAACCATATGAATAAAACGATAAAGTTCAAGCCCACCAATACCGATGCGGACCTCAGATATAAGCCCCTGGGGTTTTTGGGGTGCTTCGACTTATAAAGCACATATGCATTCATCCCAATCTCCTCAAAACAATGTAGTACCTGTAAAAAGGTGGTCAAAAGAATCAGAAATAAAATCATTTTGTTGTTCATTCTAATACCTCCATGAATATTTATTTTTAATCATTGTTTCAAACACTGTTTGAATTTTACTACTTAATTCTTTTATAGTCAATAGGATTATTTTAAATTTATAGATAATAGTATTATCTTAAATATTGACAGATTGCTCCGCAAGAATATAATATAATATAATATAATTAATCATGGATTTAAACATTGTTTAATTTATTATGAGGAGACGATTAATTATGATAAAACAAAAAGAACGGAAGATATCCGGATACTTCGCTATTCTATATGCGTTAACATGGGTTGCTTGCCTGTTGTTTATAACGATTATTAATTCTGCACTAGGACTAAAAAGCATAAATGACTTGAATAATCCGAATATCCTGCTAATGCTGGTAAATAACACACCGGGTATTCTTATATTCCCCGGCCTGGATATTATACTTGGAATATCCCTGATTGTTACAATTTCCAATATTCATATTAATAGCCTTTGTAAAATTCGGTATAAACATGTTCAAAGGTAACGAAATATAGTAAAATAGCAAGGAGTACATCTGAATGGAGGACCATAATGAAAAAAGAATCGGAAGAAAGAAAAGAGAATACGAAGGATAAGATCATTAAAGTAACCCTGGAGATTATTAATGAAGAAGGTCTAAATGCAGTGACGATTCGAAAAATTGCCGCACTTGCTAATGTCAATGTAGCTGCAGTAAACTATCATTTTGGTTCTAAGTATAAAGTGATTGAAGAAGCATTAAGCTATTTGTCACAAAAATTCGGTTCTTCCTTCCATTATCTCAGGGAGCTTGATCAATCTCCTACGGATCGTTTGAAGAATTTTCTTACCTCATACATGGAAACTGCCATAAGTTATCCGGATATAATCAAAAACTTTATCAGCAAATCCATGGATAGCAACCCACTTAACAAAGAATATTCCGGGTTTGTTAAGAAAGAAGGACTCCAACTAATTCGGGATACCATTATGGAAATCAGAGGAGTAGGGGATTCGCAGCTTATCTTAATGCACGCCTTTCAAATGATGAGCAGTCTTACTCTACCGGTCATACTCGGTCAAACGACCGGTGATATCCTCGGACTTCATTTTGAAGAAAAAGAGGTTAGAGACCGCTACATTGATATGCTGGTTAATAATATCGTTAAATAGAGAAATACCATATATTTCCGCATTGGATACAGAAAAAATCCATCAAACGTTATAAGAATATGTTTGATGGATTTTTGATTCAGAAATGCTCCAAACAACTGATGGCCATTAGAAGGAAGGATAAAATAGCCCCCCACATTCGGATAAGATTGAGACTATAAAATCTTTTTCGTACAAATTCCCAATCCTCGGCCTCCTCATGGCTTTTCCAGCTTAACACCTTGTTATATATCTTAAAATTATATTTCAAGGTTACAAACAAACAACTGAACAAAAATACGACTCCGGATGTAATCTCGATAATGCCGTTGAATAAATTGCTATTGATAATACTTGCTATTCCTAATGCGAACGGCAATAAAAATGAAGCAAATGTAAGGATGCTGATCACTGTATTTCCCTTAGCGATTATCAGAAACCCCTTGAAAAGGATACATACTGCTCTTTGTTCAGATCGTTCCACTGCTTCTGCAGAAGAACTACCAAAGTCATCATCACACCTGCAAAAAGACCAATCGAAAGCAATGATACTAATGCAATATAATCATAAAGACTCAATTGATATCCTCCTTTCCTGAAGAATTAACATTGATAATTCCAGTATTAAAACAATTCTAAAATTAATGAATTCCAATATTATAAACACTGTTTCAATCATTGTTTTAGAACTTTAATCCAATCATACCTCATTCCTTATCAATAGTCAATCGTTCATAAAAAACCTCTAGTCAAATCAGACTATTCAAACAGTATCCTGACGAACTTCTTCTTGCCAATCCGCATAACCAGCTGGTCTTCCTCCAATACTTCCTCCACCTGATCAAGCTTCCGCTGGTTAACCTGCACGCCTCCTTGTTTCACCAGACGCCGAAATTCACTGCCCGAAGGGATTATTCCCGCTTTAATCAGATGAGGTATGATGTCGATTAAGGTATTACTTGCTGAAGGAATGTGTAGTTCAGGCATATTCTCCGGAATCTCACCCATCTGGAATACCGTATGGAAATACTTCTCAGCCCTTAGAGCTTCTTGCTCCGTGTGGTATAGTCCTGTAATGATTTTTGCCAGCTCTAGCTTACAGTCTCTGGGATTTCTCCCTGCTTCCATCTGCTTCTTTCGTTCGTCGATACGATCCGGATGCTCATCGGTAACAAGCTCAAAATAACGAAGAATCAGATGATCCGGTATCTCCATTACCTTTTTAAACATCACCTCGGCCGGTTCAAAAATCCCGATATAATTACCAAGGCTCTTACTCATCTTCTCGACACCGTCCAGCCCCTCCAATATTGGCATAAACAAAGCAACCTGTCTGTCATTTCTCATATGACTCTGTAGATTTCTGCCCATCAGAATGTTAAAGGTCTGATCGGTGCCACCCATTTCTATATCGGCATCCAGTTCAACCGAATCATAAGCTTGCATCAGAGGATAGAAGAATTCGTGAAGTCCGATGGACTCATTTCTTCGGAAGCGTCCCTGGAAATCATCCCGTTCCAGAAGTCTCGCTACCGTAGTGCTTGCCGCCAATTGGATCACTTCCTCGAAGTTCAGTTTCGCTAACCATTCACTATTAAAGCGGACTGTTGTTTTGGCCGGGTCAATGACCTTAAATATCTGTTCCGTATAGGTTGCCGCGTTCTTTTGAACCTCCTCCTCACTGAGTGGCTTGCGAGTCTTGGATTTACCGGTGGGGTCTCCTATCTTCGCAGTAAAATCTCCGATGATAATAACTGCATGATGTCCCAGATCCTGGAGCTGTCTGATCTTCCGCAGAACAACCGTATGCCCCAGATGAATATCCGGAGCGCTGGGATCCAAACCAAGCTTCACGATCAGTGGCTTGTTTTTTACAAGCGAAAGAATAAGCTTTTCTTTCAGCTCTTCTTCGGAGATAATCGTGAGAGCACCCTTTCTTATTATTTTCATCTGATCCTCGATGATTTTCTGTTCTTCCTTATTGATTGATCTCATACTCTTTCTCCTTTTTATGATTAATGAAATTGATTGTTACATTTGAGAATGCAGCGCTGGAGGAACAAGGCACGACCTTTGTAAACACACAAAAAAACCCGCACCTCTAATTGCTTAGAGGGCGGGATTACTCACGCGGTACCACCTCATATTTATCAGCTACTTTCGTAGCCAACCTCTCCCAAGTACGTCAGAGCCTGAGTGATTGTAATATAAGAATCAGCTCTGGTTATACTCTAGCACGATAACGGGTGCAGGGAACCGTCAACAGCCTACTGGGAATTCTCCGTTCGGTGTGATGCTCAAAGATGTATTCGGAATGTGCTTTCTTGCCCCTCTCATCAACCGGTAGCTTTCTGTAAGTCAGCTGCATTCTTACTCTTTCTTATCAACGCTTTTCATTTCAAATTGTATTATTGGCAAGTATAATCATTCCCAAGGGAAATGTCAAGATAGATTTTATTTTTCTTTTTGGTATTTTATAGTCATAAAATATTTGATATATTTCTTCTTAAATATCCTCTTTTTTCACGAAGACCTGTATAAATATAAATATTTCTTGCATTTACCATTCGATCGTGTTACAATCATTCCCAATATAATGGAGATAAGCAGGAACGATATATAGACAGGTGACAAATTCATAGAAAATGGAGGTAGTGATATGAGTCAGGTGGATAATGCAGTACTATGTTTTACGAAAGGCTTTAATTGTTCTCAGGCAATCTTCTCTACTTATTGTGAGCAGTTAGGAATGGATCCGGTAACCGCTCTTAAGGTTGCCACTCCCTTTGGCAGCGGTATCGCAAGAACCGCACAGACCTGTGGTGCCGTAACCGGTGCTCTGATGCTAATCGGTCTGAAATACGGGAAGTTTCTTCCAGAGGATAATGTCTCTAAGGAGACCTGTTTTCGGCTAGCGAAAGAATTTAGCGATCGTTTTACCGCAACTCATGGAACGGTGATATGTTGTGAGTTACTCAAATATGACTTAAGCACTCCGGAAGGCTTACAATACATAAAAGAAAACGGTCTATGGGAAAAGTTATGTCCCGTCTTCATCCGGGACGCAGCCATGCTTATAGAAGAGCTCCTAGAATTGAATTAATGATAAGTGGCTGCATAAATTCAGGATTCAGCAGCCACTATTTTATTTATGATAAGAGTAATTAGCTATTGTTTTATCCTATATAAATTTTGTATGTTTATGCATTAGCTTTCAGATAAACTTCTAATCGAATTGCGATTGATACATTTTATAATAAAAGCCCTTTTTCTCCATAAGTTCTACATGAGTTCCCTGTTCCACAATATTCCCCTGATCGACCACCAGAATATTGTCTGCACCCTGGATCGTGGATAAGCGGTGAGCGATTACAAAGCAGGTTTTCTTTTCCATCAGCCTTCTCATTGCTTTCTGTATCTTGATTTCAGTTCTGGTATCAACGTTCGAGGTTGCCTCATCCAGGATCAACATCTTGGCATCGAGTAGCATTGCACGGGCTATGGTTAGAAGCTGCTTTTGACCTTTGGAGATATTCATCCCATCTTCATTGATTACCGTGTCATAACCCTCTGGTAAGCGCATGATATAAGAGTGCATTCCGGCCATCTTGGCTGCCTCCACCACCTCTTCCCTTGTGGCATTTTCTCTACCATAAGCAATATTCTCAAAGATTGTCCCCTGAAATAGCCAGGTATCCTGGAGTACCATGGCATAGGACTTACGAAGACTCTTCCTGGTCAGCTCACGCAGTTCCTTTTGATCCACAAAGCTGCTGCCCTCCCATACATCATAGAATCGCATAAGCAGATTAATAATCGTGGTCTTCCCGGCACCGGTGGGACCGACGATTGCCGTCAGACTTCCCGGATGGGCATGCAGGAATAGATTTTTGATAATTGGTTTCTCCGGAAGATAGCCAAAGGTAACTCCCTGCATCACTACATCGCCGGTTATCTCTGAAAGTTCCTTTGCTCCGGCTACATCCATTGTCTCGGGTGCCTCATCGATTAGTTTAAACACTCGCTCCGCAGCAGCCGCTGCTGATTGTAATTCACTGATAATATTAGCCGCTTCATTGATCGGCCCGGAGAATTTGCGACTGTATTGTACAAAGGAGGAAATATTACCGAGTGACATCCGTCCTAACAGATAGAGGATTGCACCGAATACTGTTATCAGTGACAGGGATAGATTATTAATGAAATTTACCGTCGGTCCGGTAATACTTCCATAATATTCGGATATGTAATAGGCCTCCACGGTCTCTGTATTCAGACGGTTGAAGCGTTCCATCACCGCAGCCTCCGCAGCATATGCCTTGATGGTTTTCTGCCCGGATACCATCTCCTCGACAAAGCCGTTCATTTCACCGAGCTTCGCCGAGCGTTTACGAAACAGAGGTCGTACCTTTTTGGCCATATATCTTGTGTATAGAAGAGATAATGGTATCGTTGCCAACATTACGAGAACCATCGATGGCGAGATTACAAGCATCATGATAAGAGACCCAATAACGGTGATGATACTGGCGCATACCTGAACAACATCCGTCGATAAGGAGGTATTTACTGTATCAATATCATAAGAAATGCTGCTTATAATATCACCTGCCTGATGACGATCAAAATATCCCACCGGCAATTCTACCAGCTTATCAAATACCTCTTCCCGCATTCTCAGGATGATTTTCTGGCTAAAATGAATCATCAGAACGGATAAAAGATAGGATAATACGGAAGATACTGCATAGAATGCAATCATCCAGGCAGCATAATAAAATACTTTGCGAAAAACGACTAAGCCTTTGCCGGGCTCAATCGCATCGATCGCATATCCGGACAACAGTGGTCCGACTAAGGCAAGTAGATTACTGATTACCGCCAAGGCTATCGCTGCGCTCAGCATCCATTTATGTAAGCATATATACCTCCAGAGTCGTCTGATTACATATTGCGTATCCCTTGGCCGATCTGTCTTCTCACTGACCATAGGCTTGCCTCCGCCTTGCTGCATCATGGGACCTCCTTTCGCATTTTAAGACATTAATTGAGACTGATAGATCTCCTTATACACTTCACATTGCTCCAATAGTTCCTCATGAGTTCCGTATCCAGCCATCTGACCGTCCTCCAGAACCAGAATTCGATCGAGCTTCATTACTGAGCTAATTCTCTGGGCAACCACGATTGTCGTTGTTTCGGCATAATGGTCTCTGATCGCCTTCCTTAACATAGAATCAGTCTTGTAATCCAAAGCACTGGAGGAATCATCCAGGATCAGAATCTCCGGCCTACCCGCCAAAGCTCTTGCTACCAGAAGTCTCTGCTTCTGACCACCACTAAGATTGCTTCCTTTAATCGCTAGCCGGAAATCAAACTTTTCCTCCAGCTCCTCGATAAAAGCTGCGGCCTGTGCATGCTCTGCCGACTCCTGTACTCTTTCTGGTTCCAGTTCTCTTCCGATACTGATATTCTCCGAAACCTTATCGGAAAATAAGACATCATTCTGAAAAACTACACCGAATTTCTTACGTAGCTCCACTTTATTGATACTACGGATGTCCCGACCCTCGATGGTAATGCTCCCGGAATCCACATCATAAAAACGCATAAGCAGGTTGATCAGTGTTGTCTTACCGGAACCGGTAGAACCGATAATTCCAAGACTGCCTCCCTTCTTAATCCCAAAATCAATATCCAGTATACAGGGTTCCTTCGTATAGGAAAAGTATACTTTATGAAATGCAATAAACTCACCGGAGGAAGCATCTGTTTCTTCCTTTGCGGCAACGATCAGATCCTCGGGAGTGTAGAGTACCTCACCGATTCGGGATGCAGAAGCGATTGCTTTGGAATATACAACAAAAATTCGTTGTATGGCCATAACCGCATGAAGCATTATCATAAAGTAAGAGAGAAAAGCCACGATCTTACCGGGCTCAGAAGCACCGCTGTTCACGCGATATGCTCCTACAATTACTACTAAGGTCAATCCGAGATTAAATATCAGGTTCATGATCGGATTCGCTGCCGCCATTGTGATACCGGCCTTTTGCTCCTGCTCGGACACCTCTGTATTAATGTCAGCGAAGCGTTCCTTCTCATAATCTGTTTTCGATAATGCCTTAATGACACGAACTCCGGTGATATTTTCTCTCACGACACGCACCATCTTATCGACTGATATCTGCAGGCCAAGAAACAAAGGAATCCCTTTCATAGAAACAAGATAAACGACGAAAGCAAGAAATGGTAACACACCGATCAATACCAAGGTAAGAACCGGCTCTAAGGTGCTCGTTATCACGATTCCTCCGATGATAATAATTGGTGCGCGGACGCCGATTCGTTGCATCATACCAATCATATTATGTATATTGTAGGTATCTGAGGTCATTCTTGCTTCCAGGGAAGGGATTGAGAAATAGTCCAGCTGCCTGCCTGAGAGACTTAGAATTTTGAGAAAAAGATCATGTCTCAGTTGCTCTGTTGCATTGCGGGCAACTCTTGAGGCCATTCGATTGGCTATAATATTGAAGGTTCTGGCACCGATGGATAGGGCAATCATGGCTACGCCCCATAACAGAATAAGAGATATCTTACGATAAGGAATTACATCGTCAATAATAAATGCTAATACCCAAGGTAAGCCAAGATCCATAAAGGTTCCGATCACCTTAATGGTAAAGCCGAAAAGCATTCTTATTGCATAAGGTTTGAGATACAACATTACTTTCTTCAAAGCAATTTCCTCCTGTATCAGCTACCGGTCTATTAAAAATCAGCAACCGGTAAGGCACAATAATTATTCTAGCACTCCCCCACCCCCTCGTCAACAAAGTAAATTGCTGTATATGTAAATCTTGTAAATTGCTGTATATTGTAAATCTTTTAAGGCTTGTTTTACAAAAACAGAGTATACTGGAAAATAACTTTGATACTGATACCAAGCTATTTCCCATTATACTCCTTCCATGCTTCAACGTTCCTCTGATGCAAACTCCTTCATTGCCACAGACAACATAAGCTTAATTCGGTTCAATTGATTGACACTGGATATTCCGGGATCATAGTCGATCGGCATAATATTTGCTCCGGGAAATCGTTCCTTCAACGGTTTAATCATCCCTTTGCCGGTGATATGATTTGGTAAACAAGCCATTGGCTGAACACACAATATATTCTTTGTTCCTTGTTCTAAGAACTCCATCATCTCCGCAGTAACCAACCAGCCTTCACCGGTCTGATTGCCAAGTGAAAGCACTGAAGAAGCCATATGAGCTAATTCATCGATGGGGGTAGGCGCCAGAAAGCGTCTGCTCTTTGCCAGCTCCTCCATCATAATAGTTCGGTATCGTTCAATATAAGCTCTGGCAAAATCACTCAGATTACTGTTTAATTTCGACCCGGCAAGATACTTGAATCGGAAGCGTGAATTATAAGTAGAATATAAGAAATAATCCATAAGATCAGGTACAACAGCCTCAGCTCCTCCTTGTTCAATAATTGTAACAATGTCATTATTGGCAGTTGGATGATACTTCAACAATATCTCCCCCACAACACCAACTCTTGGCTTTGGTATGTCAGCAACCTCAAGACAATCAAATTCCTGAATGATCCTTCGGATATTATCATGAAATTCTCTTCTGCTTCCTTTCATCACATTATTCTTTGCTCGATCCATCCATTTCTCGTACAGAAGCTGTACCGATCCCGGAAAGCATTCGTAGGGTCTGGTATGATTGATCAGACGCATGAAAAGGTCGCCATATATCAATGCCATAATGCATCGATTAATAAGAGCCGGTGACAGCTTAAAGCCTGGTTGCTTGTCCAGACCAAGCGTATTCAGGGAAATCACAGGCACCTCTGAAAAGCCCGCCTGCTTCAGTCCAAGCTTCAAAAAAGCTATATAATTGGTGGCTCTGCAGCCTCCACCACTCTGTGTTATAATCACCGAGGTATTACTGACATCATACTTACCTGATTTCAATGCTTGAACCAGCTGCCCTATCATAAGAATAGCAGGGAAGCAGGCATCATTGTTCACATACTTAAGGCCTTCATCTACTGCCGTCTTATCCTTCGCCGGCAGCACCTCCATACGGTAACCGCATGCACTTGCTGCGGCCTGTACCAGTTCAAAATGAATTGGTGCCATCTGAGGTGCCAAAATCGTATGTGCCTGCTTCATTTTTCTGGTAAAGATTGCTCTTGGCTCCTCCACACCTAGTGGTGCTACTGAGTAATCCAGCTTGTCCCTCTCTGCCACTGCGGCCTTCAGAGAACGTATTCTGATTTTAGCCGCACCTAGATTATTTCCTTCATCTATCTTCAACATCGTATAAAGCTTACCACCGTCTTCGAGTATTTCCGCGATCTGATCCGATGTAACGGCATCCAGCCCACAGCCAAAGGAATTGAGTTGGATTAGCTCCAGGCATGGCTCCTTGGCTACTAGAGAAGCAGCTCGGTAAAGCCTGGAATTGTATACCCACTGATCCACAACGCGTAGCTTTTTCCGAAGTGGAGACAGATGTGCGATACTATCCTCAGTCAGTACAGCCATACCATAGGACTGAATCAGTTTGGCTATTCCATGATTAATCTCCGGATCTACATGGTAGGGTTTACCACATAGAACAACTCCTTTTTTGTTGTTCTGCTGAAGATAGACCAGTGTCTCTTCTCCCTTACTCTGAATGTCCCTTTTATACCTATCCCGTTCCGTGGTGGCTGCTTGTATTGCTTGCTTTAATTCCCTTCTACTAATATGGTAGTTCTCAAACACTTCGAACAACCTCGTGGTCAGCTTTTCTATATTATCAAGGGATAGAAAGGGGTTGATCAGTGTTACATTCCTCTCCTTCAACTCATCGATATTATTGCGAACAACCTCAGAATAGGAGATTACTATAGGACAGTTGTAATGATTGCTGGCTTCCTGATACTCCTTCTTCTCATATACAACAGAAGGATAGAAGATCGTATCGATTCCTTTCTCAATCAGATTTACGATATGTCCGTGGCAAAGCTTAGCCGGATAACAGGCAGATTCAGAGGGTATCGTCTCCAATCCCTTTTCATAGAGCTTCTTCGAGGATGGGCTTGAGAGGACAACTCGATATCCCAGGTTATGGAACAGGGTGAACCAGAACGGATAATTCTCGAATTGGTTCAAGACCCTTGGAATTCCGATCGTACCACGGAACGCCTTCTCTGGTAGAAGTGGCTCATAAGCAAAGGTTCTCTGATACTTGTAATCGTACAGATTGGGCAACTGCTCTGAATAGGTCTGTTCCAATCCGCTTCCACGTTCGCACCGATTGCCTGCGATAAAGCTCTCCCCTTGGGGAAACGAATTGATGGTTATGAGACAATGATTCATACATTTATCACAACGCCGGTTCGTAGTCTGAACCGAGAACCCTGTTAAAGAAGACTTAGATAACAGAGACGTCTCCTCTCCCTCCACATAACGTTCCTTTGCTATCAACGCGGCACCGTAAGCGCCCATAATCCCTGCAATATCCGGTCGCCTCGCCTCCCTTCCCGTGATCAACTCAAAGCAGCGTAGTACTGCATCATTGTAGAAGGTGCCTCCCTGAACGACGATATTGGTTCCCATATCTGCTTCGCTACGTATCTTAATCACCTTAAATAAGGCATTCTTTATGACTGAATAGGATAGACCGGCCGAGAGATCTGCCAGACTTGCTCCTTCCTTTTGTGCCTGCTTGACCTTAGAATTCATGAAAACAGTGCATTTTGTTCCAAGATCCACCGGAGCCTTTGCAAATAAGGCTTCTTTTGCAAATTCTTCGATGGACAGATCCAAGGACTTTGCAAAGCCCTCCAGGAAGGAACCGCAGCCCGAGGAACAGGCTTCATTCAACAATATGCTGTTGATCGCACCATTCTTAATCCGAAGACATTTCATGTCCTGACCGCCGATGTCGATAATAAAATCTACCTCCGGTTGAAAATGCTTCGCTGCTTTATAGTGCGCAATTGTCTCAATCTCACCCAAATCCGCATGAAGCGCAGCTTTCATCAAGGCTTCTCCATAACCGGTCACAGCACATTTTGCGATTCGTGCCTTGCTTGGTATAAGATCATATAACTCCATCAGAATCGGTACAAGCTTCTTAATCGGCTCTCCATCATTACTGCAATAGTGAGAATATAGCAGTTGTCCCTCCTCACCGACCAGTGCCACCTTGGTCGTAGTTGAGCCGGCATCAATACCCAGATAGGCATTGCCGGAATATAAGCTTAGGTTCTCCTTTTCAACCTTAGCACGGTTATGACGTACCCGAAATTCCTGATACTGTTCTTCATTCTCAAACAACGGCTCCAGTAATTTGATGTCTTCCCTGGTATCCTCCGTGATCTGTTCCACACAGTGTACAAGATAACTCAAACTCATCTCTTTCTCTTTCGTCGAAGACAGTGCAGCACCGATGGCGACATAGATCTCGGAGTGTTCCGGAGATATCGCCTGATTTTGTTCCAGACTTAGTCTGTCACAGAAACTCTCCCGCAGCTGTGATAAAAAATAAAGAGGACCGCCAAGAAATGCAACCTTGCCTCTAATCGGCTTTCCACAGGCCAGACCACCTATGGTCTGATTTACGACAGCCTGCAGGATGGATGCGGCGATATCTTCTCGTCGGACACCTTCATTAATGAGTGGCTGTACATCCGTTTTTGCAAACACTCCACAGCGGGATGCAATGGGATAAATCCTACTATGTTTCTTTGCATACTCATTTAGTCCTTTTGCATCGGTATCCAAAAGGACAGCCATCTGATCGATGAAGGCTCCGGTTCCCCCTGCACAGCTACCATTCATTCGTTGTTCAATCCCACCTCGAAAATAAGTAATCTTTGCGTCCTCTCCACCCAGCTCGATTGCAATATCGGTCTCAGGAATATATGTCTGAACTGCTTTACTACAGGCAATCACCTCTTGCACAAAACCCAGATTAAGCCATTTTGAGACAGACAAGCCTCCGGAACCGGTCATGCAGGTGCGAAGCGGTACTTCTCCAAGCTTTTGATAACATTCCTTCATCAGCTGCCGAAGGGTAGTCTTAATATCCGATCTATGCCTTCGGTAATCACTATAAATCAATTGATTATGTTCATCCAGCAGTGCCAGCTTAATTGTTGTTGACCCTATATCTATTCCAAGCTTATATTTTTTCATGTCCATTGTCTCCTAGTATCATATACTGTCATATCCTCCATACTCTGTGTAATAGGTTTATCCAAAGGATCAAAAGCAGGGTTACAAGCTGCTTGAACCGAGCAAGCTACAAACTCACGGAAAGTTATGTCAGTATGTTTTTCCACACATTTCTTACCTATGTATTATGGACGGAATCAAAAAATCCATGCAAATAAAAGAAAGTTTCTCATCCCTTATTAATGAATCGTAAGAACCGATTGGAATCTCTGTCGTTATTATATGTAAGTATGCTCCGGAATCAAAAAGCCGGAATTCCCGATGCCAAGTTAACATGGCAACCGATCATTCCGGCTTATTATTATGATGGATGGAAGAAAAAGCATTTTATTGACTATATATTTATGAAATATATTTATGGTTATATATTTTGCTCTACCTACCATTATTTTTTTAGATCAAGGTTAATTCTTCCGTCCTTAATCTCTACGATCCGATCTGCCTTCTCAGCAATTCGTCTGTCATGAGTTATGATCAGGAAGGTTGTTCCAAGCTCCTGATTGATATTACGCATCAGCTCATAGATATTCTCTGTTGTATCTGAATCCAGATTACCGGTGGGCTCATCTGCTAGGATAATCTTAGGACTGTTTATCAATGCTCTGGCGATGGCTGTCCTTTGCTGTTGACCACCGGACATTTTCGTAGCCAAATTATTCTTAACCTTCTCCAATCCAACCAGCCTCATAGTATCCTCAGCCTTCTTGATAATCTCCTTCGTAATCTTCTTATTCTGGATGCGGTAAGGCATCAGAACATTCTCTAAGGCCGTGAATTCAGGCAGAAGATAATGAAATTGGAATACAAAACCTAAGGTTCTATTTCTAAGGTCAGCCAGTTGATTCGATGACATGTTCTTTACCTCTGTTCCATTGATTAGCACATCCCCAGAGGTGGCTTTGTCCAGAGTTCCGATAATATTCAGCAGAGTACTCTTACCACTGCCGGATTGACCGATAATCGAGTTGAAGGAGCCCTCCTCAAAGGTAAGATTGATATCGTAAAGTACTTGATTTTTAATCTCCGTACCATAGATTTTATTCACATTCTTTAGTTCCAGTATCGTATTCATATTTTCCTCCTCCCTTCCTAATTATTTCTGATGATATCAATCGGGTTCAACTTCGAGGATCGGAGTGCCGGGAATAAAGCGGCCAGTATGCTGGCGAATACAGCGATTAACCCGGAGAAGGCAATGAATGGATAGCTGATGTATAGATTAATAACAGGCGTACCATCCGGGTTGAGGGCGAACTTTGTAAATGCCACGGATAATCCAAGTCCCAGCAGTATTCCGAGAATTGCTCCGAAGAAGCCTAAAATCAGTCCCTCAAAGAGAAAGATATAGCTTGTGGTGGAATTGCGGATACCCATTGCTTTCAGAATACCGATCTGTTTGGATTTCTGGATTACCGTAATTGCTAAGACACTGGCAATGCCGAGTAACACCGAAATCAGAACAAATACCTGAATCATATAGCTGGAGATGCTCTGACCTTGTAATCCGCTTAGAAGTGATTCATTTTGCCCCTTCCAGTTCTTAACAATGAAGGTATCATCCCCTAACTTATTCACGATGTTGGCTGCAATCTCATCCGCAGAGAAAACCTCCTGCTCCTTCACTTGTAACTCAATCGCGGTAATGGTATTCTCCGTTTCAAAGATGTTTTTTACCGAATCCAGTGTCATGATACCCCAGCCTTGATTCAAGCTGGCTACCTGTAAATCGAAGAAACCGACGATCTTACAGCTTACCGTCTTCTGTCCGGTAGTAGTAATATTAATCTCATCCCCCAGAGATAGACCATATTCCTGCTTCAAATCCACGCCAAGAATAATCTCGTCCGAATTCTTTGGATATGTACCTTCCTCAATTCGATCGTAAATATCATAGATCGCGTCTGCCTGATCCAGTACAAACCCTCTTACCAATAAGGATTGTGATTCCTCACCTACCTCTAAAAAGGCCGGATAATCAGAAGCAACGGATATCTTCTCTATTCTTTCATCCGATTTACGGACTAACTCAATAATATCTTCGTATTCCTCAATGGTTCCATCCTCTGAGTCGGCTGTTACGGTTATCTGTGAGGAAGCTCCGATGGTCTTCTCCACTAAGCCCTTCTGAAGACCTTGGATCAGTGAACCGATAAAGATTTGCACCGAAACACCGATCGAGATCCCTAATATGATTAAAAATGTCTGACCCAGATTCGATTTTAAGAATCTGGTTGCAATACGAAACCCTAACTTCATCGTGCCACCTCACCCTCTGCCAATTTCAAAATATCATCATAGGAGCTTGCATAATAATCTGCACCAATCAACTTATATTTCTCAGCCTCATCATGAAATGCATGTCCGCCAACCACGATTTTCAGCGGATAATCCAGAGCCTTCTTCAGCTCCTCGATCATCTTCTTCGCTGCCACCAGATTATAATAATTACTCACGCTGATTGCCACTACCTCGGGCTTGATCACATGGACGGCATTATAGAAATCCTGATACGGTGTGTTACTTCCAACATAAATTGCTTCATAACCACCGATGGTGAAGAAATCTGCTACCATTCTGGCTCCAAGATCATGATATTCCTCCGGAGGGCATAGGATAGCAGCCACTCCTCGTTTGGAATAACCCAATTCATTTCTTTTCGCAATGACATAGGAATAGCAATTCTCAACAATCGTTCTGACGATGGCTGTCTTAACATGCTCTTTCCAGATGCAGATTCTTTGATCAGCCAGCTTACAGGTCATGTTATTCAGAAGCGGGGTCAAGATCTTCGTATACAAGTCAATCACATCTATCTCGCCGGCCTGAAGCCTTTCCATTATGTACTTAACTGCTTCTTCTTTATTCTCTTCCTCAAAAAACACTTCAAATTGTTTATAGATCGTATCCATTCTAAACACCCGTGCCTTTCTTGTTTATTATTATTGGGGTAATACTTAACAGATCCTTGTCTTATATGTTATATTCCCTGTTATCTAATAATTTATCATATATTTATTAGATTTTCAATTAAATTTTATAAAATTAATTGAAAATATTTCTTTTTTAAAAACATTAAAATTAGTAACTATTACTATAAAAAGCTTCCCGGACTAGCATACTCTAGTCCGGGAAGCTTTTCCCTACTTATGAAGTTATTTACTATAGACCTCAAATTCTGCGATCTGACCGCCTCCGGCGCCGGAATTCTCCGTTATCACCAACTCGACGAACTGAGCCTCAACCTCCTCGAAGGGAAGCTGTACCTCATTCCCGAGAGCCGGGTCAAAGGTATATTGCTCTGAAGGTATCAACTCAGTAAAATTTTCTCCGTCCTTACTGATATTGACGGCTATGGTCTGTGTACGCTTACCCCAGATAGCAAGCGGATTTAATGTAAGACGTATGGTATGTATCTTGGTCGGAGCATCCAGATCAACGGTTAAGGAGTTTGGATATTCTCCGGTTCCCTCCCAGTAAGAAGGTCCGTCACTGGTACCATCTACTGCCTTGGGAGCATTATACACCTGAGTAAAGCTACTGGCAGTAATCTTCTTACCCAGTGCAACATTTTCACCCTCGGGTAGTATCAGCTTATATTCCTCTACGACGAAGGCAGGATGCTCTTCTGCCTCCGTCTGCTCTCTTGCTTCTACAACGGTTACATTCGCCGGATTGATGGTTTGCGGTGGCTCCTTTACATAGTTCTTAGCATAATACAATAATCCTATGTTTGCTATAATCAGCAATACAATTAATATTCTTCGAACAATCCTCATTGTAATACCTTCCTTTCCTTAACGTAGCAGTCTAAGTTCTGCAGGCTCAAATATGTGTGAAATGCGATTATTCAATCACCAGATTCTTCGTCGAGTCTTCATCAATCTCAAATTTCCCCTGTTCAAAGGAGGTGATCTTCTCACCCAGAATCTCCAGATTGCGGATTGTAATATCTTCTACGGTATGGGATTCATCATAACCCTGTATTCTGGAGCTGTGAAATCTACCATACAATACCTTAACTCCGTCTATTAAGACATTGCGAATCTGCCCACGTTCCTTCGTAGTAGACCAATTCGTACTCTGTGCAATATTGAAATCAATCAGGTAGGGAATTTCTTCTCCGTCACCGGAACCCATCTGTGCATTCTCAACAATGATATTCTTGAAGGTAATATCGGTGATTAAAGCATCATCCGCGTTATGTACGGAGATTACAGGCTTATGAAAATTATTGAGTACCGTAATATTCTCGAAGGTAATCTCACTAAGGGTTGCATTTTCCTTCTTTCCCTTATTGGTCTCATAGCCGATCTCCATAGATTGGGCCAAGTCAGTCCATAGCTGATTATCCTTAAAGGTAATGTTCTTTGAATCACCTGTATAGTTCTTGACCACCAGTGAGTCATCCCAGCTTCGAACAAAACAGTTTTGCACCGTATAATTCTCACAGGATTGTAAGGTAATTCCATCTCCGTTTGGTCTGGAGGATATAATTCGAATTCCATCAATCAATGCATTCTTGGAGGTACTGGCGGAACAAACCCAGGCATTGGGATTAAGTATGGTTACGTCTCTGATCTCAATTCCATCACAGAAGTCGAATTTTAATGGAACCAGTGCGGATTTACCCTGCCACCCTTCAAAGGTGGATCCATCGATGATCCCGCGTCCTATTACCTTGACATTCCCGGTATAATTCGATTGAACTACACCGTGGACTACGGCTCCGCCTGCAATATAAAGGGTCTGGTTATCTTCCAGCATGATGGAATCAATATTCCATTCACCCGGACCGATATAAACTACATTTTCATCTCCCTCCTTGGGAGCATCCGTCTCCGGTGGGTTGGTGAAGATATGCAGAGCCCGGGAAGGCGAGTCATTAAAGGTCAATGTGTAATTGTCCTGTTCGGTAACGGTAAAGGATACTGTATGTGCTTCCTTATCAATCACAGGCTCGATGCCATAGCTGAGCGGACTGAGCTTAACTGACTTAAGATCAATATCCGGTACGGTAACAACAATATTGGCATTCCCTTCGAAGTCAAAATAAGTAATCGGTGTACGTGATTGGGTAGGCAGATAATCAGGAAACCAAACACGGTTATGATTTACATTCGTATCATATACATAACTGTCATATCCATTCACACTTACTTGGGTATCTGTACAGTGCATAAGAGACAAATCTCGTCCCAATTCGTTCGTTGTCTTTAAATCATCGGAGGTAGCATCCTTCAGTGATGTAGGGCCTTCATATAATATAAGCTTAGACGCGCTCATATCCGTCATGGCACTAACCTCCTCCAGGCGCTTTTGTATCCGCTGATATCCCCATAAGCCTCCTATAAGTAACAGGATCACCAGCACCCATTCTGTAATTGTAAGAATCAATTTCTTCTCCATATTTGTTACCTCCTCTTAATGCTTCAATAAACTTTCCCAATCAATTTCACACTGAAAGCCCGCTACCGCATGATCCGCTCCTAACTTCTCATATTCCGTTCCCACTCCCAGAGATCTCATTCCTGCTGCCTTCGCAGCCACAATTCCTGCCACCGAGTCTTCCACTACAAGACATTCCTTTGCCTTCAACCCCAGCTTCTTCGCAGCAATCAGAAATACCTCCGGGTCAGGCTTGGATCTGGTAATATCCAACCCACAGCTGACCTGGTCGATGTACGGCTCCAACCCGGTTCGTTTTAGGATTAACGGTGTATTCTTACTAACCGAACCGACACCGACTAAGATGCCCTTGCCACGAAGCAATTCAAGTGTTGGAACCACATTAACCAATACCGCCTCATCGGATAATTCCTGCAGCAACTCCACATAATAGCTGTTCTTGCGCTCTGCAAGTACCGCTTTCTCTGCTTCCGAATAGATCCTCGTTCCCTTACCAAGAACCACCTCCAGTGATTCCATCCTGCTAACCCCTTTCTGTCTCTGATTATCCTCACGGTTGAACTCATCAATCCCCAATTCCTCGGCCAAACGTTTCCAGGCATTATAATGTAACTCGTCGGTGGAGACTAATACTCCATCCAGATCGAAAATCACTCCCTTAATCATATTAATTGCTCTCCTTATTCTGTGCACATCACATATTCTGTGGCACTTTTTCACTTTTTTCTATCCGCTATGTTATTACCAAATCTTTATCCTCTTGGTGTGTTTTGTTATGGTTCACTCCCATTACAAGATATAATCAAATGAATACGATCAATGATTTTCCAATCGGACTCGTATTATCATCTTTGGTTGGGGCATGAACAGTATCTAGTTGCTTTCTTATAAAATATTTATCTTGTGATATCTGTACATTTTGAAATCCTTATGCTAAACTAGAGTACAGAAGTTTAACATTAAACCTATGAGAAAGGAACGTAAAAATGTCTACGATTAAAGATATTGCTAATGCGGTCGGAGTAAGCTGTACCACGGTTTCTAACGTAATCCACGGCCGTGCAGGTCGCGTATCTGCAGAAACCATAGCACTAATTAACGATGCGATTGACAGATTAGGATATGTCCCGAATATGTCCGCACGTTCTTTAGTTTCCAGTTCCTCGAAGGTGATCGGAATGATCAGCCACTTAACCGCGAATACGAAGGAGACTATCATCGAGGACCCCTTTCATTCCGCTTTTATCGGATCCATTGAAAAAACCCTGCGGGAAAACGGATATTATCTGATGCTGCGAGCTGTTGAGACTACTGCAGATCTGTCCGCCTTCCTCCGTAATTGGAATGTGGATGGTCTCTTTTTCACCGGTGTATTTGAAGACGAATTCTACTATACCCTTAAGGATTTAAATATTCCTATTGTATTGATTGATAGCTATGTACCACACTCTGACATGTGCAATGTCGGACTGGAGGACTATCAGGGTGGCTACTGTGCAACCAAGTACTTAATTGACCGTGGCCATCGAAGTGTTGCCTTTGCCTCTCCTCCGATCAAAGTCAAAGGAGTAGTATCCGAGCGTTTTCGCGGATACCGGGATGCCTTAAATGAAGCCTCCCTTCCCTTCAATCAGGAACTCGTCTTTGAACAGGAGCTTGATACTGAAACGACGATTAATTTGGGTAGACATCTCTCAACCCGGGATGATATCACTGCAGTATTTGCAACAGCCGATATTCTTGCTGCCGGTATCATGGCAGGAATACAACAATCCGGTAAGAGTGTTCCTGAAGATATCTCTGTCATCGGCTTCGATGATATTAACCTATGTCGATTAACCTCACCCACCTTAACGACTGTCCATCAGGATGCTCCTCTAAAAGGTAAGCTGGCAGTTAATTTTCTCATTGATATGCTGGATAAGAATCCGCTAAAGGAACGTGAGATTATTCTACCGATCAACTTAGTCGAACGAGAAAGTGTAAAATACATTTCATAGCTTAATATTACTCTTTTAACACTTCATCTGGTTTGATGTTATAAAAAAGCGATAATCATATTTAGCGTTGTAATATGAATAAAATTAAAAGTAGGAAGACGGATTTGCTTTCCCTATTTCACTGTATGAGGGGAGCTTTCCGTCTTCCTTCCTATGTTTCATCTGTTAATACCGCTCCAAATTCTAACGTTTATGTAATCTTATCTCCTGATTACTCTCCCCAGATTGGTTATTCTGCTTTGCTCTCCGATGATCTCTACCCGGTGTAGCTCCTCCCGATATACCACCTGGAAGCTGAGGCTATTCCAGCCCGAAGGAAGACAGGCCTTCGCTTTCAATACTCCATTTTCCACATGAAGCCCGGCAAAGCCTTCGATGGCAGTCATATAAGCTCCGCCTGAGGCTGCAGGATGAGTGCCTCCGATATAGATTAACCCGGCCCACTCCTTGCCCTTTCCACTTATATCGGATAATGCCGATTTCATAAAGAAGGGATAGGCTTTATCCGGCATATGGCATTTGCAGGCAAGAATCGCATACATACAGGCACTCAGAGACGACCCATGCTCTGTCCTTGGTTCATAATAGTCCCAGTTCTGTAACAGGATGTCCTCCGGATAATCCTGTGAGAACAAATTCAGCATGGTTACCACATCCGCCTGTTTAATCACCTTGGTGTGTGTTGCTATACCATAAGCACCACCCCAGTACTCCTTCTCATGAAGCAGTCTGCCCTTAAGTTCCTCGATACTGACCTCTTCCAATTGAAAATACCCATCAAATTGTTCAATAATTCCACTTTCCTTATCCGGCGCAGGGAGGAACAGCTTCTCAGATGCATCCACATACCGTTTCAATAATAAATCGATCGGATAGTTTAAGGCTAACCGTTCCTTCAACACTTTGTCCTTCCCGGTTATCTCAGTAAGTACCTGAAGCGCACTGTCGAAGGTAAATTTCGCCATTCGATTGGTATATGCATTATTGTTAACTCTCTCGTGATATTCATCCGGGCCGATCACATCATGAAGCTCGTAACCTTCTCCATTCACCTTTTTCACAAGAAGATCATAATAGAAACCGGCACATTCTAAGATAACCTCTGCGCCACCCTCCCTTAACAACTCATTGCTTCCGGTATAATTGGTATAGCGCATAATACCATGGACGATGGCTGCACTGATATGAATTTGTTTATCCTTGAAATAGGTACGCATCTGTCTTCCGGTAAAAACATCGGTTACATTATAATCCGAGCAGGCATCATAGCCTCCCTCCTGACTTTCCCAGGCGTAAAATGCTCCCTCGTAACCATAGTATTTTGCTTTCCTCTTCGCACCCTCCAGTGTATCAATACGATATTTCAGCAAAGTCTTCGCTACGGAAGGCTCGGTAAACAGGAAGAAATCCAGCATGAACATCTCGGTATCCCAGAATACGGCACCCTTATAGGTCTGCCCGGATAAGCCTCTTGCAGCGATGGACAGATGATTCGTATGCCTGGGTGCAATGCAATGCAAATGGTAAAGGGAATAATTCAAAGCCTCCATGGCTTCTTCATCCCCATCAATTATCACCTCTGAGATACTCCATAATCTCTCCCACCTGTCTTTATGCAGAGCGAGTGCTTCCTGATAGCCGGATTCCTTTGTTCTTAGAACCAGCTGCTGTGCCTCCTCAAGATGTGCTTTACTATCTTTACTGGTGTATACGCTGATGTATTTGTATAGATGATACGTAATCCCTGCTTTCACGGGAACGGAAAGCTTTCGAAGGATTCTCCTATCCTCCTTGATAATCTCCTGTGATGTTGGTGCATCGATATCAATCGCATCACAGACGGATACCCGGTCCTTGCTTTCATGCGTAATAGCGACCATGCTTAGAAGCAGCTCTGTTCCACGGCAATCAAGTTCAGCACGAAAATCTTGTCCGGACTTTATATTGCTAACAGATCCACTCCCAGTATCTGACCTTATTTCATCATAATGCGGTCCGTTAATATCCCATACTCTGCCATCAATGCCCGTGTAAAGAAATATCTCTGTATCCTTCTCAACAGTAAACGTATACTTCATGCAGATCAGATGCTTTTCCTCCATGGATGCAAAGCGTTCGACCTGTACCTCCAGTTTACCGGAGGCAGTATTCCAAATCGTATTGCACTCGAATATTCCGTGTCGATAATTCAAAGCCAGCCGGTGCTCTGTCGGTGCAACCTCCGGTAAGCGATATGCTATACCATTCAATTCCAGGTAAGTAAATAATCCGTTCGGCGCATTCAAGGGTTCTCTCCAACCATCACCGACTTGATCATAGATTCCGGCCAGATTTACTGCAACAAACTGGTCTCTCTCATATTCCGGAAGCGTGCCTCGAAGCCCCATATAGCCGTTACCGACAAGAAATTTATTCCCATTTGAGGTAATATAATCCGGTGCAAAGCCCGTCTCTTCAATCCTCCAATTCATCCCATACCTCCATTCTTCCGGCATTTATAAGAAAGGTTATCTCCACACTTTCTTATCAAAGTCCGATCAGTACTCCTATCTATGTCGGACTATGCTTCCTTCGGTATTGCAAGAGTAACCTTTTCATAGCCTAAGGTAACCGGTCTGTCATAGATCCTTATTCCAATTTGAGTACCGTGAAGAGTACAAAAGCTTGCTTCTTTTTGATTGACTTCTACTAATATTACATCATTTTTATAATGAATTCGGTAGGAATAAGCATTCCAGGCTTCCGGAATGGAGGGTGCAAAGCTTAATCTCTCCTGATCCGAACGCATTCCACCAAAGCCGTAGACAATATTCATCCAGGCCGCCGCGATGGAGGTAGTATGTAAGCCCTCAGCGGTATTTCGATTATAATTATCTAAGTCCATTCTGGTTGCAAAGCCAAAGAATTTATAAGCTTCCTCGTATTTTTGTATCTGAGCCGCCAGAATAGAATGCACTGAGGGGGATAGCGAACTCTCATGAATGCATCTAGGTTCATAGAATTCATAATTTTTAAGTAACTGCTCCTTGGTGAAATGTCCGTTATACAATAACATCATCATCAGGACATCGGGCTGCTTAATCATATCATTTCGATAGATACGGTCATAACTCCAATGATGATAGAGAGGAAAATCCTCCACCGGTATCTGATCAACGTCAATATGAGGCAGTGTAAAATATCCCTCATGCTGTTCAAACAACATCGTTTTCTCATCATAAGGAATGTACATATTCTCTGAGATCACCTTCCAATTGGTGCTTTCCTCATCAGACAGCTGATATTCCTGCCTCATCCTTTCATAAGCTTTACTGTCCTTATTCCGTAATCGATCCAGGACCTCCAGCGTATATTCCAGGGTTACCTTACCCATGAAGTTTGTATAACAGTTATGATTCACCATCATCTGAAACTCATCCGGACCCATGACACCATAATAACCATACCTGGAATGATCTGCATTCCAGTCACCACGGCTTGCCAGCATTCGGCTGATTTCAATTAAGATCGGAAGACCGGTGGTAAAGACAAACTCTTCCTCCTTGGTTACAGCTTCAAAATGCTTGATACCATAAGCAACCGCAGTAGAGGCCTGTAATTGCAGGCTGGCATGCTGCCATAGGCTGCAGCACTCTCTTCCGCTGATGGTAGCAATGGGATAGAAGGCACCCTCACAGTCCAAGGCCCGAGCTCTTTCCTTCGCCTGCGGTAGTGTCAGATTACGAAATTCCAACAGATGCTTTGCAGCTTCTACATTATTGAAGATATAAAAGGGCAGGCAATAGGTCTCTGTATCCCAGAAGGTATTACCACTATAAGCCTCTCCGGTAAGACCTTTCGCTCCGATGATTGTTCCACGGTCAGCGCCGTGATAGGTCTGATGCATCTGAAAGATACAATAACGTATCCCTTGTTGGTTTAGTTCGTCACCATCAATCACGATATCTGAATCCGCCCACATCTGATCCCACCAGGAAGCACTTTCTTCCTTCATCGCCGGGTAATGTAATCGTGGCAGAATCCCTGCTGCCTCAGTACATTTAACGTTAAATCTCTCACGGTCTGCCGCTGAATTATCCTTTCTTACTACATTCATTACCAATCTTGAGAAGGTGGTTGCTTCCCCTTCCTTTAGTGATAAGGTAAATTCCTTAAGCACTTTCTTCGACTCGATAATATCCTGTTCGGACAGCGCATTAGAGGTAAAATGACACAAGGAATATACTGACTGTTCCGTATTCACGGTATTCGCCAAGATACTGCACCAGCCTTCTCCGCTCCTACTCTCTTCACCAGTCCATAGATTTTTACCTACCATATTATGAGGCTGAGTAAAGTCAAGTCCGGCAGTGATTGTGATTGTTCCGCTAAAATTAAGGGGAGTTAAGGTTATTCTCTGTCCACCCAGCTGTGCCACCTTCATGGACAAGAAGCGTTCGAATTCCAGTCTCAGTCTTCGTCCATCCTCCAGGATCCAATCATAGCTTCTGGTTAGCACTCCGTTTCGAAGATCCAAGGATCTCACAAAATTCTCTATCGTAGCCTCTGCAAAGCGGAGCTGCTCTGCTCCGATCTGAATTCTGGTATGTAACCAATCTACGGAATTCACCATGAATTCCGTCTTATCAATAATTCCCTTATAAGAGGAGCCTTCCGTCTTCACGGACTCATAGATTCCATTGAAATAGCTTCCGATCAGGCTCTCTCCCTGATATCCTTCTTCAAAATATCCTCTGATGCCCATATACTCGTTCCCTAGGGAGAATATCGATTCTGACACCTTTGAATATGCCGGATCAAAACCCTCTTCTATAATTCTCCAGGGGTCTGTAATATAATATTTATCTGCAATTTTAGCCATTCTATGCCTCCAAGTTTCTTAGCCCTTTACTGCACCGGTAGTAGCACCTGCTGTAATCTGCTTCTGAAATAACGTAAATAAAATAATCGGTGGAATGATGGAAAACGCCACTGCACGCAGTATCTCTACATCAGTTGCATTGGAGGTACGGAACATAAACAAGCGTACCATAACCGTCTCCTTCGGTGATCCTCCCAGTACCAGATAGGGAAGCAGAAAGTCTGACCAAGCAGCATTCACCGTAAATATAGCAATAACCATTACAATTGATTTTGATAATGGCAGAATAATCTGAAGAAAGGTCTGCAGTACACCGCAACCATCCAGTCTGGCAGCCTCTATAATTTCCTTCGGAAGTCCCTCAAAAAACTGTTTAAACATGACAACATAGAATGCATTCGCACCGGCTGCCAGCCATAAGGGAACATAGGATTGATTGAGTCCAATCCGGTTGATGTTAACAAAAAGCGCAACCACGCTTGTGGTGGCCGGTATCAGTAACCCCCACATAACCAGTGTATACACAACCTTGTAACCTCTAGGGCGAAGAATTGCCAGACCATATGCCAGTAAGCCGTTAAACAGCACAGAGCAAATAACACACCCGGCTACAACAATAAAGGAGTTGATATAAAATTTAACGAACTTCAAATCATTCCAGGTCTTAATATAGGTCTGAAGGTTGAAGCTCTTCGGTATAATGGTTGCTTCCTTACGAAATTCCGCTATATCCTTAAAGCTGGCTAGAAACACCCAGACCGTGGGGAACAGGGTAATAATGATCATGCCGATACAGGCTGCGAATATAAGGATACACAGAATTTTGTGTTTGATGGAACGCAGATCATAATACCTTATGGTTCCTTCTTCTTTTTCTAAATATTTATTAAAAAACATAATTCACCCGTGCCTTTCTTTGTCCTGAATGAACCAGGGATCAGTCTCTTGATTTCGTTATTTTAAAATACAATCCGCTTAATAGTATGAGGATAATACAAATCAATACGGATAAAGCGGCTGCGGCCGGATAATTGAAATCACGGAATGCATAATTATATACCAATTGCATAATTGAAATACTTGCATTATTCGGTCCGCCGTTTGTCATAACCAAGGGTTCATATAATATCTGGAACACGGCAATAATCTGTAGAATTAGTAATGTTTTTCCTAAAGAAAATATATTCGGTACCGTAATATATCGAATTCTTTGTCGTATTCCGGCACCATCTAAAGTAGCAGCTTCGTACAGCTCAGGATTGATCCCGTTAATTCCTGCCAGATATAGGAAGGCTGTAGCACCTGCTCCTCTCCATGTCATAGTCACTACAATGAGCGGTATGGTAAGCTTTGGATTGGTTAGCCAAACCATCGGTTCCATACCGATCTTTGATAATAATATATTGAGTACACCTGTATTACCGGGGCGGAAGAAATACCCCAGCATCATAACCATTGCCATTCCGGGCATAATATTCGGAAAATAAACCCCGACCTTAAACAATCCCTTTAAGTGGACTGTTTCTGATATCAAAATTGCAATAATGATGGGAACAAAGAAACCGATGATCAAAGACCATATTATGTACCTGAAGGTGTTAGTGAATGCATCCATAAAATCCGGATGCTTGAAAACCAGAAAATAATTGTCCAGTCCGACAAATTCCTGTAAACGAATACCCTTTGCTGTATATAAGGAGAGGCGAATGCTTTCCAATAGTGGCTCCCAAACAAAAAAGGCAAATAATATAATTGTGGGTAACATAATCAGCCAGCCTAAGATATCTTTTCGATAAACTTCCGTTCTTCTCTTACCTTGAACTACCTCGTTTTTTGCTCTGATCATTTTTCTCCACCCTCCTTCTTTTCGTCTTTTCCTTAAAGATGATGGGGTATCTGTAAAAGAATACCCCATCATGAAAGGCAACTATATGTTACAGTTCAGTCTCCCAAGGTGTTTATAAGACAAGGGAGATAATGTTCCCATGGATGAGATGTTCCCACTTAGTTGAGCCACGTAACGGTACCTAAGGTTCTATATTACAGAACCTAAGTACCGACGGGCGCAAATACTCACCATGGAAATCATTACTCCCGTGTCTTAATAAGAAGCATCGAATGGGCTGAACTGTAACAACAAATTCTAACTATTTGTTAACGGTTGTATCAAGGATTGACTGATAATTTTCATCTGCCTTCTTCATCAGTGCAGCTACATCCGCATTCTTGTCAGTAACAACTGCCTGAAGTACCTTGGTCAGCTCTGCATAGAGATCCTGTGCTGAGCCGATTTCCTCGAGACGAAGATTGCCTTCGGACTTAATTGTTGTGAAATAATTCTCATAAAGTTTTGTGTCAACATTGCCGAATTCAGCTACGATAGCATCCTCTGCAGCTAATACATCCTCTGCAATCCAGCAAGGGAAACGAGGGATTACCGGAACACCGTTTGTTACACGGTTCTGCGCATCTGCTCTCATACCTGCAATTGCATCGTCGGTAGCAACAGGAGCTTTACCCATAATCTCAAGATAATCGAGTGCAGCATTGATCTGCTCGGGTGTAGCATTCTTAGAGAACATATAAGGAGTACCTCCGGATAAGGAGAACTGATCCCCCTTAGGACCTGCAGGAAGAGCACACATAGCAAGCTTATCAACAGCAAGACCATTTACCTGTGTCGGTTGATTTACCGCATCATTTGCACCAATATACATTGCTGCAGCTCCGGTTCCTAAGTTGGTAAAACCGGTACCCCAATCTTCGTTGGTCGGATCGGGAGTAAGTACATCGTATTCCCAGCGTAAGCTCTTGATATATTCCATTGCTGCAATCGCTTCTGCAGAATCAACATTCGCAACGAACTTGCCATTCTCTTCGGTGGTAAAGGTTGCCCCAAACGCCCATGCGATATTGCTGAAATGCCAGCCGCCTGCATTGTCCTTTGCTAGCAAGCAGAGACCCGCAGCACCGGTTGCATCCTTAATCTTCCTTGCTGTCTCAGCAAGCTCGGTCCAAGTCTTCGGATAGATCGGATAACCGCTTGCATCGACTAAACCAGCCTGTTCAAATAATTCAACGTTTAACATTAAACCGAGCGCATAACCATCACGCGGAATACCATAGATTCTTCCGTCTTTGGACAATAAATCACGAATGGAAGGGTTGATCTTCTCCGTCCAGCCTCTCTCATTCAGAATGTCTGTAATATCAGCTACAAACCCACCATTGATTAACTTCTGAGGTTCGGTATACCAGGTCTCGAAGATAACCGGAAGATTTCCTGCTTCTGCTAAGGGAACAAAGGTATCGGTTGCATATTTGTAGTAGGAAGGAACAACCTCTACATTTGGATGAGTTGCATTAAAAGTCTTTACGTAACCATTATGCATCTCAACATCAGCGGTCAGGGTGTCCTCCGGCCAGATACCGAGTGTTAACTGAACTGTCTCCGCTACGGCTGCTGCTTCTGTAGGCTCAGCCTCTTTTGTATCATCCGTAGTCTTCGTTGTATCTGCAGGAGTTCCTGCTGTGGTTTCCTCATCCTTTGAACCGCAAGCTGTTATTAAGCTCATTGATAAAACGAGACATAATAAGAGGCTTAGCAATTTTTTCATTTTTTTCATAATACTCTCCTTCCATTATGGATACACAATTATTATATTACTGATACATGCATGAATTATCAAGTGCTTAATTCATGTTATTTTCGGAGGTTTAAAAGGCTTTTCTGAATTTCTTCAATAAGACATATCCACCGGCGCAGGTAATCATTCCAAGTGCTGCAAGCATTGCAGTGGTAGCCATATCCCCGGTCTTAGGTGCTGCTTCTTCCACCGGCGCAGCTTCTGTAGTGGAAGCTACTGCTCCGATTGTTGCTGCTGCATCATCGGATAAGAACACATCCTTAACTGTATAGACGCTGCTGCCCCCGTCAAGTCCCATACAGTTGAACCAGGATAACATAGTAATGCCTTTTTCCTCAACCGGAAGAACAACGTCTTGATACTCCTCGGTCAAGGTTACCCCCAGATCAGAAAGCTGAAACGTAAATAGATCCGATACTGCAATCTGTGCTGCACCGGTATCACCGGTTGCCTTAATGATAACATGGAGATAAGGTGCATCTACAGCTGCATCACCAAGATTTAACTGTGTCCAATTACCGGGTCCTTCGATTGTCCCCTCTTTCGCTTCACCTGCATTGATAAAGCCTGCATTTGTAAAAGCGCCATCCTGTACAAGATATGTAGTTGCTGCTAAGGCATTGGCAGTCACCAGCATCATGAGGGCAACCGTCAATGTAATTGCAGTTAATACCTTGTGTAATCTTATTCTCCTCATATCAAAACCTCCTATTTCATAAAATAGTTTTACGTTAAACGTGTCAAACTTTTATTTTTTATGCGGAATATGATTGTATATATCGTACACGTTTTACGTTTAACTTGATATTATCATTTGTACTCAATTATGTCAATAGGATTCTAATGATTTGATTAAAATATTTATTTTGTATAATAATATCATCTATATCTCTCATACATTATCTAATTTACACAACTTCCACAAGCGTTTCATCAAAACCTACTCTAACCTGATTTTTTATGCAGTACTCAACACTCCATCATTGCTGATTCGTTTCCATTGTTTTACGATTGTTGCGCGGCGTGATAATCGCTATAATGGAAATACTTCTATATTTTTAATTATTTTATATAAAATCCCCGGGAGGGCACTCAATGAAGAGAATACATAAAACAGTTTATGCTATCCTAATCGCACTTGTCCTTTTTACGGTTCCAGCGATCTCCTATGCTGCTTCCATTTCCATCAGCAATAAATCGATCACCTTAGAGATCGGTCAGACAAGAACACTTAAAATCTCCGGTACCGGCAAAAAAGTCACCTGGTCCACAAGTAAAAAATCGGTTGCCAGCGTATCCAGCTCCGGCAAGATCACAGCAAAATCCGTCGGCAGCGCAATAATAGCTGCAACCGTCTCCGGAAAAAGGCTTACCTGTAAGGTAACTGTGAAAGAGCCGATCAAAATCAGCCATAAAAGCTATAACCTGGACATCGGTAAAGCAAAGACTCTAAAGATAACCGGAACAGCAAAAAGGATCTCCTGGTCCTCCAGTGATAAAAAGGTAGCAACCGTATCCTCGTCCGGAAAAGTTACTGCCCTCGCAAGTGGAAAGGCTACAATAACTGCCTCTGTGGAAGGAAAGAAATTAACCTGCAGTATAAAGGTATATAAGGATAACCCCTATTTAAAAAATGCTCCGTTCCATACAACTGAGCTTAGACTTTCGAATCTCAGCATCATAATTCCTAAGAATTGGCTAACTGAAAAGAATAACTCAGAGGATGAATTTTTCATTTTCACTACCCCACCCGATGCCATGGAAGGCTCCTACGTTATGCTCTATATATTGGATACCGGTAAGAAAAGTCCTTCCTATGCGGATGCAAAGAAGGAGATGCAGCAGTCGATTACCAGAGCTTCGATAAAGGCTTATTACGAAGGATTGGCTACGGGACTCAGAATCAATGTAGCGGGCTTCGGTCAGAAGGATTATAACGCTGCCTTTGGTGATGCCTTAAAATCATACTACACATTAACACTTGGTGATTATCTCATTAAGGAATCGGTATATGCCTTCTATCTGGATCGGTACTATGTCGAGCTTACTGTTGCAGATGCAGATGACAATGAGAGCTTCCCCAAAATGGCTGAATATATATTAAATTCATTCATGATCAAGAAGTAAATTAACCGTGCATCGTCCTCTTTCTAACGTGCTCTTTCTATCATTTATGATAAAATTTTTCTGGACTTAATCGACAGAACTTATTATAATATATATTAATTATAATACATGTTGATGAAGTAAGCCTGAACCGCTTTCTTTATCCTGTATTAAATTTCTAAACATTATAGAAGGAGTGATATCCATGGCTAATAGAGATATTAAGAAAGAAGTTAAGAAAAAGAAAAAGACTGATACCGGTGCATTACCGTCTTTAAAGCCGATTATGCCTGAGCCGGAAATTGTTAAAAAGACAAAGAAATAATTACACGAAAAAAATAACTACCTGTCAATTCTTCGTTTCCTACATAAGTAGACTAGTACGAAGAGCTGACAGGTAGCATTATATTCCCATGACAAAGGAAAGCCCGCTAATCATGCTTTCCAGTGTTAATTAATACATTTTGATTCAGAACAGATCCTGAATATAAATATTCTCAGATCTCGTCCCTCTTGTAATATTGGATAATCTCTCCGGTAATCGTTTCATAGTATCTTCTGTTCCTCGCAAGTGATACTCCGAAGTTATCCAATCCTCTATTAACCAGACAGAGAACAGGGGAGGACAATTTCATTCCTCGTCCTACAAGCCAGTTAATCAGTTTCCGATGTAACTTAAACATCCTCCAGTCAAATTCTAACGACAACAATATTCTCCATTCTTTCATCGTTTCACTACTCCTAATCATTAGCATTTTAATATTGCAGTTGCTGTTTACTACTACATATTGCATGATGTTTCCGGATTGTAATACGAATGGTAAATCTTGTTCTAATCATATTATGAACCAATTTGTCAGAATGTGCAATCAGTAATTTATTACCATATATTTCGTAATTTTTACTACCTTCTATTGTTCGTTCTATTCTGTAGCATGTCCGATGATAATCTTATTTATACTTAACATACCTCCTTATAATAAGGCAATCGTTTCCTCAATTGACAATACTCTAGCAAATCGATTCTTCCAAATTTTATAATTATAAAACTCATACAGCTTATCAGCAGTTAAATATTCATTATCAAAGGTAGAATTTGTCTCCTCCGGTATGATTACCTGAAAGCCATGCTCAAAGGCCGCCTTACAGGTAGCATCGATGCAATATTCCGTTTGAAGTCCGACTAATATTACAGTATCCTTCCCTCGCTCAGTAAGGTATTCTTTTAAACCGGTTCTTACAAATGCACTGTTAAAGTGTTTATCAAATATCTTCTCTGTGTCCAAGGGTTCGATCTCGGAATAGATCTTCCAGCCCTCACTACCATACTCCAGATCACTGCCGATACCATCGTCATGACGGACGTAAATAACTTCTAATCCCCGTTCTCTGGCTGTTCTCAGAAGTCCTTGAATATTTGCTATAACTCGTTGTTCATTGTATGGATGCTCCGACATCATACAGGTCTGAACATCCACCACTAATAATACTGCATTTTCCATCTTATCGTTCTCCTCTCTATTGATCATTTGTGATATCGCCATTACCACTGACCGGTATGGTCTCTCCGAGGTAGGTTGGTTTTGGCTGTAACAAGCAGTAGAAATAATCCTTTGTTCTTGCCAGAACCTCACGTAGTTCTCTGTAATTCTGACCAGCGTAAGCCCTGGGATCGGATGCAACTCCATACGCTTCGATCCCAAGACGATCCGCTATAAATAATGCTCTGTACAGATGATACTTCTGAGTTACAATTACGAGCTTATCTGCTTCAAAGATATCTCTGGCCCGGTACATACTTTCATACGTTGAAAAACCTGCATGATCCATGAAAATATCAGAGGAGGGAATTCCTTTCTCAATGGCAAACAGCTTCATTACATTGACCTCATCATAGCCCTTCCGTCCATGATCCCCACTCATTAAAAGTCGATCACTAATTCCTCGTTGATATAGTTGTGTTCCATAGTTCAATCGATCCTCGAGCATCGGGCTGGGTCTATTATCACTCCATACACCTGCACCGAGTACCAGAATACAATCTACACCTTCTAAAGAAATAGCTTCGTCAGCAGTAAGTATTTTTGTACTTACCGAAGCTTTGATATATAGATTTAATAAAGCCAATAATGCGACTCCAAGAACTCCACTGCCAATTATAATTACAAATATCCGTAGGATCCATTTTTTCATGCGTTTTCCGGTCATAGTAAGCTCGCTCTCTTTCCAATATATTCAAATACTTTTGTATCGGCTTTGGAAATATCATACTCCAATATATCACAATTTGACAAGCATCTCTAATAAGTTATTCTTATTGTTCTTATTTCCGTATTTCTCAAAGTTCCAATCGCTTGGTCGCAATTTGGTCTGAGAACATCCGGTCATGCTCTACGAAAACCAACGTCGGCTGGTACTTAAGAATCAATTCCTCAATCTGTACCCTGGAGATAACATCCACAAAGTTCAATGGTTCATCCCAGACAAAGACATGGGCAGGTTCCGCCAGACTTTTTGCCAATAAGATCTTTTTTTTCTGTCCACCGCTGAATTCACTGATATCCTTTTCAAATTGAACTCTAGAAAAATCCAACTGCCGCAACACGGTTTTAAATATTGTCTCATCCACACCATAGTTTATGGCAAAGTCCTTCAGATTGCCGTTCAGATAGGAGGTGTCCTGGGATACATAAGACACCTTAAGACCGGGTGCAACATAATAGCGACCGGAATAGTCGATCTGTTCTCCCAACAATAACTTGAATAAGGTGGTTTTACCCGAACCGTTACGTCCACGAATCGCCAGTCGTTCTCCTCTCGATAAGCTGAAGTTAATATCGGAAGCGATTATGTTTTTATCATAAAATAAGCATAGACCCTCCGCTTCCATTAACCGTTTACCCGGAAATTCCAGAGTATTAATTTTAAGTGCATCTGTCTTCTCGATGTTTTTAAGTAAGCTTTTCTTCTCTTCGATTGCCTCCAGCTTGCGATTCTCAATGGCTTTTGCCCGTTTCATCATCTTAGCCGACTTATGTCCAATGGCTCCACGATCGGCGGCATGCGTTCCGATCTTCGAAGCTTCGATTTGATCGGACCACCCCATCGCTCTTCTGGCTGCCTCCGATAATACTGAGATATCCTTCATGAGCTGTTCATTTTTCTCAATCTCATAATTATCCTGACGTTCTTTGTTCCGATTCCAGGAGGAATAATTTCCTTTCTGTATCTCGATATCAGCTCGGTTTATCGATAGCACATGATCAATACACTGATCCAGAAAGCTTCGGTCATGAGACACCAGTATGAAACCCTTTTTTGTCTGCAAATATTCTGCAAGAGTCTGACGTCCTTCCATATCCAGATGGTTCGTGGGTTCATCAATTAATAAGAAATTATTCTTTTTAAGAAACAACGCTGCTAACATGATCTTCGTACGTTCTCCAAAGCTCAGTGTTGCAAAGGGTCTCTCCAGAACCTTGAGATCAACCTGGAGCTTACCAAGCTCCTTCTCAATCATTTCATCAATGATATATCCATCATGAGCCTGATAAAGGTCCTGAAGCATACCATAATGCTCTATTTCCGAATCTCTCATATCAGGTACAAGACACTGTTCCATCTCCTTTTCCCACTGAGAGTAGGGTGCTATCGTATCTCTTATAATCGTTCTGGTATCTGCATTCATATCCTCCACCTCAAAGGGAAAGTAGTTAAATTCCACTGAGGCAGTAATTGTACCACGATATTCATATTTACCAAGCAACAGATTTAAGAAGGTCGTCTTCCCTCTTCCGTTTCTTCCGATAAAACCAAGCCTCCAATCCGTATCCAATTGAAAGCTAACATGTTCAAAAATATTATCATAGCTTGTATCATAGCTAAACGTTAAATCATTCACTATAATCTGTGACATAATAATCACTCTCCTTTTCGCATCAGCCTAAAGTGACTTTCAGAGCGTTTACATCGTATGATATTCCAGTACGATAAAAGCCCACAGGAATCCTGCTTCCTGTGGGCTGATTATTGCAATTGTAGCGTATAAAGAGCGCTATGTTGAAAATATGTCAATCAAAACCGAGCTCCAGCTCGATATTGTTTACATTTCCCTTGCATAATATATAATAGAATGATTCATTACCTGCCCACAAGAAATAAAGCCAATTTGGCTGTATCTCATTGTAAATTCATAAAAAGTCAGTATAGCTTTTTTATGAATTTCATATTCAAATGTCTGATTAGCAAGTAATAACTATCATTCCTGATACCTCGTTTCGTATACTATTAATGTAAATTCTTAACTCCAGCTTATATTAACATCCTATTCTTGATCTGTCAATCTGTAAATTACAAGCTACCGCTCTACAGCCTCCCATATATAGAGCCTGGAGGCATAATCCTGAAACAGCCTGGTCTCCTCGTTGTAACCGGTACCACTGAAGCCTTGCTTTAGCTTCACTCCTCCATAATTAAACAATTCACCGTAAGCAGTACAGTCTTCCACCTCACCCGGCATCTTCTTCCATTTGGCGATGATATTATGTGCAAGAGAATCCTTCTTAATATGGATTGGAGAGATCATATTAATCAAATCCCCGAATTCCTTTATATTAAAAATGTGCTGACGGTTCGTCATATGGTAGCACTTTTGTTCTAAGAGTCCCTTCGTCTTGAAGCATCCGAACGAATAGTTTGCTTTCGTCTCCTTCTGAAGGAAAAGACCAAAGGCTTTCTCACCGGACGGAGCAACGGTCATCCATTGATAAATGCCAGCTTCTCCGTTCTTAATTCGATAATAGTCTCCGAACTGAAGCTCCCTTCGATGCCTCTTATAGAAGGTAATTTGCTCCTCCACCAGCTTCTTCTCCTCCATACTTAGCTCTGCCAGATTACATTCATAGCCAAGAAGGCCGAAAGCAGCCACCTCAAAGCGTGTCTCCAAGGAGGTATTACGTAGGGTCTGATGATTCGGACAACTCGACACATGTGCTCCGATCACTGACATTGGATAACCATAGCTGTAACCGGTCTGGATTGCTGCTCGACATATGGCATCTGTATTGTCACTAGCCCAGGTCTGTGGCATATAACAAAGCATTCCCAGATCAAAACGATTTCCTCCGGAGGCACAGCTCTCAAATAGTATCTTGGGAAACCGTTCCGTCAAAACCTTTAGAATTTGGTATAAGCCCAGCACATAGCGATGGCTGAATTCCTGTTGCCGATCGGAGGGTAGAGATGTGGAATAATAATCTGAAAAAATACGATTCATATCCCATTTGACGTAAGTAATATTGGCGCTGGAGAAAACTTTGGTCATTTCCTCCGTTACGTAGGAGCATACCTCTTCTCTGGTTAGATCCAGAATCATCTGGTTTCTTCCGAGGGAATGATCCCTGCCGGGAACTGTCACAGCCCAGTCCGGATGCGCGGTATACAGATCGCTGACTTCATTTACCATCTCCGGTTCTACCCATATTCCAAAGGACAGCCCCATCGCATTCACTTTATCTGAAAGACCTTTCAGACCATTCTTTAATTTATCTTTGTTTACATACCAATCACCGAGAGACGTGGTGTCGTCATTCCTTTTTCCAAACCATCCGTCATCCAGAACAAACAGCTCAACTCCTACCTCTTTCGCTGCCTTAGCCTGTTTTATAAGCTTATTTTCATTAAATTTGAAATAATTCGCTTCCCAACTGTTAAGCAGAACCGGCCGCTCCTTATCCCTCCATTCTCCACGGACAATGTGGTGTCGAACAAAATAATGCAGGTTCTGGCTCATGGTGTTATAACCCATCGGCGAAAATGTCATTACCGCCTCCGGTGCTTCGAAGCTGTCTGCAGGCGCTAATCGAAACATGAAATTATGCGGATGTATCCCCTGAAGGATACGAAGCTTTCCCATCGAATTAACCTGCATTGCAGCAAAATGGTTACCACTGTAGATCAAATTAAAACCATAGCAATTACCGTGATCTTCTCCAGCAGACCTTTCGCTGAGGAAGAAAAACGGATTGGAGCGGTTACCGGATACACCCGCTTTCGAATCGTTAATAAAGATTCCGGGGATGGCTTTGATTTCATGTCTCTCCATCTCTCTGGCCCAGGTTCCATGGAAGGTTGTAATCTTATAGTCCTCAGCATCCAGATCCAACTGAGTGCTCATAATGCGCTTCAGAAAGACGGCTTGATCAGAATGATTGACTACCCTGGCACTTCGGGTTATCACATTACAATCTTCGAAAACATGATAGGTAAGAATTAATGATATATTATAATCCTTCTCCCACAATTCCACTTCCAGACCGGTATAATGATCTGATATCTCCTCTTGTGACCTCTCTTGATAAGAGGACGGTAAGCTCTCTAGGGGTTTCTTGTAATTTAGTAATCTCGCCTCTTTGAACAGAAAATCACAGGTAGCATTACCATCCGCATGAACCAGCTCGATAAAGGCTTCTCTGATGTCACCCTTGCCATAGGAGGACATTTCCAGGCACATATCCTCTAACCCCAGATGTGGTTCCTGCTTGGAATAAGACAGTTCTGAGCCTCCGATAAAGTTCCTCTTGGGAAGAAGCGGATCATAGCCGGCGGATAGATTGATGGATCGTCCATAATAGAGATGCTCCAGATGCCCGGAGGACATTACCCGGAAGCAATAGGTTGTGTTCGCGGTATCCAGTATGAATAAATCCTTCTCTCTCCTTATCATTGCATTCCATTCCTTTCCTTCAGCTCTGACTGTATTTGACCCATGGTCTCCTCGGATAATCGATACTTTCTGCGAAAGAATAAAAGAGATATCAATAAGCCAAACATCGGGATTATGATCATAAAGACACGCATACCGCTCAAAGTTGCAGCGGTCTGTACTTCGGCATCGACATCCAAATGAATCAGATCGATACCAACGCCTGCGATCAGCGCGGAGAAAGCGGATGCTAATTTAACCACAAAGGTCTGCATCGAGAAAATGACACTCTCACTTCTCTGCTTCGTCTTCCATTCACCATAATCTACACTGTCTGCTAAGAAAACTGTAGTGAGTACCGTAGCAAGTCCGAAGCCGAAATAGATGATAACTGCAGACATACATAGCAATACCAGATTTGTTATATTTAAGATACCCAGTGTAAATAGGATGGCATATCCAAAGATTGCTGTTAAAATAGCCATGGTAAAGATTTGTCTTCGATCCCATTTCTTGCGAAATACCGGCAAGAGCATCATGGATAGAATCTGCGTTGCACCACCTACCATACCAAAGATTCCATATAATGCAGAATTACCTATGTCATATCGGAAGAAATAGATCGCCAGCTGAGAAGTAAGATATATGGAGGCATTAAACATAACAATCGTAATTACCACAGACAATGCCTGATCATTTTGGAATAAGGCTTGAAACATCTCCTTGATGTGTGGTGCTCGAAGGGCAGGCTTTGTTTTCTCCTTAACATTAGCAACGGTTACGATGATTGCCAGAATGAAGAATATACTGATGATACCCGCAAATATCTGAAATCCGGTGCGTTCATCGCCTTTCCCAAGAATCGGAACCAATACCATGGTTAATGCCGTAGGGATTGCAAAACCTAATCCGGCACAGCTTCTGGCAATGACAGAGATATTCTCTCGATCCTTTTGATTCTGAGTAATCGCAGGGATCATAGACCAATACGGAATATCCATCAATGTATATGTAACCCCCCATAGAATATATGCAACCGATACATATACCAGTAAGGGGGTTCCGGTTAAGGAACGGGGTACCGCATACATCGCATAAAGAGCTATGGCACTTAATATCGTGCCCACCAGAAGCCAGGGGCGAAATTTACCCATTCTTGTATTCGTCTTTTCCACCACGATCCCCATAAAGGGATCATTGATTGCATCAAATATTCTTGCCGCCATGAATAAAACCCCGATGAAGGTGGCACTAATCCCAAGTACCGTATTGTAATAATACAATAAAAAGCCGGATACGATGCAATAAACCATGTCCTTTCCGATTGCACCAACACCATAGGATATCTTTTCTCTTATTGATAGCTTCATACGCTTCTCCTTTTAACAAATGTTTAATTATTGGTTACCCTCTGTATCCTTCGATAAAGTTACCGTAAATTCTATTCTTTCCTCCCCAAGCTGCAGTTGTCTTATGATCAGAACCCCTGATCCACTTTGGCCAATGGTTTTGATAAAGGTTCCTCCCATACCTCCCTTAAGACTGATAATACTGGGCCCGATTATCTCAATTGCACCTTCTGCCTTTAATTCGATGGGCTCCTGATAATAGTACAGAGTATTCCCTGACTCATCGACAGCTCGTATTTGGATTGCTGCGACGTCATAGGTCGTATCCTCACATAGCTTTGTGGTATCTGCCTCTAAATGCAGCATTGCCTTTCGGCTCGGTGATTTGACGATCGATTTTACTACCTTACCATCACGGATGGCATCAAAGCGGAAGCTTGTCGACTGTCCTCCCCAGCTCCCGATATATTTATAATAGAGCCTTGCGCCGTCCTCCAGAGTCATATGCTCCTTAAACATCAGCCATCCCATCCTAAGCTTATACCGAAGAGGTAGATTATTCGGTCCGTATTCCTTCACAGCAAAAAGGATTTGCTTCATCGTCTCTGCAGTCTTGTGCTTAAAGTGCTCTTCCTTCTCTAAAAGCTCACCGACAAAATCATCAATCAGAATCGGTGGATGTGGCAGAAAACCAAACGCTTTCGTCTCCGGATAAAACTCCCGAATAAAGACATCATTCTTATAAACACGGATGGAATCCGCATTGGTAAAGGCATATATACTGCGGATATTACCAGCCGGGTGGTCTCCGATATCTAAGGAGGAGCTTACTTCCAGAACCTCCTTAGCCTCCCCCTGACTGGCATATACGGAAGCGGCAAGCTTTGGATTGCGGAACATATCCATGACCCCATGATAACAGATGCGATCACCACTACCAAAATCCTTATGGGTATTATAATCGAACATACACCAGCCAAAGCCACCGCTGATATCCTCCTGTTCATACAAAGAGTTTAATACTCTGGAATGTCTTAAGGCATGTTCTGTTCGATGCGCCTCATCATCAAAGACCTTTGTCGGATACATATGTCCGTTAAATTCCGATACCAGATAAGGTGCTGCATCCCTCGATGTCACTTTTTTCTTTGGACTGAGCCCCGGATTTGTCCCACTGTGCAGGAAGTCATTGTAGGTATAGACATCCTCCAACAGATTACTTTTCATAAGATAACGGACACCACCTGTCTGTCTCATCGGGTCTAATTCTCTAGCCAACCGGTTTGTCCTGGTATAGAATTCATCATCATCCTGGGATTCATTGATCCGAACTCCCCAGAGAATGATGGAGGGATGGTTGCGATACTGCAGGACCATCTCTCTGACCTGATGGACTGCTTTATCCTTCCATTCCTGATTACCGATATGCTGCCAGCCGGGTATCTCCGTAAACACCAACAGTCCAAGCTCGTCACATGCATCCAGAAAATGTCTCGATTGAGGATAGTGAGAGGTTCGAACCGCATTTACTCCCAATTCATTTTTTAGTATAAGTGCGTCTCTTTTCTGCTGCCTCTTCGGCATGGCATAACCGACATAGGGATAGCTCTGATGACGGTTCAGTCCTAATAGCTTAATCTTACGATGATTTAGGTAGAAACCATCCTTACGAAATTCACAGGTTCGAAAGCCAAAACGGATCCTTTTCCGATCCAATGGTACTGCATCCGCTTCCGATGCCAGAAGCTCCAGCTCGAGCTGATAAAGTATCGGATTCTCCAGCTCCCATTTCTTCACTCCACTCACACGAAAAGACAGCTTCTCAGTCCTTGTAGTGATTGCCGTGATATTCCGACTGACAATCCTTCCATCCGAATCAAGAATGGAATAGTTGAGGAAATGCTTATTCTGCTCAACACTGTCTGATGCTTCTTCTCTGTCCTTCGTTCCCTCTCTACCAAGGGTTACCCAGAGCTCGACTTCCTGTTCTAATTCATTGCCGACTTCAAGCTCCTTGGTCATGATGTAAGCATCTTCAAGATATTGCTGCTCTTTCACCTCCAATGATACCTCGCGGTATATCCCTCCATAGGTCAGATAGTCGATTACATTTCCGAAGGGTGGAAGATTATTGCTCTCACGACTATCTACTACAACAACTAGCACATTGTCTTCTCCATATCTGACATAAGGAGTCAGGTTCACGGTAAAGGCAGTATAACCGCCTTCGTGCATCATGAGAAATTCTCCATTCAGATATACCTTAGCAATATGTCCCACTGCTTCAAACTGAAGGAGAATGGTCTTACTTCTCCAATTCTCATTTACGTTGATATGCTTTCGGTAGCAACTGATGAATTGATAGAGCTGCTCATCAAAATAATGATAAGGGGTAACGACATTGGTATGTGGGATACGAACCTTCTCAAAGGTACTCTCATCCCAATAAGGTCCTTGCATTCCCTCTTCAAAAGAGCTGCTATAATACCAATCATTATTCAACATAAGTTGTTCTGTCATATGCTCTCCTTTCTTTTCTTCTACTTTCCTACCCCATGAATCAAGATATCCAACATCTCATTCATCGCATCCTCATAAGTAATTTCACTATCCAGGAGTACTGATCGGCTCAGATAATACTCAATCGTTCCGGTGAACATAGCCTGAAATACCGAAAGGCTGATCCTTCGAAGCTTTCCTGTCTCCATCGCCTGTTCCATAACCCGGAAGGTAGCATCCCAATCAGTCTCCAAACGATTCTCGATCTTGGCGTAGATTCTCGGAAATTTTGTCTTAAGTCCATACAGCTGTCTAAAATCAATGGCTTTATAGCGTTCCGGCATAACAATAAGAATACGTTTCAGCTTATCCAATATTTCCAGCTGGTCGTTCTCGACAATTTCCTTCTCCGCCTGTTTTATCGCCGCAAATACGGTATCTACGGCCTCCAAAAACAATGCTTCCTTATCCTGAACAACTGTATACAGGGTTCTTTTACTAATACCCATGTGCTTTGCGATATCATCCATGGTAAATTTGAGTCCCTTTTCATTAAACTCCTCAATTACCGCATCAATTATCTTCTCTTTCAGATCCATCATAATTCCTTTCTTCCTATACCAAAAATAATAATCTATAACGAAATATATAGAAGTGCGTGAACAGGCTGGATATTTCTGCTCGCTTCAAAAACGCAACTCGATTACCCCAACATAATGAAAACCAGAAAACTATTTTTAGTTTTCTGGTTTTCATTATATACTCAAATTGGATAACTTGCAACATCATTTCATAATATCTTTCAACTTATTCGTTATAACAACTAAAAAAGTACTCATTTGATCTTAAGCCACTGTAAAAGCAGCTTAAATCGAATGAGTACTATGATATCCTATTATTAATATTTAGTTATTAATTAATTTTGCCTTATTGGTCCAGCTCATCATCTTGCGAAGCTCCGTACCAACCTTCTCTAATTGATGCTCTGATTCAATTCTTCTCTTAGCATTGAAGTTCGGACAACCTACCTGATTCTCGAGTAACCAGTTACGTGCAAAGGTTCCGTCCTGTATATCGGTAAGGATCTGCTTCATGGTAGCCTTTGTCTCAGCAGTAATGATCTTGGAACCGGTAATATAATCACCATACTCTGCTGTATTGGAGATGGAATATCTCATTCCTGCGAAGCCGCTCTCATTGATTAAGTCAACAATCAGCTTCATCTCATGAATACACTCAAAGTATGCGCTCTCAGGCTCATAACCGGCTTCTACCAAAGTCTCAAAGCCTGCCTTCATCAGAGCTGTAACACCGCCACAGAGAACTGCCTGCTCACCAAAGAGATCTGTCTCGGTCTCTTCACGGAAGGTTGTCTGAAGTACACCTGCTCTTGCTCCACCGATAGCAAGTGCATAAGCAAGACCAAGATCATGTGCCTTACCGGTCGCATTCTGATGAACTGCGATAAGACAAGGTACACCACGACCTTCCTGATATTGACTTCTAACCGTATGTCCGGGTCCCTTCGGAGCGATCATTAATACGTCTACATCAGCCGGAGGAATGATCTGACCAAAATGAATACTGAAGCCATGAGCAAACATCAATGCATTTCCGGCTACTAAGTTCGGAGCAATCGATTCCTTATACATCTTTGCCTGCTTCTCATCATTGATAAGTATCATGATGATATCAGCCTTCTTTGCAGCCTCTGCTGCGGTGTATACTTCAAAGCCTGCTGCTTCTGCCTTTGCCCATGACTTGCTGCCTTCATAGAGACCAATGATAACATGAGCTCCTGATTCCTTTGCATTCAACGCATGCGCATGTCCCTGGCTGCCGTAACCGATGACTGCAATCGTCTTTCCCTCTAACAATGAAAGATTACAATCTTGTTGATAATAGATTTTAGCCATTTCCTAAATCCTCCTTATATTTGTTTAGGAGGATTTTATCCTCCTTATATTTGTTTGGGAGGATTCCCATCCTCCGCTATTAGCCTGCTTTGCAGGTATATTGCATTATGTAGCTTATCCGGTTCTAATCGATATAATCAGCGATGTCACCGGAGCCTCTGGTAAGACCGGTGATTCCGGTACGTACCATTTCCTTAATTGTATAAGGTCCCAGGAGATTGATAAAAGCATCTATCTTATCCTGATTGCCTGTAAGCTCAATCATCAGGGATTCCAGTGCCACATCCACGATCTTGGCACGGAAAATATCAGCAATAGACATAATTGCCTGTCGATCCTTCTCAGCCGCAACAACCTTTACCAATATCAATTCTCGTGTTACGGATTCACCGGGAGCCAGCTCCTTGATCTCAATCACATCCTCCAGCTTTAATAGCTGCTTTCTGATCTGTTCTAAGATCTGATCATCTCCATGTGCCAAAATAGTCATTCTTGAGATAGATGGATCCTGAGTCTCACCAACGGTCAAGCTGTCAATATTATAACCTCTTCTGCTGAATAATCCTGCAACCCGGCTAAGAACACCCGCAGTGTTATCTACCAGAACCGACAATACCATTCTCTTCATAGCATGCTCCTCTCCTGTGTCCCTGATTTATAAGAAAAGCCCGTCACCACAGGACACTCTGTAATGGGGCTGCTGTTGCTGTATAAAAAGTAAGTTTATTAAGTTGTATG
>JAEZUM010000083.1 GCA_023421075.1 Bacillota bacterium
AATTATTAGGCAACTCAAAATACCCAGAAGGAGGGTCCTGTTGTGTTTGATTTTGAAAAACCCAAAATAGAGATTGCAGAAATTTCCGAAGATAAGAAGTTTGGACGGTTTGTGGTAGAACCTCTGGAGAGAGGCTATGGTACAACCTTAGGCAATTCCCTTAGAAGAATCATGCTTTCATCCTTACCGGGTTCTGCCGTAAGTCAAATTAAGATTGACGGTGTTGTTCATGAATTTTCAGTAATTCCTGGTGTAAAAGAAGATGTTACTGAAATCATTATGAATATCAAGAGCTTAGCAATCAGAAACACAAGCGATACGAATGAGCCTAAGACTGCATATATTGAGGCAGAGGGCGAAGTTGTAGTGACAGCAGGAGATATACAAGCTGACCCGGATATCGAGATCCTTAATCCAGATCAAGTAATTGCAACCTTATGTGGTGGTCCGGATAGCAGACTTTATATGGAGTTGACTATCACCAACGGTAGAGGTTATGTTAGCGCTGACAAGAATAAGAATGATGATTTGCCGATCGGTATTATTCCGATTGACTCCATCTACACTCCTGTTGAACGTGTTAACCTCACGGTAGAGAACACTCGTGTAGGTCAGATTACTGACTTTGATAAGCTTACCTTGGATGTATATACCAATGGTACGCTCATTCCGGATGAGGCTGTAAGCTTAGCAGCTAAGGTATTAAGTGAGCATCTGAATTCCTTCATCGACTTGTCTGAACATGCGAAGACCGCTGAAATTATGGTCGAAAAAGAAGACAACGAAAAAGAGAAGGTTCTTGAGATGAACATAGACGAGCTGGAGTTATCCGTTCGTTCTTACAACTGCTTGAAGAGAGCAGGTATTAATACAGTAGAAGAGCTTACAAATAAGACGGCAGAAGATATGATGAAGGTAAGAAATCTTGGACGTAAGTCATTAGAAGAAGTTCTTGCAAAATTAAAAGAGCTTGGTTTATCTCTAAACGCGAGCGATGACTAAATAAAATAGCCTCGCATGGATCATGCGAGTCATTGGAAGAATAGCAAAATGAAATCCATTGGAATTTCATTTTGAATTCTTCGTCAGGTAGATGAATAGATTCAAAGGAGGGAAACAAATGGCAGGTTATAGAAAACTTGGAAGAACCTCAAGCCAGAGAAAGGCTTTGCTGAGAAACCAGGTGACAAATTTATTATACAACGGTAAAATTGTTACAACTGAAGCGAAAGCAAAAGAAATCCGTGGAATAGCAGAGCATATGATCGCACTTGCTGTGAAGGAAAAAGACAATTTTGAGACTGTTACAGTAACTGCTAAAGTTGCTCGTAAGGATAAAGATGGTAAGAGAGTAAAGGAAGTTGTTGACGGTAAGAAAGTTACTGTTTTCGACGAAGTAAAGAAGACTGTTAAGAAGGATAGCGCTTCTCGTCTTCATGCTAGAAAGCAGATGATGAAGTACCTTTACCCGGTTACTGAAGTTCCTACCGAGAACGCTGGTAAGAAGAGAAATACAAAGGAGATTAACTTATCCGATAAGTTATTCAATGAGATTGCTCCTAAGTATACAAATCGTAACGGTGGTTACACAAGAATCGTAAAAATTGGTCCTCGTAAGGGCGACGCAGCAATGGAAGTTTTAATCGAATTAGTTTAATTCCATCGCTTAATTTCAAAATTCAGAAGACGTACTTGTTGCGTCTTCTTTTTTTGTGTTACAGATGACTGTAAAAGAACGTTTATAGAAGAAGGTCGTATGCTTGAGAAAAGGGTATATAAGGAAGACCAAATAGATCATAGGCTCCCCTCACACACCGGTTTCAAGACACCTCACTCTTTTGTATTGCGGAATCGTACATAAGAGGACTATGTTCGTTTCCGTAATACAAAGTGAGTAATCTGTCTTGCAAACGGTGCATTATGGGAAGCCTATAACCTATTCGTCTTCCTCTATCACTTCGTGGACAAGCATACTGACCTTCTACTGTCATCTACTACGACATTCATAAATATAATCAAAAGAAGACGTAGCAAGTACGTCTTCGAATAACGAATATATGATATGGATGATACTAATTTGATTAGCTGCTTGTCGCTATGATACGATTAAATTTGCGGATCGATTTCTCCAAGTATAATTCAATTTAGTTGCATGGATTAAGTGTATCAAAAGTGAGTTTTTATTATCAATTTATAATTAACGAAATAGGTCAGTGAGTGGATGATTTTAAGTGAGTTAATTTGAACAGTAAAAAGGAAATCTTTAATTACAGGAGTAGACCCATGTAGTATTCATCTACATATTCGCCTTCGACGAGAAGAGAACGGTACTTCGTGCCCTCGATTGTAAAGCCCTGCTTTTGATAAAGAGCGATGGCGGATGTATTATCACAACGAACGGTAAGTTCAAGGCGGCTATTAATGAATATTGGATTCTTGCATTGGGATAATATTACCCAGCTAATATAAAATTGTTGTTTTTTTGGATACAATGAATGGTATTTCTTGTATTTTCGCATAAATATAGGAAGTTTATAAATTTTATATTTTTTTTTACACAAGTATGAGTTATAATCATGTGTAACCATATTTTACTGAAGCTCCTATTTACCGTTAGTAAGGGGAGCATAGAACGAGAAGAAATACTTGCATGATGTATTCTTATGATTCATAAGTATGGAAATGAATTGAGAGAATGATAAGTTGATTACAAATGTATTGTGATAGAAATGAGGATTCATTATGGATATGATTAAAGTTGATAACTTGTCCTTTGAATATATCAGACGGGATGAAAATGGGAATGTTGAGTCCATCAATAAGGCGATTGATGAGGTCAGCCTTAATGTAAATAAGGGAGATTTTATTGCGATTCTGGGAGCAAATGGTTCCGGTAAGTCGACCTTGGCGAAGCATCTGAATGCGATCCTGTATCCTACCGAAGGCAGTGTATGGGTGAACGGTCTTAAGACCTCAGAGGAAAAGAACCTCTGGGATATCCGCCAGAGTGCCGGAATGGTATTCCAGAATCCGGACAATCAGATCATTGCCACTGTGGTCGAAGAAGATGTAGGCTTTGGACCTGAGAATCTTGGTATACCCACAGAAGAGATATGGAAACGAGTAGAGAAAAGTCTAGAAGCAGTCGGAATGCTGGAGTTTAGACATCTTTCCCCGAATAAGCTTTCCGGAGGACAGAAACAAAGAGTGGCAATTGCCGGAATTATGGCAATGAAGCCCGAATGCATTGTGCTTGATGAGCCAACAGCGATGCTGGATCCTAATGGCCGGAAGGAAGTAATTGCAACCGTTCGTGAGTTGAACAAGACAGAGAATGTAACCGTTCTATTAATCACACACCATATGGATGAGGTAATATATGCAGATAAGGTATTTGTTATGGAGCATGGTCATGTGGTGATGGAAGGCACACCAAGAGAGATATTCTCACGAGTGGAAGAAATTAAGAAATATCGTATGGATGTACCCCAGGTTACCGAGCTGGCATATGAGCTTAGTAAAGAGGGCTACGATATTCCTGCCGGGTTACTTACGGTTGAGGAGCTTGTGGATGCAATCGAAGCTTTAAAACGTTCAAAATAGGATGAAATAGAATAAAACACACAAAATATCCAGAGTGAAGAAAAATGAGCTTATTGAGTCAAATAGAGCCTCTGGAGGATGAATGGAATGGCCTCGTTCGAGGCAGTATGGAGGTTTCGTGTGCAGATAATATTTGATAAAATAAATTATGTATATAGCGGTGGCACTGCTTTTGCAAGACATGCGATCAAGGACATCAGTTTTAAAGTCCAAAAAGGAGAGTTCATTGGTCTGATCGGTCATACCGGTTCCGGTAAATCCACTTTGATTCAGCATATGAACGGTTTGATCAAAGCAACCAGCGGCCATATTTATTTCAATGGAGAGGATATCTATGATCCTGGATATAAGCTGAAGGACCTTCGCAGCAAGGTTGGTCTGGTCTTTCAATACCCGGAGCATCAATTGTTTGAAACGACGGTATTCAAGGATGTATTGTTCGGACCGACCAATTTAGGACTTGATAAACTGGAGTGTGAGCTACGTGCTTATGAAGCGCTAAAGATGGTTGGGATCAGTGATGATCTGCTGGATGCTTCACCCTTTGAGTTATCCGGAGGGCAGAAGCGACGTGTTGCGATTGCCGGTGTTCTTGCGATGAAGCCGGAGGTACTGATTCTGGATGAACCTACAGCGGGATTGGATCCTAAGGGTAGGGATGATATCCTTGAGCAGATTGGTAAGCTTCACAAAGAAAGCGGAATGACGATTATCCTTGTAACGCATAGTATGGAGGATGTGGCTAATTATGCCGATCGTCTCTTTGTGATGAATAAAGGGGAATTGGTATTACAGCATCCGACAAAGGAAGTTTTCGCCCATTATAAGGAGCTGGAGCAGATGCATCTGGCAGCTCCTCAGGTAACTTATGTTATGAATGCCCTGAAGGATCGTGGATATCCGGTTACTACGGATGCCACAACCATTACTGAGGCTAAGAATGAGATACTCGCACTGCTTCGCGCAGGTCGATAGGAAGTGAGAAATTATGATCAGAGATATTACCATTGGACAGTATTATCCCACGAATTCCATATTGCATCGATTGGATCCCCGGGTGAAATTAATCGGAACCTTTCTATTTATAATTTCCTTGTTTCTGTTCCAGTCCGTTTATGGATATGTCGTGGTAACGATATTTTTAGCGTCCGTCATCAAATTATCTAAGGTACCCTTTCGTTTTATTGTAAAGGGTTTGAAGGCAATCGTGATATTACTGTTGTTCACGGTGTTCTTTAATATGTTCTTCTCACCGGGAGAACCCTTAATCCGGTTTTACTTTATTACAATAACAAAGGAGGGTCTGATTAGTGCCGGCTTTATGGCTGTTCGACTAACCTATCTGATAGTCGGTTCCTCCTTAATGACTCTTACTACGACTCCAAATCAATTAACCGACGGTCTTGAGAAGGTTCTAAGACCCTTGAATCATATTAAGGTACCGGTTCATGAGATTTCGATGATGATGTCTATTGCACTTCGCTTTATTCCTATCCTTTTGGAGGAGACTGACAAAATCATGAAGGCTCAGATGGCAAGAGGAGCAGACTTTGAAACAGGTGGTATTCTGAAAAGAGCGAAAAGCTTAATCCCCTTATTGGTGCCGCTTTTTGTTTCTGCATTTCGTCGGGCAAATGATCTGGCGATGGCGATGGAAGCAAGATGCTATCGTGGCGGAGACGGTAGAACCAAGATGAAACCGTTGCGTTATCATAGTAGAGATTATATGGCTTACCTTGGAATGCTGGTTTACCTGGGTGCAATTATTGCGGTCAATATCCTTGTAAAGACATTTCTGTAGAATGAGTGAGCTAGCCTATGAAACGAATTAAACTTGTAGTAGCATATGATGGTACCGGGTACTGCGGATGGCAGCTTCAGCCCGGTCAACCTACTATAGAAGCAAAGTTAAATAAGGCTCTTTCGGAGCTGCTAAAGGAAGATATAACGGTCATTGGTGCCAGCAGAACCGATTCCGGAGTTCATGCCCTAGGCAATATAGCGGTATTTGATACCAACAGTGCAATACCGGCTGAGAAGATATGTCTTGCTCTTAATGTACGATTGCCGGAGGATATTCGTGTGCAAAGCTCGGAGGAGGTAGATCCGGAGTGGCATCCCAGAAGGAGAGTCAGCCGTAAGACCTATGAGTATCGCATTATGAATCGTAAAATAGCAATTCCCACACAGCGCTTGTACTCTACCTTTATTTATTATGACCTTGATGCCACAAGAATGCAGGAAGCGGCTGCTTATCTTGTGGGAGAGCATGATTTTAAGAGCTTTTGTTCCGTGAAGACGCAAGTTGCCGATACGGTAAGAACAATTTATCAACTAAATGTCAGTAAGAATGGGGATATCATAACAATTTCCGTGACAGGCAGTGGATTTCTTTATAATATGGTACGGATTATTGCAGGGACCTTAATTGAGGTTGGGAGAGGAGCTTATCCTCCCGAACGGATCAAGGAGATGCTGGAAGGCTGTAATCGAGGTTTATCGGGACCAACCGCTTTGGCGGAAGGATTGACCTTGATTAAGATAGAATATGAAGCAGAAAATGGAAAGAGGACGGAGTATTAGGTATGTTTGATTTTTCTACCGATTTAATGACAATCAATGATACATCGATTCTTCTACGTTTACTATTAGCTGTTCTGTGTGGCGGAATAATAGGTTTTGAACGAGGAAGAGCCGGACGACCGGCAGGTCTTAGAACTCATATTCTGGTCTGCTTAGGTTCAACTCTGGCGATAATGACGAACCAGTATGTATTTGAAACCTACGGAATTAGTGATCCTACCAGACTTGGTGCTCAAGTAATCTCCGGAATCGGTTTCCTTGGTGCGGGTACAATTATCGTTACCGGCAGACATCAGGTAAAGGGTCTGACAACGGCAGCTGGCTTATGGGCAACGGCATGTATGGGTCTGGCAATTGGTATTGGTTTTTATAAGGCAGCGATTATCGGATGTCTGTTGATTTCATTCTCAACCGTCGTGCTACACCGTGTGGACAATTTTATGTTGTCAAAATCCAAGGTATTGGATGTATATATCGAGTTTGATCGATCTGCATCGATTACCTCTGTATTGGATACGATTAAGCTTGGTAATGTACATATCGATTCGATTGAGATGGTAAAGCCCTCCTATGATGCGAATGCTTCCGTAGCTGCTATTATGACACTTCGTTTGAAGGAAAAGAGAGTTCGTCTGGATGTAGTGGCTAAGATATGTGCAATTGAAGGTGTCAGTTTTGCAGAAGAAATATAGGTTTCGGTACTACGATGAGCTATAATAAAATCATAATATCAATACCATATAATCTGTCGGTAACATCCATTTTATATGAGGAAAATGCTTGACACACCTGGTAACATGTAATATAATAATGAATCGTGACGTGAGAATACTTGAACCAAAGCCCCGGTAACGGTATTTAAGATCGTGAAAATTAGAAAATGACTAGCAATCAGTGTTTTATCAGGACATTGACCGTCATTAAAAAAGTAGAATAAAATTCGAGAACACATTTTCATAAGGAGGTATACCGATGAAAAGTTTTATGGCTAGTCCGGCAACAATTGAAAGAAAATGGTACGTAGTTGATGCTACAGGACATACATTAGGTCGTCTCTCTTCAGAGATCGCAGCAGTTTTAAGAGGCAAGAATAAGCCTACTTTCACACCTCATATTGACACAGGTGATTATGTAATAGTTGTGAACGCAGATAAGATTAAGGTTACTGGCAAGAAGATGGGCCAGAAGATTTACTACAATCACTCCGATTATCCGGGTGG
>JAEZUM010000086.1 GCA_023421075.1 Bacillota bacterium
CAATCAGACACGGTATCTCCAGAGCATTATTACATGCAGATGCTGATTACCGTCCTACACTCAAGAAGGCAGGCTTCTTAACAAGAGATCCTAGAATGAAGGAAAGAAAGAAGTACGGCTTAAAGGCAGCTCGTAGAGCACCTCAGTTTTCAAAGAGATAAAAAGCGGTCAACGCATTTATCAAGAAAAGCCCGATTTTACAAGGGTTACAGACGTTGTGAAATGTTATCAAACGCACTGGAAATTACTCCGTGTGCAACACGTTTGCAACAGGTGTGCAACAAAAATAACAGTAATAATTATAGGACATTTTTCAGTGAAGCGATTTACTGGAAAGTGTCCTTTTCATTTTGAAAGGACTTTCCTTTCCGTTCTCGTTATATCTTATTAATAGCATCGACTAGCTCCTTCATATCAAAGTGAGTATAAACTTTCTCTGTGAGTGTCATTGCTCCAGAGTGCCCTACAATCTTTTTGATAATCGTCTGATCCACACCAGCTTCTGCTAACATAGATATACAGGTATGTCTACAACAGTGAGGTGTACGGTCAATCTTTAGCTGTTCCATCAATGGCTGGAAGTAGCTGTCATAATAGTTTCTGTACGTAAAGTGATTACCTTCTTCCGTATGAAGCAAGTATTCACAGTCAGGTAAAGAATCAAACCATGACTGATAAAAGGGAAGAACTTTATCGGCAATTGGAACTTTACGGATACCATTTTCCGTTTTACTGCTGATTACATCAAAGTATTGCTCGTCCGGATGGACATTCTCTTTCTTTAAATCTAACAATTCAGAAATTCTAACACCGTTATACAAGAGCATAAGGATAATCTGATAATACTTGTCCGCTTTTTGTTCCCATATTCGAGTAATCTCTTCTTTGTCAAATTTGTTGCGATCATACTTGTTTGGATTACGGTCTTTGTATTGAAGAATATCAACAAAAGAAGAGTAATCTTTGTTACAGATATCATTTTTCAATGCAAAGTCATACAGCTGATTAAAGAGGACTTTTATCTTCTTTAAGGTTGGAAAATTCTTTCCACAGGTATCAATAACTTCTTGTAAGTCAACCAGTTTCATATCCTTAAATACTTTGTTGTAAAGTGAACTGCAAGTCTTATAGGATGCAATATAGCCCTTTACATTGGATTCTGATACAGATGCATATTTACGCTTTGACCATTCTTCGTAAACATCTGAAAAGGTCATCTTAGCAGCTTTAGTATCAAAGGGATTTTTGTTATAATCGGCGAGCATTTGTAATCCATCTGCTTTTGTAGAGACATAACCGATAATAATATAATCCCTTATTTGCTTGTCCTTAGTTTTGTCATAATGCCATCCGACGGATTTTTTAACAACATAAGGGTTTCGGCGTTTGCCGGAGAGTTTGGTTACACTTCCGTAGCCATTTGGTAACTTCATTCGCATCATTCCTTTCATTTATTTATTTGTAAAATCTGCTTTGCAGAGAATTACCAGATTATAAATGGTACTTAATCTTCGTGGTTTTCTTTGATATAGCTTGGACGTACCGTTTTCCAAATTTCGTAGCTACTCCCGAACGCCTCGCTATTTTGCAATGATTCTTTCATGACTCTCCAATCTTTTAAAAAATGGATAAGGCTATCGTTTTCGAAGAAAATACCAGGAACTCCATTTAGGTCTCTAATCTTTACATCATATACATCATCAATAGCAAAAAGTAGTGGCATTATATCGCTAACCCCCTGTACATCATATTCGGCTAATGCATTTACGTTTACTTGAAGAGCCTCTGCAATCTTTCGTAATTGGTCTTGCTTTGGCACGTTCTTTCCTAATTCATATTTGCGAATGGCAACTTCATGAATTCCTGTCATGCTTCCAAGTTCTTTTTGAGTTAATTTGCGGAATGTGCGGATTAACTTGATTTTTTTACCTGTTATCATATCTAACCTCCATTTTGCCTGAATCAGGCTATTTCAATTATTGATACATGTGTTCGACTTTATCTCTATAGAAAGAATATAACATACTGAATATGAATTGTAAACATTAAAATATAATGTCTTGACAGAGCAATAAAAGGTCTGTATAATACAAAATACATACAGAGCAAGAAATGCTCTAAATAATAAAAGGAGGAGGATGCCTATAGAGGGGAAGATTTATCAAGTGGAATTTCCGCCATTCACAGGAAGAAATGTTTCAATCACGGAAATAGCAAAAGCGATTGGAAAAGATCCGCAGTATGTGAGGGTTGGGTTGCAGCAGGGAATTCTAAATTTCGGATATGTTCTGAAGCTAGAAGATTCCAATGAATTCAACTACTACTGTCCAGATCGAAAGGTCTGGGAGGAGACAGGATATTTCAGGACAGTAGAAATGGCAGTGTAGAAAGGAGCATTGAGAGGGGGTGGTTATATTGAGGGTAGCTCCTGCTACTTACAAACATAATAATTTGACGGATAACAGGAGGAAGTTATAATGAATGAAACAAAGACAGAGTTAAAGTTAATCCATATGGAGGATGTCATATCCAAAGAAGTCAGTTGGCTATGGTATCCATATATCCCATTTGGAAAGATTACAGTAATTGAAGGTGATCCAGGGGAGGGGAAGACAACTCTTATTCTAAAGATAGCAGCACTTCTTAGTAAAGGATTGCCACTCCCTTGTACGGATGATATTCCGTTTGAACCAATATCAGTAATTTACCAAACGGCAGAAGATGGACTAGAAGATACTATTAAACCGAGGCTAGAACAAGCTGGAGCTGATTGTTCAATGATAAGTGTTATAGATGAAGCTGAAAAAGAATTGACCATGAGCGACGAGCGACTGGAGCAGGCAATCATTGAGACAAAAGCAAAGCTGATAATACTAGACCCAATTCAAGCTTATATCGGGGCAACGGTAGATATGCATAGAGCTAACGAAATTAGACCAGTATTGAAACGACTTGGAGTAATAGCAGATAAGTATCAATGTGCGATTATTCTTATCGGTCACATGAACAAAGCATCAGGTACAAAGTCAACGTATAGAGGGCTTGGCTCAATAGATATTCAGGCAACAGCGAGAAGCGTATTACTTGTAGCAAGGCTAAAGGATAAACCAAACATCAGAATAATGGCGCAAGATAAATCAAGTCTGGCTCCAGCAGGAGATGCAATCGGATTTGAACTATCAGAGTCAAATGGATTTGAGTGTATCGGACCATATGACATCACAATTGATGAATTACTCGGGGGACAGGAGGGTAGAGGAAAGAAGAAATTTGATGTGGCGGTAACTTTTATCACAGAATATTTTAAAAGTGCCAAGGAAGTATCATCTAATCAAATTGAAGAGGACGCAGCTAAGCAAGGAATAAAGAGAAATACCCTGCTAGCTGCAAAGAAGAAACTTGGGATTATAGCTGATAAAAGAAAACAGTCAGACGGTAAACAATATTGGATATGGAATATGCCGGAGAAAAGAGTTTAACAATTTATCTTCTTAGGAAAGCGAATTCTAAACTCTCGAATAGAGTTTAGAATTTGCAAACCTAAAGAAACAAATTGTTAAACTCTTGCGGGTAGATATAAACCCTCGGAGAGACCCCGCAGTTTTGGTTTGCCAAAACTGCTAGGGGGTTATCATCTTCGGCAAAGATAAGATGATAGCCAGCACTTCTCCGGAGGAACAACAGATAAAGAAGGAGAACATCTATGGGTAGTGTTTCCTATTCAGCACATATCAGCAATGGTAAAAGTGCAATTACAAGTAAGAGCAAATTACAGGGAGTGGCAAAGCATAATCTTCGTAAATACAAATCCGATGATTATAGTTCTGAAAATATTATACTACTAGAAGGAACAGATAATCTATATCAGGATGTAAGAAATGTTTACCAAAAAGAATTTGACGATGCCGTTCGAGAATACAATGATAAACAAAAACGACTGGAAAGAAGAATTGATGATTATTTTGAACATGTTGCAAAACTAGATCAGGATATGGCGGTTGAAATTATTTTCCAATGTGGGGATAAGCAATTTTGGGAAGAGCATGAGGACAGTAAAGTACGGATGCAAAATGTATACCGATATGTACTTTCTAGATTACAAGAGTATTTACCAGAATTTAAGGTTGCCAATGCCGTAATCCACTTTGATGAAGCTAGTCCACATATGCATGTGGTAGGAGTTCCAGTATGGAGTGGTACAAAGAAAGGCTTATCAAAGAAGGTGTCAAAGAGGAATATATTTACTCCGTCAACCCTGTCGGTAGTACTACAAGATAAGCTTCGTGAAGAAGCCAGATCCTGTTTTAGATTTAATATCCAAGAGACGATTGGGGATAAGAAAAAAGGCAGGAATCATGATTTATCAGTTATGGAGTACAAGGTAGAAAGGGAAGCAAACAACTTACAAAAGTTATCGACAGATAAAAAAGATATGGAGACAAAGGTCATAATGCTAGGTTGGCGAAAAGAACAACTGGAAGATGAAGTGGAAGATATGAAAGAAGATATTCAACAGTCTAATCTCTTTCTAAAAGCTATTGATCACATAAAAAGATTTATACTCGCATATCTGCCTTTTGCACCTTTGATTGAGGAGTTTTCCAACACTGTTGAGCAAAAGAAGGATATAGAAGCTGGTAATAGTTTCAGAGGTTTATTTACTCCGCTGGGAGAGTTATTAATTTCCTTTAAGGAAAAACTTCGTGATGGAGTCTGTTGGTTTCCAAGACTTATGAGGTGGAAGACTTCAAAAGGTGAAGTATCGCCTGTATTTTCAGACTTTAAGAATGAAGGATATAATTACCGTTTGAAGTCATATGCTAATGTGATTACGAAGGAAGAGTACACCGTGGAACGTATTCAGCCGGAAATAAGGGCAGAGAACCGTATTGGGACATTGGAGCAGTTGGTGGAGAATATTGAGGTGGTAGAACAACAGTCAAAAGTACTACAGGAGCAGGTTAAAAGGCAGTGTAGAAGATAATAAATGGAAAAGTGAAATACCTCAGAAAGAAAATCTGAGGTATTTTAACGTACGTAAGTATTTTTTATTCTTGAAAAAAGTTGACATATTTTCATAGTACACATACAATAATGTTAACAACATGGTTGATAACAGTGTGGTAGAGGAGTAGTCTTATGTTTATTGTAAATGAATTATTAGAAGAAGCATTAAAAGAAACTGAGAATTTGGAAGAAGGGGAGATGTTTTTAGTGAAGGATTTGTTTAAGGGATATGTCTGGAATAGAATTGCGGTGAAAGACAGACTCTTATTAGGCACCTTGTTCTTAAATTATGTTCATCAAGGAAAAAGTTATTTGTATGCGATTGAAAAAACATCATCTCATCAGCAACAGTATAAGAAAATAAGTCATAGTTAAGGAGATTCTCAAGTTGTATGTCGCTGATAAATATGCAGATTAATAGAATAAATATATAAGAAAGGAAGGAAAACATTTGAATGTATTAATTACAAAGTTTAAAGAAGTCTTATCATCCGTCATTCCAATTACAATAATTGTATTAATACTGAATTATACGATAACCCCTCTTGAATTACCTGTATTTATAAGGTTTTTGGTAGGTGCAGTATTTCTGATAATCGGGTTAACTATATTTCTAATTGGAGTAGATGTCGGAATTACTCCAATCGGCAATAATATGGGAGGAGCACTTGCAAAGAAAAATAAATTGTGGCTGGTAGTAATTGCTGGTTTTATCCTCGGTTTTTTTATATCGGTTGCAGAGCCAGATCTTCATATCTTAGCAGGTCAGGTTGATTCGGTTTCATCTGGATTAATATCAAAAGGAAGTATTGTGGTGATAGTGTCTATAGGTATCGCAGTCATGCTTGCAATAGGTCTTGGCAGGATTGTTTATAATTTTCCATTATATAAGCTATTAACAATATTATATTGTATTATTTTTATATTTGCATTCATAACCTCTCGAGAATTTTTGGCAATATCATTTGATGCATCGGGGGCAACAACTGGAGCATTGACGGTACCTTTTATTCTAGCACTGGCAATCGGTGTTTCAAATTTGAAAAAGGATAGTAAAGCATCGGAAAAGGATAGTTTTGGATTGGTTGCCATTGCATCAACAGGCGCAATTATATCTGTAATGATTATGAGCATTATTTCAAAAACGGATGAAATTACAGGAAATCTTGAGCCGGCAGGGATATCTGATTCTGTTTTTTCTCCATTTATTCACGAATTTATTAAAGTAGGACCTGAGATAATTATAGCATTACTCCCTATCTTGATACTATTTCTAATTTTCCAAAAAAAATCTTTTAAATTGCCAAAGAGAGAGGTGAGAAAGATCTTATTTGGAGTATTGTTTACATTTATAGGATTGGTTATATTCTTAGTTGGTGTAAATGCTGGATTTATGGATGTGGGAAGTGTTATTGGATATAGTATAGCTACATTAGATAGTAAAATGTATGTTATACTTGTTGGTTTCATATTAGGCGTAGTTACAATACTTGCAGAACCGGCAGTTTATGTATTGACACATCAGATAGAGGGTGTTACTAGTGGATATGTAAAGAGAAGTATTGTTATGTTTGCATTGGCAATTGGAGTCGGTATAGCAGTTGCTTTATCTGTGATACGTATTCTAATTCCAGAGTTGCAGCTATGGCAATATCTTCTCCCTGGATATATAATATCAATTGCATTGAGTTACTTTGCACCAAAACTTTTCGTAGGCATTGCATTTGACTCTGGGGGAGTTGCATCAGGACCCATGACGGCTACGTTTATATTGGCTTATACACAAGGGGCAGCAGAAGCAGTTGAAGGAGCAAATGTATTAGTGGATGGATTTGGAGTAATAGCCATGGTTGCGATGACACCGTTAATAGCGTTGCAAATATTAGGATTGATTTTTAAGATTAAATCTAGGAAAGGAGGCTTTGAAAATAATGGACAGTAAAACAGAGGCTATGGAGATAGAGTTAATATCAGTAATCGTTAATTTAGGTATGGGAAGTAAGATATTAAAAACATTCAAAAAACATGGAATTTTTGGCGGAACTATAGCATTAGCAAGGGGCACTGCAAACAACCGCATATGGGACTATTTGGGTCTTTCTGATATAAGAAAAGAAATAATATATATGGTTGCAGATAGAGAAACAGCATATCGAGCATTGGACATAGTGAATCTTGAATATAAGTTAGATAAGCCGAACCACGGTATTGCATTTACAACATCCGTTTGTACTACTGTGGGAACAAGAAAGTGTAAATGTGACAATGTGAAAATTGAAAGAGGTGAAGATAATACGATGTATCAAGTAATAACTATCATTGTTGATAAAGGAAAAGCCGAGGATGTTATAGAGGCAGCAATTTCGGCAGGCTCAAAAGGAGGTACCATTATTAATGGAAGAGGTTCAGGAATTCATGAAACAAGTAAATTGTTTTCCATGGATGTTGAACCAGAAAAAGAAATTGTAATTATACTTTCAGAAGTAGATATGACAGAATCTATAACATCTGTAATAAGAGAGAAATTGAATATTGATGAACCCGGAAAAGGTATTATTTATATTCAGGGTGTAAATAAGACATATGGTATTTTCAAATAATATTCATTGATATAATCCACTGTAGACAGTCGGTGATTAAATGTTAGATAAACTCCAAAGGAGGGTATATACTTCTTATTGATATTTGAAAAGTATTGATAACAGAGAAGTCCTGAGACGTAATTAAACGTTGAGAGTGTGAAACGCGTTTGCAACAATAGGTACTACAAACCATGTATTTTTGGGCTTTTCAAGCTCTTAAACGGTTCTCAAAGAGATAAGCAGTTACTTGCGAACAAAAACGCATATACAAAGCCCGGAATGCTTGCATTCACGGGCTTTTTTATATGCGTTTTTAGTTCGGTAGAACGCAAGAAATGACCGAATGACCGGAGGTCATGAGGTTCATGCCTTGTGTTCGCAAGTAACTGATTGTATTGTATGCATGACATAGTCATCTCTGGATGGCGCAGATAATACGTAGGAAGTTCGCAAGTGATGACCGAACAGAAGCGAAGCGGAAGCGAGGTTCATCTCAGGATAACGCTGATAATACTATCTTGTAGAGATACAAAGCCGGAATGCTTTGGACCCAAGGCTTATTTTTGTTTTAATTGCGTAAGTATGCAAGACATGACCGAGAAGAAGCAAAGCGAAATTGGCGGAGTTATCAAGTTGTTATATACTGCGATTTTGGGCATAAAAAGAGATGATGAGTCCTCATGCCCAACTATTAAATAAAACAGGAACAAAAAGGGCTGTAATTGGGCATATAAGAAGAGAAAGATGTAAAATGTCCAAAAATACAGACTTTAGTGGGCAATAATATAAAAAGTTAGACTCTATACCCAAATCTACCTGTATGAACAATAAAATATGATAGTTTTCCATCGTAAAAAATTAGAAGATGTCTATAAAATAATGAGTATAGGATTTAGTCGACCCAATCAGTGTTTTACACTTACCGGCCTGAATGATGTGTATGCTATTTGAAATCTATAGAAAATAATGCTGTATTAGCTTTTCAACCACTTGAGTATCGAGAGGGTTATTCTTTGTTTCGAATGTAGTAATCAGATTGATAGAAGGAGTTAATCCATGAGAGTTGTAGAGTTGAAGCTTGGAGAAAGTACTTTTAGAATAGGACGGATCATCCATCATACCAAAGTGTTCCCAATAAAATAGATTTCCGGTCTTCGGATGACGCACAGTAAAATCAGGGAAAAATATAGTATCTCCTAAAACAAGAGCACATTCGTAGCGAAAAGGGATTTTATTGATGAAAAGTGCCATATCGATGATGGCTTCCGATTTAGAACGAACGATGTTACCGGAAAGGCATTTATGAATAAGCTGTTCTGGGTGGTTTTTACTGTGGTCGTAGGATGAATTAATCCATTGTAGAATTTCTTCAGAGAATGATTTGAAATGAGGGGTTAATAGCTCATTGTATCCAGATGTATTACTTAGCAGGTGATTGACTTTTTCATGGTTAGGATCATATTGTCTCAGATAGGATGTAATTGCCTTTTGTTTATAAAGCAGGTCTTCTAATAAAGAGGTATAGTATTTTTTTACTGCCAGCTCTTCAGCAATTCCTCGTTCCTTCTTAGAAATGTAACATAGTTTGTCTCCGTTACTCATATACCACTTCGAATATTTTCCGTTCTTAGTGCAAATTAGAGTGCCATTTGGATAGTTCTTGATTTGCTTTTGTAAGGAATGAATTTCCTTTTTGAGCCGTATATTCTCGGCATAGATTTGATCATGAAGCGTCATAAGACACCTCCTTTTTCAGAAAGTTGATTAAGAATAGGATTACATTATAACATGAAGAATAGGCAGTTTGCAATCGATATCATGTATATCATGACAACCCTGCATATCATGTATATCATGACAACCCTACTTATCATGTATATCTAGACAACAGGCATATCATGTATATCTTGACTGCCATTCAGGTACTTGGACAAGATGTGTAAAACAATGAAATGAAGAGATAGAATTACATTGACTCCATAGGAATAAACAATTACCCTATGATACTGGATCTTATGAGACCTTTAAAAATTCTGTGGGTTTGACATATCATAAAAATTCTTTGGGATTATATGACATATCATAATATTCTGTTAGGTCAATTGAAAAGGTAACTTCCACTTTGAAAGAGTAAGGGGGGTGGAAATTAATTTTTCAATCCTCATAATATTCTGTTAATTGACATATCATAATATTCCCTATTGACAAATCCATCAAATAAGTTTATTATTGCATTTAATATTTGCAAAGGCAGTGACGAAAAGGAGTACATATTTTCTGATCGACAGAGAGAGAATGGTTGGTGCAAATTCTCGTGAGGAATGTATGGAAGCAGTTTCTGAGCCATGAACCGAACAACGAACAATTCGTTCAGTAGATTTCATCGGGATCCCGCCCGTTATAGCGGAATCGGTTTATCCTTGCCTAAGGACAGGAGAGGATGGAACTGAGTAGAGAGCAGAGATTTCTCTGAATTTAGGTGGTAACACGGATTAATAATTCGCCCTAAGCTGACACAGGTTGGCTTAGGGTTTTTTGTTGCAATTTATTAGCTTGAAAGGGAGATTAAATTCTCCGTAGTAACCATAATTAAGGTCAAAATTCTGAAAGGAGAATTAATATGAGATTGATCGGAAAGACAAAAAAGCTTGAAAATGTTGCGTATGATGTGAGAGGACCCGTCGTGAACGAAGCGGATCGTATGATCGAACAGGGAATCAAAATCATGAAATTAAACATCGGTAATCCGGCACCCTTTGGATTCGAAGCACCAAATGAGGTGGTTCGTGATATGATGGCGAACCTGACACTATCAGAGGGATATTCTGATTCGAAGGGTATCTTCTCCGCCAGAAAAGCAATCATGCAGTATTGTCAGTTAAAAAACATTCCGAATGTGGGAATGAATGATATCTATACCGGTAACGGCGTCAGCGAAATGATTTCTATGGCAATGCAGGGACTGCTTGATAATGGGGATGAGATTCTGATCCCCTCACCTGATTATCCTCTTTGGACGGCGGCCGCAACCTTAGCCGGAGGAACTGTAGTTCATTATGTATGTGATGAACAGGCTGATTGGAATCCGGATATTGATGATATCAGAAAGAAAGTTACCGAGCGAACGAAGGGTATCGTAATCATCAATCCGAACAATCCAACCGGTGCTCTCTATCCTAAGGAAATCCTGGAACAAATCGTAGAGATCGCAAGAGAGCATGAGCTGATTATCTTCTCCGATGAAATATATGACAGACTGGTTATGGATGACCGAGAACATATCTCCATAGCCTCTCTGGCACCTGATTTATTTACCGTAACCTTTAACGGATTATCTAAATCACACCGAATCGCAGGTTACCGTGTCGGTTGGATGTGCCTCTGCGGTGATAAGTCGAAGGCACAAGGCTATATAGAAGGTTTAAATATGCTTTCCTCCATGCGTCTCTGCTCCAATGTACCGGCACAGCAGATTATCCAGACCGCCTTAGGTGGATACCAGAGCTCGGATGAGTTATTGCTTCCCGGTGGTCGTATCTATGAGCAACGTGAATATGTTATGGAGCGCCTGAGTAATATTCCTGGGATCACGGCTGTGAAGCCGAAAGCAGCCTTTTATATCTTTCCTAAGATTGATACGAAGAGATATAAGATATTTGATGATGAGAAGTTTGTTCTTGATTTCCTAAAGGAGCAGCATGTACTTATGGTACACGGTGGGGGCTTTAACTGGAAGGAACCGGATCATTTTAGAATAGTATATCTTCCGAGAGTCGAGGAATTAAAGGTGGCTATGGATAAGCTGGAGCTGTTCCTGAAAGGCTACAAAGGACAATAGCATCAGAGAATATCATAACAGGATTCATATTTTTTGCTGGATTAGCAGGAGGAATCGGGATATAATGTTGAGGTTGCAGGATAAAGGATTATATAATTAGTGAGGATTATAATGAGAAGAGTAGGTAGTTTGAAGGATATCTCGGACGGAAAGCTTTACGATTGGAAGGATACGGTGGAGGTAGGTTGTGACGGCTGTCAGGGTAGTGCTGCGTGCTGTCGTGGGATGGGTCGGTCTATTGTATTGGACCCCTATGATATCTATCGTATTACAACGAATATGGATATTACCTTTGAACAGCTCCTGGCTCATATGGTTGAGTTAAATGTAGTAGACGGAGTTATTCTCCCCAATCTGAAAATGGCGGGCGAGAACGAGTCCTGCGTATTTCTGGATCAGGACGGAAGGTGCACTATTCATTCCTATCGACCGGGGATCTGCAGAATATTTCCGCTGGGTAGATATTACGAGGAGCATGATTTTAAGTATATCCTGCAGATCAATGAATGCCCATGCAAGACTACGGAGAGAATCAAAGCCGGTAAATGGGTCGATACCCCCAACCTGGCCAGGAATAAGCAGTTTCTGGTTGATTGGCATTACTTCCTGAACGAAGTGGAGATCCTGATTAAGAATACCAAGGATGAGAATGCAATAAAGAATATTAATCTTTATCTGCTGAATCAGTTCTATGGAAGGAAGTATGAGGGGGATTTGGATTTCTACCAACAATTTCATGACCGTTACCGGGAGGCACGAGGAACATTGATGCCGGAGACATAATATAACGAGTGGAGTATCATATCCATCCATTATGAGTTCTGTATATTGACAATTATGCTTAGCAGATTTTCTGCTGCCATAAAGAATGAAACCGCTTAGGTGATGATATACTTCTCTACAGTAGGCAGATTAAATATAGATATCTGATACTTAAGAGGCAGCAAATCAATCCACTAAGCGGTTTTTATCTGTCAATATTTTATTTTGGCGGAAGAAGCATTGGAGCCTATTATTATATGTCTTATTTCTGATAGATTAATTTCTGTGAGATACGCAGATTGAAGAAATGTATAATAGGTCCCAAACCGAATGCACACAGGAAGGTTCCGAGACCGATTAAGCCGCCTGTCAGAAGACAGATTGCAGTACAGGTTGCATCACAAATCATACGGCACCAGAAATAAGGAAGCTTAGGGATACGCTCGTCCATGATCAGTGCCACACTGTCATAGGGAGCTATTCCTGCATCTGAGGTCTGATATAAGGAAACACCGAAGCTTATGACCAATACGCCAAGAATTACAAAAGGTAATTGCTCAAGGAAGGTCTGTGGGGGTGAAAGGATACGATTGGACAGCGATATGAAGAATTCGGCTACATATCCGATTAAGAACCAGTTAGCAAAGGTTCCTATGCCAATAAACTTTCTTCCCCAGGCAATTTCAATGAGAAATATAAAGGTGTTAATCAGGATCAGAAAAGTGGAAAAGGATAGCTTGAGTGATTCTGATACGGATAGGATCATAGCGGAAAAGGGATCGTTTCCCATGCCGGAGGTTTTAAAAAGGCAAACTCCGAGGCTGATCAAAATATTGCCGATGATCATCCAGATCATCCTGCGTTTATTGATTTTATTAAATTTGAACATTGTTTAACTCCATTACGAAGGTCGTGAACTGACAACATACCAGTTATACCTCAGGAGTCTGGTAAATGTCAATGATATTTTTATATCCAGCCGCCATCCAATCCTATAATCTGCCCGGTCAGGTATTCATTCTTATAGGCGAGATGATACACCAGATCGGCTACCTCCTCTGCACGTCCCAGGCGGCCTAGGGGGATTTCCTCGATTAAGGTCATTAGCTCAGAGTCCTCCAGAAAATGGTTCATTTCGGTGTCAATAGCACCACAGGCAACGGCATTGACCTGAATATTACTCGGAGCAAGCTCCTTGGCCAGTGCTTTGGTAAGAGCGTTCATGCCTCCCTTTGAAGCGGAATAAGCAACCTCGCAGGATGCGCCAACATTACCCCAGACGGAGGAGATGTTAATAATCTTACCGCGCTTATTTCTGACCATATCAGGAATAGCCAGTGAACAACAGTTATAAACGGAGGTCAGATTGGTCGAGATTACCTTGTTCCAATCCTCAGGAGTCATATCGGTAAACAAGCCGACATAGGAGATACCGGCGTTGTTAATCAAGACGTCAATGCTGCCATAGAGCTTTCTGATCTGATGAAACAATTCCTTGGCTGTTTCATAATCGCCCATATCTCCAAGAAATGCATGGCAGGATACCTGATAGCCTTCAATTTCATTTTTTGTCTTTAGTAAGGCTTCCTCATTATGGGCACAATTGATAATGACATCATATCCTTTTTTGGCAAACTTTACGGCGATTGCCTTACCAATCCCACGGGAGGAGCCGGTAACCAATACAGTCTTTCTGTTCATAAGAGCCTCCATTTCATACCTTCATTATTCTGATGTATTACGAAATTCGGTAATGTTTTACCGGGTTAACGTTGATTTAAGATATCGTTAGTTATTTGATTATAGTATATCACATAGGGGGATCAGAAGAAAGATACGTTGATAAACATCCCCGAATATGGTAAAATATTCAGCATGAGAGGTGAAGTACTTGGACAAGAAGACGAGCAGGAAACGACAACAGCTGAGGAAGGGAAAACAAACCGCAAAGAGTATGTTTATCAGAGGATTTTTACAATCCTTTTTTATTGTGGCAATTTTGTTGACAGCAGGGGTAATCGGTTATCAGGTGACCATGAAGCTTTGGAGGATAGAACCGGAGGAGATTGTGGTAGAGGAGAAACCTGAGCCCACTCCAGTACCGATCACTGTCGCGAGCGTGGATGAGGTGAGTAAGAACTTAATTTTTTGTTACAATTCTGAAACTCATATCATCAATAAGCTTGTTCTTGAGGTATTTCATTGTGAGAAAAAGCAGCTGACCTACATTACGATCCCGTTGAGCACTCAGTTTACGATGTCAGATATACTATATAAAAAATTGATCGCGGTGCAACCCTCCATACCACAGATATTTCGTCTTTCAACCATGACGAGATATCTTGATTCAGAAGTAGTGTTCGACTATGGTACTCTGATGATAGAGGATTTGTTGGATCTGGATATAAGCTATTATACCGTAATTCCCTTGGATTTATATCAATCCGTTTTCGAAGAACGGAGTATCCGGGATGGAGCTACAGTCAGTGATATCATGGCTGGGGAAAATGCACCGATATCCGGTGATGGGGACACCGATTTTCCTATTGTTGCAGAAGTATTTACGGAGAAATATATCGAAGAATTAGGTGAAATTAGCAGTGTGGAAGAGCTCAGTACCTACATTGAAACGACGTATGAGGATATCATATCGAACCTATCCGTTAAGGAGAAGATGAATTATCTTGAGAGCTATTCCAAAACGTCGTTGAACGATGTCAGTTTTACCCGTGTTGCCGGGAATGACCGGAATAGCGGATATGTGGTGGATGAGAGCCGTATGCGGCAGCAGCTTCAGAGCCTGGAGGTCTATTAGACCGAGCAATGTATAAAATAAAAGGATGTGTGTACCATAATTTGTAATCGTGGTCACAGAAAGAAGACATCCTGTTCGTTAGCGAAGGAGAAAATATGGAGATAAAAAAGATTAATAATAGAAACATTATCGTACTACGCAAATATATGATTATTCTGCTGGGATCCTTCCTGATGGCCCTGGCAGTGAATATCGTTTTTGAGCCAATGGAGCTGGTTACGGGTGGAGTGTCCGGTCTGGCGATTGTAATAAAGTACTTAACCAGAGGGATAGTTGATGGCGGTGTTCCGATCTGGCTTTTTAATGTTGCCTGCAATATTCCTCTTTTCTTACTTTCTATACGAGCGAAGGGCTTTAAGTTCCTGTTCACTTCCCTTTTTGGAATGGTTGCCTTTTCCCTTGCACTTATGGTGATTCCGATAGTAGATCTTCAGCTGAAGGATTATCTTCTGGCTTCCATCTTAGGCGGTGCCATCAGTGGTGTAGGGATAGGATTGGTTTTCTCGGTTCAAGCCTCCACAGGCGGTACAGATTTGCTGGCTACCCTGCTGCATTTTAAGAATAGGCATATCACAGTTCCTCAGATCCTGATTATCATAGACGGAGCCATCATCCTGATCGGAGCAATTGTTTTCGGTCTTGGTAATGCACTGTATGCGATCATTGCTGTTTTTGTCACAACAAAGATATCAGATAGTATCCTGGAAGGTCTTAAATTTGCAAAGATGGCATATATTATCTCGGACGACTATGCGGAAATAGCACATGCTATTATGCATCATATGGACCGCGGAGTGACCGGCGTTAACGCTACCGGAATGTATTCCAACCGGGATAAAAAGATGCTTTTTTGCGTGGTTTCTAAGAAGGAGATCGTTAAAATAGTGGAGATTTCACAGCGGATAGATCCGAAATCTTTTGTCATAGTCAGTGATGTCAGAGAGGTTATGGGCGAGGGTTTTATTGAATATAGACAGTAATTTTAGCAAATATTTGGCGGATTATTGTTAAAACTACCTTTTTAATTTTTGGATATACAAATTATACAAAAGGGTAAAACCTATTTTGTTAAATTGGGATATGGTTTATAAAAGTGAAATAGTGTATCATAAAGCCATAGTTAGTTGTACAAGAACACATGAATTGTAGAAGAATGTAGGAGGATATAAAATGGCAAGTTTATCATTAAAAAACATAACGAAGCAGTATCCTAACGGAGTTATCGCTGTTAAAGACTTCAATCTTGAAATAGCTGATAGAGAATTCATCATCTTCGTTGGACCTTCCGGTTGTGGTAAATCAACAACACTTCGTATGATCGCAGGACTTGAGGAAATCTCTCAGGGTGAGTTATGGAT
>JAEZUM010000033.1 GCA_023421075.1 Bacillota bacterium
AGTGGCTTTTATGACTTAGCCACGGCTTATCAGTCTGTGCACATCAACTATTGAAAGCGCCGTGTACCGAACGGTACGCACGGTGCTGTGAGAGGACGGCGGTTAGTCACCGCCTCCTACTCGATTGGAAATTCTTATACCGGCATTTGGGTTCTTATGATATCATGTTCACACTTAAGATAACGACTGAGTCTCTTCTCAAAATCCTCCATGTTAAGACCGATACGGTCGAAGACTTCTTCCGGTACCGGATCGAGTACCGTAGCTCCTAAACAGAGCCAGGCGTAATGCTGCGCTATATGAACACAAGAAACTAGCTCGTTATTAACAATGCATGGACTGTTTGGTCTATGGTGGTACAGAGCCACTTCATACATCGGGAAGGGAAGATCCCACATATCCAATAGATAACCGCCTATTTCCTGATGATTATATTCATATTCATCAAGATCAAGCTTTGCATAATCATCAACAGTAAGTGTCTCCTTACTCAGAGTACCGTTATTCTGTAGGTTCTTTGATAACACAATCAGGCCGATATTATGCATCAGTCCGGCAAACATTGTGGCCTCCGGCGGCTGTTTGTGAAAAAAGGTCTCATACAAGAACAGGAAGACACGGTTCGACAGATAAGCGTGCTGCCATAATAATTCAGGTTCTGTTGAGATTTCAGCTGTCTGTTTGATGCTATTGATGGCACAAGCCCAATGGATAAAGCTTTTCAGATTGTGTAGTCCGATATAATGAGCCGCTTGCTTCACTGTGTTGGGCATAACACCATATACGGCAGATTTACCTACCTGAATTAGGAGAGAAGAGATATCAGTTTCTGCTTCCAGCTCACGAACCAAAGCATCCATATTCTCTTCTTCAATTAACTGAATTATTTTCTTGCAATTATCGGGCATTTCACAATTACAGCCCATATCCTTTATTGATTTGATCAGGTCCTCGGAATTAAGTACCACATCATCAGTAAACATCTTATTGATGTTGTCTAACAGTTCTGTGTTATTCCAGGGCTTGAATACATATAGTTTTGCCACATTATGAAGCAGAGCCCGAAACATCGGTTTTTCCTCTGCATAACCGCTAAGTATGATTCGGATAATCTTAGGGTACTTCTCCTTCACAATACTTAAAAGTTGATAGCCATCAAGAATTGGCATCCGCATATCACTGATTACCATATCAATCTCTGTGTTCTCGATCAGCTTCAATGCTTCCATACCATTTTCTGCAGTGAATATTTCATAATCCGTTTCCAAGAACATTCTTGATAACGCTTTTAAGATCTGGACCTCATCGTCCACGATTAATATCTTTTTCATACCCCATCATCCTTTCATTCAGTAAAATTAGTGTTCTTCGAAAGAAAAACTGACTACAAGATTGCCGTCCTTGTCTAGTATCTGGAGTGTTATAAGGCATAGATCGCTAATCTTATCTACTAAATTTTTGATGTATGCCATTTTCGCGTGAAAGACTGTCATTCCGTTATTTCTCTTCGATGCCTCAATACTCGCATCTTTCGAAATAATCGAGATGGTAAACTTGTTGGTGTGTAGATAGTTCACATATAGTCCGTTCTGAGTGAAGTCATCTTGAAACAGTATAAAAATGGAGGATAATAACGCTTCCAACATTTGAATATTTATATAAACTGTGCTTTCACCTACAGGCCGTTGATCTAGAATGGCCTCCGGAAAGGATCCTTGTATCTGGTCGTTCAGTTTATGCTGGAGTTGAGCACAGGTGAATTCCTTCCTTTCGATTGTAATTGCTTTGCTTAGGGTGCTATAGATATCAAACTGCTTTGATAAAATACTGCTATAAATGGTTCGATCCAAAGGGGTGAAATCCTTACCGAAGGAAAGTATCTCATTACCGATACACCGTAGCAGATCAGAGCTTCTCTTTGCATTATCCACGACATCATCAATTCGCTTTAATATATTTTGATAGGCTAGATTCTGTGCCTCTAATAAGCTTTTATTCTTTTCGTTTTCTTCCTGCAAAATATAGTAATCGAGCGCTTTACGAATGATAACAATTAATTCATCGATGCTCCAGGGTTTCGTAATAAAGTTAAAGATGTCTACCTGATTGATGGTTGCAAGCACCTGTGGAAGCTGTGTATATCCGGATAGAACAAGTTTGATAATAGATGGATAGTTGGCTTCTACATGCTTAAGGAGATCGAGACCGTTCATTTCTGGCATGCGCATGTCGGTGATAATTACATTTATTTTCTTCTGCTCAAGGATCTCTACCGCACGCAGAGCACTTTCAGCAAAATGACATCGATATTCTTCTTCCAGCAGACCCCGCCTCAGCGAACTCAAAATATTAATTTCATCATCAACGAAGAGTACCGAATAATTTTCATACATAGTATCACCGAGCCTTTCTCTTATGCATATGGAGTGTTATACTTCTGTAACAATGGGAAGTGTTATGATGAAGGTGGCTCCATTTCCAAACTCACTTTTTACTTCGATAGAACCATTGTGCTTGTTAACGATGATATCATACGATATGCTAAGTCCAAGCCCGGTTCCTTGTCCAATCTCCTTGGTAGTGAAGAACGGTTCAAAAAGCTTTAGGATATGATCCTCAGGAATACCGGGACCATCGTCAATGAACCAGAGAATGATATTCTGGTCTTGTTTACGGGCTACAATTTTAATAAGACCCAGGCTGGGGCGATTCTGTGATTTTATTGCCTGGGCTGCATTAAGAATAATATTAACAAATACCTGCCCTAGTTGTATCCGGTTGCAAAAGATTACAATATCATCCGGTACTTCTATTTCGACATTGGCAACATACTTCACTTCATTTCTTGTAATGAGAACAACCTGATTAACCAGTTCTAATAGAACATTCATATCTTTATCATCGTCTCTGGCTGATCTGGCAAATACACGAAGGGATTGGACAATCTCTGTTACTCGATTTATTCCGCTTTCCGAGTCGGTGAAGATACCTTCCAATTCACTTAATATCATATCAATCTTCAATGCGCGGTATTTGTTGCTCACAATAGCAGCACATTGACTAAGTTCAGAGCTATCATTAATTTCTTTCTCATTGATGGTATCTTGTACAAAAGTCAAAAATTCTATAACTCGATAAAAATATTTATGAAGTATATCAAAATTACTTTTAACAAAACCCATGGGATTATTAATCTCATGAGCGATACCGGCAGCCAATTGTCCGATTGCAGCCATTTTCTCTGACTGGACAAGACTGAATTTGGCTTCAGTCAGCTTTGCATTAATTTCTTTTAATTCTTCATTCTGCTTCTTTGTTACCTCAATCAATGATTTCAGGTGGTTGGAGTTGTTCTTGGATTCAATCGCAACCTTAAGCCTTGCATTTAGTTCGATGGCATTGATTGGCTTATTGATATAATCAAAGGCCCCTAGTTCAAAGCATTTCTTATAGCTTTCCAGATCATCCAAGGAGGTTAGCATGATAATCGGCATATCATCGTAAGTAGGATCTGCACGTAACTGTTCTAATAGCTCCAGACCGGAGATAACCGGCATGATAATATCTAAAATCAGAATATCGATCCAATGCTCTTTTAAAAGTCCCTTTACTAAAGTTGGATCATTACATAATATAATCTGCGTGATATCAGGGATGGCATCCAGATAACGCTTGGAGATTGTCAAGTTAAGTTGACTGTCATCAACCACTAGTACGTTCATATTATAACCTCCATTCATTAGGCGGGTCGTCATTTGTTTATACAATTATATCATTTCACTTATAATATTTCAACTAATGATAATAAGTTTAACAAAAAATGGGATGATAATTTTCTTCAATATGTAACAATGTCACAAAGATTGGAGAAAAAATAACAAAGTTTGCCTTGACAGAATATCTAGTATATCGTAATATTTGAATATATAGATAATAGAATATTATGAGATAGAGAAAGAGGGTTAGAGATGAACAATGATTATCAGAAATACTATGAGGTGTCTGAGCTACTGAAGACTATCGCTCATCCGGTCAGAATCTGTATCATTCGAGGACTGATGGAGAAGGGTGAGTGTAATGTGACCTATATGCAATCCTGTCTTGGCACACCGCAGTCGACTGTATCACAGCATATCCAGAAGCTGAAGTCTGCAGGAATTATCGAAGGCCGGAGAGATGGGCTGGAAATATTTTACAAAGTAAAGCATGAGAAAGTTGCAGAGTTAATTAACCTGCTATGCGATGAGAAAAAGTAATATCGTAACGGAATCTATCATAATCGATAAAGCATAAAAAATGGAGGAATCAATATGAGTAAAAAAGTATTAATTGTTGGTGGCGTAGCAGGTGGAGCATCTGCAGCAGCGAGACTTAGAAGACTTGATGAAGCAGCAGAAATCATTATGTTCGAGCGGGACGAATACATTTCCTTCGCGAACTGTGGGTTACCCTATTATATCGGAGAGAGCATCAAGGAGCGTAGTAAGCTCTTAGTACAGACACCGGAGGCGATGAAGGCTAGATTCAATATTGATGTTCGAAATAACAGCGAAGTTGTTAAGGTGGATGCGATTAAGAAGACTGTTGTGGTGAACAGTAAGCAAAAGGGGACTTATGAGGAAAGCTACGATTATCTGATTCTTTCACCGGGAGCAAAAGCTCTTCGACCGAACATCCCCGGAATTAACAGTGATAAGATTTTTACCTTGAGAAATATACCGGATACCGATAAAATTAAGTCTTATGTAGACAGAAAGGGTATCGAAAGTGCGATCGTTATCGGTGGAGGCTTTGTCGGTGTTGAGATGGCAGAGAATTTAAGAGACAGAGGCTTACAGGTCAGCCTGGTGGAAGCAGCCCCTCATATTCTGGCTCCTTTTGATGATGATATGGTTGTCGTACCCGAGAAAGAACTGGTGGAAAACGGTGTAAGACTTGTTCTCGGAGACGGAGTAAAGTCCTTTCAGGAAGTAAACAGTCAGGTTGAGGTGACACTGAACAGCGATAAAAGGTTAACCGCTGATATGATCATACTGGCAATCGGTGTAGCACCGGATACCGGTTTTTTGAAGGAAAGCGGTCTGGAATTCGGACCACGCGGACATATTCTGGTAAATGAAAAAATGCAGACTAATATGGAAGGCATTTATGCGGTAGGAGATGCGATCGAGGTAGTTGATTACGTTACCAAGCTTAAGACGGCAATCCCTCTGGCCGGCCCTGCTAATAAGCAAGGAAGAATTGCAGCAGATAATGTTGCAGGTCTTAGCTCTGTTTTCAAAGGTTCACAAGGAACTTCCATTATAAAAGTCTTTGGTCTTACCGCAGCAAGTACCGGTGCCAATGAAAGAACTTTAAAGAGAGCAAACAGGGAGTATCGAACCATTACGGTTCATCCGGTATCCCATGCCTCATATTATCCGGGTGCGGTACCGATGACCCTAAAGCTGATATTTGATCAGGAGGGGAAGGTGCTTGGTGCACAGGGAGTTGGCTTTGACGGGGTGGATAAGAGAATTGATGTTATTGCTACCGTAATCCGTCTGGGAGGAACCATCAATGATCTGACAGAGCTGGAATTATCCTATGCGCCCCCGTTCTCTTCCGCGAAGGACCCCGTTAATATGGCAGGATTTGTAGCGCAGAATATCTTAGAAGGCAGAAGTCATATTGCAACCTGGAACGAGGTGAAGGAGTTAAATCCAGACGATTATATTCTGGTGGATGTCCGTAGTGAAGAGGAATATAATAATGGGCATGTGGAAGGAGCAATTAATATTCCGGTAGACAGCTTAAGAGAGCGACACACTGAGCTGGATCCGAATAAGTTGATAGTGGAATATTGTCAGGTAGGTCTCAGAGGCTATGTGGCAGACCAGATACTGAGTCAGAAGGGATACCGGGTATTGAATGTCACCGGTGGTTATAAGACGGCATCCTCCTTGAAATTTGATCCCTCCAAAGAGGATCATAGAGACAATTCATCGAACAATAGCGGAACCAGACACCTGGTAATTGATCCTGATACTCAGGCAATTAAGGAAGAAGTCGATCAGAAAGGCACCTTCCATAAAACCTTGGATGCCTGTGGTCTGTGCTGCCCAGGGCCATTGATGCAGGTAAAGGCTTCGATGACCGATATGGAAGAGGGCCAGATTCTGAAGGTAAACGCATCCGACCCAGGCTTTTACGAAGATATCAAGGCTTGGTGCAAACGTACCAATAACGAATTACTGGAGGTAAATAAATCCGGTGGCAATATAACAGCATTTATTAAGAAGAATCGTAAGGATGAACCCGCCAAGCAATTTCTTGGAGATATTCCGGTCAGAGATAACAAGACAATGGTTGTATTCAGCGGAGACCTTGATAAAGCGATCGCATCGTTCATCATTGCGAACGGTGCTGCATCCATGGGTAAAAAGGTTACGATGTTCTTTACCTTCTGGGGACTTAATATTCTTAGAAAACCCGAGAAGATCAGAGTAAAGAAGGGTATGCTTGACTCAATGTTTGGCGTTATGATGCCAAAAGGCAGCAAGAAATTAAAGCTATCGAACATGAATATGCTTGGTATGGGCGGAAAAATGATTCGCATGGTCATGAAAAATAAGAATATCTCCTCTTTGGAGGAGCTGATTCAGTCGGCAATGGACAGCGGGATTGAGATCGTTGCATGCCAGATGTCAATGGATGTTATGGGGTTGAAAAAGGAAGAGTTATTGGATGGCGTGAAGATTGGCGGAGTGGGATATTACCTCGGTGAAGCAGAGGATTCCAATGTAAATCTTTTCATCTAAGATATTGTCCCGTTGAACAATCATTATTTCGCTAGCCACAGTTCAAACGATACTTGTACAAATACGATGAATAAAATAAGAGAAGGGTTATATACTTTACCACTACGTTTCTGTATGAGTGGTAAAGTATATAACCCTTCTCTTTGTTAGAGTGAAACAGGATGTTCAATTAAATTTGCTGTTTTTTACTTGTATAGTAGAAAGTGAGAGGCTATGATGGTATAATTAACACCAGAACAATTCGGGAGATGAAGTGATGATAAATCAGTGCAGACGAAAACTGAAGATAGCCATTGCCTTTCTTATGCTGCCGTTACTGATCGCGGCTCCGATTCCGGTCTATGGAGAGGTGACTTCAATCGAGGATACTAAGGATAAGATTGAAAATATATCAGAAGAAGAGTTAAAGGTCTTGGAAAGGCTGTTTCTCATTACAAAGGAGTTGGAGGCTCTTGAGTCAGAAGAAGCGAAGCTGAATGAGGATATGACTACGCTAACGGAGCAGATAGCGGATCTGAATAAACAAATCGATCGGACCCAGCAAGAGTATGACAGGAAGCTGGAGGTACTATCGCAGTTGCTGGTATATTATCAACGCGGAGGTCCGGCGACTTATCTTGAGATATTACTGAAGGCGGAAAGCTTCAGTGAATTTCTGAAAAGTCTAAATCTAATCAAGGATATATCACATAATGTATCAGAACTGCTTACTGCTCTCGAGGAAGACAAGTTGCTTCTATTATCGGAAAAGGAACAGTTAGGCGAGAAAGTAGTAATGCTTGAGAATAAGAAAACAGAAATAGAGCGTAATATGCAGGAGAGGGAAGTCGTTCAGAATGAACTCGAGGCCACTTTATCCGGATTAGAGGAGGATCGTGCCTATTACGAGGAGCAGCTAGAGAATCTGCAGCTGCTTTGGGATAACTGTAGAAAGCTGTTTAAAAATATCGTTTCAGAGGCAACCAGAATTATAGGAGAAGGTTATTTTACGGCAGAGGATTTAAACCTTGGTTTGGGACTTTTTACTATGCCCGGTGAGATCGAAGAAGAGACCTTTAACCGCGTATTAAACGATCATTCCGAGATGACAGAGACCTTCTTCCGATTCGAGGATGAGAGAGTTGTTCTGGAGGTACCGGATCTTCATCTTGTACTACAGGGGAACTTTGTAATCGCTGATGATAGCGCCATTCGATATGAGATTACAGCAGGAACCTTTTATGAACTGCCCTTGGATGAGATATCCCTTCAGGCCCTATTTGAGGATGGGCCTCTGTTAATTGATTTTGCTGCAATAACGAATGGTATTGATATAGTTGATTTTAGCCTGCAAGAGATAGCAAGTCAGGAAGGACGATTATCCTTTGTGATAAAATTGAAATGGTAGTCGATGGGAGGTAGTGTTCATGATTGAAGCGAAGGATGTATCATTAATCTATCCGGATGGTACGAGAGCATTAAAGAATATCAATCTTCATATTAACCCCGGTGAATTGGTTTATATTACCGGTCCTAGCGGTTCAGGAAAGACTAGCTTACTCAAGCTTCTCATCGGAATGGAATACTCCAGTGAGGGAGAGCTTTCGGTACTCGGTGAACGTATGGTGAAAGGGAATGATACAAAAATACGAAAACTACGTAAAAGAATTGGTCCTGTATTTCAGGAATTTAAGCTGATTGAAGGCAGAACCGCGCTGGAGAATATCTGCATGGGAATGCGTTTTCTTGGTATTGCACCCGGAAAGATGCGAGTGGAAGCGGAAAATGCATTAAAAAGAGTTGGATTGGAGCACAAGATACATACTAGGGTAGAGCATCTATCCTGGGGGGAAGCACAGCGCGTTGCAATCGCAAGGGCGGTTGCTCGTAAACCGGTATTGATCCTGGCGGATGAGCCTACCGGCAACCTGGATCATGATAATGCGATTAATATTCTGAAGCTTCTCACCTCCTTTAAAGACAGCAATACGGCTGTTGTGATAACAACCCACGCAACGCATCTGATCGAAGGAGCCGAGGATGCTACCTTTGTACGGGTGAACAGTGGAGAGATATCCATTTCGCGCAGTGGGGAGGGCCGGGAATGAAGACATTTTTTTATAATATCGGTTATTTTATACTGGAGGCCTTTCGAACGATACGCTTCAATCCTTTATCCAACCTCATCTCCGTACTGGGTACCGGTCTGATTTTGTTTCTGCTCGGACTCGTACTTACCGGCTGGTCCATCGGTGATCAGGTGGTGGCAGCACTGGAGCAGGAGGCAGAAATCAGTGTATACCTGACCGATCCTGAGAATCGAACGAAGGTAGATGAATTGTCTGAACAGATGAAAATCATTCCGGGGGTAGTAAGTGTCCGGTTTATCGAAAAGGAGCAGGCAAAGGCTCAGATGGAGAAGCTTCTGGGCAATGAAGCGAATATCCTTCAGTTGTTCGAGGAGAATCCCTTTGAAGCCTTTCTCGAGATAAGAATTAATTTGGACAGGATGGATGAGGTGCTGGAACGTCTGACCTCATTCGAGGGTATTGAATATGTCAGAGATAATAGAGCGGTTCTTGATCAAATGAAACGGTTGACGGACGGAGTGAAGCTAGTAGGAGCTTTTATTATTTTGGCCGTTGGGATGACAACCCTTATCATCATATCCCACATGATTCGTCAAGGGATCTATAATAACCGGGAACAAATTAATACACTGCGTCTGTTAGGAGCACCTGGTGGCTTTATTGGATTTCCCTTTCTACTTGCAGGAACGATTTTAACCGTGATCGGTGGCTTTATTGCGACGATATTATTATTGTTTGTTATTTACAATGGTTATCAGAGGCTTGGCGGAGTACTGCCGTTCATTCCACTACCTGAACAGGAGGAGCTGCGTGCAGGTGTTAGTATATTTATTATCAGTATCAGTATAATCCTTGGTGTACTCGGAAGCCTGTTCGGATTAAGCAGCATGAGGAAGGACAAATCATAATTACAATGGAGGAAGGACAATGATCAGCTTTATTAACGACTACAGTGAGGGAGCTCACCCTAATATATTAGAACGGATGCTAAAGGCTAATCTGGAACAGAACACAGGTTATGGCAATGATGAACATAGTAACCGTGCGAAACAATACATTAAGAAGGAGTTAGAAAATGACAATGTAGATATACACTTTATACCGGGAGGGACGCAGACGAATCTTCTGGTAATCTCTGCATTTCTCAGACCGCATCAATGTGTAATCGCAGCGGAAACCGGTCATGTGAACGTTCATGAAACCGGGGCAATTGAGGCTACCGGACATAAGGTGGTTACCGTACCGCATCAGAACGGTAAGCTGACTCCGGAGGATATTCGTAAGGTGCTGGCATATCATGCGGGTGAGCATATGGTACAGCCTAAGATGGTTTATATTTCGGATACAACAGAGTTAGGAACAATCTATTCCAAGGCAGAGTTATCGGCGATTCGTGCGTTGTGCACCCAGGAAGGATTATTACTTTTTCTTGACGGTGCTCGTCTGGGAAGTGCACTGACTTGTAGAGAAAATGATCTGACGCTAAGGGATATTGCTGAATTAACAGATGTTTTCTACATCGGGGGAACCAAAAACGGCGCATTACTGGGAGAAGCACTGGTCATCTGTAAAGAGGAGCTTAAGGAAGATTTCCGTTTTCTGATAAAGCAACGCGGTGCGATGATGGCAAAGGGCTTTGTGATTGGTATGCAATTTGAGGTATTGTTTGAGAATGGCTTATATTATGAATTGGGGACCCATGCGAATCGTATGGCAGAGAGTCTTGCGAAGGCCCTGACCGAGAAAGGGTATCCTTTTTATACACCGGTATGCTCCAATCAATTGTTCCCAATCCTTGCGGAAGAGGATATTCAAAAGTTATCGAAGGAATGCGGCTTTTTAATTCAGGAAAGTGTGGATGAAGACCATAGTGTTATACGTCTTGTAACCTCATGGGCTACCTCGCAGCAGAGGGTTGATCAGTTGATTCGATATATTCAGGAAATGTAGGAGGAAACAAGATGTTAACCAGAACAAATCAGAAAAACGGTGATGAACTTTCTACCTTAGGCTATGGCTGTATGCGTTTTCCACAAAAAGGAGTAGGAATCGATGAAGCCAGATCGATTGCTCTGATACGATCGTCAATCGATCAGGGAATGAATTACTTTGATACTGCTTACTTCTATCATGCGGGTAAAAGTGAATCGCTTCTTGGGGACGCTTTAGCCGGCGGGTATCGTGAGAAGGTAAAAATTGCGACTAAGCTACCACCTTTTATGGTAAGTAAGCTCGAAGGTGCCAAGAAGATATTTGAGACCCAATGTACCAGACTGCGTACCGATTATATCGACTACTATCTGCTTCATATGTTAACGGACAAAGCAACATTGGATCGTATGATCAGCATCGGTGTCATGGAATGGCTGGAGCAGCTCAAAAAGGATGGAGTCATTCGTAATTTGGGTTTTTCCTTCCATGGAGGCAAGGCGGATTTTGAACAAATATTAACTGCTTATCCCTGGGATTTTTGCCAGATTCAATATAATTACCTGGATGAGAATAATCAAGCAACCAAATCGGGTCTTCAGCTGGCCGGATCGCTGGGAATTCCGGTAATCGTAATGGAACCTTTACGAGGAGGAAAACTCGTGAATAACCTACCGGATCAAGTTCTTAAGACCTTCAAGGGTTATGATGACAATAGAACACCGGCAGAGTGGGCACTTCGTTGGATCTGGAATCATCCGGAAGTTACTGTAATCTTATCCGGTATGAGTGATGAAGAGCAATTGGCTGAGAATATTGCCATCGCATCCGATGCTGCGGCCAATTCCTTATCGAAAGAGGAACTCGAGGTCTTCGATAAGGTGAAAGCGATTATGCTGGAGAAAACCAAAGTACCCTGTACGGCTTGCGGCTATTGCATTCCCTGCCCCCATGGGGTTGATATTCCGGGCTGCTTTTCTGCCTATAATGACAAATATCTCTTAAATGCAAGAGATAACCGACTAAAATATATGCAGACCCTAGGCGTGATATCAAAGAAACCGGCCTATGCGTCATTGTGTACGGAATGCGGCAAATGTGAGCGCCATTGTCCTCAAAATATCTCGATTCGAAAAGAATTAAAGCAGGTTCAGAAAGAAATGGAAGGCTTCCTCTTTAAACCGATCGTCGGAGTTGCCAGAAAGCTGTTAAAGGTAAAATAGCAAATTCGAAACTGAACATTTTACTTGGATTTTCGACAATAAATGTTATAATTAGTATGTATATAGGAAATAAGTTTTATTAGGTCCTGTTACAATAAAACAATGGGGGATATACCGTAAGGTATGGGTGAAAATCATGTATCGAAATCGGCTTAAGATATTATATATCTTGATTGGTCTGTTTTCTTTAATTGGCAGTATTTTTTGGACGTATAAGAGCATCCAGTCAGATACTGTAACGATTACTTATATGGTAGATGCATTAATTATAATTTTTCTTGTCATCTTATTGATCAATAAAAATGGAAGACCTAGACAGGTCTTTGATCACAGCAATTATCTGGATTGGATTACGGATGGAAATGTTGAGAACTGTAGCAAGCTCAGTGTAAGCATCAAATCTCTGGAGGATTTGGTTCGGCTGGCTGTTGATCTCAACAAAAGAGTCATTCATGATTCGAAGCTTGGCAAATATTTTGTCTTAGCTGAGGATATGACCTATATACATGATCCCAGGATGAACCATCCCTTAATGGATAATAAATTACAGCTCGGAAGAATATTGATTGAACGAGGCTTGATACAGCCGGAGCAGTTGGAAACCGGTCTGTACTATCAGAAGAGAATAGGCTGCAAATTGGGAGAGAGCCTGCTAGCGCTCGGGTTTATCGATGAGACTGCATTATACTGTACTCTGGCTGCCCAACAGAAAATTGCTTATTATGAGCTCGATTCTAAGAAGGAATATACGGATATCGCATGGACTTCGAAAATGAATGTGAACAAAGCAAAGGCATTGCAGGTATTGCCTCTTGGTTATCGTTCCGATGGTAAGCTTGTCATTGCCTGTGGGGACGCCTCCAGAGCTGCCATCATCGTTGCGTTGAAGGAGATGTTTGGAGAAGCGATACATATCGTTGCGGCCAGACCTTCTAAGATTTATGAGATTCTGAACAAGATTGATCATGTAATTAAGGATTACAGCGGTTATGCACAACTATTAAAGGAAAGAAAGATGGAAGCGTACGAGCGAATTTCTGAACCGGAATGGGAACAGTTCACCGCTGCTTATTTTGCCGGAAAGATAGATACCTATTTATTCATAAAGGCGACCGGACTTGTGGAGCCATTGCAGCTTGCGCAGGTACCGAATAAGGATATTATCATCAGTTGGTTGATCGGAAAGGGCTTGATTAATGGTCAAATTGCAAATCTAATAAAATCCCTTGAGCGTCTGAGTAGTAAGCAGAGTAAAGAGGCAAGACAGGCGAAGGGAATACCAAGCTTAATCGAATTGCTGAAAGAAGCACATTATATTAACGAAGAAGAAGCAGATTTTGCAGTTCAGAAATCGGAACAGGTGGGGTGGCCGGTTAATCAGATTCTGATGGAAGATTATCTGGCTGCAGCAGATACCATCGATTATGCAATTTTGGTTCTGACATCGCTAAAAAGTATAATTAATAAGGCAAAAATATATTAATCAACAAGGCTGTTGCAACATAGAAGATATTATGGAGTATAGGGCTACCAAATGAACTATTCTTTGTATCATCCATGTTTTTGCAACAGCTTGTTTCGCGCTGCGAATCAATATTATTTATTCGTTGTATTTCTAAATGAGGTAATGTAAAATAAGTAAGCACAATGATAGGATATGTAATTATGTTTCGCAATACATATTGAAATAGTATAGAGGAAATATTATGAATATAGATTTAATGAGAGAATGTATTCTCTGTCCCAGAGAATGTAAGGTGGATCGAACCAGGGAGAAGGCAGGATATTGTAGGATGAACATGGATTTGGTCGTAGCAAGAGCTGCCCTTCATATGTGGGAGGAGCCCTGTATCTCCGGAGAAGAAGGTTCAGGGACAGTTTTCTTCTCGGGTTGCTCACTGGGTTGTGTCTATTGTCAGAACCATAATATCGCCAAGGGTTATGCGGGAAAAAAGATAACCATAGAGCGTCTCTCGGATATATTTCTGGAACTCCAGGAAAAGCAGGCGAATAATATCAATCTGGTGACTCCCAGCCACTATGTTCCTCAGATTATTGATGCGATTATACTGGCAAGAGGAAAAGGATTAACCCTTCCGATCGTTTACAACTGCAGTTCCTATGAGAAGGTTGAGACGCTTCGATTATTGGAGGGTTATGTTGATATCTATCTGCCTGATTTAAAATATATGGATACGGAAGCTGCCGTTTTGTACTCCAATGCCAAGGACTATTTCGTTTATGCTTCCTGTGCAATTGAGGAGATGGTGAGGCAGGTCGGTGCCGCAGAATTCAATGCTCGTGGTATTATGACAAAGGGGGTTATTGTTCGCCATTTGTTACTGCCGGGATACCTATCGGATTCGAAAAATATCATACATTACCTATACAATACCTATAGCGATACGATCTATATCAGTATCATGAACCAATATACTCCTTTACAAGGGATGAGTGCTTATCCTTCCATGAACCGAAGAGTCAGTGAGGAAGAATATGAGGAACTGATTGATTATGCAATCGATATCGGAGTGGAGAACGGTTTTATCCAAGAAGGCGAGACTGCCAGTGAAAGCTTTATACCAGAATTTAATGATGAAGGAGTATAAAAATGAGAAATGACCATAAATCAGATAACAAAAAGGGGAATAGCAATCGACCATCAGAGCGGGTTGATTACAACAAAGCAAATAAAAAGCGTGAGGTGTTCGAGGATGCTAGTTCCTTCGAGGATTTCAATGATTTTGTAAAAGCAACGGGGTGGAAGAAGTCCGGCAATCAAACGAAGGGTAAAGGAATGAGTGCTTCAGCAAACGGAAAGAAAAACGCATCGGAGCAGTCGCAAAAGAAGGTAGTATCCGAAGTAAGAAAGAGAACATCAGGTTATACTGAAAAGACTTCTTCTTACAGAGGAACGAAGAATACTTCGGATTATACTCAGAAAAGCTCGGATCATAAAGGTCCAAAGAGGATGAGTGAAAATACAAGGAAAAATCAGGCTGCATCAGGACAGGATGGATTATCGGGTGATAGTAGGAAGCGTGTTGTAGCAGGAGGCTGTTCCTACCAACGGAGCTGTGGCGGATGCAATATAATGCACGACAGTTATGAGAAGCATTTGGAGATGAAACAGAAGGAAGTAGAAAAGCTTCTTAAAAAATATTGTAAGGTTGAGCCAATCCTCGGCATGAAGAAGCCTGATCATTACCGTCATAAGGTACATGTGGTCTTTGATCATGATAGAAAGGGCAATCCGATTTCCGGCGTCTATGAAGAGGGAACCCATCGCGTGATCGCAGTGGATCGTTGTCTGATTCATAACGAGAAGGCAGATGCTATTATTGCAAGCATTCGTGGTATGCTGAAATCCTTTAAGATATTGACCTATGATGAGGATTCCGGTTACGGACTGCTTCGCCATGTACTCATTCGAACCGGCTATCACATTGGTGAGATTATGGTGGTTCTGGTTCTGGCATCCCCGATCATGCCGTCCAAGAATAACTTTGTCAAGGCACTGCGTAAGGAGCACCCTGAGATAACGACCGTCGTTGTAAATGTGAATGATAAGCAGACCAGTATGGTTCTTGGTGATAAAGAGCAGGTGATCTATGGAAAGGGCTTTATCGAAGACAGTTTATGCGGTAAGACCTTCCGCATCTCACCAAAGTCCTTCTATCAAGTGAATCCTTCTCAAACAGAGCTTTTGTACAAGAAAGCAATTGAATTTGCTGAGCTGACCGGAGAAGAGACAGTGATTGATGCTTACTGTGGGATAGGAACAATTGGTATCATTGCAGCAGATCATGCCAAAGAGGTAATTGGTATAGAGCTGAATAAAGATGCGGTACGCGATGCTGTGGTCAATGCAAAACGGAATGAAATCACCAATATTGAATTCTATAACAATGATGCAGGTGTATTCATGAGTCAGATGGCAGCCAAGGGAGAGACAGCAGACGTAGTGTTCATGGACCCTCCGAGAACCGGAAGCAATCCGCAGTTCATGGATGCGGTGGCCGTATTAAAGCCGAAGAAGGTGGTCTATATCTCCTGTAATCCGGTTACCTTAGAGCGAGATCTGGAATACTTGACAAAGAAAGGCTATAAGGCTCAAGTGGCAGTTCCGGTTGATATGTTCCCCTGGACAAGCCATGTTGAGACGGTAGTATTGATGTCACGCAAGGACAAGCAATGAAAGACACATTAGAGAGACTGAAGGAACAAGGAATTAATTCGTTAAATGACTAAAAACAGCTACGTTAAGCAAACTTACTCATTATAATCATTGTAGACTATAAAAAGAAGGGAACGTATGATATTAACCACCAGATATATCATACAAGACATATATGAACAGTTTTAATGAAGTGTATAATAAATGGAGAAAATCCTTCGTAAAAGTTGCCTTCATCCTAACATTTTCAACATTTGTCATGGAAATATCAATGTCATGGTATTTAATAAAGTTTTTTCCAGAGATGATAAGATGGTCTATTGTTCCATATGTTCTGGTTTATATTATTCTGCCTTTTTTGGTTAATCTAGGTTTGACAGTATGGGGTAATTATTGGATTGAGTCGGAGAAAATATCGGAACAAGCTAAGAATTATATTTCAGTTCTTATATTATCGGGAATTTGTTTTGTCTTTTCGTCTGTTCACAATGTTTATACTGTAATAGCATGTAGCATCTGCTTTCCTGTATATATTACCGTTATTTTTTCGGATTATAAGATGACAAGAGATGTATCAATCATTTCTGTTTTTTTGATCAGCATTACTGTTTTCTTTGCAAAAATTGATGGAAGAAAAACGGATGAGTTGTTGTTTGTAAATTCAAGTATTACCCTCTTTTTACTCTTTGCTTCTTATCTGTCAGCAAAATTTTTAATTCGATTAGAAATGGAAAAAAATAAACTGATCTATGAGAGTACGAAGAAACGATCGGAACTTGAGGAAATGTTGAAATATGATACGTTAACGAATCTCTATAATATAAGTACCTTTCATAATGTAATAAAGACAACCATGGAAAAGGGAGAATTCCCAATATCACTTGCGGTAATTGATATTGACAATTTTAAACAGGTAAATGATACTTTTGGTCATGAGCAAGGAAATCAGGTACTTATCTATCTTGCTGAGCTACTGAAAAACCATTGTTCTTCCATGGGGCATGTATTTCGGTATGGAGGAGAAGAGTTTGCGATTGTTTTTCCGTCCAGAGACGATCTGGATACGAAAGGTATTATGGAGGACGTCCAAAATGTTTTTGCAAACCATGTATTCGAAGATCTAAAGCAATCGGTGACATTTAGTTGTGGGATTGCATCTTGTACCGGATTAAGATATCACCCGAAGGATATTTTTGAACATGCTGACAAGGCGATGTATCAAGCGAAGTCCTCAGGGAGAAATAAAACAATTATATATAAAAAAGAATTTACATAAAATAAGACACAGTAAGATCAATCTCCAATCTCTGAGGCCATATTAAACAAATGAGGAGGTAATGCAATGTTACTTGCAGGAAAGACAGCGATTGTTTATGGCGCATCCGGATCCGTGGGAAGTGCAATCGCTAAAGCCTTTGCTCGCGAAGGAGCATTTGTAATGCCATTTGAAACGTTTATACGTCCGGTAAAAGACGCATTAACAACTTGGTTCTATACCGGAAGTATTTTAGCCAAACATATGGCTTCAAATGGTGGTGGTACAATACTGGGAATTACAGCAAATGCAGGACGGCAACCATTTTCTGGTGTTGGTGGATTTGGAGTTGCCTGTGCGGCTGTTGAGCATTATCTCCGTCAACTTGCTGTTGAAAATGGTCCCCATAGAGTAAGAGTTTGCTGGGTACGTTCGCCAGGATCACCAGATTCTCCGGGGGTTCGTGAGGCATGGGAGATATATGGGAAGCAGAAGGGAATGACCTTTGAAGAAGTTCATCGTGAATTCTTCAAAGATACACCGCTTCGCCACATAACAGGACTAGCAGAGGTTGCGAATGCAGCTGTCTTATTGGCTAGTGATCTCGCTTCCGGTATGACAGCAACCATGGCGAATGCAACCGGAGGAGCTCAAGTTGATTAATACATTCGTTGCTTATAATTATCAGTAAGCTGAAGCACAATAATAATACCGTCAGTCAAATTGACTGACGGTATTATTATTACTCCTACAGATTGTTGTATTATATTGAGGACTATAACCCACTTACCATTTCGGCTACTGCCTGTTCCAGGGGAAGGGGAAGTCTGCCAAGAAGTTTTTCAAGATCTGAGCTCACCACATCCAGTGCATCTTCTCGAATGGACTTTTGTATTCCCTGAAGTAATTCAACCACAAATTCCGGGAGGCCGGCAGCTCTTAATCCCTCTGCATATGCTTCGTCTGATACATTCAGTACCGGAATTTCTTTTCCTAGTGTCTTTCCAACCACTGCCGCGAGTTCATCTTGCGTGTGTGGTACACCGGAAAGCTCATAAATTTTATTTTCATGTCCTTCACCGGCTAAAACATTAGCAGCAGCCTCTGCATATTCTCGACGAAGTGTCCAGCCTACTTTTCCTCCCTGTGCAGATGTCACCCAAGGAGCACCTGCAGCCGCTGCTTGAATGCTGCTGATTTCATTTTCCAAATACCAGTTATTTCTGAGAAAAGTATAGCTGATACCTGTTTCAATAATTGCTTTTTCTGTCTGTCTATGAACCTCAGCAAGTGCAAGTGTACTAGACGGTGCATTGGCAACGCTGGTATATATGATATGCTTAACCCCTGCTTTTTTAGCAGCGGCTACCGCCTCACGATGTTGGCGAATTCTTGTCTCATTATCCAAATCTGTTGAAATGATGAGTAGCTTATCAATGCCTTCAAAGGCTGTTATCAGAGTGTCCGGCTGATCAAAATCTCCCTTTCTGACATCAATGCCCTTATCCGCGAAATTGGTTGCCTTTTCCGGATTTCTTACACTGATGGCTATACTTTTTGCATCCATTTTATCTAGTAAATGATTAACTACCAAACTGCCCAAATGTCCTGTTGCGCCTGTTACTAATACTTTCATGTGTTTTTCCTCCTATGACTAAAGTTTTTGTTTATTGTTATTCGCTTAGGTGTTATAATGATTATACACACATTATACGAGATACATTAAAAAACACAAGTACGATTAAAAATAATACATAGTATCATTTTAGATACTATGCTATAATAGGAGGATTATATGATTACACAAGAAGAATTATTTGGAAAATGTCCCTTTGCTACTTCCCAAAAGATACTTTCAGGTAAATGGGCATTAACCTTACTCCATTTTTTGAGTGAGGGGACCCTTCGCTTTAATGAAATTCAGCGAAGGCTTCCTGAGATTACACAATCTACGCTGTCAAAGCAGCTTAGGATCCTGGAGGGATATGGAATGGTGATCCGAACCGTTTACCCTCAGATTCCACCAAAGGTAGAATACAGCCTCAGTACTATGGGACAGGATTTTACCTCGGTATTGGAGAGTCTGAGAGTCTGGGGTTTAAAATATATTGATCAGCTGGAGCAAATTCCGGCCTATAACGAGGAGACTTAAAAGCTGAGTAATATATCGATGAATAAAGTAAAAAACCGGTTCATGACCGGTTTTTTGTTTTGTCACATGGAGATTTTATTATGCCTCCTGTTAGTTTTATAAAGGAAGACTTCTTCTACTCATTGTATATTTCTAAATCACCCTTAATCGAGCGCTCATAATAATCGGTCAAAAAGCGAACGGCTTCTTCGGTTTTCTCATTCGCAATCAGATTATATAGCTGTGTCATAAAATCGATGGTTAACTTAATTCCATACAATCTTATATGACGTTCAAATAAGTTTCGGTTAGAGGTGCGAAATGAATTATAGATCAGAGGCAAAATGGTATTATTGCTTAATATACTCAAATAGCGAAAGAACTCATAAGATATTTCAGCGGCTTCTGTCACTTTCGTAGTTTTTTCTATGGCATTTATATAGCTCTGCAGTTTATCCAAATTATCCTTAGTTAACGTATGTGCCATCTGACGGATGGCAAAGGTATCAAATAAGATTTTAAGTTCAATGGAAGAACGTACCTCCGCCTTACGAAGCATTCCCTTATTATAATTCATCATCGAGACGAGAATATCCACCGACCCTTTTTGGTTATAGTCAGCTACAAAAGTACCTATTCTTGGCTGTATCTCCAGGAAGCCCTTCGCTACCATCGTCGCTATTCCGCTGTGAACGATATTTCTACTTATCCCCATAACATCTGCCAGCTCTCGTTCTGTTAAAAGCTGTTCCCCGATTTCAAGCTCCCCGGACAATATCTTAGCCTCAATTTCCTGTATGAACAGATCCTTAAGAGTGGGGGCTTGTAATTTCTTATATTCCATACGATTCCCTCCTTTGGTTTGTGGTTAACCAGATCAGTAATACTAAAAATCTGATTTGTTGATAATTACAAATTTTATAAATAAAACTTAAAAATTTTTGTTGTTTATGTAAAAAATTAATGCTATTATGATTATATAATTTTGTTAAAAGAATGTCAATGGAGGGGAAAATGAAAGATTATAAAGTGATTCGCGTGAAACAAAGCATTTTTGCTGATAATGATGCTGATGCAGACAGATTACGTATGCAATTGAAAAGGCAAGGCACATTTCTGTTGAATTTGATGTCATCGCCTGGTTCCGGAAAAACAACCACGCTGAAAGCAACCATAGCCAAGCTGAAGGATGAGATGAGAATTGGCATTATGGAGGCAGACATCGATTCGGATGTCGATGCGGCCAAGATTGCTGAAACAGGAACGAGAACAATTCAATTACATACCGGCGGCATGTGTCATCTGGATGCAGATATGACAAGACAGGGATTGACATCCTTTGACAGTGAACAATTTGACCTCATCGTTCTGGAAAATGTAGGCAATCTTGTATGTCCTGCTGAGTTTGACACCGGCGCCGTTAAAAATGCGATGATTCTTTCCGTACCGGAGGGCCATGATAAACCATTAAAATATCCTCTTATTTTTACAAAGTGTGATGTGTTACTGATTAATAAGATAGATGTATTACCATATTTTGATTTTGATATGAAGCTTGTTCAGGAGTATGCAAGAAGGTGTAATCCGGGGATCAAGATCTTTCCGATTTGTGCAACGACAGGAGAAGGCGTTGAATTATTTACGAATTGGTTAATGGATGAAGTGAAGTCATGGAAGAGTGAGTAGAAATATGGATTTCATATATATGTGATTAAAGGAGGGTTTTCAATGGCACAGTTAAGACCAAAAATAGTAAAGCTTGCAAAAGTAGTAGGAGGGGTATCCGGTGTTGTTAATAAAATTGACGAGAATGCACCGGAATATTACAGCTTGGCGGCAATACTAACGGATGAAGAGGCAGATGTAGCAATTGCGGCAGGGTTAAGGAAAGAGCGTACTGTGGAATATCTTGCTCAAAAGGTAGGCAGACCGATCGATGAAGTAAAGGAAATTGCCGAAACACTTGGTTGGAAGGGTATCTTTCGAGTAAACACAGACCCTGTCGATAAGCAGGATCGTTACTTCATGCAAATATTTGCTCCGGGTATTATGGAAATGATGGTTAACAATAAGCAGATACTAAATGAACATCCCGAGGTGGGAAGGGCATTTGAAGAATATACTCGCATTCGTATGGCGAATATGTCACCGTTAATGCCGGATGGATATGGTCTGATGCGAGTGGTTCCGGTTGAAAGCTCGATCAAAGATATTCCGGGAGTGAATGATTATGAGAAGCTAAGCTATTACCTGGACAAATATGACAGGTTCTCCGTATCTCCTTGTTCCTGTCGTTCTTCCCGTCGTGTCATCGAAGAGGGATGTGGACACCTGGAGGAGGATATGTGTGTTCAGATGGGAAAGGGTGCAGAATATTACATACGAACCGGACGTGCCAGAGAGATCTCTCGGGAAGAGGCTCTGAGCATAATTAAAAGAGCAGAAGAAAACGGACTGATGCATAATATGCCAAATATTGAAGAGGCCGGTGAAAGTGCAGCGATCTGTAATTGTTGTGCTTGTTCCTGTTTTGGTTTGCGTGTAGGTTTACTTTATGGGGCCAGAGATGTAATTCGATCTAATTTTGTTGCTAAAATTGATGAAACGAGGTGTGTTGCCTGTGGTCAATGTGTTGAAACCTGTCCGGGAAATGCGTTAAAGATGGGGCAGAAAATATCCACAATAGAACCCTTGCTCATGCCTGAAAAATATAAAAAAATGAGTAACTCTATCTGGCATAAATCAGATTGGAATGTGGATTACCGTGAAAATCAACAGGATGTTCTGGCAACCGGTACAGCACCTTGTAAAACGGCCTGTCCTGCTCACATAGCAGTGCAGGGATATCTTCGTTTGGCATCGGTTGGGGACTATCAGGGAGCTTTGGCCTTAATCAAGAAGGAGAATCCGTTTCCGGCTGTTTGCGGCCGTATCTGTAATCATCGCTGTGAAACAGAATGTACTCGTGGATTAATCGATGAAGCAGTTGCGATTGACGAGGTAAAGCGTTTTATTGCGGATCATGACTTAAATACATCTACCAGATACATTCCGCCAATGATCAATCAGATCGGCAGACCCTATGAGCAAAAAATTGCCATCATCGGTGCGGGTCCTGCCGGAATGACCTGTGCCTTCTATCTTGCAGAGAAAGGTTACAAACCAACCGTTTTTGAAAAAGAGCATCGACCCGGTGGCATGCTTATGAATGGTATTCCTTCCTTTCGGCTTGAAAAAGATGTTGTTGAGGCTGAAATTGATATCCTGAAGGAAATGGGTGTAGAATTCCAATGCGGTGTCGAAGTCGGGAAGGACATTACCATTGCACAGCTTCGTGAACAAGGTTACGAGGGCTTTTATGTAGCAATCGGTGCACAAGGCGGACGAAGTTTGGGGATCGAAGGAGAAAATGCAGAGGGTGTAGAGTCCGGAATTTCATTTATACGTGATGTAACCCTCGGTAAAGAGAAGAAGCTTTCCGGTCGTACGATTGTCATCGGAGGAGGAAATGTTGCGATTGATGTTGCTCGCACCGCCAATCGCATCGGTGCATCCGAAACACTGATGATCTGTCTGGAGGACCGGAAGCAAATGCCGGCGGATATAGATGAGATTGCAGAGGCAGAGCATGAGGGCATAGAAATCTACAATTCCTGGGGGCCGAAGGAAATACTGGTCGAGAATAATAGAATGAAGGGTGTTGTTTTTAAAAAGTGTATCTCCGTTTTTGATGAGGAGCATCGTTTTGCGCCTCAATATGATGACACCGATCTGATGACCGTAGAATGTGAACATCTATTACTGTCCGTTGGTCAGAGTATTGTTTGGGGTGAATTACTTACCGGTACCAAGGTTGAATTTAATCGCAACGGTACCGTGAAAGCAGATGCCTTAACGTACCAGACCGCAGAACCGGATATTTTTGTGGGTGGAGATGTATATACCGGACCCAAATTTGCCATTGATGCCATCGCAGCAGGAAAGGAAGCTGCTATATCACTTCATCGCTATGTTCAACCCGGACAGACTCTTACCCTAGGTCGTGATCGTAGAAATTATATTGCTCTGGATAAGTCAAATGTGTCCTTTGATCAGGGCTATGATCATTCGAAACGCCAGCAACCGGGTTATAATCAAGCAAAGGAGAGGACCTTTGGAGATACCCGCCTTACGTTTACGGAGGAGCAGGTTAAGAAAGAAACGGCACGTTGTCTTTCTTGTGGAGCAACAAAGGTAGATGATTATATGTGTGTTGGTTGCGGACTTTGTACGACAAAATGCCAATTTGATGCAATCCATCTTGAAAAGATACGTGACGTTCATGCAGATACCTTTGAAACAATGCCAATCAAGGTAGCAGCTCATGTTGTTAAGAAAACCGGCAGGATTTTAGCCAAACCTTTTGTAAAGAGTTGACGGTGTGCTATGCATGAACTTGGATTGATGGATGCAGTAATTAAAACGGTTAGGCGAATTACGAAAGAGGAGAATTTAACCCATGTGAGAAGGATTGTCCTGGAAATAGGCGAATTGTCCGGTACAGTGCCCCATTTTATAACGGATTGTTATGAAGCAGTTGTCGCAGATACAGAGTATCAGGGTACAGAGCTTGTGGTTGAGATGGTTCCCGGTATTGCAAGATGTAACGATTGCCGGATTGAATTTCGAGTAGACCTGGAAGAATTATGTTGTCCGACTTGTCATGGGAAAAATCTCACACCGATCGAGGGAAAGGACTTAACCATTAAAGAAATAGAAGCGTATTAAAAAATTATGGGCAGGAAAGTTGGGGGAACAACGATGGAACATAATGCGAAAATGATTGCAGTAACGGGAAAGGGAGGTGTCGGTAAGACATCCTTGTCAGCGGTTATCGTAAAATTGCTGACAGAATCATTCCCGGAGAAGAGAATTCTAGCGATTGATGCGGATCCTGCGGTGGGCTTGGCCACTGCGCTGGGCATTGAAGTAAAGGCAACGGTCGATGACATTCGAAAGGAGTTTATTAATCAGGTTGAGACCGGGAATGCAAATGAAGCGGTAGAGATACTGGGGAATGCACAATATAAGATTTTTGATACCTTAGTGGAACAACCCAGGTTTTCTTTTTTGGCAATCGGCAGACCGGAATCAGCAGGCTGTTATTGTAAAGTAAACAGCTATTTAAAAGAAGTGATTAAAATACTGAGTGATAATTTTGACTACATTGTGATTGATGGTGAAGCGGGAATCGAACAGGTAAATCGACGCGTTATGGAAAAGGTTACGCACTTGTTACTTGTCTCAGATGCAAGTAAAAAAGGAATCCAGGTTATTGAAACAATCAATCATGTAGCGAAGGAACTGGTAATGTATGACGCGGTCGGTGCAGTGATCAATCGAATTCCTGGATGGGATATAAAGCAACATATTGATACCGGTGAGATCCCGGTTCTCGCTTATATACCCTCGGATGAAACCTTGACTACCTGCGATATCAAAGGAGAAAATATTATGTTGTTACCGGAGGATGCTCCAATTGTGGTAGGGGCACGCGAGGCGTTGATAAAGCTTAACATATTGAAAGGATAGGGATTAAAATATGAGAGATTTGAAGAATCTGCTATATTTTGAAGACCTGTTGGCAGATGTAAATAATGATTTGGTTCGTCAAGCGAAGGATAACGGTCAGATTGCTATCGGAAACGTCTGTTATCAGATTCCGGAGGTTCTATTAAACCTACCCGGTTGTTTTAGTACCCGAATGCGCGCGCCGCAAACTACCTCTATGGAAATGGGCACCTATTACATGACAAGCTTAACCTGTGAATATTGCCGCGCGATGTTAGAACGTGCTCTGGAGGGAGGTTATCAGTTTTTGGACTGCATGTTTGATCCAGCATCCTGCTCACAGCTTGCGGACTGTATGGAAAACATGGAAGAGCTAGGAGTTGGTAGCAGCGACAAATTCTTTATTCAACATGTTGATACGCCGATGAAGGATGACGAAAACGGTGTGAACCATATGACCCACATGAGCAGAGTGCGCGTATTAGATAAGCTGCAGGAGGTCTATGGGATCGACACTTCCGAGGATGCTTTAAGAAAGGCTGTAGAAATACATAATGAAGTCTGTCGATTAATTACTGAGATCGGACAATATCGAAAGCTTGAGAATCCAACCATCACAGGCTATGAATTTGCGGTACTTACCCTTGCCAGTTACTGTTGCCCCAAAGAACTGATTTTACCATATTTGAGAGAAAGTCTAGAGGACCTGAAAACACGCATGGCAGATCCTAAGAATCCATACCGAGTTCGAGTGGTAGTCGCCGGTTCCGAAATTGATGATCCAATGTTTATCAAGCTGATTGAAGATTCCGGTGCTTATGTTGCAGTTGATCGTTTCTGTTTTGGTTCATTTCCGGGTCGTCAGGAAATTATCTTAAATGATACGGAGGATGTACTGACCCAAATTTGCCGACAAAACGTGTTGGAATGCCAGTGTCCCCGCTATATGAATACATCAAAGATCAATGGACGAAAAGCAGTTCTGGATCAATTGGCGAAGGAATATCATGCGGACGGTATCGTATTTCAGCAAATGAATTTTTGTAATTTCTGGGGTTACGAGCGTGCCGGTGCCAGTCATATACTGACGCAGGAGTATAGCTGGCCGGTACTTAGCGTCGATCGTCCTTATGTCGTTGGAAATTCGGGGCAGCTTCGTACTCGAATTCAGGCATTTGTGGAACGGATCGAACTGAAAAAGCTGCAGGGGGGTGTGATGAATGGGAAAGCAAATTAACAGTGAGGCACTGGGCAGATTTTATAAGGGTGGTAAAACGAGAACGCGACGCGAATGGCGTGGTCTGAAGGATACCTGGTATGATTATACCTGCTGGCTTAAAAACTGGTGTCAAATGATAATGCTTTTGCTGAACTGGCAGTGTTTGAAAGGATTTTTCCGTTATCGCTATATGCAGAATTATCTCGCAGTACCTGATTTTCTGGATCGACATACCGAGGGTTTACGCGGACCTCAGTTGAGAGTAGCACATAAGGAATTTGACTTTATCGTAGCGCATATGTGTCAGACGATGAAGCTTATTTTTGAAGCAGACCAGCGCATTGGCGGTGATCCGAACAAAAGTAAGAAAATCGTAATTCTGGATGAGAATATGATGAGTCAGGTGATGAACGGTTTTCCGAATCTTCATGCTGTTTGTATGCAAATTCCACCTATTTACACAGCGTCTACCATGCAGCAGGAGGGTGTCCTGCATTACATTGATAAAGCGCAGGAGTTTGGGATTCCTGGTGATGTATGTCCTATGCCGGCAGCCGAACTGGGTGTGGCCCTGGAGGATGACTATCCCATCTGTGGAATTTGTGCTTTGCAGTGTAATACCACCTGTGATGGTTCGCTCATGGGAAACGGAATTGAAGAACGCAGATATAATTTACCCACCTTTCAGATTGCGGTACCGATTCGATATACGGATGCTGCAACAAAGGATTATGCAGCCAATGAAATTAAAAATGCAATAAAATTTATAGAAGAACAGACCGGAGAGAAATTCGACTGGGAACATTATTTTAAAGTAATGAAAACCTTTAATAAAGAAACTGAATATTTTTGCGATTGGTTGGAAATCAGCCGTACAAAATATCCACAGGTCATCGGAAATAATGTTGCACTTTATCGGGATGCCTATTATCAGGTTGCCGGTGGTCGTGATGAGGCCTTCTTGCAAAATGAAAAGGAAATCTGTGATATTATGATGAAGGCTTATCAGGATAAGACACCGGTAGTATCACAGGTTCGCCACAGAGCAATCCTTTGGGGGGTTCAAGCACAGTATTATTCGGCATTCCCGCTGTGGCTTCAAAATTGCTGGGGCATTGTACCACTGATCGATATGCTAAGTCTTACCTCCACGGAACAGTATAGTACTTCCGACAAGGAGCAGGCATATTATGACCTGGCGGATCTTTATGCGAAAGAAAATATGCGCAATCGCTCCGAGGGTGGTTATCAGGTTGGGGTAGAGGATCTATGGCATTTTTGCAGCGAATTTGATGCGGATGTTGTCATCATGTATGAACATATTGGATGTAAATCGATGACCGGATATCATGGTCTATTTGAGCAGGAAGCGCAGAAGCGTGGTCTACATTTGATTTGGGTTACCCACGGTTTAATGGATCCACGTAAGGCCTCCAGGCAAAATATGCGTTCCGAGGTAAACCGTTATATGCGAACAATCTTAAAGGAAGAACCACTGGATGCCTCACTCGAAGAATTCGAAGACGGAAATGCTTGGTAAAAGGAGAAGATGCAATGAAGTATTTTGGCGGCTGTGACGTAGGTTCTACCTACACGAAAGCAGTGATACTGAATGAAAGCGGGAAAATGGTTGCTGATACAACAATCCGAAGTAAAATTAATTCGGAGCAATCTGCAAGACTGGCAATGGAGGAGGTATTAACGAAGATCGGACTAAAGACCTCGGAAGAGCTTAGTTACTTAATCGGAACTGGGTATGGCAGAAATAAAGTGCAGTTTGCGGATGAAAACATCTCGGAAATATCTTGTCATGCAATGGGTGTTCATATAACTGACCCAAAGGTCAAGGCAATCATCGACATTGGTGGACAGGACATTAAAGGAATCTCAATTGATGATGATGGTACGGTAAAAAACTTTGCAATGAATGACAAATGTGCTGCCGGTACAGGGCGTTTTTATGAAGCGATGGCCCGCAGCTTTGAGATGACCTTACCGGAGTTTTCTAAATTATCCCTTACCGCTAAAAATGTGATACCGATAACGGCACAATGTACCGTATTTGCCGAATCTGAGGTGATTACACTCGTCGGAGAGAATAAGCCGATGGATGAAATTGCAGCTGGCATTCAGATGGCGGTTGCAAAACGTTGCTTTGTAATGGCAAAAAAAGCAGGAGCGACGGATCGTATTACCTTAACCGGCGGTTGTGCGAAAAATGAGGGCTTGAAGAAAGCGATTGAACAGGTACTGCGGCTGAAGGTGATCGATCTTACTACGGATCCGCAGCTAATGGGAGCCCTTGGTGCTGCGGAGTATGCAAGGCAGAAAGGCTTACTAAAACAATAAGGAGGGAGTTTTATGGCTATTGTGATAAAGATTATAAGCATTTTAGCGATTGTTTTTCTCGCGCTGTTTTTGTTGACTCTGCTGATCTATTTTTTCAATCTGGATATGAAGATGGCATCAAAAATTCAGCCGATCATTAACAAATGGTATGATCGGCATAAACGTAGACCATTGCCATAAATCATATCGAATACGATGAAACTATATAATGAGCAAATTTCAAATGTTCTTACTCTCTTGCAGAAGGAAAATGGACGAAAGCTTATAACGGAGGGGACCCCTTGGCCGGAAGCGGGAAAACAAAATCTTGTCTTGCGTGGAGAGATGTCCTATGAGCTTGGAGCGGGAACACTACCGGCAGTTAGTTTTCTTGGGGTTACCTCCCTTAAGGAGCTGGTCCCAGCCGACGATGCTTTCTTATATGGTCGTGATTTGGCTGAAATCAAAGCGGATGCACCCTATGCCAGAATCACCTTGCTTCGCGTCGAGGACCAGCTAATGAACCGTGGAGAAGAGATCTATGACGCCATGCGACGGTTTATAAATACCCGTTATCATGTAAATCCGAGTGGATTTATGAATCGTATCTCTACCGGTAGTAAGCATGAACCGGTTCGGATAAGCAAGGTCGCCCTAGATCAGGGATTAAGCTTTGCGAAGGTTGCACGGTTGTATATGGATGCCTATCGAGAGCATAAAGAGGTAATAGCGGTACAGGTGATTTTTGTAACACTACCGGATTTTAATTATGCTGAATTAACAAAATTAGCACAGAAAAATGAAGAAATTACATTGTCACTTGACCATATTTTACGTGATGTGAAAATGGATTGCACCACCTGCAAGCTACAATCCATCTGCAATGAGGTCGATGGGATGAAGGAACTTCATTTTCAAACAAATTCAACGAAGTAGTTATATTGTGCAAACATTATAGATTGATTGATAAAACATATCGTTGACAATTAAAGAGTATAATGATAGAATGTTTAAAGTTCTAAAAGGGAGTAGCTATGGGAAACCAAGATAAGGTCAACATACTGGAGAGATCCTGGTCTTATCTGCTTTAATAGGATTAAAGAGGCGAGACTTTTGGATTATCAGGCGCATAGTCTGATAATCTAAAAGTCTTTTTTTTGTTGACTTCCTCGAGAGTAAGATTTGTGAATGTGCAAAGGAGAATGTGTATGATTCAAGAGTTTATGAAAGCATTTATGTTGATTATTATTGCAGAAATGGGGGACAAGACTCAGATACTGGCGATGGCTTTTGCAACACGGTTTCCGGTAAGAAAGGTACTCCTTGGTATCGGAATCGGAGCATTTCTGAATCATGGACTGGCTGTACTTTTAGGAAGCTATCTGTCTCAAATGGTACCGATCAGCACCATACAGATGGTAGCCGGAGCTGCTTTTGTCGGATTTGCTCTATGGACCTTAAAATCTGAGACTGACGAAGAGGAAGAGGAACCAAAGATTCAATTTGGACCGGTTGCAACCGTCTCCTTAGCCTTCTTCTTAGGTGAACTCGGTGATAAAACACAACTCACTGCAATCACGTTAGCCGCAGATGCATCCTATCCTTTCGTGATTTTGATGGGAACGGTAACCGGTATGATTGTCACAGGAGCCCTTGGTATTGTTGTAGGTAAGAAGTTAGGTGACAAGATTCCTGAATTCGGAATTAAACTATTAGCATCCTCCATTTTTATGTTCTTTGGACTTCAGAAGCTGGTAGTGACAGTTCCTGAGCAGTATCTAAATCCCGGATATGTTGTACCCTTCAGTGCGGCATTAGTATTGATCGTATTTTTATTGGTAAGAAAGCTATTGCATGACAGAAAATTGGGTATCAGTACGGAATTAAAAGCGAAATCAAAAATGCTTCATGATTATTACCAGCATATACAAAAGGATCTGGATAATATTTGTATGGGTGCAGAATATTGTAAGGCCTGTCAGGGTTACCAATGTGCCATAGGACATGCGAAGAATACCATTGGTAAAGCTCTGGCTAATCCGGAATGGCAGGGCGTAGTGGAACAGGCAAAATCGTCTTATCAGGAAAAGCCTTTTATCCGGGAAGAGGTAATTGATAGCTTAGTAGATACCCTCTGGTTAATAGAAAACTATAAGAATGATAAGAATTTATATAATGTGCATGTAATCAGAAAACAGCTGGAAACAATCCTTATAGGACAACCGATTGATAAAGCAGATAATATTTCTGACTATCTTCTTGAAGTGAAAAAGGAAGACCCCGCTATTGCAAAACAAATTGATATTAGTTATAAGATGAGAAAACCGATAGAGGATCGAATAACTAATCTTGGTAATCGTATCAGCAATGTTTATCTGATTGAAATGAGAGAGGGGTATCTGCTGATTGATACAGGATATCAGGAGCAATATGAGCATTTTGAAGCCGACTTGAAAAAGCATAATATTTCGGTTGAGGATATTGCTTATGTCTTTATTACCCATGCGCATGACGACCATGTCGGTTTCTTGAAGCAACTGCTAGATCAGTCAAAGGCGAAGGTAATACTTCATCCCGAAGCGGTGGAAAGACTTAAGGTAGGACAGAATTCGTTTCATGGCGGATGCAGCAGTGTGTTATCCTGGTGTTTTTGCCAATTGATGAAGCTGTTCGGCAAAGGGGAACATCGTTTTCAACCGGTAGATGATCCAAACCGTTATTATGTCGTGACCAAAGACACTAAGCCGGCAATCGAGAAGATTCTTTCGGCTAAGATTATTGAGTTACCCGGTCATACAAAGGACTCAATCGGTTTATTGTTTGAGAATAGAGTATTGTTTAGCGGAGATGCCGTTATGAATGGGATACCTAGCCTGAATCATGTCATCCTTTGGATCGAAAACCTGAAGGATTATGAAGCATCCTGGAATAAGATGATCGGACTTGATTTTAAAAAAGTGTATCCATCTCACGGGAAGCCTTTTTCCAAGGAACAATTAATCAAGAAACAGCCTAAGCTTCAAAAAATACGACTGTATCCACTTGGACAGTAGAACGATTGTCAGTAATGGGATATGCAATAAATAATAATATAACATTCTAAGAAAAAAATCCTTATCAGCATATATTTGTGACGCCTATCTGTTATACCTGAAAATCTAACAGATAAGCGTCGCATTTATGCTCATAGGGATTTTTATGTATTCGCGAAATATTCTAAATTATCCAAAAAAGCTGATGCAAAAAGGATGCCCTACGGGGTCAATAAATACGGTATAATTCTCTGAATATTGAACCGAGGCCAAAGTAGCACCACATGCCAGGGCATGATTTTTTACTGCCTCTTTTTCATCTGGAGCCGCAGAGAAATCTATATGCGTCATGATCTGCTGCTTCCCTTTCTCATGAGGCCAAACCGGTGGTACATAATCCTCAATCTCCTGAAACAGCAGACAGATAAGCTTATCCGGAGAAAGAACCGCAAGCCATTCCTCATCAAATCGATGCTTCTCCCACCCCAGTAATGCGGCATAGAAATCTGCCAGCTCTTCCTGATTTGGGCAATCCAGTGTAACTGATGCAAAATTAATTGTTGGTTTTGACATAAGAGCTCCTCCTTAAATGATATTTAATCTTATAGACATATCCTACCACATTAATGAATCGATCGCCACATCGTATTTCATGAAAGAAACATCGTTCAGTCTCAATCACTCATTCCTAAAAAATTTTACAAAATAACAAATATTATGGTATGATGAGATTGTTTCCAATATCAACCTTCTGGAAAAGCAAGGTACCTTATGATCGGTTAAAGCCGTATTATAAAGCGAAACAATCTATTTATGGGAAATTTGTGGGGGGAACTATGTACAAGGTTTTTTTAGTAGAAGATGAAATTGTGATACGCGAAGGGATTAAGAACAAATTTCATTGGGAAGAGGAAGGTTTCACGATAGTCGGTGATGAAAGTGACGGTGAATTAGCCTATCCCATGATTATTAGAGAGCAGCCGGATATTCTGATCACCGATATAAAGATGCCGTTCATGGACGGACTGGAATTGAGTAAATTATTAAAAAAGGATATGCCACAGCTAAAAATCATTATCATCAGCGGGTATAGTGATTTTGGTTACGCGCAGAAAGCGATTGACATCGGAGTCAGCGAATATCTTCTGAAGCCGGTAACCTCGGACAAGCTGATGACGGCGGTCAAGAATGCCGCTGCAGCGATTGAAAAGGAGCGAAAGGAAAAGCAGATTCTGGAACAATATCAGCATCTGGTTTATCAGAAGCAGGGTGAGAAAAGAAAGGATTTTTTTAACGCCCTGGTGAGTGAGAAGATGACTCTTTCACAGATTATTGAGCAGGAAGAGGAACTTGGAATCAGTATGGTGGCAAGTGTTTTCTGTGTTATGCTCTTTCAGTTCAAGGTTCAGGAGGATGTGTATGAATACTCGAATGAAATCGTACAATGCGAAGCGAGAATGGCAGAAGCACTCAGAAGATTTACCGATATAAAAGTATTTGAACGTGGGATGGATGGTTGGGCTTTCATCCTTCTAGGGGAAAATGAATTGCAGATTAATGCATTAATTCAGGAATTATGCAATTTATTGGTTCACATCTGTGAAGGAAGGGTGCATTATTTCGGCGGAATCGGACGTTGTGTTCATCGTGTCCGTGATCTCCATCTGTCCTATCTTGATGCGAACAGTGCATTTTCTCTACGCTATTTTGAAAGCAGGGATCAGTTCTTATCCTATGATGATGTCCGCAACATTAAGGCGCAGATCGGAAATCGGATTAATGTAAGTAATGTCAGTGAGTTGAACCTGGAGAAGCTTGATCGTAATTTATTGGAGGATTTTCTAAAGCGGGGTACTATCCATGATGTAGATGAGTTTGTGAACAGCTATTTTGATGGCTTCGGATCCAGTGCTATGAGCTCTGAGCTTTTCCGACATTATGTTATTATGGATGGATATTCTGTCATCATGAGGTTTTTAAAGGGACTTCAGTACCCCAAGGAAAAGATCGACAGCAGTCTGAAGAGCATGAATCGTGTCTCTGATCAGCTTTTAAGCCTGGAGGATTGCCGTGATTTCTATAAATCCATCTTGAAGGAGGCAATTGATCTTCGAAACAAGAACAGCCAGAAACGTTATGCAGGCCTGATCGAACAGGCGAAGGAGTATATTGATCGTAAATTTGCTATGAGTGATCTCACTCTGGATAAGGTAGCGTCCACAGTTAATGTCAGCCCGAACTACTTTAGTTCCCTATTCAATCAGGAAACAGGGATGACCTTTATCGAATATCTGACGGACATCCGTATGGATAAGGCAAAGGAATATTTAAGATGCTCGGGCAGAAAGATTACGGAGATCGGAGGCTTAGTGGGATATCAGGATTCCCATTATTTCAGCTATATATTTAAAAAGACACAGAATTGTACTCCGTCGGAATACAGGCTGCAGGGGAAAGGTGAAGTATGATTAATTACAACAGCGGAAAGCCAATTAAATATCCCCTTCGACTGAAGCTGTTTATGGTAGCTGCGGTCATTATCATCCCAATGATAATTTTCTCTGTGTATCAGATTGCGGCTCTGCATAATTATAGTACGGCATACGATGCTATTGTACGAAGGATTACTTCGGCCAATAATTATAACCTCAATTTCAAAGAGGAAATGGACGAAAGTATGTATAAGATTGTCGTGGAAGCAGAGACCTTTGAATCCATTGACAAGAATAATGATCTGAAGAATCCGTATAAACTGATTGAATCTGCAAGGGACAATTTTAGAGCCCTTCAAAAGATAACCTCCAGCAGAGAGAGTCTTGGGTGGATCAAGCGAATTCTGCTTAACCTTGACACTTTAAAGGATAGAATCAATGAAATACGGGATAATCAGGAACAAACCGGTAAATATGAAGAGAATATTGAGATGCTGGAGTCGGATATTTATATTTTGACTGAGTTGTTTCAGGAAGAAATTCAGTATTACATTTATTATGAAACCCAGAATTTTGAGGCAATCAGACAAAGTCTGAACGAACAGGTAACGAAGGTAATTGTAACAATGATTGTTGCATTATCGTCCATTATTGTTGCCTCTGTTCTGGTGAACATTCTTGTAACGGACAGTATTACCAAACCCATCAGAATGCTATGTGATAAGACTGCCTTAATTGCCAAAGGAGATTTTACGGCAAGGACCTCCTGTGAGAATCATGATGAATTGTCGATTTTGTCCGAAAGCTTTAACGATATGGCCTTTAAGCTGGAGCAGCAGGTGAAAAGCATTAAACTGGAGCAGGAAAATCTAAGGCATATGGAATCAAAGCTTCTGCAAACCCAGATTAATCCGCATTTTCTATATAATACCTTAGATACGATTGTCTGGCTCATCGAAGGGGAGAAGAACCGGGAAGCAATCGATATCGTGGTGTCTCTTTCTGAATTTTTCCGGATTATTGTGAGTAAGGGAAAGGATTTCATTACAATTAGGGAAGAGGAAATACATATTAAGAGCTATCTGCAGATACAGCAATCCCGGTATAAGGATATTCTGGATTATGAGATCAATATTCCGGAGGAGCTGTATGGGTATCAGATATTGAAGCTGACATTGCAGCCATTGATCGAAAACTCCTTATATCACGGTGTTAAAATGCTTCGGGCCAGAGGAAAGATCACGGTAACCGGTGAGATTATGGACGAGGTTATCTGTTTTCACGTGATTGATAACGGTATAGGGATGGATGAAGGAGAATTACAGGCGTTAAGAAATGAAATTGAAATGCCGGTAAGCAAACAGAGTGCCGGGTTTGGCCTAGCCAATGTTAATAAACGAATTAAACTAAACTATGGGAATACCTATGGACTGGATATTCACAGCAAAAAAGGGGAAGGCACCGATATTAAAATCACAATTCCGGCAAGACCGATGGAGAATGAACGAATCGAGGTAGGATATGAATAAGAATTTTAAGATCATATTATGGATTTTCTTTGTTGGGCTGATCGCGCTTGCCAGCTGCAGTTTGAGGCCATTGAAGGACATTCAGAATGCGGAAACCGAGCATTCTGATGATATTGATTCGGATCTGATCATCGTGGGCTTCTCACAGCTTGGTTCCGAATCGGACTGGCGTTCGGCGAATACAAAATCCATCCAGAGTGCGCTTGTGGAGGAGAATGGATTTTCTTTGATTTTTTCTAATGGGCGGCAGAGTCAGGAGAATCAGATTAAGGATGTCAGAAGCTTCATATTTCAGGAGGTTGATTATATTTTGATTGCTCCGGTTACCGAGACCGGTTGGGATACGGTGCTGACAGAAGCGAAGCAGGCCGGGATACCGGTCATCATTGTGGATCGTATGATTGAGACAGAGGATGAGAATCTATACGTCGCATGCGTGGGAACGGATAAATATGCAGAAGGTAGGAAGGCAGGTCTGTGGCTGGAGCAATATCTGGAGAAACAAGAGGAACAAGGTAAGGCCTCGGATAAATCCAAAGCTTCCTCCAAAAAAGAAGCTTCGACCGTTAATATTATTGTACTGGAGGGTACCTTAAATTCGACGGCACAGATCGGACGATCAAAGGGATTTGAGGAAATCGCTGCAAATCATCAAAATTGGAATATTCTTGCCCGTGAAAGTGCTGATTTTACCAAGGCGAAGGGGAAAGAAGTAATGGCGAAGCTGCTGCAGGAATATGAAGATATTGATGTCTTGGTATCACAAAATGACGATATGACCTTTGGCGCGATTGAAGCGATACAAGAAGCCGGATTAACCTGCGGGGTAGACGGAAAGATAAAAATCGTATCCTTTGACGCGGTATCGGAAGCCTTTGATAAGATGGAAGCCGGACTCATAAATGCGGACATTGAATGCAATCCGTTGCAAGGAGAACTGATTGCTGATATTCTCGAACGGTTAGAAAAAGGAGAAACGGTAGATAAGGTATCTTATGTGGACGGAAAGGTCTTTGAAGCAGAAAATGCCTCGGTAGAACGGCTTGGACGTTCCTATTAGACGAAAAAGGAAAGATTATTACAATGCAAATAGTAATAATCTTTCTTTACTGTAAAATATCAAACAAATATCATAGAAATTTGAACCAAAAGCGATCCGTGTAGAAAACACAGTAAAATAAACTACAAAGAGAGGAATAATCTCCGTATTTTTATATTGATAAGTTCAATATACTTGGACTTACAATCAAACTCGATTTTTGAGTTAAATAATAGGAGGAGATATTCATGAAGAAATTAATTTCAGTAATTCTGGTATTAACACTTGTTTTCTCGTTTGTAGGATGTGGTACAAAAGACACAGCAACATCCAAAAAGGCAGACGACAAAGTAGTTGTCGGTGTAGTGCAGACCAATGCAAATGAGTCGGACTGGCGTACAGCTAACACAAAATCCTTTAATTCAGCATTTGGTGATGCAGGATTTGAGACAAAGATGGTGTTCGGTGAAGGCGATCATGCAAAGCAGATCTCACAGGCACAGCAGCTGATTCAGGAAGAGGTTGATTATCTTGTTGTACTTGGACTTCAGTCAGCAGGTTGGGAAGATGTAGCTAAGGCTGCGAAGGAAGCTGGTATTCCTTTTATTATGGCAGATCGTAAGCTTGATCTGACCGAGGATCTTTATACCGCAATGGTTTGTTCCGATTTCGAAGCAGAAGGCAATAAGGCTGTTGATTGGTTGAAGAAACAAGCTCTTGCAGAAAACAAGATTGTAGTTCTCGGCGGTGATACAGGATCTTCTGCTCAGCTCGGTCGTTCCAAAGCAATCGAAGACGGTGCAAAGGCAAACGGTTGGGAAATCGTATTCAACCAAAATATGAAGGGCTGGGATGAAACCCTTGCTAAGCAGGCAGTTGCTGATCTTATCGCTTCCGGAACAAAATTCAATGTAGTTTATGCAGAGAATGATAATATGGCTCGTGGCGCTTGTGACGCTATGGATGCTGCCGGTATTACATATGGTAAAGACGGAGATGTAAAGGTAATCGCCTTCGATGCAAACAAGTGGGCTCTTGAGAAGGTTCTCGCAGGACAATTCAATCTCGATGTTGAGTGTAATCCTCTTCATGGTCCTCGTATTGTTAAGCTGATTAATAAGTTAGAAGCTGGAGAGACCGTTGATAAGAATGCTTATGTTGATGAGGAAATGTTTGATACAGCTACCATCACCAAAGAGATTGTAGATGCACGTTCCTATTAATACTAAGATAATATCACAGTTTTATCATCACACGATCGATTCTGTCGGAAATCAGAAGATTAACGGCAGCAAAATAAGGTAAGATATTGATTAAAGTGCGCGGCGCCGAGTATGTGGATATTGTTCGCAGATTCCAGCACCGCGCATTTATCTAATCATAGAGAAGACTTGAGAATGTCTGATTTGAATATCGTACCTGAACGGAGGTTTGAATTTATTACTATGCAAAATACAGTACTTACCATGCGAGGGATTTATAAAAGCTTTCCCGGTGTACGTGCCTTACAAAATGTGGATTTCACTCTGCGTGAAGGAGAAATCCATGCTCTGATGGGGGAGAACGGTGCCGGAAAGTCCACATTAATTAAGGTATTGACCGGAGTATATACCAAGGATTCCGGAGAAATTAGTATCAAAGGAATCAATAAACCGGTCCATATTAAGTCACCGCAAGAGGCTCAAAAGCTTGGGATAAGCACCGTTTATCAGGAAATAACACTATGTCCTAATCTTACGGTTGCCGAAAATTTATTCATCGGTAGAGGAAATGATCTGTTTGTGGATTGGAAGAAGAGTAACAGTCAGGCAGAACGTATTCTGGAGGGTCTCGGTATACCGGCGAAACCAACACAGCAATTGTCCAATTGCTCCATCGCAGTTCAGCAGATGGTAGCCATTGCCCGGGCTGTTGATATGGATTGTAAGGTGTTGATACTTGACGAACCGACCTCATCCCTAGATGAACAGGAGGTCTCCAAGCTATTCACTCTGATGCGTGAGCTCAAGGCAAGGGGAGTAGGGATAATATTTGTCACCCATTTCCTAGACCAGGTGTATGAGCTGTGCGATAAGATTACGGTATTACGAAATGGTGAGCTGGTCGGTGAATATCAGATTAAGGATTTACCCAGGGTTGAGCTTGTTGCAAAAATGATGGGTAAGGAGCTGGGTGATTTGGCGGAAATACATAATAAAGGTCAGGCAGACACTGCTGATACCAAAGAGGTTGTTATCGAGACAGAAGGTCTGTCAAGTACTTCCGGAATTAAACCATTTAACTTTACTGCATACAAAGGCGAGGTAACAGGCTTTGCAGGCTTGCTAGGATCGGGTCGAAGCGAATGTGTACGGGCAATCTTCGGCGCGGATAAGGTCTTGAAGGGTAGATTAAGAATCAAGGGTGAGAATGTCAATATTACCTCTCCGATCAAAGCCATGAAGAAAGGCGTCGGATACCTTTCCGAGGATCGTAAGCGGGACGGAATAATTGGAGATTTGTCAGTCCGTGATAATATCATCCTGGCCTTACAGGTTATGAATGGTTTCTTCCGACCCTTCTCCAAGGCTCAGGCACAAGCCTTTGCAGAGGAATATATCAGTTTGCTCGGCATCAAAACCGCATCGGCGGATACACCGATCAGTTCCTTGTCCGGAGGTAATCAGCAGAAGGTAATACTTGCAAGGTGGTTGCTTACTCATCCGGAGTACCTCATTCTCGATGAACCGACACGAGGTATTGATATCGGTACAAAGGTTGAGATTCAGAAGCTGGTGTTAAAGCTTGCTTCGGAGGGTATGAGTATTACATTCATATCATCTGAGATTGAAGAGATGCTGCGTACCTGCTCCAGACTGATCGTTATGCGGGATCTGTATGTTGTCGGTGAATTAAAGGATGAGGATATGACACAGGATAAAATAATGTATACTATAGCGGGGGGAGTAAGTCAAAATGTCCAGAGATAATCATAAACGTAATACCGGTCGTTTGGCTTCGGTGTTTAAATCACTTATCAGGCACAGATTATTTATTCCAATAGCATTTCTGGCATTTCTGTTGTTGATTAATGTATTTATCAATCCGAGCTTCCTGAGGATAAGCTTAGGCCGAGATAGTACCGGTAATCCTGTTCTGATCGGAAATCTGATCAATATTCTGAATAATGCGACAGAGCTTGTTATACTTGCGATTGGAATGACTCTTGTTACTGCTTCGTCCAGAGGTCAGGATATCAGTGTAGGAGCTACAATCGCAATCGTTGGTGGTGTGATCATGCGGGTTCTGTGTGGGAATGAGACCCAACCTACCGAATTAAAAGCACCCATTATTCTTGCACTTGTTCTTGGTTGTCTGGCAGGTATGGCTTGTGGGGCATTTAACGGTATACTGGTTTCTAAGTTCAAGATACAGCCCATGGTGGCAACTCTTATCCTTTTTACAGCCGGTCGATCCATCGGATCCATGGCAATGGGAGGATTGAAGCCCAAAGCAGCAGCTGTATTTGGTTATTACGGTAACTTTATCCCCGGATTTCCAATTCCAACACCACTACTGATCACAGTTGCGATTATTTTAATAACGTTCCTGGTATTAAAGAAAACAAATCTTGGGCTTTATACCAAAGCGGTTGGTATCAATGACCGATCCTCAAGTCTGAACGGTCTAAATCCGGCTCTGATTAAGTTCTTGACCTTTGTTATTTTGGGTCTGTGTGTCGGAATTGCAGGCTTTGTTCAAGCAAGCAGAGTACAGACGGTTAATCCGTATACCATTGTTCCTAGCATCGAAATGGATGTTATTTTGGCAGTTGCTCTTGGTGGTAATTCCCTCAGTGGTGGTAAATTCAATATGACGGGTTCCATTATCGGAGCATATACCATCCAGACCTTAACCTCCATGCTGACCACGCTCAATGTCAACACAAATGCCGTTCCTGTCTTTAAGGCCGTGATTATTATCATACTGGTAATCATCCAAACGCCTGTTGTCAAAAGCTTTTTTAGTAAAAAAGCAGCGTCGATCCGTTTGACAACCGTTGATGGAAAGGAGCGTGCTTAATATGCTAAATACGAAAAAAGGAAATGGTACAGAAGGAATCGCAGTTGTTAAGAATAAATTGAAACGAAGAGAAGCACTGACGGACACCGCCTTCTTGCTAACTATAACGGTCTCCTTATTTATCGCAATCTATGCCCTTTCCATTATTTTTCTTGGTGATAAAGGCTTTAGTAAGGTACAGATGTTTTTTAATCTTTTCAACGAAAATGCGGCTTTAATCGTAATTGCCTGCGGTCTCTCCATTGTTATGATTACGGGCAGTATTGATATTTCCGTAGGTGGTTCTACCGCACTGATTTGTACCGCTTGTATCGTCTGCCTGAATAATTATGGTTTTAATTTCTTTACATCCCTAATGCTTGCCTTGGCCATCGGACTCGTGTTTGGTGCGGTGCAAGGGTTTCTTATTGCGTATCTGGAGATGCAGCCCTTTATCGTTACCCTGGCAGGTATGTTCTTAGGTCGTGGTCTGGTTGCACTGATCGAAGTCAACCAAATACAGGTCCATAATCTGGGCTTTGAGGAGTTATCCGGCGCAAGGGTATTAATTCCTTTTTTAGGCGATGTCAATCGCAAGGGCGTCTTTATTCAGTCAAAACTGGAATATGGTGTCATCGTAGCAATTATTATCGTCTGCTTGATGTTCTGGTTGCTTAAGAAGACCAGACTCGGTCGTAGCTTTTATGCTGTAGGCGGGAATTCACAAAGCGCTCTGATGCTTGGCATTAATGTAAAGAGAACGAAGTTTTATGCCCATTTGTTATGTGGGTTACTAGCTGGGATCGGTGGATTTTTATATCTTTTCCATACCAGATCTGGCTCGGTTCAGCTCGCTACCGGACTTGAAATGGACGCAATTGCAGCGTCTATAATAGGTGGAACACTGCTTTCCGGAGGTGTAGGAAATGTCTTCGGTACTCTGTTTGGTGTTTTAACCAGTGGTATCGTATTATTGGTTGTCACCGCAATCGGTAGCCAGGATCCCTGGTGGCCACAGATCACTCGTGCGGCTATGTTATGTTTCTTTATCGTTCTGCAGAGCGTCATATGTTCAAGAAAGAGGAAATAACCTTTATCGAAATGATCTCTGACTAATGATTTGGTTTTTTTATAAAGATATTTATCTAAAAGAAATTTTGATTATTGATTAAATATCAAATAAAATAGGGCAACCGGCTTCCCAAACACACTGTCTGTCAGCCTGTGTGTTTGGGAAGCCGGTTGCCCTGTTTACATATTCAATAGTTTGCAATGATACCTACCTTATTAATCGTAGAGTACTCCGGATTTGGAAACCTCTGTAACCGTACACCGCGTTGAGTCAAAGCAACAAGGTCTCTTATCCCCATTCTGTAGCTTGGAACAAGCAACCTCAATTCGCTTCTGGCGAGTAGCTTGGCTTTTCGTAGAACGAATCCATCTAAGCCATTCCCATCGGGCTTTCACGGTAAGCGTATTCCATAGGTTTGTTAGTCCCTCTTTGTGGATTGCTTCCATAATATCTTCGGGAATCTCGGGCTCCGGCCATTCATTGATTGGTTCTATATCAAAGGATAAAGTCTGGCCGGTTGTTGCATTTAATTCTCTGTTTAGAGAGTCACTTAACTCGAACCAATGACTTTCTTTTCCGTCCGGCTCCAAGGGGGCTTGAAAGGATATGCCGTTGATGGTTCCCTGAATCATAACCATACCACGGGAGGGCAGATGTATACTGGTATTAACGGGTATTTTAATAATTTTACGGTCTTCTATTTCTGAGACCATTGCTTCAAATATTATACTCATATTATGCTCCTTTCCGATAAGGGAGATGGACTGGATACTCGGATCAATTAGTTAGAAGAGGAAAAAGACGTCTTCTTAAGGCTATAGTAGCAAACTTATCCCTTTTCGTATATAGTAACTATTACTAATTTATGTGGACTAAAATCCCACAGGTTGTTTCTACGGTTTTATGAAAGAAAACATGATTTTATCGGTGGGGTTAATATCGATAGGTTCAGGGAATACTGTCTAAAAAAACGACTAGGAGACTATGAATCATGAGAGATAAGGAAATGTACACTACACAGGAGATACAAGGTCAGACGCAACCTATTCCGGGGAAGGAGAGCCGTATGAATCCGGAACCGATCTATGATAATCCGGACTATACCGGAACCGGAAGACTGCGAGGAAAGACCGCAATCATTACCGGAGGTGACAGCGGGATCGGTAGAGCAATCGCGGTAGCCTTTGGAAAGGAAGGCTGTAATGTGGTCATTGTCTATAACATTGCGGACGATGATGCCAATACGACGAAGCAGGCAGTGGAAAGCTATCATGGAAAGGCACTTTTGATTAAGGGTGATATTGGAGATAGCAGCTTCTGTAATCAAATTATAGATAAGACTCTGCAGGAATTCCATTCCCTGGATATCCTTGTTAATAATGCTGCTGAGCAGCATCCACAGAAGAAGTTGGAGGACATAACGGATGAACAGCTCGTTCGAACCTTTCAGACGAATGTCTTCGGAATGTTTTACCTGACCAGAGCAGCACTACCACATCTAAAAGAAGATAGCACAATCATAAACACCGGCTCAGTCACCGCATATAAGGGGAATGCCACCTTACTCGACTATTCTGCAACAAAAGGTGCGATTACCTCTTTTACAAGATCGTTATCTACGAATCTGGCGGATCGTAAGATAAGGGTAAATCAAGTGGCTCCCGGTCCCATCTGGACAC
>JAEZUM010000093.1 GCA_023421075.1 Bacillota bacterium
GCCTGACCATCCCCGAACATCCACCTTAACGGTTCAAGGTTAAATAGCATCCACGGATCCCTCGGATTCGGGTTCATACGGTCATAGAAGCTGAATGGCTTCGGTGCGCAAAGCAATCCCACACCGGTATCCTGCCCTTTCTCCATATGGAGTTCTACTTCAAATTCATATTCTCTTTTGTCAACATCAGCATCGGTTCCGAGTGCCACTGCCGAATATACCTTAAATGGAGGTTTTCTGCGTGACATCTCATTGTCTTCATCCACAACCACCATTTTACAGTCATCCATATCAATAGCCTTGCCGAAGATATTCTTATATGGTTCTGCTTCGATTCCATTCAGCCTTGCATTCCGATATTTAACTCCGAAATCACCGGTAATCATCGGAAGCCCGTGAAGCTCACGATAAATCTTCCCCGCCTCCTCATCAGAAGCAATTACCTTCTCCCCCCGGTTCTTACCGAACAGCTTAAACACATAGTAGCTTGGAATGCCATAGCTTCTGTAATTGTCATAGATCAGAAGATTAGGGTACCACGAGTAAAAATGTACATGCTCAAAGAGCGGGGCATATGAGCACAGCTTCACTTTATCCTGATTGCGCTCGAACCCAACCATGAACATGGCCTCTGCGACAGCTGCACGAAGCTGTCCCTCATATGTCTGGTTAACAGCAAACTCCCCGACAAAAACATCAGGCTTTGTACGGTCATAATTATCATATATGCCGACGTTCTCAGCGTAGAACTCAGGCATGTTGTAATAATGATCATCAACAATATCGCACTTCGTCCTCTCACTGCGGTCATTGGAGATGATGAGCATATCAGGGTATTCGTTAAGGACGGCTTTGCGAATCAGCTCATATCGGCTCTCATATTCAGTGCCGCTGTTCTCGTTGCCTATCTCCAGATATTTAATGAAAAAAGGAGCCGGATGTCCCATACGCGCACGCAGACCTCCCCACTTGGAATCGGCAGGTCCCATCGCATATTCCAGGGCATCAAGTGTATCCTGTATGATATTATCCATTTCCTCATCGTTAAAGTAAATCGGCCCGCGGCCCTGACAGGTCAGACCACAGTTGCACACATAAAGAGCCTGAAGGTTCAGATCCTCACAGAGTTGCAGATACTCATGAAACCCCAGTCCGTTGGTCGTGCGGTAATGCCACAGGAGCCAGTGACTTGGGCGTTCCCACACCGGTCCTACCGTTTTCCGAAATAACATGGCAGTCTCCATAGTGAAGCCTTCGACTATGCACCCTCCCGGAAACCTTAGGAACGCCGGCTTCATCTCCTGAAGCTTCATAACCAGGTCCTTTCTGAGGCCATGATTCATAAATGTATCAGAAGGCATAAGTGACATGAACCCAAAAACAACATCACCGCCATCAGGAGCAGCAATCACAAACTCAGCCGTTCCCGTCGTAGCCGCAGGAGTAAGAACAGCGTCATATCTGGTCCATTCCGAGTTATTCACCTCAATCGAAGCTTTAGAAAGCACCTGTTTCTCATTTACCGGGCCATCTGCTGTATTCACGTCCTCCACTGACTCTGTGCGTATAACAGATAATTCGAGTGTGACCTTTTCCGAAGCTTTGGCAAACATGTAAAAATGATAACTTCTTCCCTCCTCCTGTGAAACTCCGGCATACCCGATATTCCTTATGCTCCCATTCTTATGAAAGCCGACCTTCAGCGACACCTTCCGGTTAACATTCAGTGTATCTGTATCATCAAGTTCCATCTCCGCGTTATCGCAGTACCAGGCAGGGACGGGTGTAGCTTTAATTTTTCCATTTGTGACCCAGTCGGTCATGCCCTCACCGTTATTGAACTCGTCAATCCATCCGGTCGGAGAGACAAAGGTCTTTCCTGAATCCGGAGTTGTACAGCCCTCCGGGATCAGGGAATCCTCGAACGACCTGTTTCTGAGCATCTCCGGATATAAGCCTCCGTCGCCCGCGTGGCTGATGTCCTCAAAAAAAATACCGTATAAATCCGATGCCGTGTCAAAGCGTTTCTGTTCTGTTTTTACATTAATCCTGCTCATTATCTTTTCCCTCTGTTCAAATATAATTTAATGCTATCATTTTGTAAGACTGGTATTGCCATTTTTTAATTCATTTTTTTATATCTAACAGTATCTATCAAAAGATTTAACATATTTATAATATACAGCAAGTCTGATTAACTAGACAATGGACTAAAAATGCTCCTTTTAAGGTCTTTTGTTCTCCACTCGTGATAGTAATACCACCGTCTCCACATGGGTCGAGTGTCCAAACTGATCGACCGCTCTCACCCGCTTAAGCTCATAATCCTTCGCACACAAGTACTTCAGATCTCTCGCCAGAGTCGCCGGATCACAGGATACATAGACGATTCTCTTCGGGGACATGGAAAGTATGGTATCAAGAAGGCTTTGGTCACAACCCTTTCTGGGAGGATCTACAACAATAACGTCAGCATAGATCTTCTCTTCCTTATATTTTGCCGGAAGAACCTCCTCTGCCGCTCCGACAAAGAACTCCGTATTCGTGATATTATTAATCAGGGCATTCCTCTTCGCATCCTCGATGGCCTGAGGAACAATCTCAACACCGTATACCTTCTTCGCTTTTTGTGCCAGGAACAGGGATATGGTTCCGATTCCACAGTAGATATCCCAGACCGTCTCTTCGCCGTGTAACTCTGCATAATCCAGTGCGATGTCATACAGCTTCTTCGTCTGAACAGGGTTCACCTGATAGAAGGACAGCGGGCTGATCTGATATTTGATATCACCGATAGAATCCGTGATGTATGGCTCTCCCCAGAGAGAAATTATTTCATTTCCCAAGATTATATTGGTCTTTTCTTTATTTACATTAAGACAGATGCTCTTCATTCCGGTAATCTTTCTCAGTCTCTCAACCAGCGCTTCCTTATGAGGAAGCTCTTTTCCATTGATCACTATGCATACCATAATCTCTCCGGATAGGTAGCCAACTCTGGTAAGAATATGACGGATTAATCCCTTGTGAAGCTCTTCGTTATAGGGCTCAAGCTTATACTGCTCGATAAAGGATCGAAGGATCGCAATAATCTCTTCATTCACCTTTGCACCGATGAAGCAGCGAGGGGTATCGATGATGGTATGGGTTCTCCCTGCATAGAAACCGATTGCGATGCTGCCATCCTTGTTCCTTCCAACGGGGTATTGGGATTTATTACGATAATAGTACGGCTCCTCCATACCGCAGACCGGTTCCATCGGTATCTCCGTGAAGCCGCCGATTCTGGTGAGGCAGCTGCGCACCTTATTCTCCTTATATTCCAGCTGCTTGGAATAATCCACATGCATCAGCTGGCATCCGCCGCAACGAGCTGCAATCGGGCATCTAGGTTCTACCCGGAAGGCGGAAGGCTTAAGAAGCTTCACCAATCTTGCATATCCATAGGTCTTGCCTGTCTTTGTCACCTGAACGAGTGCCACATCTCCCATAACCGTATCCTTAACGAACAGGGTATAGCCTTCATATCTGCCAATGCCTTCTCCCTCGGAACCGATGTCCTCAATATTAATCTCGACTTGATCATTCTTCTTTAATGCCGCCATAATTCCCACCATTCTATTTTTGAATGAGGATTGCCGGATCAGCCGTAATTGCTAAACCAGACAACCCCCACATAATTAATTTCTATTCTTTACTCTTCGTACTACGCTTAATATTAGATTCAAAGAGTCTCTGATATCCCAACCACTCCACCTTAGGATCTCCGGCCATCAGCATTTCTGATATCGTCTGCATCTTTGCATCGGTATTGTCCGCAAAATGCAATGCCATCGCCTCAGCAGTCGCCGGCTTCTTCGGTGAACCATACTCCAGCTCTCCATGATGGGACAGAATACAGTGAATTAACTCATTTGCCAGCTTCGGAGGAAATTTACTCATTTTATTAATATGGCTGCTTACAATATTCGCTCCGATAAAAATATGTCCGAGCAATTGACCGTCATCCGTATAATCATTCTCCGGGAAGGTGGAGAGCTCCTCCATCTTACCGATATCATGGAATAGCGCAGCAGTAAGAAGCAGGTCCTTATTCAAGATCGGATAAGTGGTGGTATAGTACTCGCAGAGCTTAACCACGCTGAGGGTATGCTCCAACAAACCGCCCATAAAGCTATGATGCACACTCTTCGCAGCGGAATGGCTTTTAAACCGTTTGATAAAGTCCGAATTGTTGACGAAGAAATCCTCTGCGAGAGTCCGAAGGCTTACATCCTTAATACCTTGGACAAAATCCTTAATCTCACGGTACATAACCTCTACATCCTTGTTCGTAACAGGGAAGTAATCCTCCGGGTAATATTCACCCTCCCTGGCCTTATAGATTCTGCTGACATTGAGCTGAAGAGCATCCTGAAAACTGTTTACCCTTGCATCAATATGTACGAAATCCATCGTCTCATATTGCTCTATTTCATTGTTGAAGTCCCAAATCTTAGCATCAATGGTCCCCGTCTTATCCTGTAATATCAGCGATACATAGCTTTTACCGCTTTTACCGGTCAAAGTCTGCTTGGACTTGCACAAGTATATCTCATTCTTAATAAAATCGTTCTCTCTCAGATCCTGAATAAATCTCATTCTACTTTACCTTTCTAATGATGAACCTAATTTAACATGTCTACCCACTTTGAAGGTATTACACTATTGTAATTATACCCTACACCCGAGGATATATAAAGCATTAATTCAAAAATGTCTTCTCGGTAGACAAAGAAAAAGGAATGTCTCATGAACGACATTCCTCATACTGACTTATTTTTCTTTTGTACCGATGGTCACCTTGATATCCATCTCACGCTGAGTTGAACCTGTGGTACGAAGTATCTTGACCTGAACCACGTCTTCCGGAACATAGGTACTTATAAAATTAAAGAAATTATTTGTATTGATTACGGTATTCTCATCAATCTGAAGAATAATATCACCGTTCTGGATCCCGGCCTGGAATGCCGGTGAATCTTCAATCACTTCATTTACATAGATTCCGTTGGTGACCTTATATTCCTGCTTCGCCGCATCCGGCATGTCTAAGGTCTTCACGCCAAAGTAATTGCGAACGATCTTATTGGCCATGTTGCCCAGTACAAGTCTCAGCTTACTAATACCAATTGCTGTGCTGAGTCCTTCATTTTGCTCGCCCTTCAGGGTTCTGGTAATCAGGCCGATCACCTCACCCTTCATATTAACAATTACACCATCACTATTCTCATTATCCGTGATATCTGTATTAAATAAATCCAGCTTGTTATCCGTTACATAAGCGTAACTGTTTCTGCTGGAGATCATCCCTGCTTCCAAAGATCCGGTATGTCCATTGGGGCTTCCTAAGGCAAGAATTGGACTACCAACCACCAAGGTATAGGATTCTCCTAACTTAGCCACCTGTAAACTACTCATGTAAGTAACCGGAATACTCTCCAAAGGAATCGCTAACATCGCCAGATTCAGATCCTTCTCATAATCTTGTATCACAGCATCTACTGTAAAGTTGTCCGAGAATTGGATCTTCACCGAATCAGCATCCTTAATCCGATCATAGCTGACTAATATTAGTAAATTTACATTGTCGTTATAGAAAATGAGACCGGATGTCTCCTTAACCAGCTCAACATTCGTGCCAAACCAGACATCCTTTTCATCATTGATACTCACAACGGTTACGATGGACTTCTCAACCTCAAGAGATACCTTACGAAGCTCACTGTAAATTGCACTGTAATCTTCAATGTCCGCTTCAATTGGCCGTTCGATAATAACGGTATCCGGCTCCTCTTCCTTAACACTGCTTTCTTCCACTTCTTCTTTATCCGGTGCTTTTGTCGGTTTGTTTTCATTCTTCTCTGCCTCAACAACCGGGTATTCCGTGGGATATGCGGTAGGAGTCTTCGTCTCCTCTTCCTTATGTAAAAGCTCATAAAGCCTTGGCTCCGTCAGAACAAAGGTAACAGCGGCTACAACACCGAATATTACTGCCAAACATAATGTCATAAGAAACGGCAAAACTTTCTTTTTGAATTTCTTACGCTTTTTCTCGATTACCTGTTCCTTAATAAACTCAAAATCTTTATTGTTATCAGACATCCTTATTCTCCTTCGAGAGACATAAACTTATAGGATTCTAGTAATACTTAAGTCCTATTCTAGCAGTGACATATGAACATAATATGAATTATTTGTAAACAAACGCTTCTAAAATTACGACACGGTACAGCAGGATACTACATACACAATACCAAATCATAATTTACAGCCAAGCCTTGCTGTTATCATTGCCTTATTTCGTTCAAACGATGTGTTTTGCGTGTCATAACATTGATATCATAGTATACTTAATTGGTAAAATCAAGAATTGACAAGCAAATTATCACAATTAATTGTTTTATTTCTTTACAACATAAGGTAAAATAGATATAGAATTGTAAAACTGCAAATTGTGCAACTAACGGAAAGGCCTGAGAAGTATTATGAATGAAAAAGCATTAAGAACTCTAGAATACAATAAAATTATTGATAAATTATGTGCCCTTGCAGGAACTGCCTATGGCAAAGAATTATGTGCCCATCTGCTGCCTCTATCCGATCTACCCACGATCCAGAAGCTTCAGACACAGACTACGGATGCTTTATCCCGTCTGTTACGGAAGGGTAGTGTTTCCTTCGGCGGTATCCATGATATCCGCCCCTCTGTTATGCGCCTCAAGATTGGCTCCTCACTAAGCGCTGCAGAGTTATTGCATATCAGCTCCGATCTGGATGCCACGCTGCGTTTAAAGGCATATGGTGGCTATACCGGTAAGGACAGCGAGAATCTGACCGAAGACTCCCTAACTGAGTTTTTCGCCGGTCTTGAGCCCCTTACTCCACTAAATAATGAGATTAAACGATGCATTATCTCCGAAGAGGAGATCGCTGATGATGCCAGCCCTGCTTTAAAAAGCGTTCGCCGCGCCATCAAGAATGCGAACGATAAGATTCACAGTGAATTAGGTTCTATTCTAAACTCCTCCAGAACCCTGCTGCAGGAAAATATCATTACAATGCGAAACGGCAGATATTGTCTACCCGTCCGTTCCGAATATAAGAATCAATTCCAGGGAATGATCCATGATCAATCCTCCACCGGCTCCACTCTTTTCATTGAGCCGATCGCTATTGTTCGACTGAACAATGAATTAAGGGAACTTGCCATCAAGGAGCAGGAGGAAATCGAGAAGGTACTTGCAGAGCTTAGTAATCAGGCGGCAGAGTACAGTGAAAGCCTCGAGTATAACTTCGTTACCATGTCCGAGCTGGACTTTATCTTCGCCAGAGCCTCCTTATCCAAACAAATGAAGGGATCCGAGCCAAGCTTTAACAAAAACGGAAGATTATACATTAAAAAGGGGCGTCATCCCCTAATCGATTCAAAGAAGGTGGTACCGATTGATATCATGCTTGGCAAGGACTTTACGATGCTGATCATCACTGGTCCGAATACCGGCGGTAAGACGGTTACGCTTAAGACCGTAGGTCTGCTAACCCTAATGGGACAGGCCGGCCTTCACATTCCTGCCTTTGACGGTTCCGAGCTTGCCGTATTCGAAGAGGTATATGCCGACATCGGTGATGAGCAAAGCATCGAACAAAGCCTTTCGACCTTCTCCTCCCATATGACCAATATCGTTAAGATCTTAGATAAAGCAGACATTAATTCGCTTGTATTATTCGATGAATTAGGCGCGGGTACTGATCCGACCGAAGGAGCCGCACTGGCAATGTCCATTCTTTCTTCGCTTCATAGAAGAAATATTCGTGCTATGGCAACTACACACTATAGCGAGCTAAAGATTTATGCTTTGTCAACCGAAGGTGTATCCAATGCCTGCTGTGAATTCGATGTTGAGACGTTGCGTCCTACCTACCGGTTATTAATCGGTATTCCCGGTAAGAGTAATGCTTTTGCTATCTCCTCCAAGCTTGGCCTTCCGGACTACATTATCACCGATGCCAAGGAACGAATCGGACATCAGGAGAAGAGCTTCGAGGATCTCATCAGTGATCTGGAGGCCAATCGCGTCACCATAGAGAAGGAACAGAATGAGATATCGAAATATAAGCAGGAAATTGAGCAGCTGAAGAAGAGCCTGGCTAAGAAAACAGAGACCCTGGAAGCCAGTCGTGAAAGGCTCTTAAAGGAAGCCAAGGAACAAGCTGCCTCCGTACTTCAGGAAGCGAAGGAATTCGCTGATCAGAGTATCCGCCGTTACAACAAATGGCTTCAGGAGGGTGGAGACATTAAGGATATGGAAAACGAACGTAATTCCTTACGTGAACGCCTGAGTGATAGTGAAAGTAATCTGATCAAGGATAAAAAGAAGAATACCAAGGCTCCTTCGGCTAAGAATCTTAAAGTCGGTGACTCCGTCAATGTGATCAGCCTGAACCTCAAAGGTACAATAAGCACTCTTCCGAATGCCAAGGGGGATCTCTATGTACAGATGGGAATTCTTCGATCTCTGGTAAATATTAAAGACATTGAGTTATTGGATGAGGAAGTAATTAGCGCACCCGGCTATAACAAAACACAGAGCGGGAAGATCAAGATGTCCAAATCCGCAACCATTCATCCCGATATCAACCTGATTGGCAAGACGGTGGATGAAGCACTTTCTGATCTTGAAAAATATCTGGATGATGCATACCTTGCACATCTGCCTCAGGTAACTGTAATTCATGGCCGTGGAACCGGTGCATTAAGAAATGCGATTCATGCTCGCCTGAAGAAATTAAACTATGTGAAATCCTTCCGTTTGGGTGCCTTCGGGGAGGGCGACCAGGGTGTAACCATCGTGGAATTCAAGTAAAGCTATCTTAATTTAGAGAACCTCAATACAATATCCTTTATCACAGCTAAAGGTTTAGGCTATTGTCTGATCGAATTGAAAGGAGTTTATCATGATAGTCAAGCAGAAAATACTAATCGTTGATGATGATGTCAACATCGCCGAGCTGATTTCCTTATATCTGACCAAGGAATGCTTCGATACCTTGATCGTAAATGACGGGGAGGCTGCCATCCATGAGTTTGCCTCATACCAGCCTAATCTCGTTCTCCTGGACTTAATGCTTCCGGGTATCGATGGCTATGAGGTGTGCAGGGAGATACGAAAGAACTCAAAGGTTCCCATCATTATGCTATCCGCAAAAGGTGAAATCTTTGATAAGGTATTGGGCTTAGAGCTTGGAGCCGATGATTATGTGATAAAACCCTTTGATTCCAAGGAGCTGGTAGCAAGAGTACGAGCCGTACTTCGACGCTTTCAGCCCGGGAAAGAAGATACCAAGGAGGAACAGTCTCCTCCTGCACCCACCGGCGATTATGTAGCTTATACTGATCTTATCATTAACCTCAGTAATTATTCCGTTCAATATCTGGGTGAGAATATCGAGATGCCTCCGAAGGAATTGGAGCTCCTGTATTTCCTGGCCTCTCACCCGAATCAGGTGTTTACGAGAGAGCAGCTGCTGGATCATATCTGGGGCTATGAATATTATGGTGATACACGAACAGTAGATGTTCATATCAAGCGATTACGAGAGAAGATAAAGGATCACAACGATTGGAGCCTGGGCACAGTTTGGGGTATCGGTTATAAATTTGAAATAAAGAATTCTAAAAAATGATAAGAAAGGTAGGTGCATGTCATGAAGAAAACCATATGGTCAAGATTAATCATCTGCTTTCTTATTGCAGGCGTTATGGTTTTTCTGCTGCTAAATACATATGGCATGCAGCTGTTGGAACGTCGTCTGAAGGATGATAAGAAGGATCAGCTTCTCGATGAAGCGAAGCTGATCGCTTCCGAATATATTTCTAACTTTTACGACGATAAAATGTCCCTTGAGAACCTGACCATACAACTGAAATCCATTGATACCTTTCTGGGCATCCGTGTATGGATTGTCAACAATGACGGTATGATTATTGCCGACTCCTCCTACTCAAGAAACGCGAAGTATAAAACGGTATACGACATTAACCCCTCTCTGATGGACAATACCTTTACGGAAAATGTCTATAAAGAAGAGGTTTTCTTTCAACCCATGCTAAGCCTGACTTATCCGATCAATTATAACTTTCGGTCGAGAGGCTTTATCCTACTGCACACCTCTGAGCAGGAGATTGTCGATGCAACGAATTATTATCTGGATGTCATTAATATCTGTTTTCTTGTATTCCTACCGATGCTCTTTCTGCTGTTTGTCTACATCTATTATATCACTGCGGTTCCTCTAAAGAATCTGATGAAAGCAGCGAAGGAGTACTCCTCCGGGAATTATAACTATGCCTTAATCCTAAAGGGACTCAGCGAATATCGCGACCTGGGTGCAGCGGTATCTTATATGGCAGGTGAGTTAAGCAAGCTGGACGATTATCAAAAGAAATTCGTCGCAAATATTTCTCATGATTTTAGATCACCACTCACTTCCATCAAGGGTTATGCAGCTGCTATCCTGGATGGTACGATTCCTCATGAGATGCAGGATAAATATCTGAACATAATATTATTTGAGACAGAGCGTCTTACCAAGCTGACAACGGGTCTGTTAGAACTGAACAGCTTCGAAAACAACGGAACCTTCCTTGATATCACAACCTTCGATATCAATCATATCATAAAAAAGACAGCGGAAGCCTTCGAAGGTACCTGCAGAGAGAAGAAGATCACCTTGAACCTTGTCTTCTCCTCCAAGCAGAACCTGGTTGAGGCAGATATGGGCAAGATACAGCAGGTACTGTATAACCTAATGGATAATGCCATCAAATTCAGTCACTCCAATAGTAAGATCAAGGTGAGTACCGAGGAAAAGGGCGAAAAGATATTCGTATCGGTTAAAGATTACGGAATCGGAATCCCGAAGGATTCCATCAAGAAGATCTGGGAGCGTTTCTACAAAACGGATGTCTCCCGCGGCAAGGATAAAAAAGGTACCGGTTTAGGCTTATCCATCACAAAGGAAATCATCCAGGCCCATAACGAGAACATCAATGTCATCAGCACAGAGGGTGTCGGCACCGAATTCATCTTCTCCCTAACCAAAGCCTCAGAATAAGACCTGAGGACAGAGTTACAACGGATATTACTCAATCAAGAATAATTGCTGTGTTCATGCAATATCGCTCAGTTCTTATATACTTGCAGCATTCAGGAATGAACTCAACAGTAAGAGAATTCCTATATATAATTGATAATAGGTTCATTATATAAGAGGGGGATAACCATCATGGAAGGTGTAGTAAGCGGCATTATATTCGGAATAATTATCATTGTATTACTGGAGATATGCAGGAACTTCCGATGGATCGGACGCTCCCAAAGAGAAATCCAGGAGCTAAAGAAGAGAGTCGAAGAACTGGAGAAAATAATAAAAAACCTAAGCAATAAATAATTACCCTTCCAGCTTCCTGCTCCATTTTTATAGGATAAAATCAAAGAAAAATGAAGCTATTCTTAAATAAAGGAGATGATACTTTGACACAAGTTTTGGAAACTCTTACTGGTCGTATTATTAATCTTCTGCCCTTTCTGCTTATGTTCTTCAAAAAACATTAATACTCCATATCAGGACAAAACCCTATGCAAGAAAGCACTCGGTTTTGTTCTTTTTTCGCTCCATGGAAGCCCACAAACCGACACCTGAGTTTTGGTAAAGAAGCCTTACGAGGAGATGCAAAAAGGCTGATATCCCCCGCCCAAGCATAAACGTATATAGAGATTACAGGGTGCAGATGTTAGGGTGTCTGACAAACCTTATATCCTAATCGTTATTGTACTTAGCAGATGGATATCAATATTATAAATGTACAGATATAAAGGAAAATCCGCCATGGAGGGCGGATTTAGGTGCGATGGACAGGGAGGTCCATTCGCACCAACCTGTATTTTGATAAAACCTTGAACTCATTTATAATATTGGTAGTCATCTGCTTAGTACAATCGATTAGGGGTATCGGTTTGACAGACACCCTAATGTCCGCACCCTGTAATCTTTTATAAGCATTAACACTTCGGCAAGGATATTAGCCCTTTGCTTCTCTCCTAGGCTTCATCCCAGCTGTGTCGGTGAAGCTGGCCTTCCATGCGCATTCCTTCAAAGTCATTCTGTCTCATCGCCTCATATAGAATAATCGCTACCGAATTCCCCAGATTAAGGGATCTAATATCCCCAACCATAGGAATGCGAATGGTGTTACGCTTATTCGCAAGCAATAGCTCCTCCGGAATACCAGCACTTTCCTTACCGAACATAATAAAACAATCCGGGTCGTATTGTACCTGAGTATAGGAGTGTTGAGCCTTCGTAGTAGCCATGAAAATCTTAGCATTTGGGTTCTTATCCAGAAAATCCTGATAATTCTTATATACGGTAACATCAAGGTCTTTCCAGTAATCCAATCCGGCTCGCCTGATTTCCTTCTCATCCAACCGAAAACCAAGAGGCTCTATCAGATGAAGCCTGGTACCGGTAGCCACACACGTTCTGCCGATGTTCCCGGTATTCGCAGGTATCTCAGGCTCTAGCAATACAACGTTCATTCTCTTACCTCATTTCTTAAACTAGAGTTCATAAAACAGGCCTTCTCATCTATTCCTAGATAAAAATGCCCGTATCCCTAATATCGTACTGCCTTAGGGAGTTATATCTATACAAAGAAAAAAGGTGAATCAATCACCTTTAATCGCGATATGTATTTCAATCTTCTTATCTCCATCATATTCAAGCGGAACACAGATATTATGCGCGTAAGTCGCACTGAATGTCATCGTGCCGTTGCCAACAGTGGGTGGTGTAATATCAATTGCAATTCCTTTAGTAGAAAATACAGTTGCTGTATTACCCATAATCATATTACCAAGTTCACTAATCGCACTCTTTGCCAGTTCGTCCATTTCGGTAATTGGCATCATAATCATCTTTGACGCAATATCGCAGGCAATGGAATTCTCAAATGCTATCATAGCCTGGCCCCTCATCTCACCGGTAAAACCAATTAAAATAAGTAAGGTATTGTCAAAGAAGGCTGGATTCTTAATGTAGGGCTTTCCGACCTTAGCATCAATGTAACACATTTCTTTCAGTATTTTTGTCGATGCCATCAAGAATGGATTAATGTGGTCAGCATTTACGTTGGCCATTCGATCACCTCCTAAGTATCATAATTACATTGTATCACAGTTAATATGCATATTTCAACTGGATAGCACAAGAAATTCTACTTTCTGTGCCTTTCTACGAAATTCTCCATTCTTTCGAGCGCAATTTTCAGATTTTCTATCGAATATGCATAAGATATACGCAGATATCCTTCCCCGCAATCACCGAAGGCTGTTCCGGGAACCACTGCTACCTTTTCCTCCTGAAGTAACTTTGTTGCAAACTCCTCTGAAGTCATATGAAGGCTTTTAATGCAGGGAAAAACATAAAAAGCACCAAATGGCTCAAAGCATTCCAATCCCATATTACGCAAAGCATGGATTACGAATCTGCGCCGTTTGTCGTACGCATCTCTCATCATCTCGACATCACCGTCACCGTTCTTTACCGCCTCAATGCCTGCATATTGACTGGTAGTCGGAGCACACATGATAGCAAATTGATGTATTTTAATCATCTGCTCCATAATCAGAGCCGGTCCGGCTGCATAACCAAGTCTCCAGCCGGTCATGGCATAGGACTTTGAGAAACCATTAATCAGGATCGTTCTTTCCTTCATCCCCGGGAAAGAAGCGATGGATATATGCTTTCTGCCATAAGTCAGTTCGGAATATATCTCATCAGAGATAACGATCAGATCCTTCTCTATAATTACATCCACTATTTGAGCCAAATCCTGTTGATCCATGATTGCACCGGTTGGATTATTCGGAAATGCCAATATCAGAATCTTTGTCCTATCCGTAATGGAATCTAACAGCTCCTGTCTGGTAAGCTTAAAATCATTCTCGCCTTTCAGTTCAATTACCACCGGAATGCCTCCGGCAAGTACCGTACAGGGATGATAGGAGACATAGCAAGGCTGGGGAATGAGCACCTCGTCGCCGGGCTCAACCATAGCGCGAAGGGCAATATCAATTGCCTCACTTCCGCCGACCGTCACCATGACCTCTTTGTTGTAATCGTAGCTCAAATCAAATCTTCTATTCAAATAATTACAGATCTCTACCTTTAATTCCTTCAAACCCGCATTGGAGGTATAGAAGGTTCTTCCCTTCTCCAAGGAATAAATTCCCTCCTCACGGATATGCCAGGGCGTGTCAAAATCAGGCTCACCAACGCCAAGGGATATTGCATCCTTCATCTCACTTACAATATCAAAAAACTTACGGATACCGGAGGGAGGAATATTCACAACTGCTTTTGATAATGGATTTCTCAAGGCGTAATCAACATCCTTTCATCATGCTTGGATTGAACAAGTTGCAGACCGTGCTCCTTATATTTCTTTAATACAAAATGAGTAGCAGTGCTTAAGATCGCTTCCATCGGCGCGAGCTTTTCCGATACAAAGTTCGCTACCTCCCGCATCGTCTTACCCTCGATAATTACTGTCAAATCAAAACCACCACTCATCAGGTATACGGATTGTACCTCGCTGAATTGATAGATACGCTCAGCAATTTTATCAAAGCCAAGGCCACGCTGAGGCGTTACCTTTACTTCAATTAATGCAGTTACTCGTTCACATTGGATCTTATCCCAATTAATCAACGTAGGGTAACCACAGATTATAGTTTCGTCTTCCAGTTCCTTGATTATACCTGTAACTTCTTCTTCGGTGGTTCCTAACATAATTGCCAGATCCGCAGCAGACACCTTGCTGTTCTTATCAATTGCATTTAAGATTTTCTCTCTCATACCCTATCCCTCTCTTTTCTAAAGAATAAGTTGGTGATAATTCAACGAAGAGCTGCTTTAAAACATTCTATATTAGCATTACACTTGCTAATTCCTTTGTTTTAAAACAGCACTTCCAATCATTACATCACTTTATATAGTTCATCGCTTTTTGGTGGCTCTAAGAAACGCTTCTCGTCTTCATTCAGAATCACTCTGTCATTTCCTTCTGTGATACGACCGATTACTGCAGCTGCTATCCCGCTTGCCTTTAGTCTGTCTACCAGATAATTCGCCCGATCCGTAATGATCAGCATACATCCACTGGATATCAGCATATATGGATTGATATCGTAAAACTCACAGATTTCCACTGTTTCCTGTTTCAGTAGTATCTTCTTCAAATCTACTTCCAAACCTACCTTTGAAGCAGCCCCGATCTCCCACAGGGCGCCAAAGATTCCGCCTTCCGTGACATCATGCATGGAGGTTACTCCGCATTCCCTTGCAATTCCGGCTTCGGGCACGACAGAAATATAATCCATCATTTTCTTTGCTCCATCCAGAAAGCTTTGTTTATATTTTCCCCTCAGCTCCGCTTCCTTCGCTGATGCAATAATCGCGGTTCCTTCTAATCCGGCCCATTTCGTCATAACGATTTCCTGACCTGGCTTTGCTCCTGCAGTCTTTATCATCTCACTGCGCTTCATCTTACCGACACCGGTAACCGTGATGATTGGCTGGTGCACTGCTTTCGTCACCTCGGTATGACCACCGACAATTTCTATATTCAGCTTCTTACAGACAGCTTCCATCTCTTGCATCGCAGTTCTCAATTGTACTTCTTCTGTTCCGTCCGGCAATAATATCGTAAGCATGATACCAATTACCTCAGCTCCGTTCGAGGCAATGTCATTGGCTGTAATATGGACTGCTAAAGTACCGATATCCTGAACCGTTCCTGTAATCGGGTCCGTGGAAAGCACCAGTACTTCATCCTCTGCTATAGCAAGGACACTACAATCCTCACCAATGCCGGGACCAACCAGAACTTCCTCTCGTCTATGCCCTATTTGATTAAGAACAGACCTTTTTAGGACTGTTTCAGATACCTTTCCAAGGTTCATATTACTCCTCCATTCTGCCGCAAACTTATGATTCCATGATTGAATTCTTTGTATTCAAAAAAGGCGGCAGACTCCATACCACGATTTAGTCCTCATATCCCTCATCCAAAAAGTCATTCCAGATATCTCCCTGAAGCTGTCCCTCAGGATTGGTACGATTATCCGGTAAGTTTGCCTGACTCTCGGTCGAGATATCAGCCTGATCCTGCTGTTCTTCCTGCTCTGTGTCCTTAGGAGTTTCATTAGCGGTATCCTTCGGGGGTTTCTTGCTATCCTTTGGTTCCTTCTTATCTTCAACTTTTTTGGTTCCAACTGTAACATATTTTGGTGCAGCGGAATAATTGCTCTTATTCACTAATGTTCTACTGACCTCAACACCGTTTTCTTTGACTACTTTGTAAAGTTCAGCCTTGTATCCGGTATGGGCAGACTGGGTTACTTTACGATAGGTCTCAGGCTGGGTAGGATCCTCCGTGATGACATCTGCCGGAGGGGGAGTTTCCTTCAGTACCACTGTCACATACTCAACCTCACGGTTATCGGTATCTCTTGTCTCTTTACCCCACACCTTAAAGGTGATAGTTCTTCCCTTGGTGGTTGCTTCAATCAGAATCGGAACATCCGTATTATTCTTAAACTTAAAATCCTTATAGGTTCCGGCAATTGCCGCGTCTCTGGATAAATCCACATAACTGATGGTCATAGAATGAGGCTGACGCTCTACTACTTCGAGTTCTGCCTGTAAAATCGCATTATACAGGGTCGTTGTAACCTGGCATGCTCCGCCGCCTACGCTATCGATTACCTTGCCCTGCAGATAAGCACCTGCTACAAAGTATCCGTTTTCCTCAGTAAACGGTGTTAAATATTCATATGCAGAGAAAACATCTCCGGGATATAAAACCGCATTATTAATTAGTCTGGCACCGTTTGCAAGATTAGCTGCTCTGCCTTCTGCCGAATCGGCATATTGTGTGGTGTAGGTTCCGAGAACCTTATTACACTGCTCAACAACATCCTTCGTATAAATCGGCATATCATCTTCAATCACTGCATCTACCACAATATCCTGACGATTCCAGGTATCAATCGCCGAAGCAACAGCTGCAACGGTAGCATCGACATTAACTTTTTTTCCGACAACATGGTCACCATAGATAAACTCACCGTTTTTTCTGGTGATGGTTGCATTAATCGGAGAGACATTATAAGCACTGACATCGACTTCTACGATATTTTTGATTTTTGTCTCATCATAAATAAAGGTTAAGGGATAGATAATACTTCCCTGTTCGATATCCTTCATATCCTTATAACGCTTGATCAGGTTTCCGCTCTTTCCAAGTGCTAAGGCTGTCTGGATATTATCGTTTTCCTCCATCTGATAGCCGATGTCTCCCATGGTGGTATAAACTATCTCATTGCCAACCATAATCGCGACACCCTTATTTTTTAGACCATCGACAAAGCTCTTAACTGCTTCCTCTGCCTGTTCCTTCGTCATACCGCTGACATCAACTTCATCTATGAATACACCTTTTACGATAGTATTATCTTTCTCTTCGGCAGAAGCATGTACGGTATTGGAAGATATTAAAAAGGCAAGCAATAGTAAAGAAATTGCGGATAATATAATCTTCTTCATGCCCACATTCATCCTCACTTTCCTTTGATTAAAATATATTTGTGCTACTAAATGCTGTATTTTTTGTGACTTCTTCCTATTTTAACATATACAGGAGATTATTCAAGTTATTCTTTCGTTCGTTGACATTTGTTCAGCAATTATGTATATTAAATACATTATACTTGCCAACTTAAATCGGCTGCAGAACCGGTATCAGAGGGTTTCTTTACTGAATTACGCTGAGAATGGTAGGAAGAACCAACGCGACTACCAATATGATTATAATAATGGTAGATATTAATTTTCTTGATTTTTTATTATAGAAATTCACTTATTTCACCTCTTTTATATTATTTTTATTCGAAAGGTCGTGAACACTGATGGGGATCCCGATCGCGTCCATACTTGTATTGATTTTTGTTCTATGGCTGCATTATGAGATTAGAAAAGACAAAAAATCGTCCCAGAAATCGCTTGACCTCTTCTGGCAAAAGGAGAATGACTCCAATTTAACTCGTCGTAAGGATATCTCTGAGCTTGACTATCTGTCTGTAACCTTAGATCATCTACCAATGCAGGATCACGAGGATGATACCATCAACTCTTATCGTGATACCATTCGCAAACTCTCTGAGCAAAAAATGATTAATCTGTCCGGTAAGACGAATACCGAATTAAAATTAGAATATGGTGCTGCCAATTTTAATCTGCTGTCTTCCTATGATAATAACTATACCGCTTTTGTCAGTATGCTTCAAAAATGGGCCGGGCGATTGATGGATCGCGGCTATACCTTGGATGCGCAGGCCGTCCTTGAATTCAGTATTTTTTCCAGCCATACCGATGTCACTACAGCATACCGAATGCTGACCGAAATATATCATAAACTAAACTGTTTCGAAAAAATCGATGCTCTGATCGAAACCATATATAATACAAAAATCAAAGATAAAGATCAGCTGATAAAAGAGCTGAAAGCCTTTGCTCTTAGTGACAATAATCCTCTCTGATAATGTATCGAGCAGGTTTAGCAATCCATATAAATGTAATGTTTATTCTATGATATTTTACAGATTCAATCAACATTTTTTTATCTGAATTCCATCTTTTCGCTTATTTTATACGGCTTTTCGCGTTCTTATCCTTGTAAAAATTACATTCTGAACTCAGGAAACATTCCTCACACTTGGGATTTCTGGCGGTACATATTGTTCTTCCCAGAGTAATAATCTGTATATTGTAAGCAATCCATTGCTCTTTCGGTAACAGCTTCATCAAATCGAACTCTATTTTTACAGGATCCTCTTCCTTGGTAAAACCCAAACGATTAGAGATACGTTTGACATGAGTATCCACCACGATACTTGGTTCATGATATATATTACCACGGATTACATTTGCTGTTTTTCTGCCAACACCGGCCAGCTTCGTCAAGGCTTCGATATCGCTTGGAACCTCTCCGTTATATTGCTCTACTAACTCTTTGGCACAGGCGATGATATTTTTTGCTTTATTTTTATAGAAGCCAGTGGAGTGAATATCCTTCTCCAGCTCCTCCTGCTTCGCATCGGCGAATGCCTGTATACTTTGATACTTTTGAAACAAATCCTTCGTGACAATATTGACGCGTTCATCTGTGCACTGTGCACTTAAGATTGTTGCGATCAGTAGTTGCCAGGGTGTCTCATGATTAAGGAATATCCTGTGCTCTGTTGTATATTCCCGATTAAGCGCTGCAATAATGCGCTCCATTTTATCCCGTTCTTTTTTCGTTATTCTTTGGTTGGACAAGCTGCTCCTCCTTCCTGACTATCCTATCATAGGTTTGAAATTTTTGCTGAATTTGTGATCGGATCCCGGTCACTGTAATTAAATAAAACAGTAGTTTCCTTCTTAATCGCTTTCCCTTCAGTAACCGATGCTAAAATATCATAAGCAAATTCCTCAATGTGAATCAGTTTATGCTGCTTGCGATATTCCTCATACAGTGCCTTGTAATTCTTCTGAGAATGCTTTGTTGCAAAGTAAGGTCTGCTCTTCATATCTTCACGAAGGAATAAATCCATCAACAGAATCTCTTCGAACAATTCCTGCATTTGTTGAATTTCTTCCGGATTGCCTTCCAGTCTGTTCAGCACCTGCTCCTTGAAGAAATCCAGCAGGATCTCATATCGTTTCATTCTGCTGTGAGCCTGCATTTCCATATGTCTCTTCTCGTAGTGACCATATAGCTCCTCATAAAGCTTCATCGGAGAAGGATAAAAATGCTTCAGGTAACCCATCGCATTGGCAAACTGCCCGCTATTATAATAAATCTCCACCATATCGCAGATACCCTTCAGCTTAAGGATGTCCTCATAGGGTAAATCCTTGGTGAATAATACTTCATAAGGCGGATTGTCCCGGTATACAATACCATATTCCTTACAGCTCTCCTCCATCGGTGACCCCTTAAGCACTTTAAGAAAGCCAAGCTGCAGCTGATCCGGTGCCATCTCATAGACCTGGGAAAAGGATTGCTCGAAGGAGCGATAATCCTCAAGCGGAAGGCCGGCAATCAAATCCAGATGCTGATGAATATTCCTACCGGCTCTTACTCGGTCCACATTAATCTTTAGACGATTCAAATCCATTTTACGATGAATCGCAGCCACAGTATCCTGGTTCGTCGACTGAACACCAATCTCAAACTGGATTTGAGCCGGTCGTAGTGTCGCCAGAAATGAAATCTCTTCCTCATCCAGTAAATCAGCTGCTATCTCAAAATGAAAATTAGTGATCCCATTGTCATGCTCCTTAATATAGCTCCAGATGGCCATCGCATGTTCCTTATTGCAGTTAAAGGTCCTGTCCACGAACTTCACCTGCGGAACCTGCCGGTCTAACAGAAATTGAAGTTCCTGTCTGACAAGCGAAATATCACGGAATCGAATCCGTTTATCAACAGAGGAAAGGCAATAACTGCAGGAGAACGGACACCCTCGGCTGCTTTCGTAATAAATGATGCGATTCGTAAAATCTGCCAGCTCTTCATATGGGAATGGAAGCTCACTCAGCGATAGCAATTCTCTGGGTGCTGTTAACTTCACCTGCTTACCCTTACGATAAGCAATCCCTGCAATCTGATCCAGGCTGCTGTTCCCGGCCAGATAGTATTCGGTGAGCTCTAGGAAGGTCTGCTCCCCTTCTCCAAGCATGAGCCCCTCAAGCTCAGGATTTCGTTCCATACATTCTCTTGCATCATAGGATACCTCCGGACCTCCAAGCCAAAGCTTAGCCTCTGGGTGCACCTTTCTTAACTCCTTGACAAGTCTTAAAACAATCTCTATGTTCCATATATAACAGGAGAAGGCAATCACATCTGCTTTCTCTTTATAAATTCCTCTCAGGATGTCCTCTTCACAATGATTGATCGTATATTCCGCTAAAGCAATCGCTTCATTATGACCATGTTTCTTAGCATATGCTCGAAGGCTATGGACCGCCAGATTGGAATGGATATATTTTGCATTGATAGCAACAAGCAATAGCTTCATCCTTCATCTCCTTCTCTATCTCACCAACCAATTTTATCATAAGTATTGCCCTTATCGCTACCCAATTTAGAAAAATTTAAGATTTCATAAATATAATTCCTTTTAGAATCAATTCCTTCCTCTTTATCCTGATTTTGCCTTATTTCGAGGGTATTTGACACTCCGGAAGGTTGGATAAGAATACATACTTTACGTTACAATATCTATAATAACCGTTTTCCAGCTGTCTAGACAGATTCGACATCATGTGATATAGTGAAATTTAATCGAAATGGATTTAGGAGGCTTATATGTTATCGTTTGAACCGATTACTGCTGAAAATATATGTAAAACAGCAGAATACTTTAAATATAAAATCAGCCGAACCAGTGATTATACCATTGGTTCCATGTATATGTGGAGAGATTTTTATCAAACCGGTTTCACCATATATGATGATATGATTTTATATAAGGTTAAATTTTTAAACCGAACCTCATTTACCTTCCCGGTCGGGGGAGGCTCATTGCCAAAGGCGATGAATGCAATCAAGGAGTACTGTAAGACCAACGATATACCGATGTGGTTCTGTACCGTACCTGAGGAAGCGGTGCAGGTGTTGGTAAATGAATACGGCGGTACTCAGCCCTGTACCTCCAACCGTGACTGGGCTGATTATCTCTATAATGCAGACGACCTTGCCGATATGGCCGGCAGAAAATATAGCGGACAGAGAAACCATATCAATAAGTTCAAAAAGTTATATCCGGATTACACCTACCAAAGAATAACCTCAGAAAACATCTCAAGAGTAATCGATTTTCTGATCGATTACGAGAAAAATCATGGTAAGGAAGCCTCTCTTGCACAGGAAGAATTGACAAGAACCCTTGAGCTTATCCCCTATTTAGAGAAGTTTGAACTACCCGGTGCATTTATTGAAGTAGAGGGTGTCATTGTTGCCATCGCTGTCGGTGAGATCATCAAGGATACCTTATACTGTCATATCGAGAAAGCCAACCGAGAATATCCCGGCTCCTATCAGATGATCGTGAAGGAATTCTCCAGCGACATGAGAAACAGCTTTGGAATTCAATATATTAATCGGGAAGAGGATGTCGGTGACCTCGGACTTCGTACCTCGAAGCTCTCCTATCATCCTGCTGCCTTATTGGACAAGTATTGTGTGCTTGTTCCCTAGAAGAATTTATAATGAGGTTTTTCCTCCTTCATTAAAAGGTAGCGGAGCAAATCATCCAACAGTATCGCCGGTAAGGATAAGAAGAACCAGATATTCGTATAAAGCAGACAGATCTGTCCCATAAAATTGTAGGGTAGCTTGGAATAATCCCAAACCCCAAGCTTAAGCCAAATATTAACGACAATTCCTACCGTAAGCTCTACACAGGTGACTATTAGGGCAGAGATAACCATCTGGCTGAGAATGGACATATTCCAGGAATACACTTCATTTAACAACCCAATCAGCACGAAACAAAGACCTCCGGCAATCAGCATTGATATATGAGAATATCCACGGCTAAGGATCTCGATGGCTCCATATAGAAAGCCTCCGGTTAGAAATAAAAAGATATATTTTAAAAATCGATTATAGACTAAAAGCATTCTGTTCCCCCATTATTTTAACATTAGTGCCTGCTATGCAGGCACTTTTTGATTCATGATAATAATTATACGCAGAACTATGGAAGAATATATCGTTTTTTATGGATTGGAAGAAAGTCACTGTATTTTTACGCAGTAAAAAAGGACAGTTATGGGACTGTCCTTTTTCGGAGAAGGTATTTTTGTTACTTATGGGGGTGTAGCAAAAACTATATAATGTATTGGGGTTTACAAACATAGTATAGCATGTTATTCGACAGAAGTGTGCACAAACTTTACAAAAATTTGTATTGTTTTTCGTCAATCTGCACAAGCAACATTTCTGCCTTTGGGGAGCCCCAATCCTTATTTATTTCGCTGCTGTGGTCAACTCTTTTCTTTCAAAAAGAGCCTCAAATTCTTCTCTGGTGATTCTTTCTTTTTCCATCAAGAGAGCTGCACAAGCATCCAATACATCCTTGTATTCATTCAGGATACGCTTTGCTTCCCCATAACAATCGTCTATGATGGATTTCACCTCATCATCAATACGGTTCGCAATGTTCTCACTGTAGCTTCTGGTATGCGCAAGATCTCTTCCGATGAATACCTCATCATCATCATTATCATAATTCACCATACCAATCGCATCGGAGAAGCCATATCTGGTGATCATAGCTCTTGCTGTCTTCGT
>JAEZUM010000080.1 GCA_023421075.1 Bacillota bacterium
ATTTGCCATCCGGCTTCCTTCAGATTCGCAGTCACCTACGACACCCTTGCCATTGGCTATGTCCTTCCCACTACCGGGCGGACTCGGGACTTACACCCGTTGAAACGTGCGCCCGCCGGGCGCACATGTAAAAGGAGGTGTCCTTCAAGAACACCTCCTTTTAAATAGGATAAAATTAAGAATTATAGATTATTCTTTCTTTACGAAGTCTCCCGCTCTAACTCAATCAGATAATTCATCGCAGCCTGATCGTTATCCCCGCACATCTCATAAGAGGGCCGTAAACCAGAGCAAACAGCCGGTCTCTGTGTCGATCCGAAGAGCATACACAAATTATCCTCCGAGAGCTGAATACACCTGATTCCGGCCGGTTTCCCCTCAGGCATACCGGGTATCGGTGATGATATGGAGGGTGCAATACAGCAGGCACCACATCCTAATCTACAGATCTGCTCCGTACTATTCTGATCAGACATTCACTAATTCCAGCTTTCTTTCCTGCTCTAGGGCAGCTTGTGCCAATAGATTGAGATAATTCCAGGGTCTGTCAAAATGAGGCTGGAAGAAGAAATCCACATAAGCAAGATCCTCGATTGTCATTTTATTCTGAATGGCAAGCGACAAAGTATTTGCCGATTGAGTGATATCATACTTCGACATAACCTGTCCTCCGACGATACGGTTCGTATCAACTTCGTATACCAGCTGCATCAATATTTCTTCTGTAGTTGGCATGAATTCCGGACGATAGTTATCTTTCACCAGGACACTACGCACCTTCAAACCAAAGAACTCTGCACTCCCGGTTGTAACTCCTGTGGAACCTATGTTATATCCAAAAAGATGGAGTCCGGACGTAGACTGTGTCCCTCTATATTTTACCTTAGGTTCTGATATGTTCTTGCCAATCAGCATGCCCATTCGAACAGCATTTGTCGCTAAGGGAATGTATGCCTGACCGCCATTCGGGTTATAGTGAACAGCACAGCTGTCACCAGCTGCAAAAATATCCGGATTGCTGCTTCTCATGTATTCATCCACAACAATCGCTCCGCTGGGAAGCATATCCACCTTTCCCTTAAGAAGCTCATTGTTCGGACGAAATCCAACACATAAAATAACTAAATCCGCTTCGTATTCCCCTTTTGCCGTAACTACAGCTCTTACCTCTCCCTGATCGTTTGCAACGAAACGCTCCACTGCCTGATTCAAAGCCAAGGTAATCCCTCGGTTCATCAAATCGTTTTCCAGAATATCAGTGAATTCCTTATCCAGATATTTATTCAGAATGCGATCCAAACCATCGATTAAGGTAACTTCCTTACCGGATTCGCGAAATGCCTCTACTAACTCGATTCCGATGTAACCTCCACCGACGATAACAACCTTTCTTGCGTCCTTAACCTTATCAATAATCACATTGGCTTGTTCATAATTCTTGCATAAGAGTATATTTTTACTGTCTATTCCGGGAATCGGCGGAATAATCGGCCAGGATCCGGTTGTATTTACCAACTTATCGTAGTTCACTACCACTTCCTCACCGGTTACCAGATTCTCAGCAACTACCTTCTTCTCCACGGTATCAATTAATTTCACGTTATGTCTGATCTTGATATCAGCTCCCATGTTGCTAAGCTCCTCCGGACTGGAATAAAACAGACCGGCAGCATCCTTCACTACTCCTCCGACATACAATGCAATACCACAGGACAGGAACGAAATATTGTCGTTTCGTTCAAATACAGTGACCTTAGCCTCCGGATTCTCTCTTAATATAGTCTTGACTGCTGCAGTACCAGCATGGGTACACCCTATTACTACTACTTTCATTGCAAATCATCTCCTTTTCTGAATAAATATATGTGCTGTAAATTTTGATCTAATCACATCCAGTTCTCTGATTTATAAAAGGAACCATCCGGGACTGGATAATATTATTCAATGATCGACGTTCTTAAAATCAAAACAACTTGATAATAATTACTGTTATCAACATTATATATTAAGATTATACCAAATTAAATAGTAAATATAAATCAATTGACAAGAAAATATAGAAAACTTTTGTAATCTTTCACGAATATATCCTATCTCCTAAATAATCTTATGATTGCAGACCCAGCTTACGATCATTCGCTTCGCTCAGTAAGGTTGCACCCAAAATCAAGACACCTCCAAGAAGCTGTAAAAAAGTCAGCTCCTCCCCAAGAAAAAGTCCGGACATGAGAATGGCTGAAATCGGATCGGTATAGCTTAAAACAGCCACTGTCTGTCCTTTTAATCCCTTCATTCCTGTAAAATACATCAAATAGGCCAGACCGGTATGAACAAGACCCATAGTAATCAGAAACGCTGCGGATTTCAGGTCGATACTAAAAATTCTGATTGGTTCCGTTAGTAAAATATATGGCAATAAAACAATTGTAGCGGAGCTAATCTGAACCAAAGTTGTCTCTAAACCGGATAACCCTTTTAAATATTTATTAAGAATTACTACACTGGCATATAATACAGCGGCTGCCAAACCGTAACAGATCCCAATGATATGATTGGTACCCTCGCCCCCTCCGATGCCTACGATAAGAAACATTCCTCCCAGAGCAGTAAGGATACAAGCCATTTTTATCGGAGTCAGTCTTTCCTTCAATAAAAACGGAGACAGTAGAACAACAAAAACCGGAGCAAAATAATAACTTAAGGTAGCATTGGCAATTGAGGTGTATTTATACGCCTGAAACATCAAAATCCAATTAAACCCAATCCCTGCTCCGGATATAACCAGAAGAAGCAGATTGGGTTTGATCTTCTGCCACGAGATCTTCTCCTTCAGCACTCTGCTCGCCAGCAAAAGGAATATGCTTCCGATCAATCCCCTGGTCAATGCAATTTGTCCTGAGGATAGCGCTATATTTCTTGACATTAGTCCGATACTGCCAAAAATCAGCATCGCACTAATATAAATTATTTTGGATTTATTCATTCCGTCTCTCTCCTATTGTGCTCTTTTACATCCGGTGTTACTATACTAGTCAGGTTTGTGGAGGTTATGATTTCCTTTTCTTTCTATTCCCCTTGGTCCTTGATGCTTGTTTTCTGCCTGTGACACGTTTCGTTCCACGACGTTTCTTTCTTGTCGCGATTCGTTGAAGCAGAAACACAAGAATCAAAAATACAATCAAAACGATCCCATATACTGCAATACCAATATGGTTTGGTTTGCTTAACACAGCTATAATATTTTTATTGTCATCGATCATTTTTCTACCTTGTGTAGTTCCATAATAGTCCGGTATCTGCGGAACTCCGTCAACCTTATCGAACGACTTCAGATACTGCACTACCGCATACCACTCCTTTAATTCACTCTTTCCATTCCCTGTGGTATCATGGATAATATACTTCTCAAAATCGTGAATAATATTACCCTCCCGATCCTTTGGTACGATCGACATTAAACCAAAGGATTTATCTCCAACGATGGACAGCATCTGAGCAGAATATAGATTACATACCACACGGTAAAGCTTTGTATCTTCGATCTCTGAGGTGGTTCCATCTTCCTTGACCAGCTCTGCATGCACCACTTTGTTGAAGATAAGACGATTTGGATTAAAGGTAAAATTCACCCCGGACATATATAATTGAGCATCAGCCATCAAAGGAGTGATGGAGGCATCTACCTCACAGGCTGTTCTTAACTCTTTTCCGGTCAGGTATACACTAATCAAGGGATATCCGGGCTTCCCGTCTGCACCGATTCCTAAGGAGCTGATTCCAAAGGCATTGGCCGTTGTGACCTCACCGGGAAAAATGGTATCACGAATTGTTCCGCTTGGAACAATCGCTGCATCAATCGCAATGTACTCGTCTCCCTCTGCTTTCTTAACCGAATAGACATAGGCATCACTGATTAGATTACCGATGGTGGACTCACCATGAATGATTGCCAGTTCCTCCGGAGTCTGAAATCGAAATGCTGAGGTTGCCACTACCTCATCATACTTCATATGAAAGCTGTCAAAATACTTCGTTTGAACACTGTTTTTGTATTCAGCAACCATTTCGCGAATGGAGGCATCCTCTTTTATACTGCTGTCAATCGTCTTTAACTCATAATTGTCAAGAAGCCATTCCCCATCCTTAGCCGGAGTCAGCTTCGCAACACCGAGCTGTCTTCCATAGCTTCCGGCGCTACCGATTACCGTAGTCCCTACGATCTTCGGCTCTGTTAAGGTTGTATGACTATGCCCACTAACAATAAAATCAATATCCGGAACACCCTTGGCCAGAAGCTCATCCTCTGACTCCTTGCTGTCGACCTTTGTGCCGGAATGAGATAAGCAAAGAATAAAATCTACCTTTTCTTTCTCCTTCAATATCTTAACGACACGTTTTGCCTGTTCGATCTCGTCCGTGAAGGTTACTTCGGCCATAGGAGCCATTGATTCTGATTCCTCGCCCATAACCCCAAATATTCCAATCCGATAACCATTCCGCTCAAGTATGGTATAATCCGCAACTCCATATTCCTCCATAGCTTTCTTAAGCTTCGATAACGAGTCTGACATCGTTCCTGACTCATCCACCGGAAATGCTACATTGGACTGAATAAGGATCGGGAGCTTTTTGCCGCTCTCTACAGCTGTAGAAAGATATGCGGTTAAGCCCTTGGGTCGATAATCAAATTCATGGTTTCCTAAGGTGGTCGCATCATACCCCATTGCCCCCAGCAATATAAGACCGGGTGCATCTGTTTCGAATATAGTCTGAAAAGGTGTCCCCATGGAGATGTCACCACCATCCACTACGATTGCATCAGGGTCATTGTCCCTTTGGGCATCAATCATGGTCTTCAGTCTGGCATAGCCGCCGTACTTTACTACCTTGCCATCTTCCTCTGCCTGAAAAGGAAGCAGGTTATCATGAAGATCATGGGTAAATAATATTGTAATCCCCTGCTCCTTCCCTGCTGCGCCAGCAACCGGTACGCAGTTAATGAAAGACATCAGTGTTATTAACGTAACTGTGAACAGAATCCGCATACGGTCTATTCGGTTTCCAAATGCTCTTTTCACTCGAAACATACTCTTCCCCCCATCCTTCCTATAAACTTTCCTATATACCTTCCTATACACCTTACTATACACCTTGCTAAATGCCTTCCTATATAACTTACTATATACCTTACTTTATGCTTCATTCGAACAGTTCTGTTTCCATAGAGCATTGTCCCTGCTTCGCTTCCATCATTGATCCAATCGCTCTAATCTTATCTTAAAGCTTATGCTTCTGGTCGTCTCCATAGTCTCGAATTGTATGACGTAGCTGGATATCTCCTCATTCAGATCGATAATCTTACCAATACCGAATACACTATGTCGTATGGTATCCCCGACCTGAAAACGAGTGTTATTTCCCATAATCTTGCGTTCATTCTGTTCTATATAGAAACTGGCATCTCCTACCAGTCTCTCCTCCAGCTCCACTGTATAATTCAGATATGCTTTCTCCACATTAAAGATAAACCGGGAAGGATAACGATAGGAGCCGTCATAATTAACTCCCTCCGCATCACTTAAAAACAAAGCTCTCTCTGCTCTGGTATAAGCAACATAGGCAAGTCTGCGCTCCTCCTCCAGCTTATCCTCCGTATCCACATGCTTGCTGGGAAAGATACCTTCATTTAAACCACACACAAATACGTAAGGAAATTCCAGTCCCTTTGCATTGTGAATTGTCATCATTTGCACAGCATCACTTTTTTCTTTTTGATCCAGATTCGTATATAAAGAGATCCGATCCAGATAATCGGGAAGGGAGCATTCCTCACCGGCATCCCGCTCATATTCATACACCGACTGCTTCAGCTCAGCCAGATTATCCAGCCGTTCCTGCTCTCCATTGGTTCGAAGCAGAGCCTCATATCCACTCTCATTTAGGATATTGGTCAGTAATTCCGATAATTTCATCGTCTCATATACATCTTTATACTTCTCGATCAGTTGAAGGAATTCTTTGGCCTGCGTCTTAGCAAACATCTCTTCCTCATAATGCTGCTGCAAGGCCTGGAGAAGCGTACAGTTATTCTTATCTGCATACTCCTTTAGAATAGCCATTCTTTTCTCCCCGATATTTCTCTTTGGAAGATTCACAATTCGAGTGAAGGAGATATCATCCCCATTTGCCACCATACGCAGATAGCATAGGACGTCCTTAATCTCCTTCCTTTTATAGAATTCAATTCCGGAATAGATGGTATATTGAATCTTCTGCTTAATAAATACCTCTTCAAAGCTTCTGGATATAAAATGAGAACGATATAAGATCGCAATATCACGAAGCCTTTTTCCGTTTTCTACAATTGTAGTAATCTGAGCAGCAATCCACTCTGCTTCCTCAGCTGTTGTCTTGGCATGATGATATATAACCGGAAGCTCAGTTTGGCTGATCGCAACCAGCTTTTTATCCAGTCTTTTCTTATTCTTGGTGATTAAGGAATTCGAAGCATTGATGATATTCGGTGTGGAACGATAATTCTTGTCCATGACGATTGTCCTGGCATCCCGATATTCCTTATCAAAGTTCAGAATATATTCCACTCTGGCACCTCTCCAGGAATAGATGGTCTGATCCGGATCACCGACGATGAATAAGTTATGATGGTAATCACTGACGATCTGAGCGAGTCGATATTGTCTTACATTCACATCCTGAAATTCATCCACCATGATATATTCCAGACGCTGCTGCCATTTCCTTCGGATATCCTCATGGTTTTCAAAGATATATAGTACAAAATTAATTAAATCATCAAAATCCAGAGCAAAGCATTTCTTCTGTTCATAAAGATATCGGTAAAAGATCGCATCCTCTTGATTTCTTGCATGTCGGAACTTGTCCTTCAGTTCCTCATGATCCGTATTCAGAAGATCAAGAATATAGTTCTCCCGGTTCTTACGTTCCGTGAACTTCTCAATCAAGGTCGGGAAGGTAAAATTCTTCGAGTTCAAGCCCATTTCCTCAAAGATGGTATGTAAAATGGAATTCACGTCCTCCGTATCCAGAATGATAAAATTCTTTGGATATTGAAGTACATGAATCTCCTCCTTCAGTACCTGTACACAAAAGCCATGAAAGGTACTGATATAACCGGTATCATTATCTCCGATCATACTACGGATGCGTCGTTTCATCTCATTGGCTGCTTTATTGGTAAAAGTAACACAAAGAATATTAGAGGTAGAAATTCCGAGCTCATTCACAAGATAAGCAAAACGATGGGTAAGTGCTCTAGTTTTACCGGAACCGGCTCCCGCAATCACGCGGACATAACCCTCGGTGGTCATCACAGCCTGCCGCTGCTCATCATTCAATCCTGCTAATAGATCCATTTCAGTGCCTCCCAAATCTGTAATCTCTATCCATATATTCTACCATACATACGTTCGTGCATCAACCAAAAAGTAAGGAGAAGGAACACCAGATAATATCGTGATACCTCCTCTAACGGTTATCCATTAATAAAGCCCGATCCGCGGATACGATAAAAAGTATCCATGGATTGGGCTTTACCGGTCTATAGCTGAACAATTCCGCTAGGGCTGTTAAAATTCAGATCAAAAACCTTATTCCTAAGCTCTCCGGATATCTCATCAATCTGAAAGGCCACTACATTATTCGAAAACAGATTACAGATAATCAACATCTCATTTTCCTTCGTCAAAAGCATATGACGTGGATGCTTTCCTCCACAGGGATAGTCCATAATCCATTCCAGCTCGCCCTTCGAGTCAATCCGAAACTGGGTAACGGTATCTGCTCCGCGGTTAGCGGCATATAGAAATTCCCCACTCCCAGAGATGCATAAGGTTGAACCGTTGCTTATTCCCTGATAGTGTGTTGGTAAGGTCGATATCCGTTGTAGCAGCCGGTTCTCTCCCGTCTGAAATACGAATATCTCATTGGAATATTCCGTGATTACATATAACCTTGTCTCATCCTCCGAGAAGACTGCATGCCTCGGTCCGACACCCTCCGGCAAATCGAGTCTTTCTAAGAAAATCGGTGTTCCTTCCTGAAGCTCATAATCAATAATCTCATCCAGAGCAATATTGACGGTCAGCAGCCTATTCTCCTTTGCATGAAGCAATACGCAATGTGCGCGGGTTAACTCCCCTTTGCCCGGCGTCCGTTGAATCTCGTGAAAGATTACTTCACCGAAGTGATCCTCCTCTACTATAATCCCGAAGATCGTCCCTGTCCCGTAACAGGCACCATATAAGGTATGGTGCTTTGGAGAATAGGTGATATGGCATAAAGCTCCGCCTTCAAGCTTCCTTTGATCCATCAGGGAATATCGTCCATTCCATCTCTTTAGCAAATATACGATGCAGTAATCATCTGACTCTGTGACAGTAAAAAGAAACTCGTCCCATCGGCATACGAAACTAGCCTGCTCTATATTTGTCTGCCATAGCTTTTGCGTATTCCCCTCCATATCAAAGCGGTAGCCAATAACCGTATCCTCACCGTTTGTGTCATATCCTGATATTACAATGTCCAGACCGTTACTCAGATCTTTAAATTCATCCATTCCCGACTCCCTTCCGAACGGATCACTCCTGTCCGTTCCTATATCATTTTGTACAAGTATAAAGAGGTTGTCTAAGCGTAATTTATAGGATCTCATACAGCTGTGTGAGACTTTGTATTTCATAATCAACGATGATATCCGATTCTTTACTTAGTTGGGTGGGATTATACCAGCAGGTCTTGATCCCTGCATTGTTACCACCTTTGATGTCGGAAGTCAGTGAATCGCCGATGATCAAGGCCTTGTCTGCCTCAAATCCAGGGATTCGCTCAAAACAATAGTCAAAGTATTCCTTCATTGGCTTCTGATATCCGGTGGCTTCCGAAACAAAAATTTGCTTCATATAACGATCGAGCCCGGAATCCTTTAATCTTCTCATTTGGGTTGAAGTAACCCCATTCGTCACAATATAAAGATCATAATGGGAATGTAGATACTCAACTACCTCTTTGGCATTCGGAATAAATATGTGTTGCTGACCAAGAAGCTCCTGATAAACATCTTCAAACCGAATTCCGTCATCATCAATCCCGATTTCCTTGAACAGGAGTCCGAATCGAGAATAAATAACAGTCTTTCGATCCAACAATCCTTGCTCATATTTTTTCCATAAGCCAACATTAATCCTCTCATAGATACTGCGAATCTCTTCATTCAGAAGGTATCCGTGTTGTAAAAAAGCCTTTTCCAAGGCGATTCGTTCACCTGCAGTAAAATCGAACAGTGTATTATCCGCATCAAAAAGTAAGGTCTGAAACTGCTGCATGTATTTGTCCTTTCGATCATAAGTAATCAATATCATTCATTAGTTGCTTTATATGGTAATTTAAGCCTTTATTTAAATCGTGTAATTATTAATATCGCTCATAATGTACCCTGTCCTCTAAGTAACGGTCTTCTATCGCTTTTTCTTCTGCGGGGTATCCTATGGATATTAAGGAAAGAGGAATTACTTTCTCAGGTATGGACAATATCTCCCTAAGCTCAGATACACGTTCCTCCCTTGGATAGACACCGAGCCATACGGAACCCAATCCCAGGTGTTTTGCCATCAGTAGAATATTCTCCGTCGCAGCTGCACAATCTTGAACCCAATATCCGTCATAATACTCCCGTTCTGTATTTCCGCAGACCACGATTGCTACCTGTGCTTCCTTTAACATTTTAGAATAAGGGTGTACCTCCATAATTTTCTCAAAGGTATCTCTATTACGAAGCACTATAAATTCCCACGGTCTGGCATTCCCGGCAGAAGGTGCAGCCATAGCAGCATGCAGAAGCTCCTTCACCTGCTCCTCCGACACTTCCTCTGATGTATATTTACGAATACTTCTTCTCTCTAATATTTCCTTCATCCGTTTCCTCCTTTTATTCCTACCTATAAAGTATGATTACTACTATTTTACTACTGTACTCATCGGTTTACAAGTTATTATGCTTTAGGTATCTATTTCAATATGACCAAGGGAACCCGTTACATAGCTTTGCTTCGATTTCATAACCTGTATTTTCTATTTTTCAATAAGCATATATATTTTTTACTTGAAAAACCGAATAAGAGGTTATATAATAAGTAAACATAATGATTATATAATTTCAGCGATGATAAAAGCTACGATTTAAGTATTTCTTCAGAGAGCCGGTGGTTGGTGTGAACCGGTGAAAGATTAAGTCCATCCACTTTTGGAGCTGTCGGCGATAAGCCGAAAGGTTAGTACCCTCTATCGTACTTATGAGGTGGCTGAATGAATGTTCAGCAATTTGGGTGGCAACGCGGATTCCTTTCGTCCCATGATAGGTATGGGTCATAGGAATTTTTTTTATACACAAAATTACTATTCTCCATACGAAGTATATTTTATTTATAAAAACATGCCGCTTCGATCGGCAGAATGGAGGCAACAATGTTAGATTTAAAATTTGTAAGAGAAAATCCCGAGGTTGTGAAACAAAATATCCGCAACAAATTTCAGGATAATAAGCTTCCCATGGTGGATGAAGTAATTGCTCTCGACGTAGAGAGCCGTAATGCAAAGACAGAAGCAGATAACCTGAGATTCGAGAGAAATAAGATCTCCAAGGAAATTGGTGCTCTTATGGGTCAGGGAAAAAAGGCGGAAGCAGAGGAGCTGAAGAAACGTGTTACTGCTGACTCTGAGAGACTTGCCGAGTTAGAAGCAAAGGAAGCAGAGCTCGAGGAGAAAATCAAAAAGATTATGATGACCATTCCGAACATCATCGATCCCAGCGTTCCGATTGGCAAGGATGACAGCGAAAATGTAGAAGTAAAGCGTTATGGTGAGCCTGTGGTTCCCGGCTTTGATATTCCTTATCACACGGAAATCATGGAAAAATTAAACGGCATCGATCTTGACAGTGCACGAAAGGTAGCCGGTAACGGCTTCTATTACCTGATGGGTAATATCGCAAGACTTCATTCCGCTGTTATCTCCTATGCAAGAGACTTTATGATTGACCGTGGCTTTACCTATTGTATTCCTCCGTTCATGATCCGTAGTGAAGTCGTTACCGGTGTTATGAGCTTCGCGGAAATGGATGCCATGATGTATAAGATTGAAGGAGAAGACCTCTATCTGATCGGCACTAGTGAGCATTCCATGATCGGTAAATATATTGATACCATCGTACAGGAGGATACCCTTCCTCACGCTCTGACCAGCTACTCTCCTTGCTTCCGAAAAGAAAAGGGCGCACACGGTCTTGAGGAAAGAGGTGTATATCGTATTCATCAGTTTGAGAAGCAGGAAATGATCGTGGTATGTAAGCCTGAGGATAGCATGGCTTGGTTCGATAAGCTGTGGCAGAATACGGTAGATCTCTTCAGAACGCTGGATATTCCGGTAAGAACCTTAGAGTGCTGCTCCGGTGACCTGGCTGACCTGAAGGTGAAATCCATCGACGTAGAAGCATGGTCTCCCAGACAGAAGAAATACTTTGAGGTAGGCAGCTGCTCTAATCTCGGTGATGCGCAGGCTCGTCGCCTTAAGATCCGTGTTGTTGGCGAAGGCGGTAAGTATTTTGCTCACACCTTAAACAACACCGTGGTTGCTCCTCCCAGAATGCTGATTGCTTTCCTGGAGAACAACTTAAACGAAGATGGTTCCGTAAATATCCCCGTAGCGTTACAGCCGTATATGGGTGGCCTTAAAGTAATAAAATAGTGGCAGTTGCAACATATATATTGCTGATTGGAAGGAAAGAATAACAGGTGAGGAATGCCTGTTGTTCTTTCCTTCATTAATATCAATAATATGCAACTGCCACTTATTATTCTATATATGCTTTCCTTCAAAAACCCAGTAGGAAGGATGGGATAGGTGAAGCATTCGTATCTCTGTCTTCCCTTCGTCCTTCGATAAAACAATGGAAAGCCGCACCGGATACGTAAATTGACCGCCTGAGCTAAGTTCCTTCAACAGATAAGCAATCCGCCTCTGAACCATAAAAATCTTATCCTTTGACGATGCATCACTCTCCGTAAGACCTTTTAACAGCTCCATTGTCCTATTAAGCTGCTCCCTCTTCTCCAACTCCTGTTTGGTCGTCCCGGTTACCGTGATCCAGGCCAGCTCCTTATGCTTAGATACAATTGCATAATCAATATCCAGGCTCAGATGACGCCCTGCTTCTTGCTCAAAATATGCTCTGATCTCTTCCTTACTTGTATAATTCGTATGATCCGGCGCTATCACGATGCAATCCTGTTTCCCCGAAAAAAACCCTTCAAATCCTTCATCGGTTAAATTATCATGACCAAAAAGCGTATCGGCCATGGTCTTCAGATACAGACGATCCTCTTCTGTTATCCGGCTCAGGGAAGCTGCGGATACAATTTCGTTCTGATTCTGATACGCTTCAACATGAGCAGCAGAGGCTTCAAAGCGCTCATCCGGATAATCTGCTACGGAGATTGAGAAATGCTGCTGCACAAATCTCCACTCATCCCCTATCCTTTTCAAGACACCGGTAAGGCATAAAGGCCAATAATATTCCCGCCTCTTATCCTCCCGCTGATGATAGGTCAACATCAATGCCCAGTTAAGAAAGGTAAGCTTCTGTTCGGCAGACACTTCCTGATCCTCAAGTCTCTGTCTTATAAAATTCAAATAACTGTCATAGCGAGCCGGAGTATCCTCAAAGCTGTATTTCACGGTACCCTGCACAGCAATCCAGGCGAGGTCTTCTTTCATTGAAAGATTGAAGTCATCAACATTCAAGTTGACATCACCCCAATAGCTCCAGTCATCCCTAATTAGCTCAACGATTTTGTCTCTTCCCAGGAATAATTCTCCGGTTCCCGTTCCAAGCAGATAAGTACTATCCTCTGTAATATATAACTCATCGACAAAGGCTTCGGCTATTTGCGTATTACGATTGGTATACCCTTCTTGAAATCGCCTCAGTACCTCTTTGATCTGCAAAAAATTCTCATTACTGTAATACAACGATATTCCTCATTTCGTATTGGAATTGTTATTTCTTCTTACTTTGATTACTTTCCTCCAGACGATAAAGAACGATTTTGCGTATCAAATCGTAGGGCATCGGCTGATTAAGAGGAAATTGGACAGAGCCCTTTGCACCCTTATATTGACTAAGCTCTTCCTGAAAGGCTTCAATACCGCTCGGTGTCGGATAGAATCCGATATGCTTTTTAAATGCTGCAAAATGTACTAAGTTACCCTTCAGATAAAAGGTAGGCATCTGATAACTAATCTTTTCCGTTGCTTCCGGTACCAGTTCATGGATGATCTCTCTAATGTTTGTGAGAATGGTCTGAACCTCGGGCGGGAACGTAGCGATATATTCATCGATAGATTTATATTCTGTCATTCTTCAACCTCCTGTCTATAAACACAATTTGTAAATGACTTTATATTTATATCGTATTACATTGATTTATATCATGTTGTTGATTCACCGTTCTGATCAATTTTTTTACATTGTATCGTAGCTTATACTGTAAATTGTCCAACCAGCTTCTCCAGCTCCTGTGCAATGTCCTGCAGCTGCCTTGCCGATTTGGTCGCCGTATCTATTGTGGAGAGCTGGTGCTCCAGAGAAGACGCAATCTCCTGGGTGGAGGAAGTGGTTTCCTCTGCGATTGCCGAGATACTCTCAATTGCACCAACAACCTCATTCTTATCCTGATTCACTTGATCGATACTATCGATCATAACCTGTATTTCCTGAACGATGGTCGTTATGGATTTATCCATCTGCTTAAAGGCTTTTCTTGTATCCTTGGATACGGTCGTGGTCCGAACGAGCACCTCGGAGCCTTGCGCCACATAATCCTGCGCTTCCTTTATTGCACCGCTTACCTCATCAATAATCTTCTCGATATTCTCCACGGAATTGGCGGTCTGGTCTGAAAGCTTTCTGATCTCACCGGCAACAACCGCGAACCCTTTACCGGTTTCTCCGGCTCTTGCACTTTCTATCATCGCATTCAGTGCCAACAGCTTGGTTTGTTCCGATATTGTTTTAATGACATTGGTGATTTCGGTGATTGCTTCTGATTTATAACCGAGCATGTCCACCATATCCTTAATTTTCAAAGTAACCTCTTCGTTTGCCGATACAGCATCCAGAAGCTCTCTGATATTATTCAATCCGGTTTGATTTGCATTCTTTGTTTCGATCACACTGGATCTCATTTGGTCCGCTTTCTGAGAAATTAATGCTATTTCATTGGCAAGATTGTTCAAGCGCTCAAAACCATCAACCGAATTGGTCGCAAGAGCCGTAGATGCCGTCGCCAATTCCCCGGAGGCTCTGGCAATTCCTTCTGCCATCCCCGAGGTCTCAGAGCAAATAGAGGTGAGTTCGTTCGAACTCTCTGTTACCTTACCGGCACTCTGACTGATCTCTCCTACCATCATACGCAGTGTCTGCTGCATCTGACTCAGCGCATTTCCCATCTCACCGATTTCATCCTTACGATTGCTTGTAAAGCCCACCGTAAAATCACCCTTGGCAAAGTTCTTAAGGCTTCCGGACATTAATATTATCGGACGAATGATACGCCTTGCCATTATCACACCGGCTACGATAGCGATTAACATAATCACCACGGATAACATAATGGTCGTAAACAATGACTGTCTGATCTGCTCATACATGCTATTCAAGGAAATTCCGAGGTTCAAGGCTCCTGATATCTGCTCGGATAATATAAACTCGGTTGATACATTATAAACCTTTTCACCGGTTGCAGTTGTAATGATCTGCCCCATTGTAGTCTGCTGTTCCAAAACTTCGGTTACATCCCCCTCTGAGGTAGCCGAAGAAACCGCATCCGCTCCATTTGCCCCCTGATCGGCCAGAATCTCGTCCGATACGATTACCTGAGCATTCTCATCGGATAATGAAACGTAAACAATATTCCCATTACTCTCTTCTTTTATCTTTTTAAATATTTCCTGAAGTGTTGACAGGTTGTTGACCTGCTCTTCTTTGATTTCACGCTTGATGTTTTGAATCAATGTAGATCCGTCACTCTTCATCTGATTTGTTACAGACATCTGGATCACATAATACGATACACCAATCAAGGATGCACAGCATAAAGCAATTAATATAATTATTACCGCGAGCATTCTTTTTGTTAACGATTGAAACACTGATTTTCCCCCTTATAATAGATTGAATCATACAAGATTTCTCAATTGGCAAATGTGTGCAGTCGCCTAAATTTGCCGATGGTATTTAATGGTAATTATTTCTCATGAAATACGATAGTAGCTACACAAATTCTGATTTCTTCTCAATAATTACACGATTCAAATTATACAATATTACGACAAAATAGTAAAGAATGATATGTTTATTACGAAAACAACGAAACGAAGCGCTGATGAACCCTTAAAAGATCGCAATAATTATATGCATTCGGGAATCATCCGTTAATTTTATGCGATTATCCATCACTCTTACCCCATCAAGATAATACTCACCCTCGGAAATAGAGGCTCCTTTTCGATTAATATGAATCTCATATTCCGTTGACTGATAACGATATCTTATGATATACTCACCAAAACTTACCGGGGTTCCTGGCTTCAGTATCAGCTCGTCCTTTTCGATCCAAAATCCCAAGAACCATTTGATCAGCCCTTGATACATCCATCCGGCAGAACCAGTATACCAGCTCCAGCCCCCTCGCCCGGACGAAGGAGCATTTAACCCGATATCCGCTGTCATTACATAAGGTTCCTTCTCATATTTGATCGCATCCTTCTTGTTCGAGGTAGACAATATGGGATTTAACATTGTAAATAGCGTATAGCCTAAGCTATGGTTGCCAAACATCGCACTGGCGATCGCAAGCCAAACGGCTGCATGCGTATATTGACCTCCGTTCTCTCTTACACCGGGGTAATAATTCTTGATATAACCGGGATTCTTGTCCGTCTTATCAAAGGGAGGAGCCAGAAGTAAGGAAATTCCATCCTTTTCTTTTACCAGATATCGATAAGCCGATTGCAATGCCTTCTCTGAACGCTCCAGCATTGCTCCTTGTGAAATTACACTCCAGGATTGACTGATGGAATCAATTCTGCATTCATCATTTTCTTTTGATCCAAGCTTGGTTCCGTCATCATAAAATGCCCTAAGATACCATTCTCCATCCCAGGCATGTTCTTCAATGCTGGCGATTAATTCAACTCTTCTTTGCTGCAATTTGGAGGCATATTCTGTCTCCTTATAATAATCGCATAAGGGTATGAAGTCACCCAGCATCTGATAGATAAACCATGCGAGCCATACGCTTTCCCCTTTGCCTTCTTTGCCGACTGCGTTCATACCGTCATTCCAATCTCCACCGCCCATCAACGGCAATCCATGCTGACCATAACCGGTATGTTCGATTGCCTTTTTACAATGTTCATACACCGTATCACTGAGCTCAGACAACTCAGGGGTGAACATTGTTTCATGCTGATTATCATTTAAGAGCGGACCCTTGATATAGGATACCTTTTCATCAAGTATGGAATAATCACCGCTAAACCGAATATACGCTGCTACCGCATAAGGCAACCATAGCAGATCGTCTGAGATTCTGGTACGAACACCGACTCCCGTAGGCGGATGCCACCAATGCTGAACATCGCCTTCTTCAAACTGCCGGCTGCAGGCAATCATTATCTGCTTGCGTAACAGTTCCGGCTTTGTGTAAACCAATGCTAAAACATCCTGCAGCTGATCACGATAGCCATAAGCTCCTCCACATTGGTAAAATGCAGCCCTGGCATTTACTCTACAGGATAAGGTTTGATATAACAGCCAGCCGTTCAGCAGTATATCGAACGCGCGATCCTTTGTCTCCACTCGGAGTCTCCCGGTCACATCGTTCCAGTATGCTTTAACCCGGTATAATTCCTCCCAAACCTGCGCTTTATTCTTGTATTTTTCCCTCAGAGAATGGATTGACTCCAGCTGGTCCGTGTGACCGTAACCCAATCCAAAAACGATTGTTTTCGCTTCCTTTGGATGTAAGGCCAAGGATACCTGAATTGCTCCGCAGGTATCATAACATACCCCTGTATTACAGGATAACTTTTTGGCTATCCCCTGTGGATATTGAATCGTGCCGGAGCTTCCAAGGAATTCCCTTCGGTCTCCGGTATACCCAATAATCATCTCACTCGAGAAAATATAAGCCCGATTCTTGCGATAATCATAATTATAGATACTTTTCGCATGAAGATATTCATATTCATTATCATAGTCTGTCAAGATATACGGATTCGTCTGCTCCCGATTCACTCCCAGTACCCATTCAATATAATAGGTAATGGTCAGATACCGCTCTGCTTCCCTATTGTTCGTCAGCTCCAATACCCAGAGCTTCAGAGGCTCCTCCAGAGGAGTAAAGACAGTCAGCTTTTGAGAAAGCTGATCCTCCTCATGGAGAAATACCGAATATCCAAAACCATGTCTCACCCGATAGGAACCGCAATTTTTCTTACCAAGAGAGGTAGGGGTGGTAACCACATTTGTAATCTCATCCTTGATATAAATCGCTTCACTCGCCCGATCTGTCACAGGGTCGTTTGACCATGGGGTTATCTTATTCTCTCTGCTGTTGGAAGCCCACGTAACCCCGGCACCGGATTCCGAGACATGAAACCCAAATTCTTTATTTGCGATTACATTGATCCAGGGGGCCGGTGGGTAATTCCCACCATCCAGAACTATTTCATACTCCTTTCCATCCTCTATAAAACCACCATACCCATTAAAGTATTCATAATTATCCGATAACTCCTGTAAACCTTTGTTTCCTGTTGAAGCTTCCATCCTTCATCACCGCCTTTATTTCAAAATGGAATTCATGATTTCTTCCCTTATGTTTCGGAAATAAATTCCGGTCTTTTCCGAAAAGACTACTCTAGCCACCGTAAACAACAGGTCGATCTCTGCCGGTATCATCTGATAGGAATGCAATATAAATAAGCTGGGTCTGTCCCTGTCTTCATCATAAATCTTAAGCGAACTGATCAGATCGTTCAGCATATCGGTCAGCTCCTGCATATATCCATGCTTTGCTTCACTTAGTATGATCAAATCCACCTTCACCTGATTAATTCGAAAATACTCATAGGCCTTTAGAACATCTTTAATAATTCCAATCTCTTCTACTGATTCAACACGAAGCAGTAGAATGGGATTATCCCCGGAAACACCAAATCTCCATAAAAAGCTCTGATTTTTCCAATTTCGTCTAATGTTCTCCTCCGGTCCCCGGTAATAAACACTCGGATAGTAGATCGGGCTGATGAGTTCCTGAAATGCATTGACTTGTTGTCTTGTAATTCCCAGATATTTTAACTCCATTTCGCTCTGCTGTCTGAAATTCTCAAATACATTTTCAATTCGGTAATCGACGCTTAATTCCTCGCTGATTTTAACTGCCTCTTCTTTGCTGTTGCAGACTCCGGTAATAAAGGATAAGCTTGTTCTCTCATCTGGTTTTACGGTAATCTGGACGCGAATGCTCATAATCGGATCACTGGAGAAGCCGGAACTATTTGATAAGGTCATACTATCGATCGCATCCGGGTATCGTAAGGTGTTATTTCGTCCGATGAAACGTAACCGATCGTTCTCATATTCTACCTTCTTATCAGCTCCCGAACCGGTCTTAACCATATGCATCAGATATGGATTTTTTACGGAATGACTACCTCGTCTTCTGGACAAAAAGATCGAATGGGACTCCAGAATTTCACTTTCGATAAATAGTTTATTAAAGGCAGGATGACTCAGTTCTGCTAAGAACGAATCGCCAACTACCTCAACATAACTGGTAATCTCCAGCTTCTTCTCTTCCTTCCCATGATTTGTAAAAATTAACTTTCGAATCTCATAATTCTTATTCGGGGATATGGTAACCAAGGTATGGGTCTTAATATCTCCGTCCTTTCGCTTGAACTCAGCCTGATGAGAAGAAAAGATTGCCAGGTATTCCTCCGGCTCAGTATAGGTCGGATGATAGGTACAGCTCCATAGCTTATTTTCCATAACATCCTTGATATAGATATAGCTACCGGTATCAGCATATACATCACTACGCCAGCGGTAAAGCATCATACCGTTATAATTACTGAAGCCATCTCCATCCGAGGTGATCATCAGGGAATAGGTATTGTTTGAGAGATAATTTGCCACCGGAACAGTCGGTGCTACGACATTGACATAGCGTTGGCTGGCCACATCCTCCTCCGGTATATCAATTTTTGTTATGGTAACCGTATAACCCTTCTTTGAGATAGAGATAAAATTTGTCTGCCGCTTCTCCTCCAGAAGTATTTCTGTAGCCTTGACCATTGGCTCCGAGTGAAATCTGGTACGCATAATTCCATGATTTAGGTAATTATTAATGGCAATGAGGCTCATTCCCTGATGATGGGCCATAAAAGATTTTACGATACAATATGGTCTCATATTAACCGGATCAGGTCCATTAAAATCAATCGCTTCATAAAAGCCATATCTCCCATAGGCCATCATAGCCTTCATGTTCTTCAGATTGAACAGAGCTTCTTCTCCAGCATAATCCAGAGCCAGCATCGTTGCATAAGGAGCCACTACCATAGAATGACTCATCGAGGGCTGTAATCTCAGCTGTGGAACTCCAAAAGCCCGGTATTGATAATTGGAATCCAGATCAAAACGAAAATACTGCGATTCACTGATTCCCCATGGGATATTATTGCGCTTACCATAACGCATCTGTTCCATAACAGCGGCTCTTAACGTATCATGAAACACGGAACCTTCATAGGCTTTCATTACCAGAGCCGGCATTAAATACTCAAACATGGTACCGCTCCAGGATACAAAGGACGGAATACCCCTTATCATGGTAAGAGGACGTCCCAGCTTGTACCAATGCTTTGCCGGAACCTCACCTCTGGCAATTGCAAGAAAGCTGGTCAAGGCAGATTCTGAGGCCATGAGGTCATAACAACCGGCATCAATAGTCATGGAAGAAACATGATACCCGATATGAAACAGCATCCGTTTCTTGTTATACAAAAAATTAAAATCTACACCCTCCAAGAGATTATCAATTGTATCACATAGTCCGTCGATTCGCTCCAGGACTCTTTCTGCCGTTTGGTTACCCTTATGCAATTGCGAGATGAGACAAGGCCTCTCGGTTAACGCAATATCTCCTAAATCATAATCAATAATCTCACGCTCCAGTGATTGGATGAGATATAGAATATCATTGATATATACCAGTTCCTCCCATGGCTTTTTATCTCGAAGGGACAACGCTTCTTCCAGCACCTTGAGCTTTGTTCGCAACTCGGAGTAGGTTGTAAAATCATTTTCAAGTTTTATATCACACTGGCTTAAGGTTATTAGCTGATCAAGCTCTTTTAGGAGGGCTTCATCAATAATGCAAGCCGTCTTTTGTTCCATCAAGCCATTCTTCAAGGCAATCAGATCTCCAAAGAAGTTACCGCTGTCTACTGTAGAGATATACTTAGGATGTAGCACCTCTAAGGACTTGATATTATACCAATTATAGAGATGTCCCTTCCATTTCGGCATCACTGCTATGGTATAAAGTACATTCTCTGTTAGATCCAGCATTGTACTCAGGGTCTCAAATCCAAAATCTCTGGCGGACAGAATGGACAGCAATTGTAATCCGATATTGGTGGGTGAGGTCTTATCGGTAACCTTTTCCTTATTTGCCTCCTGATAATTATCCGGGCACAACCAATTATTCTCCTGTGTTGCGAAATCTCGAAAGAAATGCCACATTCTTCTAGCTGTATCAATAAGAAGCCCTTCCGGATCCAATTCCTCCTGCTCTTTGGCCATATCCTTCGGTTGACTGATTTTATATGCAATCAGAGGAGCTGCCATCCACATCAGAGCCAAAACGGACGTAATTATAATCCCCGTTGGAGAAAATTCCAGCATGATAAGTAAAGCGACCAATGCCCCTGAAGGTAGCATCCCGGGCCACATCTGCAGAAGATATCCCTTTCCGGAGTTTTGCATGGAGCGTTCCACAGATTCCGAGGTCTTCCATCGCAATAAGCTCTTTTTGCTTACAAAAAGACGATAGATGGTACGAAGGATCGCATCCAGGGAATAATATGCTTTATAAGGCATCAATACCATTTCCAGTACCATCCTGAAAAGGATATCCATGGTTTCCTTCCTGACCTTTTTATGGATGATCGCAAGCTTGGGTCTTCTGAGTTTATGTACCAGAATTCCTCCGAGAAACATCAACAAATTCATAATATCGGTAAAAAGAATAATTGGTATCCATAGATAGTAATACTTTGGCAGAAAGCATAAATTCATTAATATAAACAATACCTTGCTAAAGGGAATAAGACTGCGTCGGAGATTATCGATTATTTTCCACCTGGACAATCCACTGAGATTTTTCTTTTTGAACAACCATGGCAGCAATTGCCAATCCCCCCGGATCCATCGATGTTCCCGCTTCGCAAAAGAAATCACACTGGTAGGGAAGCTGTCCATAATACTTGCTGAGGAGGTAAAGCCGGTTCTGGCATAGCAGCTTTCCAGTAAATCATGACTTAATACACTGTTTTCGGGTATTGTCTTATAAAGAAGCAGATGAAGAGCCTCAACATTATAGATTCCTTTGCCGATATAGCTTCCTTCTTGAAATACATCCTGATATATATCCGAAACTACGGTAGAATAACCGGAAATACCGGTCTGTCCACTATACAATCGCGGGAAAATACCACTCTTCTTATCAATAATGTGATTTTTAACCGATGGCTGTATAATTGCATAACCCTCCATCACCTTCTTTTTGCCGGGATCGATGATTGCCCGGTTCAGGGGATGATCAATCAAACCTACTAATTTAGCGGCATTATCCCGAATCAGATTGGAATCCGCATCCAGAGTGATAACATACTTATAGGTTCCAAGCAGCTCGATGTCACAAAGCATCGTTGCAAAACTGGTATCCTCCTTCGAAACACCATAAAGCAGAGCATTGAACTCTTCCAGCTTTCCGCGTTTTCTCTCCCATCCCATATAACAGTCTTCGGAGGGATTCCAGGTGCGATAACGGATAAAGAGTGAAAAACGCATGTGCTCCTGGGGATACTTCTCGTTCAGTGCCATCACATGGTCTGTTAGTGCCTCTCGAATGACTTCATCCTCAGGAAGGGTACGTTCCTTGGCATCGCTGTAATCAACCAGCAAGGCGAAGTAGAGGTTATTCTGACGATTTGCCAGATAATACTTATGTAATCGTTCGACATACTCGATCCCTTGTTCCTTTGAAGACAGAATGACAGGCATAATCACAAAGGTTCTGGCGTGATCCGGAATCTCCTTCAGATAATCAAGAGCCGGCATTTTTTGAACCGGTACAAACCGGGTAATCAATAAATTAGCCAAATCCTGTGCGATAGAGAATAAAACCGGTGCCAGAATGATTAGGAAAAAAACAGCAAAAAGTACATTATTCCTGCTCCTCAATCGATGAACAAGGAAAAACAGCAGCAGATATGCTGCGAATAATATCACGATACCGGTGATGAAATAGATCCTACCTTTTACATTCCTCTTCGGCTCATCTATTTTAGGCTCTGCTTTGTGAAGAAGTGTACTCTTAAGTAACGTATACCCCTTACCTACCAGATAGGTACCTACGTGGTCAGCATTGTGGATCGCTACCGGTTGCTCTAAGGCAAGGTTCAGACAAGTCTGTCCCACCTGTCCTTCCGGCTTATTATATCGGTAGGCCAGCTTTTCTATGATCCCACGATACAATCCTCTGCTCTCCGAGTCCATAATGGGATAGACCTTTGCCGGATCCTTTGAAAGTATGTGCTCCAGTAAGGATAGTTCTTCAAATAGCTTCTCTTCGTCGATTTGATTGATCTCCCTGAGGCTCACAATCAGGGTTCGAATATTTGATTCCAATAAGGATTCTAATTTCCCCTCCTGTGAGAACAATTCGGAAGGATTCGGATGCTTCCCCTCCAATTTACAGTGAAAGTTGATATAGCGTTGAATCGCTTCTTCACCGACGGACATATTCTTCAGTAGATAGATAACATGGCTGTGATAGGAAGCATTATCCCTGCAATCTCCGTAAACCCGGTTCAATAAGGGTGAAATATCTATTTTGCCTTCCAATACAGAAACACGGCTTCGAACGAACTGATCCGCCCTGTTCTTAATCTTAATAATGTTAATAATCTCCTCTGATACCTCGATAATCTGTTCCAGAAGGCTTAAGCCAAGCATTTCCGGTAAGGCCCATAATTCCTTGTCAATCAAAGGAAGCTCCCTTTGATATGCCTTAAGCATCAGAATAATATTCTCTTCGTTCAGGTAGCCACCGGACAATTCCACCATCTTTCTGGCTACTATATAAATTCTGGGAAAGTTTCGATATTCACCGGAACGCAGGATTGGTAATCTTTCATAGCTGGTTCCGGTGGTTTTTGCTTTTTTGATTTCCCGATACATCATCTGGAAATTATCAAAAAGCCAACGAGCAGCCGGAATTAATGATATAATATCCGTATTTATTTCCGATATGGTACAACGGATTGAATTCAATTTATTATAAGCATGTTGATTATAATTCCCGACTACAAAATTATATCTCATCCAATGAATATTCTTATGAGCAGCTGATAAACTGATCATTTGACGTTCCCATTCACTAGGACCCAGTAATTCCCTGGTTTTCATTATATCCATCGGCATCTTATTCGCTCTCGCCTTTCGTAACCGCATATATCTCCTTCCTTTCCTTCACCATATTAGGCTTGAAATAAATGGAAATTATAGTAAGTGTACTCCTATTATATCAAATTTTTTATGCATTTATTTGTCGATTTGTAGCATATTTTCTGCTTTTATCTGTCTTCTACGTCAATTTAACATTAATTATTATTTAAAACGTACAATTGTATTACTCATTCATACATAAAGCAACAATTGTATCTAAATATTTTTATCTGTCACAACCTTATGTACCGCTATGTGAAATGTCATTAAGTTAGGGTCTTAACTTAAGGACAATGCAACCGAGTGAGAACGTGTCTCTCTTGGATTGATCGTCACACGCTATTCATATAAATTTAATATGTGTTAAACATCACTAACGTAAAAAGGGCGCCGCACATTAAGTGCGACACCCCTTTCTTGCTTTCTTCTTTCTATTCACTTCTAAGAGCATCAATCGGGTTCAGCTTCGCTGCTTTGTTGGCTGGCATATATCCAAATCCAACTCCGATTCCGGCAGATACGCCAAAGGCCAGCAATATTGCTCCCATCGTAGGAGCAGCCTCAATTCCAAAGGCTTTGCCTAAGGTTGTAGTAGCTATGCTTCCTATGATAATTCCGATAATGCCACCGGTAGTACTGATGGCAATCGCTTCGATTACGAATTGGGACATAATATCTCTTTTCTTAGCGCCGAGTGATTTGCGGATACCGATCTCCTTCGTTCTTTCCACCACTGATACCAGCATGATATTCATAATACCGATACCGGCAACGAGGAGAGAGATTCCGGCAATGCCTCCAAGCACCGCGGAGAGCATATTCGTCATGGTATTAATCGTGTCCAATAGTTCCGTCATACTTTGAATGTTATACAATTCTTCATTCTTCATTTTACCGTATAGGTAATTATCCAATAGCTCTTCAGCAGCATCTGTATAATCCGTATCAATTACTGCAAAGGTAAAGCTGGAGATATCTGAGGTTTTTGACAATCTGGATGCAGTGGAGTAAGGAATATAGATACGATCATCCTTGGTATTGGCTTCTGAATCTGCCTGTTCCTCCTGAATACCTACTATACGAAATACCTTTCCGCTGATTTTCAGAGTATCTCCCAGACTGACCTTTCCATCAAATAGTTCATCTGCTACATAGGTTCCGATGACACAGGCCTCATAACGATTGGCTATATCTGCATAATGGATAGAACGTCCGGAGGATAGCTCCAAGGCATTGATATCCATATAATCTTCTCCCACACCAATCACTGAGGTGGTCATAGAGGTACTGCCGTTCTTCACCGTATAACTGGCATTCACCGTCGGTGTGACACCTTGAAAAATCTCATCATTCTCTTTGGCAAAGGCATACATCTCATCTACCTCCACCTTACGGGTATCCGTAGCTGTGATCGATACATTGATCATATTGGTACCCATATCTGCAAAGGTATCGACGAGATAGTTAGTTACACCGGTCACCAGTCCTAACAGTGTTATTACAGATGCAACACCGATAATCATACCCAGCATGGTAAGAAAGGAACGCATTTTACTGCCTAAGATACTTTTCAATGCTAATTTACATGCTTGACTAAATTTCATCCTTACACCTGCTTCCTATAATCATCAACAGAACCGTCAAAGGTTATCTTGCCATCCTTAAGGGTAACGATTCTTTTCGCCTCTTCAGCAACGGACCGATCATGGGTAATGAGTACAATCGTGTTCCCCTCTTCATTCAGCTGCTTCAGAAAATCCAACAACTCACGGCTTGTTTTGGAATCAAGGGCACCAGTCGGTTCATCTGCGAGAATGAGGGAGGGCTTACCTACCAGTGCTCTTGCAACGGCACCTCTTTGCTGCTGTCCACCGGATAACTGATTCGGAAAATTCTTCCACTTGTCGTCAATTCCGACTCGCTTCAATGCTTCCATCGCAAGCTGCTTACGATCTTTTTTATGAAATCCTCCATATAGTAGTGGGAGCTCCACATTCTCCAGCAGATTCTGCTTCGGTAACAAATTATACTGTTGAAAGATGAACCCTATGGTTTTGTTCCGAACCTCTGCAAGAGCATCACTTTTCATCTTGCTGACATCCAGACCTTTTAATATATATTGTCCCGAGGTAGGCACATCCAGAGCACCAATAATATTCATTATGGTCGATTTTCCGCTACCGGACTTACCGACGATAGCGACAAATTCTCCCTCCATAATCTTGAGATCGATGCCATCATTGGCACGAACCTCCGTACTGCCCATCTGATATATTTTATGGATATCTATTAACTGTATCAGAGGTACTTTCGTTTTATCATACAACTGCTGATCATTCATCACAGTACCTCCTATTGTCTATTACCTGAGAAGCTGCCACTACCTCCCATATTATTACCACCGCTTGGTCTCTCTCCACCCGGGAAACCACCGCTCGGCATTTCACCCTCAGTTCTAAAAGCCATTCCCGGCATAAAGGTTAATGCTTCGGAGACTCTTTGCACATATACCTTCTCATCACCGTTTAATCCGCTTTTGATTTCTATATAATCACCATCGGTTATACCCGTCTCAACATTTACCGATCTAAAGCCGGCAGGAACCTCTCCGACTGCCTCCGTTACTGAAGTATCCTCTACATAGACGACATTTCCACGCCTCAACGCATCACTTGGAATTGCTATAACCTGCTCCACTTTCGTCGTGATGATCTCCCCTGTTACATTCATACCGGGTAAAAGATCACCTACCTCACTAATCTTTACAGTAACAGGATATTGGGTAACACCCTGGCTGGTTGTACTTTGTAAACTGATATTGGTAACCACACCATGATATTCCACATCTTCATACGCATCCGCTACAACATTAACCTCCTGCCCTACTTCCACCTTCTTGACATCTAGCTCATCCACACTCATCTCAAAGGTTACAGCTGATAAATCATAGATAATACATAAGGTACTGTTCATGCTGTTTGATTTAATGGTGTCTCCTACCAGGGCTTCCTTACTAATGATTTTACCTGATATCGGCGCTGTAATGCTATAGTCCGTTCTGTTATCAATGATATCGTCAAGCTTTGTCTGAGCATCTTCGATGGCTTCCTCAGCACTTTCTACACTATCCGATGCATTATCCAGAGAGTTCTGGGTACTCTCAAGCTTATTTTGATAGTTCTCCAATTGGTTTTCAATGGATTGATCGGTTAGGGAATAGATAACTTCACCTTCCTTGACTTTACTACCTTCTTCGATGAATAACTTCTTTATTTCGCCGGAAACCTCTGCCTTTAATACGGTATCGGTCAGAACACTGAAGGTTCCTTCACCACTGCTGTATATGTCCCCAATTACTGCAGTTGCTGAGGTCGCAGCACTAAGTCCGCCCGGGTTTTTCACCTGAATTGTAACTTGATTGACCAGACGATTGCCACTTAATACTTCATCAATATTGCTTACCTTCGTAACCGTACCGGTTAACTCCTCTTCCGTCGCCTCCAGGGTTATCTTCGCTTTCTTCCCTACCTGAGATTGGCTGACCTCTGAAGCAGCAAACGGAATTACCAAAAGCATCGAACTATTGTCATAGATCTGAGCAATCTGGGCTCCTGCCTGTACGGTATCTCCTTCTTCAACAAACAATGTCTTGATAATTCCCGTTGCAGTGGAGGTACTGTTGGGATCTCCGTACTTCTTTACCGCATCGGAATAATCCGCTTTTGCTTCCTCATAGTCCGCAAGGGCATCCTTATAGTTATCCTGTGCCTTTGTCAGGTTTTTTTCAGCCCTGTTTACCGAGGTCTGGGCCGTATCGATATCCGAATCAAGATTATCCGTTGCAACCTGATATAATACCTGTCCTTCTTCCACGATATCTCCCTCTTCGAAATTGGCAGCAATGATCTCGCCCTCGACTAAGGTTGTAACCTCATAGGTATTTAAGGGCTCAATCGTTCCGGAGGAAGACAATACATTTTGAATGTCTCTTATTTCAACACTTGCCGTTGTTATTTCTTCCTGGGCTTGATTTCTATTCATAAACTGTGCCTTTACCGCCTGAATACCGATATTGGCACCGATAAGAAGGACTGCAAGTATCACTACCCAAATAATCACTTTTTTCCAGCTTATTTTACCACGTATATGCTTCATTATTTTTTCCTCGCTCTAATTAGACTTACTTTCAGCAACAATTACACGGATCCTTCCACCGATTGTGATTGCCTTGTCACAATATGCGGTTAGTTTATACTTTGTGAGGTCCTTCACCTTATCCAGAGTTGTTACTGAATAATCGTCATCCTTGAGGTAATATACACTTACCTTTTCCGACATCGTATATTTTATATTCCCCGAAGTAATCGTGGAGGTTCCAAGCACATCTACGGGGACTCCGCTCAGAGCATAGCTTTCCGTAATTTCACCATTCTTATAACGGAAACCGGTCGGTCCGGTCTTAATCGACAGATTGGTCAGATTAGACTTCTTAAGCTTCCCTGAAGTTCCGTCGATGATATAATTGTAGTAGTTTGAACTGTCAGCAAAAGACACTCCGGTAAAAATTCCATAGGTATCGGTATCTCCCGTTGCCTGATATAGAATAAGATTCTCGATCTCACCGGCTACATTTGTATCATAATACATCACCATACTGTCTAAAATCGTCATATTGGCCAGACGTATCGGATATACAGTAATATATTTACCATTGCTATAATCAAGGATTTTCACATTGGAGGCTAATTTTTTGCCTCCGATATAGGTTCCTGTACTATTGAAGGTTTCATTATTCAGGCTCGCCTTAGAGCTGTCATATTTACTTACGGTAACGGTTCCATCCTCATATTTTACTACAATAATGTCTTCTGCTTCAAAACTTAGTCTGTCCTTATTATAATCCTGGCTATATTGATGTCCGGCAGCATCGATGAAGGTAGCATAATTCATATTCACATAATTACCGCTTTCATCCTCCACTCTATGAACTCCGGTTCCTACCACAATGCCGGTAATCGTTGTATTATATTCATTCTCTGATAATACCCCTGCAATCGCACCATTCTTACCCAGAAGCAGGGTTACGATTTCACCCTTCGATACGGATCCGACTGAGGAAAATTCCTGTGCGGCATTACTCGTCTCAAAGGAATAGCTGGCTCCGGCTACCGTGACAGAAGAAGGGTTGATTAAGTCAGGGCTAATTACGGACAGAACTCCGGTAACCTTGGCATCATAAGCCCATACAATCTTCGCACTCTCTGAATAATAGAATACATCATATCGATCAATATCCGAGTAAGTACCTTTCACATCATTTTTATAGAAGGTTCCTTGAGCGAGGGTAAACGGAAGCTTACTAGTCCAGCTATCACTTGCGATAAAAGGACCTTCTGTTCCGGTATTTACTACGGAAAGATAATCCAGAGATCCACTCTCATCCAAGGAATAGCCTAAGGTCTCGGCATATACCCTTCCCTCCTTGGTAGTTGCATTAAGCGTATTATAGAATAGATTCACGCAATGACTGTAATTAATCTGTGTTGTCTTTTTTGTGATGGTAACATTCTTATTGAGCTTCTTTGATTGATACATAGCCAGTTTATTTGCTGTAACATTTCCTGCAAAGTCACTGTCCGTATATCCAAGAAGCTTAAGTACTCCTGTGATTGCTTCCATTAATGTTACCCCCTGATTGGGTTTAAAGCTTCCGTCAAGATAGCCGTACATCCAGCCGTTTGTTACCGCTGTCTTTATGTATCCCGCAGCCCAATGCTTTTTTGATACATCACTGAATAACGATATATTGCTGGATACAGCAACCTTATCCTTTAATGAGGACATATTAACAAGAAGCTGTGCATACTGTGCCCGGGTTATTTTAGTCGCATTCGCACTGATCTCTCCCTGATCGGTCTTCATAATATTCAGCGCACTGACAACTTTCTGTGCATCTGCAGCAGCATAAGCTTGTGCCGGTTTTATCCCCACTATCCCAGTCGGCAACAGCATCGCTGCGGCTAAAATAAAAGCTATTACTTTTCGCATATTCCTTCTCCTTTACCATACTTGCATAAAAATGATATATCTACCAACTAATACTAATGGATAAGCATGAACTTTCTGTGTCTTAAATGTGAGGATTTTAAGAGCTAACTATAAAAAAAGAATAAACTTTGCCATAATACACCAAGCTCTCTTAGAAAGAATTATCAATAAATAAAGGCCGGCTATATCCTGCAACAGATAAACCGGCCTTTTTGTGTATGCTATAATTAGTGTAAAGTCTTAATAAGTAACTAAGAAACTGCTTATCGCGGAAGGAAGGATTACATTCACATTCTTCGCTGAATTTTCGTCAGTACCTTTCCTTCGAATATATATTGTACTATTGGGCGGAATTAATGCTTTTGAAAAGGTCATTAAGGTGGAACTGGATACTGATCTCCAGCTGGCACTGGCAAGGTTTAGCTCACTATCCTCCCTCACCACGACATATTCATATACATTCGTTGCTGATGCTTGGTTAAATTGCATTACCAGCTTAGAATTCACAAAGTAATAAGTAACATTACTGCTGCTTCCTCCGATGGTAGGTGCACTGCTCTGTCCCGGAATCACCAATGTCTGTGTCTTGGAATAAGGAGCCGAGGTTGTTGCAGACTTACGAAACATTATTGTTACACTCTTTCCTCCGTTTTCAAACAACGCCTTCGGAGCAATATCCTCAATCGCCATATCCGCTTCACATTCCATCCACATACCATTGTCTGCGTCATAATACTCCAAAGCAGTTGTCGTGGTTAAGGTAAGTTTAGAGGTACGAACCTTGACGGACGGGGCTGCTGCTCTTGCAGGAATCGTTATTGTTATTTCTGCACTTGGTCTCATTCCGACATCTCCTGCACCGGAACCGACCACCTGTGGTGTACGTATGATTATCTTTGCTCCTTTTGTCCGCAGATTCTCCATCGTTGCTAAAAAGCTCTGATAACTGGAAGAGCTTTCGGTAAAGCTGACCTTATTCCAGTAGTAATCCGATGCCTTTCTCCACTCGAAGTAATCGGCTTCCTCCACTTCGCTGAACGTAAATTCCCCTTCCACCCTGTCGTATTCAACATAGATCGAGGAATTTTGCATCGGTAGTGTTATGGATTTTATACTCTTCACGATATCGCCTTTGAAATAAAGAGTCACATCTGTGCTATCCGATACCCAGGAGATATCAAAGGTATAGGATTTGGTCGAACTGTTGTACCCACCTTCAATCTCCGACCAGCTGCTATTATCCGTAGAATAATAAACCACATTGTTATTGTTGTTATATACCTGCAGAGTCAACAACTCGTAATTCACGGCGCCAAAGGATACTGCTGACGCACCCGACGCAAATACCTTATTTGCGGGAATCATACACAGCATAAGGCTGAACAGAAAGATGATTTGTTTTATACTTAATTTCTTCATTATAAGCCCTCCTATGGTATGTTAGTTAATCGCATTCAATATGGTGAGCTTACAGCCCGTCCGGATTGTAAAACCGTTACTCAAGGTTATAACCACATTATTGGTCGTAGTTGATGCAGTTGATAATTTATTTATCTTTGCATTGGATAGATAAATGATTGCTTTCCCTCCAGATATCTTTGCGGAGCCAAAGATTGAGCTTCCGCCCCAGGTCACATCGGATACACTGACACTGTAACTGCTGCTGAAGATACTTAACTCTAAGGTATAGGTGATCACTTCTTCTGTTACCGTTGTCGTTGTGTTATCAGAATTGGTAACCTTAGAGGTTTTTGTCTCCTGAAGACTTCCCTCGGTAATCGACCAGGCCAGGGGTGTATCCTTTAGTATTGCCGTATTGGTCAAGGTAATCATAATATCCTCATCCAGCACCTCGTTATTATTCAACGTGATTTCTAGCGGTGTGGCTTTATCCATACAATCAATTAAGGAGGAGCCTTCAAAGCCGGCCACCTTAACCGTTACCGTTGCTGTTGCAATCGTCTCATCATGATCATTCACATAGGAACTATATTCCACCGTATAATCCGTTCCGGGAGTTAACACATAATCATCAAATTTTAAAGAGCTGATTGCGGTCGGGACTGAGGTATATTTACCAACCGCAGTCGTATCAATGACATACTTCGTACCTAAGTCCAGCCTGAATTTGAAGCTTGAAGCGTCCTCCGTAGAATTGGATAGGTATACACGTTTAAAGCTGGCCATATAATCCTTTTCAGTAGGATTATTTACTCGTGTATTCGGGTATAGGTATAATAATATTCCGGCATTGGCTGTACTTGTAATGACATCAGAATTCGCTAGGGTAATCTTGGCAAATAATAATTCCTCCGTGATACTGTCAATGCTCTCGGTAGAGGTTATCTTCGTGGTTATTATGTATTTATCCGTACTACTCAGGCTATTCGGGTTCTTAGCAACGGTACTCTTTATGCTGACTGTTCCTCGGTTGATCCCATAAGTATCCAAAAAGCTGATAGACGATACCGTTGTTGATGTAGCACTATATAAGCTAAAGGTCAGATAACTGGAGGTCTTGCTGGTCTTACATACTCCGGCTGTTGTAACCAAGGTCGTCAGCGTGGTCGGCAAAGGAGCTCCCGGATAAGATAATCCTGCCACCCCGGTGATATCAACCTCTGCACTGGCCAGTGTAAAGTCTGAGCCTGCTAAGGTTCCCATTGACTTCTTGCGAACCAAAATATGACTGCCCGCTTTGGCAACTGTATTCTCCATTGCTATGGCTGTACTCGAAGTAATTGCCGTCCAGTTTGCTGTCTGGTAATTCAATTCACTGCCTTCATTCACAATGGTATATTCAAAGGGTACCGTGCTGCTGGCTGCCTTCACCTGAAGTGATACGGTACTGGAGCTTGTATAGTTTAATGAAATTCCAAACGTATCTGTACCTGGTGGCCCTTCCTGGACCGGAACGGTAACCGTTGCTGTCTTCGACTGTAAAGCAGAGCTGGTTGCATTGGTTCTGAATTGAAGGGTAATTGCAGATGGTGAAACGGTTGTCACATTATATAACACACTCGGTGCGATATTCTTAATTAATAGCTCCGAAGCACTGGTTATGTTGGTCCATTCGGTTGCTGTACCATCATTATTTAAAGTGCGATAAGCCATTCCCTTTTTCACCGCGATACTGAATTTCGAGCCATTGACGGTGATTACAGGTGCCTGTGGCTTCTTCGGAATGGTTATGGAGACCTCTTTACTCGGACGAAATCCTACATTGGTGATGCCGGTACCGTTCATCGGAGCCAGTCTGAAATAGACCACAGCCCCATTCGCATATAACATACTAATCTCATTCGTAATAGTATTGTTATCCACAACAGTCCAGGTGGTACTACCCTTCTTTCTCCACTCTATCGTCCTGTTTCCGGAATTTTTGAAGGATAAGGTTCCCTTTATCTTATTAAAGGTCGCACTGAAATTGGATGCCTGCTTCGGGATCGTAACGGATATTACTGACGAGGCATTATTCCCTTTAAAGTACATAACGTAATTTTTTGTAGCCGACACCCAGGAAATATCCATCGTAATCGTCTTATTACCACTGATGGTTCCCGGTATTTCCTCCCAGTTTTTCTTCGCGGAGTCAGAGAAGTATGCTGCAGTGTCTGTATCCGCTAACTGCAGGGTAATCGTACTGTTCTGATAATTGATTTCCTTAACCGTGATACTTGTCGCAGCTGTAGCAGGATTCGGTATCAAAGAAATCATTAACAGCATCATAATAAGAGCTGAAGTTAACCCCAAAATCCTGCGAATATCTGTCGCTTTGTTCTTGTCTGTACGCATATTTCTTCCTTAACCTTTCTTTTATCTGATTTTTTGTACCTCCCTGTACTCTTCATTCCTATTGTATAACATATGCATCCAAATTAAAAGGATATCAATAGTTATATCGTCAAATGTTCCACATGATATGACACCGAATTGATATCTTTATAAATTCTTAATATTTTGCATGGAAATAAGCATAAAAAAAGCGCTGGATTTTAGCCACCGCGCAATAACAAAAGCTTTTTGACAACAGAGTAGAAAACCCTTGTATCTTTAGCTCCAAATTGTATATATATCATAGCCTGCAAATGCCAAAATGTCAAGAAATAAATAGTATAAGTAAGATAAAGTGAGCTTACATTTCATCGTAATTTAGCAATCGATAGGAACTGTCTTTTCTGATTTTACAAATCATCCAGCTACGAATAGAATAGTTAAGCAACTTACAAAAATACTTTGACAGAAAGAGGTGATTCTTATCCCAGCAAACCAATATCCTCATAGGAACGAAACCGCGAAAGCTTATTTATCCATCTTTCGTATGAAGACGGCAGAAGGCTTCCAATATCGAATTGCGGCATTTGCGGGAGCATCCATCAGCATCTTCTGGGTTTACATTGAAATTGTTGTTTGTTCCGTATTCTACCATTTTTCCACGAATCCCGAAGCAGGTTTAGCAGTCGGCCTAACCCTACCAAAATTAATAACCTATATCTGGCTTGCTCAGATCATGTTCCTGATTCAGCCTCTTAATATTGACTCTGAAATTTTAAGCAAGATACAAAGCGGTGATGTAGCTCTTGAACTATGTCGGCCCTTAGAGCTCTACCCACATTGGTTTGCCAAAGTGGCGGCCGGAAGACTGGTTCCGCTATTTTGGAGAGGCTCCATCCTATTACTGGTAAGCCTGCTCATGCCATCCCCCTACCGATTACTTCCTCCAGACTCACTGACAGCACTCGCAAGTTCTCTGATCTCGGTCCTAAGCGCATTCCTGCTCTGCTGTGCGTATGGTACCTTGATATGTGTCATACGGCTGAGTGTTCCCTGGGGTGATGGACCGACTTATCTATTGATGTTGATCGGAAGTGTACTTTCCGGCAGTTATCTCCCCTTACAACTGTGGCCGGATTATCTTCAAACCTTTCTGATGCTCCAACCCTTTGCAGGCTATCTGGATATTCCACTTCGCTTCTACATAGGAACCCTGGCACCGGGCAGGATCTTTTTGGCAGCAGGATTACAGTTATTCTGGACATTTACTTTCATCGCGATCGGTAAATACCTAATGTTACACAAAATTAACCGGTTGATTATCCAAGGAGGGTAATCAACCGGTTATAGAAAGGACTTATATGGTATCTGAATTTAAACTTTATTGGAAATATATTAGTATGAATTTTTTATCCGGTCTTCAATACAAGGGCTGGCCAATTATGATCTTGCAGGTCTTCGTTGTTGTGATTACAGATCCGATCAGCCTGATATTCATGTTCTCACGTTTTGGCAATATCGGCGACTGGTCAGTTGATAAAATCCTTCTCATTTATGCAATGGCAGTAACAAGCTTTGGTTTAGCAGAGACCTTCTTCAGGGGTTTTGATTATTTTCCCTGGAGAATGATCCGTTCCGGTGATTTTGACCGGGTACTCCTTAGACCAAGATCCTTGGTAGTTCAGGTAGCCGGAAGCTATTTTCACATTCACCGGATAGCCAGAGTATTAAGTGGTCTTTGTGCTATCTTCTGGTGTTTTAGTACAATGAAGCTTACCCTTGGTATCATGGATCTGGTTATACTGTTGATGGCCTTATTCGGTGGCTTTTTGATCTATACAGGTGTCTTTATCTTTACCTCCGGTATTGCCTTCTTTACCATCAAAGCCTTGGATTGGATCTACATTTTTACCAATGCCAGTTACCAAATTACCCGCTGTCCGATCGAATACATGCCGAAGCCATTGCGTTATCTGTTTACCTTCTTTGTCCCGATGCTACTCATCAGTTATTATCCGGCTGCCGTCATCTGTGGTTGGGGAGAACCATATTATATGGCGTTTGTTTCCTTACCCGCGGGTATCCTGTTTCTTCAGTTTTCAATCTTAATATGGCGTTTTGGAGTACGGCATTACCAAAGTACCGGTAGCTGATAGCAGTTATGAGATAAGGTGCCCCTTAATACAAACCGCTTGTGGCTGCTCAAAGCCCACATTGAGCTTTTGCTCCAGATGCAGCTCCTCTTCCCCAAACTGAACGCGGAAATTTATTGCAAAGGGCATATGAAGTAACCTTCCTTTTATGATTAGGGTCGTATTATCCTCCCAGGCTCCAATCCAGGCTACCGGTTCCGATTTCCCCTCAAAGATCATAGTTCCTTGGAGCCAATGACCGATTCCTACTTCAAGGTCAAGACGATGATCCTCAGTAAGCGAGACATTAATCTTCTCCTGCTCGAAGGAGAAGGATATCTCCTGTAATCGAAATGGATTTACATCCAGACGGTAACACTTTTTATTGATGTCCTTTGCTATTGTGGACTGCATTTGCCCTTGAGGCATTAATAGCTGTAAGGAAGACAGCTTTTCTTTTAACTTCTCATACGTCTTGGATTCAGGTAATGCATCCTCCATAAAGCCCGGCAAAAGCTTGTCCCATACGATCTCCAGGGGCTTCTGCAGATCCTTCATACCTCCTGTGATTGCTATCACCACATCCTTCTCGGGTAGGATAATACAGTACTGACCGAAGGCTCCGTCTCCACGATAAGCGTTATGTCTGCAACGCCAGAATTGATAACCATAACCCTGTCCCCAGTCTCCCGGTCCATTCGCCGAATTATCACTGATACCGTTCGTTGCTTCCCGAATCCACTCCTCATTCAGTATCTTTTTCCCTTCCAGCATGCCCCGGTTCAGGTATAGTTGGCCGAATTTAGCGATATCTTCGGTTTTGACCCTCAAGCCGAAGCCTCCGGTATTGTAACCCATCGGGCAAGACTCCCAAGCGGCACCTTCGATATTAAGAGGCCCAAACAATCTTGATTGCAGATAATCAACTAATTTCTGACCGGTAATCTTCTGTAGGATAACGGACAACATATAGGTTGCACCGGTGTTATAAAGAAAATGAGTACCGGGCTCCTTCTCTACCGGAACCTCTAAGAATGCTTTTACCCAATTTCCATCCTCTCGTTGGAAAAAGAATTCTGTCGTATCGACAATATGCCCTGTATTCATGGACAACAGATGTTTTATTCTCATTTGAGTCAGGTTTTTATTTGGATTTTGACATTCCTCTTTAAAATAGGACACTACCTGATCTTCCACCGAAAGTAATCCTTCCTGTACAGCAAATCCAATCGCAGTGGAGGTAAAGCTTTTGCTTAAGGAAAACAGTACATGAGGAGCATCACTTTGGTATGGTTCCCACCATCCTTCCGCAATCACATAGCCATGCCTTAGGAGCATAAAGCTATGGAAGTCCTGTCCCATATCCTCCGATCTGATATTTTCAACTTCTTGTAAGAATTCAAGAATTGCTTCTGATTTTACCCCTTGTAATTCCGGCGTCGATCTTTTTAACTGATATAATTCGTTCATATTAAACCCTCCGCTAAAGAATTTGATATCCAAATAATTCCTTTCAATTATACTTCATTCTTATTAAAAAAGCAAATGAGGGACAGTTGTAATGTAGGTTCTATAATAAAAGTTGGGGTGTAAAAATCATCCCAACTTTTTGTTTTTTGTAATACAATACATCTATAAGAAGCCTCTAACAAAAAAATGCACGTCGACCAAAACAAACATTTTGCGGAGGAG
>JAEZUM010000074.1 GCA_023421075.1 Bacillota bacterium
GTGCCGGTTCCTGTACCGGGAGTCGGTGTTACACCCATACCGGGTCTTTGCTGAGTGGTTCCATTACCGGGGGTCGGAGTTGTGCCCATACCGGGCATTGTGCCGGTTCCTGTGCCGGGAGTCGGTGTTACACCCATACCAGGTCTTTGCTGAGTGGTTCCATTACCGGGGGTCGGAGTTGTACCCATACCAGGCATTGTACTGGTTCCTGTACCGGGGGTTGGAGTTGCACTCATTCCAGGTCTTGGCGTTGTGGTTCCGGGGCTAAGAACGGTTCCTGTACTAGGATTTGTTCGGGTTCCGGTGCTGGGGGTGGTTCTCGGAGTAGATCCTGTACCCGGTGTTAAGGAAGGTGCTGTACCTGTACCCGGAGGAGTTGTACCCCTTCCCGGCATTGTAGAAGTATTTGGAGACGTATTAGAGCCGGGAGACATGGGAGTTGTGCTTCCTGGACTTGCAACCGTCTGGTTTGTAACACTATAATTGGGCACACGGTATTTACGATCATTACCGTTGCTTCTACCAATTGTATATGACATATAAGTACTCCTAAGCTTTTTTATTACTAATATATGCACACATAGTATTGTTGTGAAGTTTGAAGGAGAACATTATTAAGATAAAATTTATAATAATTAGGTTGTACTATAATAGAAAAGACATTAAAATAGATTAGGATGAACTTTTTACCATAGTTTCCCGATTTAAGGCAAGAATAATAAGAATGGAAGATGTAAGATGGATGCAGCGATTACCAAGATATTTGAGGATACCATAAATATAGATCTGATTCAGGTTATAATCAGTAATTCTTCTGATAAGAACAGGATTACTAAAATCAAGCTTCGCCCCGTTTTGATTAAACAGGAGCTTCTGTTCCAGGCATCGGAATATGTCGGGCAGCAGATATTTCACTGCAATTATAGTAAAATAGAGCTTTTAGCCAAGCTGCCGGAATGGTTTGATGGATTGTTTCATCAGGTCGAGATCTCAACAAAGAGAGGAAATGCAACGATACTAATCAGTAAGAAAGGCAAGGCAACCGTTAAGGCTAAGCTTACGCAGAACACAGAATTAGGCAGTGAGACCCAAACGGGTCCTGTTTCAGTGAACTCGGAAGAATTGTTTCATAATAAGAAGAAGCATTATATACTGAAAGAGGGTACACCATTACCATTTCTAATTGATCTTGGTGTAATGACTAAGGATGGAATGATTGTGAAGGCAAAGATGGATAAATTTCGCCAGATCAATCGTTTTCTTGAATACATTGAGGATGTTTTGCCGTTCTTAAGTCAGGAGAGGGAACTTACCATATTGGATTTTGGATGCGGTAAATCATATCTTACCTTTGCTTTATATTATTATCTTAAGATTTTGAAGGGATATCGGATTAATGTGATCGGCCTCGATTTAAAATCAGAGGTTATCCGACATTGCAATGAGCTTAGTATTAAATACGGTTATGATAAGCTGCGTTTCTTGGAAGGAGATATTGCTTCCTACAATGGCAGCAGTAATGTAGATATGGTGGTTACGCTACATGCCTGCGATACAGCGACGGATTATGCACTGTATAAAGCCGTCGCTTGGGGTGCACAGGTAATATTGTCGGTACCTTGCTGTCAGCATGAGTTGAATCGTCAAATAAATAATGATGTTTTGAAGCCGATTCTGAAGTACGGTATTGTGAAAGAACGGATGGCTGCTTTGATTACCGATGCACTGCGTGCAGAATTATTAGAGACAAAAGGGTATAAAGTACAGCTCCTCGAGTTCATTGATATGGAACATACTCCGAAGAATATTTTGATCCGTGCGGTGAAGCGTGTAAAGGCCGGAAAGGAAACACAGGAAAGCATAGTTCCGCTTAAAGAATGCATGGATTTTCTTAACGTAGAGCCCAGTCTGCTTCGACTCCTACAAGAGGAGTCACCGGAATAGGGGTATTGTTTCGGGAGAATATGCCGGAGCATTCTGTTTGGCTATATTCAGATATTGTAAAGCAGTATAGTGGAGGTTAGTGTGATAAAGTATATTTATCGAGTGATAATATTAATAGCGGTTTTTATAGGAGCTCTTTATTATTTTAGTGGAGATATTAAAGTGGTGGTATTCGATGTTGATAATACGACAGAGATGGAGTCAGCTACCTTTCCCTTGGTTACGATGAAATCGGGGGAAAACAATATCAATCTGCTTCATGGCTATAGTACGAACCTGGCTGCCAATAAAATAAGAGAAACGGTAATTCCCCTGAATACGGAAAAAGTATTTGAGGTTGTAATTAAAGAAGAGGCTTATGATATCAAAAAGCTAAACTACGAGGTCAGGGAATTTGTAGGAAATGCTCTGGTTGAGACTGATTCTGTCAGTGTATTTGAAGAAGCAGGAAGCCAGAAGACGGCTAAGATAAAGCTAAAAGCAGAGTTAGAAGCGGAGAAGGAATATGCGGTCAAAATCACGCTGATCACCAGTGAAAGCGAGAAGATGTACTATTATCAGAGAATTAAAATATTCGAGAATGCTTATTTGAAGGAAAAGTTGGATTTTATTTTGTATTTTCACAATTCAATCATGAGTAAAGGGAAGGCGGAGGAGATTGTAAAGTATTTGGAACCGTCGGCTGCTGCAGATAATTCGTCCCTGGCTTATGTAAATATTAATTCCGGATTTGAACAGATTACCTGGGGGAATCTAAAACCGGTTATTTTGACCGAGATTATTCCGGATATCCGTGAGATTTATACGGATACTGCCACTGTGGAGTTGGAATATTATATGGAAGCTGAGGTGGCGGGGATCGTGGAACAATACCGGGTAACAGAGTTTTACCGGGTACGATATTCTAAGGATCGCATGTATCTTCTAAACTATGAACGACGAATGGAATCCTTATTTGATATAAACCTGGCGAGCGTCTCCAGAAGCGAGCTCAAGCTGGGAATTACTTCGGATCTTGAGATGACTTCACTGACCTCTACCGATCAGAAGAAGCTTGCATTTGTCAGAAATAATGTGTTGTGGTTTTATGACTTGGAAAACAACATTATAACAGAGGTTTTTTCCTTTCGACAGGATAATACGGATTATCTAAGAGACTTATATAATCAGCATGATATTCGTATATTAAATATGGATGCAGAAGGTAACCTGGATTTCATGGTATACGGTTACATGAACCGAGGACAGTATGAAGGTAGAGTAGCGATCATTCTGTATCGGTTTGTCCGATCTGAGAATCGGATTGAAGAGATGGTCTATATTCCGGTTGATGAGCCCTATCAGACACTGAAGGAGAATCTGGGTGAGCTTACCTATGTTAATTCAATGGAGGTGTTCTACTTCCATATATACAATAACATTTATGCTTATAATCTGATCACAAGAGAGCTTTCAGAGATTGCGGGGAACATCACTTCGGATCAGGTAGTTATACTTAATCCGCTCAATTATGCAGCATGGCAGGAAAATTCAGATCCTAAGGTCAATAAGAATATAAAAATCATGAATCTGGAAACCGGGGTAGTTGAGTCGATCGAAGCAAAGCCGGGATATACCATTCGCCTCATGGATGAAATAGATTCTAATCTGATCTATGGCTACGTTTTGGAAGCAGATATCGCTCAGGTGATGGATGGAAGTATCATGGCACCGCTCTCTACAGTCGAGATAGCATCGGTTGACAAACAGGTCTTAAAAAGCTATAGTAAATCAGGCTACTTTATTTCCGGGTTAGAGGTAAAGGATAACATTGTAGAGCTTCGAAGAGTCCAAAAAGTCAATGAAAACGGACGTATGGCTTATGTGTTCGCGGACCAGGATTATATAATGAATCAGGTGAAGGCGGAAGAAAAGTCAATCGGTGTAACCAGCAGAGTAACAGAGCAAGCCATGACAGAGTACTATATGGCTATGCCACAGGGCTTTGTCATGAAAGAGCTTCCCAAGGTATACACTACGGTTAATACGATTATCTCGGAGGATCCGACGATCCGCTTACCGATCGATGATCAGAAGCAATTATATTATTATCCTTATATCAGCGGAGGAATCAAAGGAGCATACAAAAATGCTTCCGAAGCAATCGCTGTTGCCAGGGATAATATCGGAGTTGTATGGAACAATAACCACCAGCTGATCTGGGAGAGAGGCGTGAAATCAACGAAGAGTTCAATCCTGGAGTTTGAGAACATGTCATGGTCAGCCTCTTCACAGAGTACGATTGAGACTTGTATCAAGCTATTATTAAACTACCAGAAGGTAACGATAGCTACCGATCAATTATCGGTTGAAAATAGCTCCGCTTATGATGTGCTTGCAAAGTACTCAAAATATTCACCGGTACGTTTGACAGGAATTACTCTGGATGATGCTTTGTATTATGTGTCGAAGGGCAGACCGGTGATTGCAATGACGGATGTAACGAATGCGGTTATAATCTATGGCTATGATGCATTTAATATTATGGTAATAGATCCCCAAATGAATACCACCAAGAAAATCGGAATCGGAGATAGTGCAAATATGTTTGCAGATGCGGGTAATGTGTTTTTATCCTATCTAGAACAATAATATAAAACAATTACAAGGAGACAAAAATATGGATGAGAGAATTAAAGTATTAGCTCGTAATTTAGTGAATTACTCTATGAAGGTAAAACAAGGCGATAAGGTATATGTGCACTATATTGGAGCATCCACACAGGACCTGGCAAGACAGCTGGTGAAGGAAGTATATAAAGCAGGCGGAGTTCCCTTCGTTCATTTTACGGACGCTAAGCTTCAGAGAGAGATGCTGTTGAACTGTACTGAGGAGCAAATGTCCTTAATGGCAAAGATTGACGGTGCTGAGATGGAGCAGATGGATTGTTATGTGGCAGTTCGCGGAACCGAAAACGTATCCGAGCTTGCAGATGTGCCTGCAGAAAAAATGAAGATTTATGAGACCTATTACGTAACTCCCGTTCATCACAACATTCGTGTTCCCAAGACCAGATGGGTTGTACTTCGCTACCCGAATGCAGCGATGGCTCAGCTCTCCAATACCAGTGTGGAAGCCTTCGAGGATTTCTATTTCAACGTATGCTGTCTGGACTATGCGAAAATGGGTGTATCCATGGAGCCTTTGGTAGATTTAATGAATCGTACGGATCGTGTTCGTATTGTAGGACCCGGAACGGACTTAAGCTTCTCAATTAAGAATATCCCGGCGGTACCTTGTGACGGAGAACGTAATATCCCGGACGGAGAGGTATATACAGCTCCGGTACGTGAATCGGTTAACGGTACCCTTAGCTATAATGCTCCTGCGGTATTCCAGGGCTTTACCTATGAGAATATCTGCTTTACCTTTGAAAACGGCAAGATCGTGAAAGCTACTGCAAATGATACCGATCGTATCAATCATGTATTAGATACCGACGAAGGAGCTCGTTATATCGGGGAATTTGCTATTGGTGTTAATCCCTATATCTTAAAGCCGATGAAGGATACTCTGTTCGATGAGAAGATTATGGGCTCATTCCATTTTACACCCGGCAACTGCTATGAGGATGAGGCTCCCAACGGAAATCATTCCGCAATTCATTGGGATCTTGTTTGCATTCAGACTCCCGAATACGGCGGTGGCGAGATTTATTTCGATGATGTATTAATTCGTAAGGACGGTCGCTTTGTAATTAAAGAATTAGAGTGCTTGAATCCTGAGAATCTGATCTAAGGAAGGACGGGAAGAAAGCATGAAACTTTTGACAGCAGCGATACCCTGCTATAATTCTGCGGCATACATGAACCATGCCATTGACTCCTTGTTAAGTGGCGGGGAAGAGATGGAGATCATCATTATTAATGATGGCTCGATAGATGACACACAAAAGATCGCTGAGGAATACCAGACAAGATATCCTAGTATAGTAAAAGTAATCTATCAGGAAAACGGTGGTCACGGCGAAGCGGTGAATACCGGTCTCGCCAATGCAACCGGCTTGTATTTTAAAGTAGTGGACAGCGATGATTGGGTAAATGAGAAGGCGTTGGCTCAGGTGATGGAGGTTCTCAAGAATCTGATTGCGGACGGAAATAGTCCGGACTTATTTTTGGCTAATTATGTGTATGAGAAGGTAGATGCTAAGAAAAAGAAGGTAATCAATTATCACAGAGCATTGCCGGAGAATCGTATTTTTACCTGGAATGATATCATGCATTTCAGACAAAGTCAGAATATCCTCATGCATTCCACGATTTATCGTACCAAATTGCTGAAGAGTTGTGGAATTCGGTTACCCAAGCATACCTTCTATGTGGATAACATTTTTGTATATCAGCCCTTGCCTTTTGTAAAGACCTTATACTATATGGATGTGAATCTTTATCGTTATTTTATCGGAAGATCGGACCAATCGGTGAATGAGCAGGTCATGATCCGAAGAATTGATCAACAGCTGCGGATTACAAAAATCATGATTGAATCTCATGACTTAAATCAGATCAAAAGCAAGAAGCTACAAAAATATATGCTGAAGTATCTTTCCATGATGATGGCGGTCAGCAGTGTCTTCCTGATTAAAGAAGGAACCGAGGAAAGTCTGAATAAAAAGCAGGAGTTATGGGATTATCTAAAGAACTATGATAAATGGCTTTATCGTCAGATCCGCTCCCAGATTCTCGGACAGTCCATGAATCTTCCGGGTAAATTCGGTCGCAAGATGGTTGAGTTGGGTTATAATATCTTACGAAAGATTTATGGCTTCAACTAGGTTGTAAGCGGATGTATCTATAAGGCAATAAGAGAAATAAATATAGCCGTAGGAAATTGCGTTATGCAAAGTCCTACGGCTATTTGATTCCTGAGACATTATATGCTGGGATTTTTGGAAAGCTCATGTTTGGTTTTGATTGATTCCTTAAGTCGGTTCGGCGCATATACTACTGCATAAAGCCCAACGCTGAGAGCCAATGCTCCGAATACATCCAAGACGGAATGCTGCTTTAGGAAAACAGTTGATAAACATATGGATATTGTTAAAACAAAAGCGGACCATTGAAGCCAGACAATATTACGAAGCTTTTCACTCTTTTTAATGGCGATCATCGCTCCGATGGAATTTAATACGTGAATGCTGGGGAATACATTCGTAGCGGTATCTACAGCATAGATGGAGGAGAGCATATCAATGAAAATATTGCTTCGTCCCAAGGACTCCAAATCTACTCTCAGATAATGACCGTTCGGCCATACCGTATAAATAATCAGACAGATTGTCATTCCGGAAAAAAGGAAAGCGCAGCACTTATAGAAGTCCTGTTTGGAGGTTAGTAAAAAATAAGCTACTGTGGCTGCAATATATACAAACCATAAAAAGTAAGGAATGATAAATACCTCATTAAAGGGGATAAGAGCATCCAGCTTGGAATAGATCGGATGAAACTTTGTTGTCACTGTCCGCTCCAGATAGGTGAACCAAATCAGATAGACAAAAAAGTAGGATAAAATCCAACCATGCTTATATTTTAAGATGAAATTTTTTAGATCCTTCAAAAACTCCATAAATCTTCAACCTTTCTTTAATGCACCACTGTGCGAGTTTCGTTGTCCCTTTTTATTGCGAGCCGATACCTGAAAGAACAAGGAAGGAGCACCACTGTGCGAGTTCCGTGGTTCTTTTCTAGGGAAGCTTGCTTCCCTATATTCACGTTATTATAGCACAGAATTTTTACGATAACAATATACTCATATTTACATTTTCCTTAAGAAATTATTATGATGGAAGAAAGAAAATTAACACTATAAAGTAAGAGGATACAACTTTAGAATTTTTTAAGGATCACAAACGATTTTATAATGGAATAAAGCATAGACATGAAACAAAAAACTAATTATAATACTAATAGATGCAAATATTTCTATTTTCTTCTAGTTTTGTATCTTGATTTGAGATAATATCTCATTCGTAATTACACAGTATATCAAGTTGTTTGATTGGTAACTTATATAGTTCACAGTAGTCAATTTTGATTGACAGAGATGGAGGATTCACATGAAACGAGTATTTATTGTAGTTTTAGATAGCGTCGGTGTGGGAGAATTACCCGATGCACATCTTTACGGTGATGAAGGGAGTCATACCTTGTATGCCGCATCCACCAGCCAATATTTTAATATGCCGAATATGAAGAAATTAGGTTTATTCCACATCGACGGTGTTAAAGAGAAATTCCCTGAGATTAAGGATGATATGCCCTTTGAAGGCTCGATTGCCAGAATGACTGAGTTGTCGAAAGGCAAAGATACTACCACCGGTCATTGGGAAATCGCTGGGGTAATATCCGAGAGACCGTTCCCCACCTATCCGAATGGTTTTCCGGAGGAGATTCTACGTCCCTTTGAAGAGAGAACAGGAAGAAAGGTAATCTGTAATCTTCCCTATTCCGGTACGGATGTAATTCGTGATTATGGGAAGGAGCATGTAGAGACAGGAGCCTTAATTGTATATACTTCAGCGGATAGTGTGTTTCAGATTGCCGCTCATGAGGACATTGTGCCGGTAGAGGAGCTTTATCGTTATTGTGAGATTGCAAGAGAGCTATTAACCGGTGAGCACGCCGTTGGTCGTGTCATTGCCAGACCCTTTGTTGGAAGCGATCCTGATTATAAGAGAACCTCAAATCGCCACGACTTTTCTTTGATCCCACCGCTCACCATGATGGATCAGATGAAGGAAGCCGGTCTCGATGTCTTAGCGGTAGGTAAGATATATGATATTTTTGCAGGTAAAGGGATTACGGATACCGTTCGTACCCATGACAATACAGAAGGAATTGAGAAGGCAATTGAGCGCTTAGGAAGAGATTTCAATGGTCTATGCTTTGTCAATCTGGTTGATTTTGATATGATTTATGGACACAGAAATGATGTGGATGGATATGCAAAGGCACTGACCTATTTTGATGAGCAGCTACCCAGGATATTAGAAGGACTTCGTGAGGAAGATATCCTCATTGTGACTGCGGATCATGGTTGTGATCCTTCCACACCTTCCACGGATCATTCAAGAGAGTATATTCCGCTAGTAGTATACGGTAAGCAAGTGAAAAGTGGTTTGAATCTGGGAACCAGGGCCAGTTATGCAGATATCGCGGCCACCATTCTGGATTATTATGGAATACCGCAGAGAATAGCGGGTACTTCTTTCCTACAGGATATTATGAAGTAGGATAGACAAAGTAATTAAATAAAAATTCGATATGAGGTGATCAGTATGGAAAGAGTTTCGCATCCATTTCCACCGCTCTATAACGAGGCTTCGAAGGTATTGGTGTTGGGCTCTTTTCCATCGGTTAAATCCAGAGAGGCACAGTTCTTTTATCATCATCCGCAAAATCGCTTCTGGAAGGTGATCAGTTCGGTTTTTGATGAGCAGGCACCAAGTACCATAGAGGAAAAGCGGAATCTGCTGTTACGCAATAGAATAGCCGTCTGGGATGTAATTCAGAGCTGCGAAATCGTCGGTTCTGCCGATAGCAGCATTAAGAACGTCATTCCCAATGATCTGTCGGAGATACTTGCAACTGCCAAGATCAATCAGATCATCTGCAATGGTAGTACCTCACATCAATTATATATGAAACATATCTTTCCGACGACGGGATTAAAAGCGCTTAAGCTTCCGTCGACAAGTCCTGCGAATGCCACATGTTCCTTGGACTGTTTGGTCAGGGATTGGAGTGTGTTACGGACTATTATAGGTGCTGCGAAAGGATAAGTAGATGAGAGTTGTAATTCAGAGAGTGCTGGAGGCTAGTGTAACAGTTGAGGGGCAGTGTATCGGTGCAATTGGTAAGGGGTTCTTAATCCTGCTCGGTGTCGGCAATGAAGATACCAGAGAGATTGCAGATAAATATATTGATAAGATATTGAAGATGAGGATTTTTGCAGATGAGAACGGTAAGACGAACCTTGCCCTTCAGGATGTACAAGGAGAGGTTTTGGTGGTATCACAGTTTACTCTTTATGCAGATTGCAGGAAAGGTAACCGGCCTGATTTTATCAATGCAGCCGGTGCCACGAAGGCAAAGGAGTTATATGAGTATGTTCTGGAGAGCATACGTATGCGCCTTGGTAAAGTGGAAGCCGGAGAATTCGGAGGGGACATGAAGGTGTCGTTAATAAATGACGGACCCTTTACCATTGTGTTGGATGAGCGATTAATATAAGGACAACAAAATAAGGGTTAGAACAGTAGGATTTTAATGTATTTTTAATAAAATCCTACTTTTTTATTAACTTCAATGCGCTATAATTACTCCTATCTTATGGAATATTATGGTTGACAAAATTTTACCTCTCTGTATACTGAAAAGTGTGAATAACTAGGGGATAATCTATTAAGAAAGGCGTGGGATAATGATAGTTGTAAAAGATCTGACCAAGGTCTATAAGCTGAATAAGAAGCAGATGCTGGAGCTTAAGACCAAGAAGAATATGAAGAAGGCACTGGATAAGCTTTCCTTGGAGGCAAAGCCCGGTGAAATCTACGGGTTACTCGGACCGAATGGTGCGGGAAAGACTACGGCACTGCGTACGATAGCAACCTTGTTAAAGCCGACGCAGGGTGAGGTTAAGGTCTGCGGTTTTGATACGGTGAAGGAATCGGAGAAGGTTAGAAAGAGTATCTGTTTCCTTACAAATGAGATTAAGTTGGATCCGCAATTTTCACCGAAGTATATGTTTAATTTCTTTGGTAGATTGCATGGAGAAGATGAGAAGACCATCAATGAGCGTAGGGAGAAATTATTTCATTACTTTGGAATTAAGGATTTTGAAGATAAGAAAATTGATGAGTTATCAACCGGTATGAAACAAAAGGCTTCCATAGCAGTAAGTCTTGTACATGATCCGGAGGTTGTAATATTCGATGAGCCGACTACCGGACTTGACATCATTACTGCGAGAAATGTAACCGAATATCTGAAGCTCTTAAGAGACGAGGGCAAGACAGTCATCATCTCCACTCATATTATGACGGAGGCAGAAAAGCTCTGCGACCGGATTGGCATTATTATCGGCGGTGTAAAGGTAATAGAAGGAAGTCTGAATGACATATTAAGAGAAACTAATGCAGACGAATTGGAAGACGCTTTCTTTGAACTTTACAAGCAGTATAATAGGGAGGAGGCATAACAATATGATGAATGGAACGAAGAATATTGTAAAAAAAGAATTATCCAGAGTATTTCATGATAAAAAGATGGTCTTCAGTCTATTTATTATGCCGGCGGTAATGATTGTTGGTATGTATTCCTTAATGGGAACCTTACTAGGTAATATGATGAATGACATTGAAGAGCATGTTCCCTATGTATATATTCAGAACGCTCCGGAGGATCTTGAGGAGGTTATTACGGCTACCGGATATACGGCAAATATCGAATACTTAAATGCTTCTGACAATACGGATAGTATCAAGGACGGTATATTCAACGGAACAGTGGATTTACTTGTGGTTTTTGATGAAGGCTTCTCGGATACCATTGCTGCTTATCAGGCAGCAGGAGACCCGATTCCTGAGGTGAAGACCTATTATAATACGGCAGAGGATTATTCGTCTGCAGCCAGAGAGGGTTTTGTAGGAGCAGTACTGAGCACCTATCAGCAGGGCTTACTCCAGGGACGTCTCGGTAATATGGAACAGCTTCAGGTATTCTATATTGACAAACAACCCGAGACCTCGGTTATTGTCGATGAGAAGAAGCAGGACGGCAGGATGCTTGGAATGCTGGTGCCTTTTCTGTTAAACATCATGCTCTTTGCCGGTGCCATGGGTCTTGGCGTTGATGCGATTACCGGTGAGAAGGAAAGAGGAACTCTATCCAGTATGTTGGTTTCTCCGATTAAGAGAGGCGAAATTGTATTCGGAAAGCTGATCGCACTTGCTATTATGTCCAGTATCTCTGCAGCTGTATATGTAGTATCAATTGTGGTTGCGATGCCAATTCTGATGAACGGTGCAACCGGCGGAGAATTAGGATCTGTATCACTTCGGTTTAGCCCTGCAGAGGTAATTATGCTTTTAGCAATTTTAATCGTGGTCGTTTATCTCTATGTATCAATCGTTGCATTAATTGCAGTCCTTGCCAGAACCTCTAAGGAGGCAAATACCTATGTAATGCCTGCCTACGTTCTGGTAATGCTGGGCAGTGTTATGACGTATGCCGGTACGGGTGATACAAAAATAGCTAATTTCTTTATTCCGATCTATAATAGTGCAGTAAGTATTCAAAACCTGATGATGGGAGAATTAACACTGCCACAGTTTGGAGCGACAATAGTAACGATTAGTGTTCTTGCTGCCTTCATCACCGCATTGATTACCAAAGCCTTTAATAGTGAGAAGATTATGTTTAATGCATAAGTTATGTGTTCTAAAACAGGAAAATGAAAATGAAGAAGATAAGCAGGCGTATTGGAAGAGTACGTGAGCACAGAGGCTGCATACGATGTATGCAGCCTCTTCTTGTATACGAAGAGAGAATTCTTCGATGGAGGGGGAAAGGAATTCCGGTAGCTTAAGCTCGTCGGATAAATCACATAATTTTTGGTCAGCTCCATATATATTAATAAAGAGTAAACGGAGCAATCATAGTGCTATGAATGAACTTAATCCGATTACCAGCGAGGATTACGGAGATATTCTGCTGGAATATAGCGGGGATGAGAATGTTCTGAGATCCTTTTCGGATGCTTATATAGAAATTATTAATTATCTGCAGGCAGTGATCTATTTGCCGGTAGCGAAAATTACCAATCAGGTCATTCTGGAGTTGGGATACTCCTCTATGCCTAATCTGTATGCCCCAGTCAGTAGTGATAGTCTGGAGGCTTCCGGTATCCTTCGGATAAGGAATGTGCCGAACTTTAATCTATTGGGTGAAGGGGTATTGGTTGGTATTATTGATACCGGGATCGATTACACGAACCCGATATTTCAATATGCGGATGGAACAACCAGAATTGCAGCCATTTGGGATCAAACGATACAGATCGGTCCACCCCCTCAGGGACGTCTATATGGAACGGAATATACAAGAGATCGAATTAACGAGGCATTAAAGAGTACGGACCCATTATCCATTGTTCCAAGTATGGATACGGTGGGTCATGGAACAATGGTTGCAGGGATAGCCTGTGGAAATGCCAGTCCTGAGAATGGATTTGTGGGGGTAGCGCCCGGTGCTGAGTTGGTTGTGGTGAAACTGAAACAGGCTAAACGATACCTTATGAGATTCTTTCGTGTACCGGAGGGAACAATCTGTTTTCAGGAAAATGATATTCTTTTTGCACTTGGTTATCTGCTTGATTTGTCTTTTCAACTACAGCGGCCGATGGCTATCTGCTTAGCAATTGGTAGTTCCCAAGGAGGTCATGACGGGAGGGGAATACTAAGCAGTTATCTGTCTATCATAGCCAATACTCCCGGTGTGATAGCAGTTGTAGCTGCCGGAAATGAAGGGAATAGCAGAAGACATTACTCCGGAAGAGTCAATCCTGCTACCGGGTATGATTCCGTGGAGCTGAATGTCGGCGAGAATGAAAGTGGATTTTCCATGGAGATATGGGGCCAGGCTCCAAGTATATTCTCCATAGATATTTTATCACCAAGCGGTGAATATGTTCCCAGAATCGCAGTAGGGATGGATGAAAATCGTGAAATATCCTTTATATTTGAACAGACAATGCTATATATCGATTATCAAATGGTTGAATCAGAAAGTGGGGATCAGCTGATTTTAGTGAGGTTTGAACATCCGACGGGGGGAATCTGGAGATTCAATGTATATGAGCGTGGTGATTTGAACCTTGGTTTTCATATCTGGCTTCCGATGGGGAATTTCATATCACAAAATACATTTTTTATACGATCTGACCCTTACGTAACGATATTATCTCCGGGTAATGGAGAGGTACCTTTGACCGTGACAGCCTATAATGATGCGGATGACAGCCTTTATACGAATTCAAGCAGAGGCTATAATCGTCTTGGAGTCATTAAACCCAATGTCGCTGCGCCGGGTGTCAATTTAATTGGTCCTACGTTGGAGAAGGGCTTCGCTAGCTTCTCAGGAACCAGTACCTCTGCTGCTCATGTCACCGGAGTGGCTGCAATGTTATTGCAATGGGGAGTTATAAGAAATAATTTGGAAGGAATGAGTACGGTTGAATTCAAAAAGCTGGTTATGAGAGGTGCGCGGCGAGATGTGAATCTTCAATATCCAAACCGCGATTGGGGATACGGTATTTTGGATGTCTATAATATTTTTGACAGTCTGCGGACCGGTATTGTTGTATAGTCAAATAAAATCAATATTTCTGTGAGGTGCGATATGACTGAGGAGGAGAGAATACGGATTATCAGTGAGGATTATGCGGATCTGATTATTAATTATTCGAATAATCCAATGATACTGCAGCGAATACCAAATGCTATCGTACACATCATGAATGAAGCTTTTGCGATTGTGTATGTTCCGGTTGCACAATTACCCAATAGAGGACTTGGGTTATATGGCTATTCAACATTACCCTATCTATGCGGGTTGGCCAGTGAAGTGTCCTTGGAAGCCTCCAATATAACGGAGCTTCGCAGATATCCCGACTTTAACCTTCGTGGTCAGGGAGTTTTAATTGGAATTGTAGATACCGGAATAAATTATAATCTTCCGGTGTTCAAAAAGCCCGATGGAACTACTAAGGTGGCCGCTATCTGGGACCAAACCATTCAAAGCGGGGTAAGTCCGTTTAATACGGAATTCGGAACAGAGTATCGATCGGAACAGATCAATCAAGCGATTGTTGCACCGGATCCCTTAGAAATTGTTCCGAGTACGGATGATAATGGGCACGGGACAATGCTTGCCGGTATCGCCGCCGGGACAGAAAACACCAGGGAAGATTTTGCTGGAGTAGCACCCGACGCCGAGTTGGTTATCGTAAAATTAATGCCGGCAAAAAAATATCTACGGGATTTTTATCGCATACGGGATGGTGTGATATGCTATCAGGAAAATACGATTATGTGGGGAGTACAATATTGCATCCAGGTTGCCAGACAGCTCAACCGCCCTATCTCAATCTGCCTGGGGATCGGAACCTCTCAGGATGCCCATGACGGTCATTCCTCTCTTAGCAGCTATCTGTCCATCCTGGCTGATTTTCCGAAGACGGGAGTGGTAACTGCCATCGGTAATGAAGGGAATCGCGGAAGACATTTTCATGGAGTAATCGATCCGAACAGCCGCACCAGCACCGTGGAGTTAAATGTCGGGGAGGAGGATCCCTCTTTTTCAATGGAACTGTGGGGAGATGCTCCCGGAATCTACAGTATAGATATACTATCTCCGGCCGGTGAATATATACCAAGAATACCGCCGAGTCTGAGGGTAAGGAGGGAAATTTCCTTTATCTTCGAAGAGACAGTAATCTATGTTGATTATCAGACCGTTGAGACTTTGACCGGAGACCAGCTGATTTTATTTCGGTTTCGAAATGCATCACCCGGTACTTGGCGCTTTACGGTGTATGGACAGACGGATTTATCCACCGGTTTTCATATTTGGCTTCCTATGGGGGATTTTATCTCTATGCAGACCTATTTCATTCAAGCTGATATCTATACAACCATTATTGCGCCGGGTTCTGCCGCAATCCCAATCACGGTTACAGCCTATAATCCGGTCAGCGGCACACTCTTTGTGAATGCCAGCAGGGGATATACAAGATCGAATGTTGTGAAACCGGAGCTGGCCGCACCGGGTGTAAATTATTTGGCACCCAATCTAACCGGCGGGTTCCAGAATTATTCGGGTACCGGAGTGGCATCTGCGCATACGGCAGGGGTTGTAGCACTTGCATTGGAGTGGGGGGTGATACTTGGGAATCAACCGAACCTGGATACCATTGAAATTAAGAATTACTTAATTCGAGGAGCAAAAAGACGAAGTAATATGGCATATCCGAACAGAGATTGGGGTTATGGTGTGATTGATTTATATAATACCTATAATGTTTTACGGATTAATATATAATTATTTCTGTGTTTTTTGCCAAAAAAATCTATATAAATTATTCTATGAAACAAATGTATAAACTTTCCCATTTTACAAACAATAGTATCAGATAGAAAATGTAACAGTTAATTATGGTTATGGTTTCAGCAAAATCAAATCATGTAAAATGGAGGAAGATCATATATGAAAGCAACAGGTATAGTAAGAAGAATAGATGACCTCGGGCGTGTTGTGGTACCAAAAGAAATTCGCCGTACATTAAGAATACGTGAGGGAGACCCTCTGGAAATTTTTACGGATCGAGAGGGAGAAATAATTCTGAAGAAGTATTCCCCGATCGGCGAGCTGGGACAATTTGCAAAGCAGTATGCTGATTCCTTGGCGCAGACCACAGGACATATCGTCGCAATTACAGACAAAGATCAATTTATTGCGGTGGCGGGGCCGACAAAGAAGGATTTAATGATGAAAGGCATCAGTCATGAATTAGAAGAAGTGATAAATGAAAGAGAAACCGTAGTTGCGGGAAGAGATGACAAAAATTATGTGCGTATCATGAATGAGGATGAATCGGAATTCGTCTATGAAGCGGTTACCCCGATTATCAGTGAAGGTGATGCGATTGGTTCTGTTATTTTTCTTACTAAGGATGCCAAGACCAAATTCGGTGATCTTGAGATTAAGCTGGCAGCGACAGCGGCCGCCTTTATGGGTAGACAGATGGAACAATAACCTGTCTGATGAAGTTGAATAAATTGAAGGTAAGAGGGTGTGCAAAACACCCTCTTGTTTTAGGTACGGAAATAGTCAGCATCCATATTCATTTGCTTGCCTTACCCTCCTTCGTCGGCCGGTCTGCGCAAGATGAATACGAAAGCAGACTATTTCCTATCACAGATTAGGTGTTTTGACACACCCTTGATACGACAAAGTCCAGTATTATATATTATTTGAAGATGGTTATGACAGGGTTATTGGTGGAGAAAAGAGTGTGACAATAATGAGAATTTAATTGAAAAAGGGTATGACAGGAATAGTGATTTGAGGGAAGAGAGACTATATTTGTTTTTTGTTATTATAACTGTGACTAGATTGGTATTATTTAGATTAAATATACATATCTATTGTGTTTTTAAATGGGATATTGTTATAATGTGGGTACATGAGGATATAATAACTGGAGAAGATACAGGTACATGAGATAAGGAGTGGAAGGATGGCAAATTATAGCTTCGAGGAGTTTATGGATATTATTAGACAGCTGCGGGTTGGTTGTCCCTGGGACAGAGAACAGACGCATGAAAGTCTCAAGAGTTGTCTCTTGGAGGAATGCTATGAGACAGTTGAGGCAATTGATAATAAGGATAAGGAAAACCTATGTGAGGAACTGGGTGATATACTGCTTCAGGTTGCACTTCATAGTGTGATTGCCGAGGAGACGAAGGATTTTACAATCCAGGATGTAATCTCGGAAGAGGCTGAAAAGATGATTCGCAGGCATCCGCATGTCTTTGGTGAGGTAACGGTCGAGAGCTCTGAGGGTGTTATCAAGAACTGGGAGGAGATTAAGAAGCAGGAGAAGAAGTCTACCGGTATTGCCCAGGAGTTATTATCGGTTCCCAAAGCCCTGCCGGCGAATATCCGAGCTGAGAAAATCCAGAAGAAAGCAGCGAAAGCCGGGATGGATTTTGAGGGGTATCCGCAGGTGCTGGAAAAGGTCTATGAAGAGCTGAAAGAGCTTAATGAATCAGTTGAAAATGGGGATATCAGCAATATTCAAGAGGAATTTGGAGATGTAATGTTCTCAATCATTAATTTGTCGCGGTTTTTACAATTAAATGCAGAAAATTCCTTGACAAATGCCACTAATAAGTTTATAAATAGATTTGTAGATGTCTTTGCTCTAGCTGTGAGCAGGGGACAAGATCTATGCGAAC
>JAEZUM010000089.1 GCA_023421075.1 Bacillota bacterium
TTGTTAAAGACAATGAAACATTAGATAGTGCTCTCCGCAGATTCAAAAGAAACTGCGCGAAAGCCGGTATCCAACAGGAGATCCGCAAGAGGGAGCATTATGAGAAGCCCAGCGTAAGACGTAAGAAGAAGTCTGAAGCGGCTAGAAAACGCAAATATTAATTCGTTTAAGGGACTTCCGGTAGTTTATCTGCCGGAAGTTTTTTACGTTCAAATAACTTAATTTATTCTAGAAATGGTAAATAATTTTGCAAAACCATAATACATCTGATTTAGTCTACTAATTCTGATATTTTCATATATTATCAATGAAAGCCAGCAATACTTGAGTATTTGAATTTGTTCTATATGAGGTTAGTTTCATTTACCCATCGCAATTGATATGGGAAACATAGCTGGTTTATGGTTTTATTCAAGGAGGTAATATATGAAGGATCGCCTGAAATCATCCCACGAGCGATTTAAAAAGGATGCAAAAAATACACTCTATGCAGGGCTTGATCAGAAAAAGAAGAACAAAAAGGAGCAGAGAATATCCTGCTTGGAGGAGATATCGAATCGTATGGGGCTTCCGGCAGATATACTGGCAGGAGCTCCTATTATAACGGCTACCGGAAGAAATGAGATTTGTGTTGAGAATTATAAGGGAATTATCGAATATAACGGCAATCTGATTAAGGTGCAGACGAAGCAGTGCAGAGTGTGTATTGAGGGCAAGCACCTTAATATACTCTATTTTACAGAGGATGAGATGAGAGTAACCGGGTATATCCATGCAATTTACTACCAATGATGGATCATATATCAAACGGGAGGGAAGCCTATGCTGCAAAAACTGCTCAACTGGATCAGGGGTATTCTTTGGGTACAGATTAGTGGTACCGCACCGGAGCGCTTTATTAATTTGTGTTGTAATAAAAAGATATTTATATGGAACTTAATCCAGGTAGAGGATGGTTATCAGTTCTGCATTCTGGCACGTAATTATAAGAAGCTGAAGCCGATCGCCAGAAAAACAAAGATTATACCAAGAATTAAAAGAAAAAGAGGTTTGGTTTTTATCCTACATCGCTATCGAAAAAGAACCGGTTTTTTTGCAGGAATTATTCTATGTATTATACTCATCTATATTATGTCACTGAACATCTGGGATATCAGCATTCTGGGCGGTTCCAAGTATACTCCTGAGACAATGCTTAAGTTTCTGAACGATCATCAGGTATATACCGGTATTCAGAAGAAGAAGGTGGATTGTCAAGAGATTGAAGAAACCATCCGACTAGCATATAAGGACATTGGCTGGGTGTCCGCTGAAATCCGCGGAACCAGATTAATTATAAAATTAACAGAGACTAATATGCCCGCACCGGCAAGGATTGCTATCGAACCAAGTCATATGGTTGCAGCGAAGAATGCGATAATCAAGAATATCATCACTCGGGCTGGAACACCGTTGGTGAAGGAAGGGGATGTGGTAAAGAAGGGTGACATTCTGGTATCCGGTATTATCACGATTATGGATGATTTCGGAGTGGAGATACGGAGGGAACCGGTTGTTGCAGATGCCGATATTCGATGCAGCTCCTATTATGATTATAAGGATGTATTTTCGATGAATTATATCGATAAAATCTACTCGGGAAAGGCTAAAAAAGGCTATTATATTACCTTTTTCGGGAAAAAATTATTTTTATATAATCCTAGTAATTCCTATAACATATATGATATAATTGTAAACGAAAAAACGCTACATATCACGGACAGCTTTTATCTTCCGTTACAATTTGGCCAGATAATTACCAGAGAATACTTTGAAGAGAAGAAAGAGTATAGTGAGGAAGAAGCTAGGGCGATCGCAGAGCAACGATTAAAACGATATTTCGATAAATTAACTCAGAATGATGTGTTAATTACCGAGAATAGTGTTAAAATAACCATAGAGAAAAATAAATGTATTACCAGTGGACGAATTCTTGTGGAAGAACCTGCTTGGGTATACAAAACTATAATGGAAGATGAGTGGAGGATAGTGCCAGCCGATGAGCATAATGGAGACAATAATTGATATCCCCGCAGAGCATGAAAAGAATGTATTTGGTGGGTTTGATGCATATGTTAAGACAATTGAGAGAGCATTTAATGTTACGATAATAGCAAGAAATGGTGAGATTAAGGTCGTAGGTGCCGGGGAGGATGTAGCCAAAGCGAAAAGCGTATTTCTTCAGCTTTTAGAGCTTTCCAAACGTGGTAACCAGATCACGGAGCAAAATGTAAATTATGCAATTTCTTTAAGCTTTGAAGATAAAGAAAAAGCAATTGTAGAGATCGATAAAGATCTGATCTGCCATACCATCAGCGGTAAACCGATTAAGCCGAAGACCCTCGGTCAGAAGACTTATGTTGATCAGATTCGTAAGAAAATGATTGTATTCGGTGTTGGGCCTGCCGGAACCGGTAAGACCTATCTGGCTATGGCCATGGGTATTACTGCATTCAAGAATGATGAAGTAAGCAAAATCATTCTGACCCGTCCTGCGATTGAAGCCGGAGAAAAGCTGGGCTTCTTACCCGGTGACTTACAGAGTAAAGTGGATCCTTACCTCAGGCCTCTATATGATGCTTTGTATCAGATTATGGGGCCGGAAGCATATATCAAGAATACGGAAAAGGGACTGATTGAGGTTGCGCCTCTTGCATATATGCGAGGCAGAACACTGGAAAATGCTTTTATTATTCTAGATGAAGCACAGAATACGACTCCGGCACAAATGAAGATGTTCTTAACCAGAATTGGTTTTGGCTCTAAAGTTGTTATTACCGGTGATCAGACGCAGAAGGATCTTCCTCTTGGGCAAAAATCCGGCTTGGATGTCGCCTTGAAGGTTCTTGGTAAAATAGAAGATATCGGGTTCTCATATCTTACCAGTCAAGACGTAGTACGTCATCCATTGGTACAGAGAATTGTTAAAGCATATGATTCTTATGAAGAAAGACAAAAGCGATTCGAGAATAAGACCTTGGAGAAGGAAAAGCACAAGAATATACGACGCGTAAATTATAAATCCGAAAAGATCAGGGGAAATCGAGATGAGAGCAGGTAAACCGCAAGGTTCCGATAGAGAGCATATCAATAGAACATTAAATAAGACTGACGAGGATAGAAGACCACAGAATTCTATCCTTATTACCATATTTCCCATATTGTCCATGCTGGTTTCGATTTTACCCGGAATTGTGAATAAGACTTCGGGAGTAGAGATTGCAAAGGTAGCAATACTTACATTGATCTTAACAACCGTGGCAACCTTCTATATCCGATTGAATATGGATTCGATTTCGGATAAAAAGCTGGCAAAAACAGTAATTACCCTAAGCTACCTATGTTCAATCTGTCTGTTACTTGTGGTTCCTGAGCCTTATCTATATTGCTTCTGGATGCTTGGTGGACTTTTGGTTGCTATGACGATCGATAATAAGCTGGGCCTGCTGTTTCATTTCAGCTTATCCTTTGTGATGGGCATCAGCTTTAACCTGCAACCGGAGATTATGATTCATATTCTGATCATCGGACTAATTATGAATCTTCTCGCAGGAGCGCTTCGAACTGCTTCTACGGCTATCTATGCAATGATTATTATTCTATCAACCAATGTAACCTTAGCCTTTGTAATTAACAATTTTATCTTTAACACAACGGTAAACTATAATTATCTTCATTCTTTATTTAGTGTTTTAGCGGTTCTGGTTACCGCATTTTTATTATGCCTTCTTTATGACCTTGCAGTAAGTAAAGGCAGAACGTCAGATCAGCAGGACACGGAAGCATGGTCTTCTGATACAGTACTAAACTCTGTTTTCGTTGATCCGGCGGGTGAACTTAGTATCCAGACCATAGCTTCAGAGACCATGGAAACGAATCAGGAGGCTTTATCGTCTAATAATGAGGAGGATACTTCCAATCTGGATCGCATTATCGGAACAAGCTCAAGTTATGACGTACTATGTTCACTGAACAATGAGTTACTGCTACGGCTAAAACAGCATTCGGAGGCGCTCTATACGCATGCTCTTTATATAGGAGATCTATCCGCCAGAGCATCCAGATTAATCGGTGCGAATGAGCAACTGGCGATGGCCGGTGGATTATATCATGAGATCGGTAAGATAAACGGTAAGAACTATATTGAAGAGGGATTGCTTATTGCGGAGGATTATGCCTTTCCGGCTGAATTGAAGGCTATTCTAAAGGAGCATAATATTAAGTATGATAAACCTAATTCTGTGGAAGCAGCAATTGTAATGTTATCCGATTCAGTAGTGTCTACCATCGATTACATAGAAAAAACGGACGAACGGAAGCATACTACCGGTAAAATCATTGATAACATTTTTCAGATGCGTATGGAAAAAGGTACCTTTGATGGTGTGAATCTATCTTTAAGAGATTTTAAATTATTGAAAGAATTCTATCAAAAGGAATTTTATCGCGAAGCACAGGAAAGAAAGTAGGTGAGAATACTGACAATTAATTTTGATTACGAGGTATCAAATCAGTTTGAATTTAATTTTGAAGATATGGCTAAGAAAGTCGTGGAGGCATGTCTCGATTATGAAGACTGTCCATATGAGTCGGAGGTAAGTATTCTGTTAACCGATAATGAGCAAATCCGGCAGATCAATCAGGAATTCCGTGATATTGATGCTCCTACGGATGTATTATCCTTTCCGGTGATTGAGTATAATACACCCGGAGATTTTTCGGAACTTGAAGAAGCTGCGATAACCTACTTTCATCCTGAGACAGGAGAGCTTCTCTTGGGAGATATCGTAATATCCATTGACCGTGCGAAGAGTCAAGCAGAGGAATATGGACACTCCCTGATGAGAGAGATGGCCTTTTTGATTGCCCATAGTATGTTTCATTTGTTTGGTTATGATCATATGGAGGAGGAAGAACGAAGGCTTATGGAGGACAAGCAGAAGGACGTTTTGAATAAGCTGCAAATCCTACGTTAATATTGTGAATTATTGAAAGGCATAATTCACAAAGGAAGAACTGCGATGTTCACACAGTGGTGCTCACACATTTTTCTTCCGATTATTTAAAAGAGTATGCAATGTAATATATGACGAAAGGTATGAAGGATACATGAAAAAACACACTTATTATGTACTTATGATACTGACGATGCTTTTTTTGTTCGGATGCAAGAAGAATGATGGTTATAATGGAAGTGTAGTGCAGGATTATCAAGAGCAATATGACAAGGATCAGGAAGCCAGTGCTACACCGGAAGCAACCGCAGAGGTAACTCCGACGTCGGTACCGGAGGATACCGATCATGAGGGTATGATGAGAAGTTACCTGAGTGGTTTGTGGGTTCCGGTGGAAGTGGGAACCAAACGACCTTATGCCTTTCAATTCAGTAATTTTAAAACTGTCGCAAATCAATGGGGAATCAGTCAAGCAGATATTGTATATGAGTGTATTGTTGAAGGTGGTATTACTAGACTTTTAGGAATCGGTGAGAATTATAGTGGTAACCGGATCGGCTCAACCCGTAGCTCCAGACATTATTTTGTCAGCATTGCGGATGAATATGATGCAATCTATATCCATTATGGTAAGACCAAATATGCTACTGCTAAGATTAAGAAGCTGGGAATCGATAATCTGGATGGTGAGACAGGAATAGGAACCACCGTATTCTATCGTGATAAATCGATGAAAGCACCGCATAATGCTTTTGCATCCCTCGACGGTATCCTGAAAGGGATTGAAAAGAAGAATTATGAGACGAAATACAAAGAGGGTTACGATCCGCATTACAGCTTCTATGAAGAGGATACGGATTTAACCGAGGGTAGTGCGGTAAATAATATATCGTTTAAATTCTCCGCTTATACAACACCTTATTTTGAATATAATTCAACGGACAAGCTTTATTACCGTTTCCAATTCGGAGGTCCTCACAAGGATTCGAACACCGGAGAACAGCTTCGTTTCAAAAATATCATTGTTCAATTTGTAAAGGAATGGGATATTGATCGAAATGATTATCAAACTATGGATCTGGAGAATGCCAGTGGTTCCGGTTATTACATAACCAATGGTAAAATGATAAAAATTACTTGGAAGAAGAATGAAGACAAGCGACTAATGCGTTATTACACTGAAGCCGGAGAGGAGCTTACCATCAATCCGGGAAAGACCTACATAACTCTATTCCCCAGAGACCGTGTTGAGGATGTTGTGATTAAATAAATTGTAAACCCGGTTCTGATTAGCATCATTAGTCACTTACATAATGTATAAATTACTTCGAACCGGACATGAGAGAATAGAATATAAACGACAGATAAATGAGTAAGGCATACCGTTATGAAAAAGGAGAAAGCATATGTCATCGCGAAATAAAAGCAACCATTTTTTGATACAAGGAAGTATTCTGGCGGTAGCCTCCATACTGGTACGAATAATCGGACTCTTGTACCGTATTCCGATGGTTCGAATCATTGGCAGAGAAGGTATGGGATTGTATACGAATGCCTTTGAGGTGTATAGTATCGCTTTAATCCTTTCCTCCTATAGTATTCCAATGGCAGTATCGAAACTGGTTGCGGTAAGAAGAGCAAATAAGGAACATCGTAATTCTTACAGGGTCTTTCTAAGTGCGATGATTTTAGCCGTCACCGTTGGTCTCATCGCGACCTTAATATTATTCTTTGGAGCGAATGCGATAGCAACGTATCTATTGAATAGTCCGGACACCATGTTACCTCTTCAGGTACTTGCACCTACCATATTTGTATTTTCTGTAGCAGGCGTTTTTCGCGGCTTTTATCAGGGAAAGAATACCATGATTCCGACTGCAGTATCGCAGGTGCTGGAGCAGATTGTGAATGCCATTGTCAGTGTTGCTGCTTCTTGGATTCTAATAAAAAACAATAGTGCAGCTCCGAATATGTCAGCTTACGGCGCAGCTGGTGGAACGCTCGGAACCTTTATCGGTGCCAGTATCGCATTACTATTTCTATTATTTGTTTTTGCGGTATATAAACCGGTGCTGAATAAGCAAATGAGACATGATACGACGGAGTATAGAGAAAGCTATGCGGATGTTATGAAACTGCTGGCACTTACGATTGTACCGATCATCGTCAGTCAGACGGTTTATCAAATCAGTGGTCTGATTGACAGTTCGTTATTTGGACATATCATGAAGGATAAAGTGATAGCAGGCTTTGACTTACCTGTATTAGCAAAAGAAGGAGCGATTGCAGGACAACTCTATGAGCAAAAGTTCCGTAACACGCTGATCGGTATCTATAGTGGAGAATACCGTTTGCTTACCAATGTTCCGGTTGCTATTGCAACGGCCATCGGAGCAGCGATTGTCACCACCGTTTCAACGGATATGGCTAGAGGTTGGATTGACTCCATCTGCCATAAGGTTCATGCAGCGATCAAATTTAATATGATCATCGCAATTCCCGCAGCTTTTGGAATGGCAGTGCTAGCATCCCCCTTTATGACTATCATTTTTGGAGATGATTCCGTACTGACTGCGAACCTGATGATGCTTGGTTCCATCTCCATTGTATTTTATGCTTACTCTACGGTATCCACTGCAATTCTTCAGGGAATCAATCGTATGAGACTTCCGGTGATTCATTCGGCAATCTCACTGGGGGCACATGTAATAATTGTTTTTTCGTTGTTGTACTTTACGCCGTTAAGTGCTTATGCTTTGGTTATTGGAAATGTTACTTTTCCCATGGTAGTGTCCATTCTGAACTGGCTGGCAATCGCAAGGCACCTTGGATACCAACAGGAAATCGTTAAAACCTTTGTTATACCAACCGTGAGTGCCGGGCTGATGGGAACGGTTACATATTTTGCTTATAAGGGGCTTATGCTTATAATACCTAATATGATTGTTGCTACCATTCTTGCATTTCTTATCGCTTTGCTTGTTTATTTTCCTTTGCTGATCTTTATGAAGGGTGTGAGTGAAGAGGAACTTCGGTTTGTACCGAAGAGCGGTGCAATGATACGGGTATTGAAAAAACTGCATATGCTATAAATTAGAATAATAAGGTATTATTTTAGGGAGCTGTTATGTCATCTTTAAGGGAGCATACAGCTCCTTTTTGTATATCTTACCATTTTAACTTATAAGCTTTTAGCTTGATGACAGTATTAATTTAGTATATACTAATCTTGTATTAATTTGGAGAAATATAATATATCTGGTCGAAATAAAAAACCCAAATAATTTGTTCCTGCCTTGAAAAAAGTTTCATTACATTAACATCCTATGTAAGATAATCGGTTTAAGACAATCTGCTATGGAGGATTACTATGAGAATAAAGATGAAAAGAAAAGATGGTTTTGGGTATGTACTGTTATTCGTAATTCTATTATCCTGCCTATCTACGTTGTTACCCAATCAACTTGATGTGATAACAGCATCAGCCTCAGAAAAAGTTACCGAGGCTTCTTCCTCCTTGGAAAAGAAAAGAATTCTGTTCATCAGTTCTTATAGTGAAAGCTTCATTACTGTACCGGATCAAATAATTGGTCTACAGAATGTATTTCATACTCATGGAGCAAAGCTAGATATTGAATATATGGACACCAAAAGAATATCTACCAAAGAGAATATTCAGAATTTTTATCAAAGCCTAAAGTATAAATTGGGAAAGCTTCCGACCTATGATGCGATTGTGGTAGGAGATGATGCAGCTTTACAATTTGCGATGGATTATCAAGAAGAGCTATTTCAAGGAATCCCGATTGTGTTTTTCGGAATCAATGATAAGGAACGGGCCCGTACTGCCGATGCGAAAGCTAATATGGCGGGCAGCATTGAAGAGACATCTTTGGTTCAGAACATTGAGATTGCATTACGTTTTCATCCGGAAGCGAAGAAGGTAATTGGAATCATCGATGGAACCTTAACCGGACAGGGAGACTTAAAACAGCTTGTGGAAGCAGGGAAGGCTTTCCCCTATTTGGAATTTGACTCATTCAATGTCTCCGAATATACCTTTGAAGAATTTGGACGGCTATTGGAGGATATTGATCAGGATACGATTTTATTGTTCCAAAGCATGAACCAGGATCATACCGAAGCATATATGGATCTTAATGATCAATTCCAATTTATCAAGGATCATACAAAGGTTCCTGTATTTCGTGCCAGTGTGGGTGGTGTTGGGCAAGGATTGATTGGCGGAAGAATGATTGATTATAAAACGATGGGTATACAAGCTGCTGAGACAGTTCACCAAATATTGACCGGAACAAAGATTGATGAAATTGAACTGAATGAGAAAACTCCTTATTACTACATCTTCGATTATGAATTGATTAAAAAATATAAGCTGGATGAGAGTGAAATTCCGGAGGGCGCAGTACTGATCAATAAAGAAATCTCCGTTTTTGAACGTTATCGCAGGTTCTTTATCGTCCTTGGTATTGTATTTCTGTTTCTGGGATCCATTACAGTTGTTTTGATCATCGATAATATCAAAAGACGTAATATGCAGAAAGACCTTCAGGAGAGTCATGAAGAATTGATTGCGACGTATGAGGAACTAACGGCATCGGAGGAAGAGCTCAAGCTTCAATATGATAAAATAGAAGAGATGGCAAAGCATGATTATCTTACCAAGCTTCCGAATCGTATGCATTTTGTGGAGCGATTATCCGAGGAGCTGGAGCATGGATCAAACGGCGCAATCATGCTGCTCGATATTGATAATTTTAAGAGCATTAATGATACCTTGGGTCATGTATACGGTGACCATCTGCTTCGTATGGTGGCTGATCGATTCAATCAGATCTGTGATCAGAAGATGTTCTGTGCCAGATTGGGCGGAGATGAATTCCTTATTTTACTCTTGCAGGTAGAGGATACCGCACAGATTAACGATTACGCTATGAAAATCCAGAAGATTTTTGAAGAAGCCTTCGTGTATGACGAGATTGAGAATTATATAAATTTTAGCATGGGTATCACGCAGTTTCCCCAGGACAGCATGAACCTGGATCAATTAATAATGAATGCTGATACTGCTATGTATAAGGTAAAGCATAGCGGTAAGAATAGCTATATCTATTATCAAGAAGCGATGAAAGATGAAATCAAATCCAAAAAAGATACGGAGGCGATTCTAAGACAAGCTCTTAAGGAGAGAGGCTTTTATCTAAGCTATCAGCCGCAGGTGGATGCTAAGACCGGAGAAATTATCGGTTTTGAAGCTTTGTTGCGTCTTAAAAATTATAATCTTAGCCCCGGCTTATTTATCCCGGTTGCCGAGGAAACCGGACACATCATTCAGATAGGCCGCTGGGTGGCAGAGGAAGCAATCATGCAGCTTGAACGCTGGAGAAGAAAAGGCTTTCCGGAAAAAATAATTTCGATCAATTATTCCAGCAAGCAGTTGCGGGACAGGAATTATATTACCTATCTGAAGCATTTACTCAGAGAATATGATATTAATCCAAGCTGCCTGGAGATTGAAATTACGGAGAGCTTCTTCCTTGAAAATAATTCTCAAACCATGGAATTTCTAATGGACTTAAAAGAAGCCGGATTAAAAATTGCTCTGGATGATTTCGGAACAGGTTACTCCTCGTTAAATTATCTTACCTTTATTCCGGTAGATAAAATTAAACTGGATAAATCGATTAATGATAAATTTCTGCAATCAGATCATATCGAGGTTATGAACAGTATCATTTCCTTAGCCCATAGCTTAAAGCTTAAGCTTACGGCAGAGGGGATTGAGGACATCGATAAGTATCTGCAATTAAGGAATGGAGGCTGCGATTACATTCAAGGCTATTTATTTAGCAAACCATTGAAAGCAGAGGAGATCGAAGCGATTTACAATATGAATTTACTGGATCGGCTGGAATATAAATAAGAAAAGCCTGCTATAATTGTATAAATTAGTAAATTCCGGAGATAATAATGCCAAAGGAGTGGTTTTCGTATGAAGCTGAAAAAGGCGTTAGTTTATCTCGGAAGCTTTGTGGTGTTAAGTGTCATGTTCAGCGTCTGCTATTACATGAGTTATTTACATGCATTAAATGATTTTAATCAAAAAGCGATAGAACGTAAGGACCGGCTGCTGGAGCTTACACAGAGAGCGGAGCCTACCCCTTCGGTAGAAGATAACACACAAACCGTATCGGAACAGTCTGAAGCAATCATATTACCGACAACAAAATATATCCTCGAGATATATAATATGAAATCAGATAAGCTCGAAACCGAGGAGCATAATCCACCAGCATATCTGGTGGGATTGACCCGTTCTCAAGTTGAGGAATATTTGCGTGATTACATGAAGGACTTACCTTTATCGGAATACAACAAAGGATTAATATCCTATGAATTAATCCGGTTTTCTGATACCCAAATCGTAATTAAGAAGACTTATAATGAAGATTTTGTTCCCTTCCGCTTTTATGTAGTGGTTAAGGATGGCTATGTAGTTGTTTATAACAGTGATCTTAAGAGTGTTTACAGCTATACACATATTCTTGCCTCAGAATTGCCGGAGGAAGACAGGATTTCTCTTAGTCAGGGTATCTATGTGAATAGCTTGGAGGAATTGTATTCTTTACTGGAAAGCTACTCGAGCTAACTAAGATCGGGAATAATAACGCAACACCGTATTCGTGTCACACATGGGTTTCTTATACCCGGATAAAGAAAAGCTTGAAATAATGCCTCGGTTAAAATATAATGAAACAAATTCGAATGATTTGTAGGAGGCTGTTCAAGTGGAGTATGACGTAATCATCGTTGGTGCCGGAGCTTCCGGTTTAATGGCTGCGATAACAGCGGCAAGACAAGGAAGTTCGGTGCTTGTGATTGAACGCAAAGAGAAGCCCGGTAAAAAAATATTGGCAACAGGGAATGGGAAGTGTAATTATACAAATCACTTCCAATCACCGGATTGCTATCGTTCGGATGACAGCGCATTTGCTAGCAAGGTGCTGTCTTGTTTTGATGTCTCCAAAACTCTTGTATTCTTTGAACAATTAGGAATTTATCCAAAAGAACGGGAGGGATATTATTATCCTAATTCTGAACAGGCAGCCAGTGTGGTCCAGGTGTTAGTAATGGAAGGTCTCAGACTGGGAGTACAGTATCGTTACTCGGAAGCAGTCGTTCAGATCACAAAACCGATGTTTACGGTTGTTACAGAAAGCACAGAGGATAGGAAGCACCATAGCTATCTGGGAGCAAAGCTTATTTTAGCAACCGGTGGGTGTGCTTCTCCACAGCTTGGTTCCGATGGTAGCGGCTTTGTTCTTGCGAAAAGCTTAGGACATTCCATTATTAAGCCCTTACCGGCTCTGGTTCAGTTGAAATCTCCGGATAAATCATGCAAGACAGTATCGGGAGTCCGTACCGGTGCTACAGTAACTGCATTTGATCAGGAGAAACAACTGGCGATGGAGGAAGGAGAAATTATTTTCACGGATTATGGAATCTCCGGGATACCAATTATGCAGCTCAGTCGATTTGTCGCAAAGGCCCTGGATCAGGGAAAAAGCTGCTATTTAACCATAGATTTTATAAAAGCTAGAACGAATAAAGAGCTTATGGATATGCTCCATAATCGAATAAGACAAAACCCGCTCAAAACCTTAGAGGAGATGCTCGTCGGTCTCTTTCATCATAAGTTGAATTATATCCTGATAAAAGCGGCAAAGCTGGATCCGATAATACCGGTATCTAAGGTGAAGGAACAGGATCTTCACAAATTGGTGCAGCAGATGAAATCTTTTAAACTGCAGATCAACGGTACGAATTCCTTTGAGAATGCTCAGGTATGCTGCGGAGGGGTGAATACGAAGGAGATTGATCCAATCACGATGGAATCGAAGCTGGTGAAGAAGCTTTATCTGACCGGTGAGCTTGTCGATGTAGATGGCACCTGTGGAGGTTACAATCTTCAGTGGGCATGGAGTACCGGGTATCTGGCAGGATTTGCAGCAGCAAGGAAAACCGGAGAATAGAATTATCTATAAATTGATTAAAACCAACGAGTACCGTAAGTGAGGTTAATATGATACGTTTGACGCAAATTAAGCTTCCAATCAGGCATAAGGAAGAAGAGTTGTTGAATACAATAGCGAAAGCACTAAAGCTTCCTTCTCAAAAGATTATAAATTATCAAATTATTAAAAAATCGATCGATGCCAGAAAAAATGAAATTAAATATATCTATACGATCGATGTGGAGCTTTCTCTTGGACCAAAAGAGAAGGAGTCGGTTATCATCAGTCGTTGTCATAATGAGAATGTTACTCAAGCTAAGATAGAACGATACAGCTTCATCCCAACCGGTGAGGAAGTCTTATCCCATCGTCCGGTTGTAGTAGGAACAGGTCCTGCAGGCTTATTTGCTGCCTATCTTCTGGCTAAGAACGGTTTTCAACCACTGGTTCTGGAACGAGGTTATGAGATTCGCAGACGAGTCGAGGCGGTAGAACATTTCTGGAAGACCAATGCATTAAACCCTGATTGTAATGTGCAATTCGGGGAAGGTGGAGCAGGAACCTTTTCGGATGGTAAGCTGAATACAATGGTCAAAGATGCCAATAACCGATATCGGTTGGTAATGGAGACCTTTGTACAATTTGGAGCACCCTCCGATATATTATATCTGAATAAGCCGCACATCGGTACAGATCAACTACGTTATGTTGTTGAGAATATGAGAAAAGAGATTATCCGATATGGTGGAGAGGTTCGTTTTGGAACCACACTGACGGATCTGATCATTGAGCAGGATAGGTTATGTGCGATCGAGATTAATAAGAAAGAAAGAATACCCTGTGAGCTATTGATTACTGCCATTGGACATAGTGCAAGAGATACCTTTGCCATGTTGCATAAAAGAGGGCTAAAGATGACTGCAAAAGCCTTTGCCATAGGCCTTCGTATTGAACATAAGCAAAGTCTGATCAGTAGCTCCCAATATGGAAATGAAGCGATACATTTACCGGCAGCGGATTATAAGCTGACCCATCAGACTGCGAAAGGTCGTGGTGTCTATTCTTTCTGTATGTGTCCCGGGGGTTTTGTGGTCAATGCTTCTTCCGAAGAAGGCTATGTCGCTGTAAACGGAATGAGTAATTATGCTCGTGATGAGGTTAATGCCAACAGTGCTATTGTAGTAACCATTCAGCCGGAAGATTTCGGGTCCGGTGATCCTTTAAGCGGTATTGACTTTCAGCGAAAAATCGAAAAAGCAGCCTATCAGGCGGGAAAAGGCTTCGTACCGGTACAGCTCTTTGGTGACTTGCTAAGGAACAGGGAGAGTGTTACAATAGGAAATGTTACTCCGAATATCAAGGGTGAATATAAACTTACGAATTTGAATCATTGTCTACCGGTAGATATTATGGAAGCGTTAAAGGAAGGAATTCTCGCTTTTGATCATAAGATTAAGGGCTTTGCAGAGGAAGAAGCCGTTCTGTCAGGGGTTGAAAGCAGGACCTCATCTCCGGTGAGAATACAACGGGATGAACGTTTTGAAGCGAATATAGAGGGTATTTATCCTTGCGGAGAAGGTGCCGGATATGCCGGAGGAATTACCTCAGCAGCCATCGATGGCATAAAAGTATTCGAAGCAATAGCCAAACGATATCAAAAGATAAAGGATTTTAAATAGTTGGAGGTAGGTAGATGCAGGGTAGAGAATTATTAAAGTATAAAAAAAGAATCGTTATTAAGATCGGGTCATCCTCATTAACACATCCGGAGACCGGAAGCTTAAATCTGGATAAAATGGAACGACTGGTCCGAATTCTGACGGATCTTCGTAATCAGGGCAAGGATGTAGTATTGGTTACCTCCGGTGCGATTGCTGTTGGCAGAAAAGCGCTGGGTATTCAGGAAAGACCTACAAAGCGCTCTGTAAAGCAGGCTTGTGCAGCGGTTGGACAGGCGAGCCTTATGATGGTATATCAAAAATTATTCGCCGAATACAATCAAACAGCAGCACAGATCTTAATGACCAAGTATACAATGATCAATGATATCAGTCGCATCAATGCAAAAAATACCTTTGAAGAGCTGTTTGATATGGGTGTTATACCGATCGTGAATGAGAATGATACCGTATCGACGGAGGAGCTTGATTTGGATTTTGGTGATAATGATACACTCTCAGCGATTGTTACTGCACTCGTAGAGGGCGATCTATTGATCTTATTATCCGATATCGACGGACTTTACACCGATGATCCCCATACACATCCGGAGGCGAAATTAATTTCCTGTGTAACAGAGATAAATGAGGAGCTGAGTGGTATGGCAAAAGCCTCTACCAGTAATGTTGGAACCGGAGGAATGGCAACTAAGGTATCCGCAGCGAAAATTGCAACTGCTTCCGGCGCTGATATGGTCATCACCAACGGAGATAATGTTAGAAATATTAATCATATAACAGAAGGCAGAGAGGTAGGAACACTGTTCCAGTCTCAGAAAAAGGATAATTTCGAGATTATGGACTATATTACCTCTAAGCAATACCAAAAATAGAAAGGTTTAAAACATGGATGATCAAAGAATTACGAGAATTAATGAGTTATATCATAAATCGCAACAGGAAGGATTAAATGAAGAGGAAAAGGCAGAGCAGGCCAGACTTCGAAGCGAATATGTTGCTTCCATTCGTCAGAACCTGCGCGGAACACTGGAAAATGTATCCCTTGTGAATCCGGATGGATCCATTACCAAAGCATCTGATTTAAGGAAGAAATAATATTTGTCTGGTTAGAAGATGATTAAATTCCTATAAGCCGGATTTAAGAACAAATATCATGAAATTTTAAGAATAGGATGATATGATATGACTAAGGCCGATATCAGAACGGATATGAAACTACAGCGAAATAATATCCCGGAGGAAAAACGTAAGGAATGGGATGCTGCGATCAACCAGCAATTATTACAAACTGAGGAATATCGGCTTAGTAAAAAGTTCTTTTGTTATGTTTCCTTTGGTACTGAATTAGACACCAAACCGATTATCTTGCAGGCACTTTGTGAGGATAAGGAGGTTTATGTTCCAAAAGTGGAACCCAACCATAGAATGGAATTCTACCGTATCAGTCATCTTGAGGGATTACAACCTAGTCGCTTCGGTGTACCGGAGCCCTTAACTGACGAGGAATTGCGATATCGGCCGGAGGCTTTAAGGCAGGACAATTCATATATGTTGATGATTTTACCGGGGTTAGCCTTTGATCCATTTGGTAATCGGATCGGATACGGAGCCGGATATTATGATAGATATCTACTCCAAAATCATGCAAGGAATTTTTATAAAATTGCCCTATGTTATGATTTTCAGTTGATACAGAGGATTGAAACTCAGGAATATGATATTGGAGCAGATGCAATCATTACCCCCACCAAACAGATTATATGCAATTCGTACGGATTTGGCATATCATAGTATGGTTAGACATCGTAGGAAGTTATGGAATAATTTCTTTTTAGTAATTGGGTAAGAAGGAGAGGAGGAAATAATATGAATTATCTCGAACAGCTTGGAAGTAATGCCAAGAAAGCATCCACAATACTTAATCTTCTTGGTCAGGATGAGAAGAATAAGGCATTGGAGGCCTGTGCAAAAGCGCTGCTTGATGCCAAAGGAGAGATACTGACCGCAAACGAAGCAGACGTAAAGCTGGCGGTATCCAACGGAGTGAAAAGCTCATTAATCGATCGGTTGAGGTTGACGGAAGAACGTATTCAGGGTATGGCAGACGGAATTCTGGCAATTTGTGCACTACCAGATCCGATTGGTGAGGTATTATCCATGACCGTTCGACCGAATGGACTGCAGATCGGTCAGAAGGTGGTTCCACTGGGAGTGGTTGGTATTATATATGAATCCAGACCCAATGTAACGGCAGATGCATTCTGCTTGTGCTTTAAGACCGGTAATGCAGTAATACTCCGCGGTGGCAGTGATGCCATTCATTCCAATAAAGCGATTGTAAAGGCATTAAGAAATGGTCTTCATAACGCAGGCGTCACAGAAGATGCAGTATCCTTGGTGGAAGACACTTCGAGAGATGTCGCACGAGAATTCATGAGGTTAAATCGTTATATCGATGTCTTGATTCCTCGTGGTGGTGCCGGTTTGATTAAGACAGTGGTAGAGAATAGTACCGTTCCGGTAATCGAGACAGGAACAGGAAATTGCCATGTATATGTGGATGAATTTGCTGACTTTGCTATGGCCTTAGATATTATTGACAATGCCAAGACGCAACGGCTTGGTGTCTGCAATACCTGTGAATCCTTAGTCCTCCATTCAAAAATTTATCAGGAATTTATTCCTTTATTGTATGACAGACTGCATGCAAAGGAGATTGAGATTCGGGCTGATGAAAGGGCATGTACCTTACATAAAGGTCTGGTCCCTGCATCGGAGGAGGATTATGCAACGGAATATCTGGATAAGATCATTTCACTCAAGGTGGTCGACAGCATCGAGGATGCGATAGCGCATATCAATTGTTACAGTACGAAGCATTCCGAGGCGATTGTTACTAAGGACTATGATCATGCAATGAAGTTCTTAAATGAAATCGATTCCGCGGCTGTCTATGTTAATGCTTCCACAAGATTTTCTGATGGGAATGAATTTGGTTTCGGTGCAGAAATCGGTATCAGTACGCAAAAGCTGCATGCGCGTGGGCCGATGGGGTTAAAGGCCTTGACTACAATCAAATATATTATCTTCGGAAACGGACAGATACGAAATTAAAGAATTTAAAAGATTCTTTGATATAGAAGGGATACCAAAAAGCAACGATTGAATATTGGTATGGTTATAAAGAAAGGGAAGAGGATAAAAGTTATGGAAGAAAAGAAGGTTTATGATTTTCCTTCAGGGAATGGATTCGGCAGCTTTATAAAGCGTTTTGGAAAGCTGTTTGTCATCCTTACGGTAATTATTTTATTAGTTATTATATCTACCAGTGCATTTTATGAAATCAAGGAACAGGAACAAGCCGTGGTAACCACCTTTGGTAAAGCACAAAAAGAAAGCAGTGCCGGGTTACATTTTAAGATACCCTTTATTCAACAGGTTCATAAGGTAGACACTACCATTAAAAGTCTGACTATTGGTTATGATTTAGACACAAATGAGAAAAACGAACGGGAATCGATGATGATTACCAAAGATTTCAATTTTGTTAATGTAGATTTCTATCTGGAATATAGAGTATCGGATCCAGTCAAAGCCTTATATGCTTCTGAGGAACCGGTAACGATACTTAAGAATATTGCACAGAGCAGTATTCGTATGATTGTAGGTGGATATGATGTCGATAGTGTCATTACCACCGGTAAGCTGGAGATACAATCAGCCATCAAGACATCCATTCTGGAGAAGCTGGAGAAGCAGGATATTGGTATTCAGTTAGTGAATATTACGATTCAGGATGCGGAGCCTCCGACAACAGCAGTTATGGAAGCCTTCAAATCGGTGGAAACCGCCAAGCAGGGGAAAGAAACCGCTGTAAATAATGCAAATAAATATCGCAATGAGCAGTTGCCACAGGCGGAAGCCCAAGTGGATAAGGTACTTCAGAATGCGCAGACGACCAAAACACAAAGAGTCAATGAGGCATACGCAGAGGTATCCAGATTCAATGAAATGTACGATGAATACCTCAAGTATCCTCTGATTACGAAGCAAAGAATGTTCTATGAGGCTATGGAGGATGTCCTTCCTTCTCTTAAGGTTATCATTGATAGCGGAGAAGGCAATATTCAAAAGCTTCTGCCTCTCGATCGTTTGATGGAAGGAGGTACAAATTAATGAAAAAAGCAAAAAAATTAACCGGAGTCTTATTTTTAATAATTATTTTTGCGGGTATCATCACATTATTCTCTGCAACGATTGTTACCAGAGAAAATGAATACACCTTAGTAAAGCGTTTTGGTAAGATTGAACGTGTGAACAGCGAGGCCGGATTATCCTTCCGTACCCCCTTTATTGAGACGGTAGATGTATTACCAAAAAACATACAATTCTATGACATGGAGGAATCGGATGTAATAACCATGGATAAGAAGACGATGGTAGCTGACAGCTATGTACTCTGGAGAATTAAGCAACCCATCCTTTTTGCTCAGACCTTAAATTCCTCGGTTGCTGCAGCCGAAGGCAGAATTGATTCCATCGTCTATAACTCTATTAAGAGTGAAATCAGCAGTCTTTCCCAAGCCGATGTCATCAGTGGCAGAGATGGGGAGTTAAACATTGCCTTCATGGAGAATATCGGATCTTCCATGGAGCAGTATGGTATCGAACTGATTTCTGTTGAGACAAAGCATCTGGATCTGCCCAGTGATAATAAGAATGCGGTATTTGAGCGAATGATATCAGAACGTGGTCAGATTGCTGCGACCTATACGGCACAGGGTGAATCCGAAGCACAGAAGATTCGTAACACCACGGATAAAGAGGTAGCAATCAGTATCTCCAACTCCGAAGCGGAGGCAGCCAAAATTATCGCGGAAGGTGAATCTGAATACATGAGAATTCTTTCGGAAGCATATTCCACTGAATCGAAAAGTGAATTTTACACCTTTATTCGTTCCCTTGAGGCAGCCAGAGCATCCTTAAGCGGAGAGGATAAGACCTTGATTTTATCAAAGGATTCACCGATCGCTAAGATATTCTATGATGTAAAATAAATAGCAAAGTTGTAATATTCTTAAGAGTATAGGATATTCATGGAAAGAATGAACCAATCGTATAGGCTGTTAAGCATCCTGCACAACAATTCTCACTTAACGAGAATTGTTGGATATGGATGTTTAAGAGCCTTATTGTATTAATGCAATCCTTCCGGCTATCAAGGTTGTTGACTTTCAGGGAAGGATTATCAGCATATTATAAACATAGTCATAAAAACAAAACATAATCATATAATGCTGTGATGAAATAAAATCGGTATGGTGTTAAATATGATCATTCATTTCGAAGAATCTGATTTTCATTATGATAAATTTATCCGAGCAGCCAAGGGTCTCGCAAGACAATATGACGCTATATTAAAATATGTCACGATTGGTGAGTCCCATGACAATCGTGATATTATTTTATTAAGGCTAGGTTTGGGACAGAAGTATATTATATGCAGCGGAGGAGTTCATGGAAGAGAGACAGTCAATCCGATTGTTCTTTTGAAAATAATTGAGTATTATGCCGATCTATATATGAATTTTAGACAACAGAAGCTTGATTTTAAGAGAAAGCTTAGCAGCTCCAAGGTTGATATTAATGACGAATATGAGCAAATGCTATACGGAGCCTGTATTTATGAATTATTGCAGACATATACCATATTATTCGTACCTCTCTTAAATCCCGATGGGTATATGATTGCACAGAAGGGCTTTCATATTCTTCGTGATGTATCTCTTAGACAGGTCTGTGAGAATAGTGGAATCGACTGGGCCGAATGGAAAGCAAACGGAAGAGGGGTAGACATCAATCGTAATTTCCCCTCCCAATTCTGGAAGCAGAAATTCGAAGGGGATCATCCGGCCAGTGAAAAGGAGACAAAAGCATTGATGCGGTTGTTTCTTGAATATCCGAGTATCGGTTATCTGGATTTTCACTCAAGAGGAAGAGAAATCTATTATTACCGGAATAAAATGTCGGAAAGCTATAACAAGAAGCAGCTCGATATTGCTGCAAGGCTATGCGAGATAACAGGATATGTGTTGGTTTTACCGGAGGAGGAGATAGAGATCGGTGACAGTGGCGGAAATACTGTTCATTATTACAGCGAGTATTTTTACAAACCGGCCATAACGATTGAAACCGTTGAAGACGAGGCGGAATTTCCATTAAACGAACGATACCGTTTTTCCACTTATGAAGAAATAAAACATGTGATATCGGAATTTGGCAGCTTATTATTTTAAATTGAGTAAAGGTTATATCCTTTTACCCCGATCGGAAAAGTATCATATGAATTATTTTTCTGTTTACAAACCCTATCGAAAAATGGTATACATAAGTATATGATTTTTTGAATGGAGAATGAATATGTTAGAATTTGATATCAATAATATAGATCTGGAGAGAGAACCGGAACTAGAACCCCATCGTCAATGGTATTACATTGCTAAGTGTAGAGAAGTGATCAAGGCAAGGAGCGAAGCGGTTGGACGTCCGTTAACCTATTGCATTACTACCTTTGGATGTCAGATGAACAGTCGTGATTCTGAGAAGATTGCTGGTATACTAAAGCAGATCGGTTATGTCGAGGTTGAATCAGAGGATGCCGATTTTGTGATATATAATACCTGTACTGTCCGTGAAAATGCCAATAACCGCGTCTATGGAAGACTTGGTTATGCAGGGAAGCTGAAGCAAAAGCATCCGGGGATGATCATTGCGCTTTGCGGCTGTATGATGCAGGAGGCCTCAGCGGTAGAAAAGATCAAATCCAGTTATCGCTTTGTAGACATTATCTTTGGTACCCATAATATTTTTAAGCTGGCGGAGCTGCTTCATATCAGATTGGATTCCAAACGTATGGTAATTGATCTGTGGCAGAATACGGATCTGATTGTTGAAAACCTGCCAAATGATCGTAAATATCAGTTTAAAGCCGGTGTTAATATTATGTTCGGCTGTAATAACTTTTGTAGTTACTGTATCGTTCCTTATGTCAGAGGAAGAGAACGAAGCCGTAATCCCGAGGATATTCTGGAGGAAATCAGAAGCCTTGCTAGGGATGGTGTTGTTGAGATAATGCTGCTTGGACAGAACGTGAATTCCTATGGAAAGAATCTGGAGACTCCGATGACCTTTGCGAAACTGTTGGAGGAGATTGAGAAGATAGACGGGATTGAACGAATTCGTTTTATGACCTCTCATCCCAAGGATCTCTCCGATGAATTAATCGAGGTAATGAAGCATAGCAAGAAGATCTGTAAGCATCTGCATCTCCCGGTCCAATCCGGAAGTTCCAGACTACTTAAGATAATGAATCGCAAATATACCAAAGAAAGCTATCTGGAGCTGGTGGACAAGATCCGCACTGCAGTTCCGGATATCTCTCTTACGACTGATATAATTGTAGGCTTTCCGGGGGAGACCGAGGAGGATTTCGAAGAAACCTTGGATGTGATCCGAAAAGTCGGTTATGACAGTGCCTTTACCTTCCTCTATTCCAAGAGAACCGGTACCCCTGCAGCAACCATGGAGGGGCAGGTAGAGGAAACGGTTGCGAATCACCGCTTTGACCGTCTGCTGAAGGAAATCCAAAGCAGCTCCTCGAAGTCTGCCGGTAAAGATGAACATACTGTACAAAAGGTTCTGGTCGAAGAGGTCAGTGAGCAGGATCCGGGTCTGTTGACCGGAAGATTAAGTAACAATCTGTTGGTTCATTTTAAGGGAGATAAAGCATTAATTGGTACGATCGTTAATGTTTACCTGAATGAGAGCAAGGGCTTTTATTATATGGGATCCCAGGTTGAATAAATACTCAGAAAACCGATTAAAAATTATTACTTTCAGATTATATAGTAGCAACCAGCAGTAATTGTTCTATATATTGATACTGTATTTTGTCAGAATAGATAAATTATTCGTGTGTCTACTTGACATATTAGTAAAAACAGTATAAAATTTAAGTGTTGTATATTCATTACAGGTGATTTATTGATAAATTAAATATCAATTATTTGATTTAGGATCTTATTACTTGTATTGTACAATGAAAACTAAATAAGGAGGTGCTCCTGTGCCAGAGGCTTTAATAATAGTAATTGCTATTTTAGCAACCTTGGTGGTAACAGCTATTCTTACCTGGATCATTGCAATTGCCTATCGCAAGAAGGTTTATGAAGCAAAGATTGGCAGTGCGGATGAGAAGGCAAGAGAAATCATAGATGAAGCTCTAAAAACAGCTGAAACTAAGAAGCGCGAAGCTTTGCTCGAAGCAAAAGAGGAATCTTTGAAAGCAAAGAACGAGTTCGAGCGTGAAACTAAGGAACGAAGAGCAGAGTTACAACGCTATGAGAAGCGTGTCTTGACGAAGGAAGAAACATTAGATCGCAAGACCGAAGCACTGGAAAAAAAGGAATCCAGACTATCGCAAAAGGAATCCGAGCTTGACAAGGTTAAGCAGGAAGTGGAGGAATTCCACGAAAGACAATTGCAGGAGCTGGAGAAAATTTCTGGATTGACCTCCGAACAAGCTAAGGAATATCTAATTAAGACTGTTGAAGAAGAAGTAAAACATGAAACCGCTCTGCTCATTAAGGATTTGGAAAGCAAAGCAAAAGAAGAAGCAGATAAGAAAGCAAAGGATTATGTAGTTACAGCAATTCAAAGATGTGCTGCAGATCATGTTGCAGAGACAACGAT
>JAEZUM010000006.1 GCA_023421075.1 Bacillota bacterium
GCATATATTTAATCATAGGTGAATGAAAGTTACTTTTGATTAAGTTGCGCATTCATACCACATTTTAGAGCAGAATGGCGTAAAGATACGCCGGAAGGAAGGAGAGGTACGGTTATGACAGATAAAGTATTTGATAACAATCAAGTAAGTATTGCAGGAGAGGTAATCAGTGATTTTACGTTCAGTCATGATGTGTTCGGCGAAGGCTTCTATGTTTTGGAGGTAGTAGTCAGCAGATTAAGTAATTCCTATGACATGATACCGGTCATGGTATCAGAACGACTCATTGATGTAAAACAGGATTATAAGGGTAAATTTGTTGAGGTTTTAGGGCAATTTCGGTCCTACAACCGTCATGAAGAAAGTAAAAATAAGTTAGTTCTTTCGGTGTTTGCGAGAGAGGTTAAAATGGTGGACGAATTATCCGAGAACGCAAAACCGAATCATATATTCCTTGATGGCTTTGTCTGTAAGCCACCGATCTATCGTAAGACTCCGCTTGGAAGAGAGATTGCAGATGTACTTTTAGCGGTAAACAGACCTTATGGTAAGTCTGACTATATTCCCTGCATCTGCTGGGGTAGAAATGCCAGATTTGCCGAGACCTTTGCGGTAGGCGGTCATGTTCAGATCTGGGGCAGAATTCAGAGCAGAGAGTATCAAAAGAAGATGAATGAGGTTGATTTTGAAAAGCGTGTCGCTTATGAAGTATCGGTAAGCAAGCTGGAATACTTGGAAGAATATTAAATCTCATCAATAAAATTTCACGTTTCCTTCCTATTATAGATAGGTTGTTAAGAATTTATACTGCTATTTCATATAGCGTATAAATCGAATATATATAGATTTCAGATGAGCAGTGATAACGATTATCGCTAACTAAGATAAGATTAATATGCATCCCAAACTGGATAATCTTCGGTAACGAGATTATCCAGTTCGCATGCGCGTTCACCTATATACAAGAAAGCTTGCTTCCCCGATGCCTATCGTTTTATGAAAATGTATTGACAATAAAAATTGTAAGTGATAATATGAAACCACAATTATAAAATGCTTATGGTAGAGGTGCATTGTTTAAGAGTAGCTGCTGGATATGTCAGGCATAGAGGAACGCAGTGAAAGGAAACGGTGCCGAAGTGGTAATAACCTGAATTATTATTGCTGGGCATATAGTGAAGAACTATATGACTGTCATCAATAACTTGATGGAGCGCTGCCTAAAGAATATTTTGAACGGAAGGATCATGAAAGGGATAACTGCATCATGATACCATTAAGTTATTCTTTAGTGTCGACTCTGCAGTCGACTTTTTTTACGCAAATATCCATGGTTAACAAGACCATACCTTTCAAGCACCAAGAAAATTAGGAGGAATGAAAGATGGCTGTATTTAAGGGCGCGGGTGTAGCAATTGTAACACCTTTCACAAAGACAAATGAGGTGGATTTTGAAAAGCTCGGTGAGCTGATTGAATATCAGATAGCGGAAGGTACCGACAGTATCATCATCTGTGGAACGACCGGTGAGGCTTCTACATTAACTCATGAGGAGCATCTGGAATGTATTCGTTATACGGTGGAGAAGGTAGCAAAAAGAGTTCCTGTCGTTGCTGGCACCGGCTCGAACGCAACCGATACTGCCATCTATCTGTCACAGGAGGCAGAAAGATACGGTGCTGATGCATTATTGCTTGTAACCCCTTACTATAATAAGGCAACACAAAAGGGCTTGATTGCTCATTTTACAGAAGTAGCTAATTCGGTAAAAATCCCGATTATTTTATATAATGTTCCAGGAAGAACCGGCTGTAATATTACTCCACAGACTGTTGCTGCATTATTTAAAAATGTGGATAACATAGTCGGAATCAAAGAGGCCAGTGGAAATATCGCTCAGGTTGCTGAGATTATGCAGCTGACTGAGGGTAAGATTGATCTATATTCCGGTTGTGATGAGATGGTAGTTCCGGTACTTAGTTTGGGTGGTGTAGGTGTAATCTCCGTATTATCCAATATCGCTCCACGACAGACGCATGATATGGTAATGAGATTCCTGGAGGGTGATGTTGTTGGAAGCCGTGAGCTGCAACTTAATTTGTTACCTCTGATTAATGCACTATTCTGTGAGGTGAATCCGATCCCGGTGAAGAAAGCAGTAAATCTCATGGGCTTTCAGGTTGGCCATTTGAGAATGCCGCTAACCGAGATGGAACCGGCAAATGCAGAGCGTTTGATGAAGGAAATGAATGCGGCTGGAATAAAGACCATATAATATACATCGGATAGGAGGTATCATATGACAAATATTATTTTGCGGGGCTGTAACGGTAAGATGGGGCAGGTAATCTCCGATATTGTGGACGCAGATGAGAATACGGTTATCATAGCCGGGATTGACATATCACATAACCACAATAATAAATACCCGGTGTATCAAAGCTTTACTCAATGTAATGTCAGAGCCGATGTGATCATCGACTTTTCAGCTCCTGTGAATTTGGAGGAAATGCTTGATTTTGCACTGAGCCGAAAGATAGGTATCGTATTATGTACAACCGGTTTTAGTAAGGAACAGCTGGTCTTGATCGATGAAGCATCTACGCAGATCCCAATCCTTCGTTCAGCGAATATGTCTATGGGTATCAATCTGATTACAAAGCTACTACAGGAAGCGGCTGTGATTCTTGCGGATGCCGGTTTTGATATTGAGATTGTAGAACGTCACCATAATAAGAAGGTAGATGCTCCTTCGGGAACCGCACTGGCTTTGGCGGATGCGATGAATGAAGCACTGAATAATGAATATTCCTATCAATATGACCGGTCAAGCGAACGTGTTCCGAGAAGCAAGAAGGAGATCGGTATCTCCGCAGTACGTGGTGGTACGATTGTTGGAGAACATGAAATCATATTTGCAGGAACCGACGAAGTAATTGAGATTAAGCATACGGCCTATTCGAAGGCAATCTTTGCTAAGGGTGCGGTTCAGGCCGCGAAGTTCTTGCCCGGAAAAGCAGCCGGAATGTACAAAATGAGCGATCTAATGAATTAGGAGGACGCTCAAAAAATAAGGTATCATGATTTAGAGTAGGGGGATACAATACACCTCCTACTCTTTCTTTATGGAAAAGATAACATACATGTTTCCCTTTAGCCGCCTTTCCTTCCTCGGTATGTCCTCCTAAGAGCCTCATTACATAGTAAAAATGCCGCTTGAGTTGACGTCATTTTTATATGAGTCTCTTGTCGGACATGACAACCTTCGTCAGCCGGTCTGGCCAAGATGAATAAACATGATATCTTATTTCTTGTCTGAATTTACCAGAGATGTTTTTCATCACCTCCCCTCTATGCTCTATATATCTTACTTGATTGTTTCTTGCGTCCTATATTCACCATTAACATAATTACTGTTAAGATTAGCTATAGTTTCTCAGATACTTTTTCTGCTTTTAATTACATGCATCGGTTAGCTCAGTTTTTATATCTTCGCGTCCCCCTGTCACCGAATTCCTGCTACCGATCGAAGATTGAAAAGTGCAAAAAGGAGAAGCTTTGGGGACGGGTTTACAGGAAGATTAAGACACTTTTTTTTCACATCTTTTCCTAAATTTGTTCACAAAATCTACAAAATTAGGTTGTATCATAATAGCGATTGAAAATTGGTTTGACAGTAGGAACAAACCGAAATGATAAGGAGGAGACGAATTTGATTGAAGTAAAGAATTTAGTGAAACGTTACGGGAATCAAACCGCAGTGGATCATCTGTCCTTTACCGTTGAGAAAGGACAGATACTCGGCTTTCTGGGACCGAATGGGGCCGGGAAGACGACGACCATGAATATCATTACAGGATATATTTCTGCAACCGAAGGCACTGTAAAAGTGAATGGGGTAGATGTTTCGGAGGAGCCGGAGGAAGTAAAGAAGATGATCGGCTACTTGCCGGAATTTCCGCCACTCTATCCGGAGATGACAGTACGCGAATATCTATCCTTTACGGCAGAGCTGAAGAAGATCAAAAAAGGGGAGAGGAAGCAGATAGTTAATGAGGCAATGGAGGCTACAAAAATTACTGCCATGTCCGATCGTCTGATTAAGCATCTGTCAAAAGGTTATAAGCAAAGAGTGGGTCTGGCACAGGCAATTATGGGATATCCTGAGTTGATTATCCTGGATGAGCCCACCGTTGGACTTGATCCAAAACAGATTATTGAAATACGAGACCTGATTAAGGAATTAAGTAAAAAGCATACGATCATTCTAAGTTCACATATTATGCAGGAGGTTAGCGCAGTATGTGATACGGTTATGATTATAGATAGAGGAAAGCTTATCTTAAGTGATAAGCCCGAGAATTTAAGCTATCGTTTGGGTGCAACGGGAGGTATGAGATTATCGATTAAGGGTGAAAGGACAACCGTAATCAATGCCCTTAAGAAAGTAAGTCGGATCAGAAGGATAAAGGAGCATCCGATGATCGATGAAGGTATAATCGAACTTACGGTGTATTGCGGGGAGAAAGAAGACATTCGCGAAGAAGTATTCCATGCGTTGTGTAAGGCAAATACTCCGATCCTGGAGATGCAATCCATTCGTATGAGCCTTGAGGATATCTTCCTTAAGGTTACCAGCAAAGAAAGGCCTACGCCCATTGAGATAGACACCCCGCCGATGTTTGAAGAAGTTGGCGAAGCAGATGATATTATCATTTATAATGAGGAGGAAAATTCAGATGCTGGCGATTTATAAAAAGGAGTTAAGATCTTATTTTACATCAATGATAGGATATGTATTTATAGCCATCTTTTTGGTTATTATCGGAATTTATTTTACAATACAGAATCTTTTATACGGTTCGGCGAATCTGGAGCAGACCTTATCCGGTGTCACTTTTCTTGCCGCATTATTAATCCCCCTATTAACGATGAGATTGATGGCGGAAGAAAACAAACAGAAAACAGATCAGTTATTATATACCTCACCGGTGACGGCATCCTCCATCGTGTTAGGTAAGTTTTTTGCTGTATTTACGATCTATGGTATTGTTGTATTGGGTGTAGGAACCTTCCCTCTGATTATGAAACTGTATGGTACTGTACCTATGGCAGCAGCCTATTCAGGAATCATGGGTTTTGCATTATTGGGTGCAGCCTATCTAAGTATCGGACTATTCATCTCCTCCTTAACAGAGAGCCAGGTCGTTGCTGCAGTTATTACATTTATAGTATTTATTTTTACGATTTTAATGGACGGTATTGCGAGCATGCTACCTACCAGTAATAAGGCAGCAGTAGTTATTTTTGCTGCTCTTCTTATTGTTCTTTGCCTCGTGATTTACCTCATGGTTCGGAATGTGACCATTGCAGTAGGAACAGGGGTAATCCTCGGAGCAGCACTTATGGCAATTTATTATCTGAAGCCTACGCTTTTGGATGGTTCTGTAATCAATGTGTTTGGCTGGATTTCTGTTATGAACCGCTATAATTCCTTTGCTTATGGAACTCTGGATGTGGCGTCGATCGTATACTACGTGAGTGTAACCTTCCTATTTATCTTCTTGACAACACAGATGATTAATAAGAAGCGATTTAGCTAGGGAGAGGAGTATGATACCGTGAAAAGAAAAGAATTAAATGATAATAATAAGGTAAGCTTTTTCGGAAAAATCAAAGCATCCTTTACCGGAAGAAAATTCCGTGGAAGAATGTACATTACTTTAATATCAGCAGTGGTATTTGTAATCTTACTGGTTGTCAATATGCTCGTGACCAAGATGAATATTCAGGTCGATCTAAGTTCGGAGAAGATGTATACTCTGTCAAAGGAGACGAAGGAGCTGGTATCTGATATGACGGATGACCTGACGATCTACTATCTGGTACAGTCGGGCAATGAGATGGAGCTTTTTAAGAAGATTGTAGAGAAATATGATGGCCTATCGAATAAAATCAATTTAGAATATAAGGATCCGGTTCTGTATCCGACCTTTGCCAAGGAATATACGGAGGAAGAGATATCAGAAAACAGCTTTATCGTCGTAAACAATACAAATGGAAGATCCAAATATATTGATTATAATGACATGCTGGTTCAGGAGATGGATTATAATACCTATTCTTCAAAAACGACCGGCATTGATGTGGAAGGAGAATTGACTTCGGCCATTCAATTTGTAACCACAGCAGAGCTACCGGTAATGTATGTGATCGAGGGTCATGGTGAGAATGAGATCGGAACCGGATTTAAAGAGGCAATCGCTAAGATGAATGTCTCTATTGAAAAGCTTAAGACGATATCAGCAACAAGTATTCCGGAGGATTGCGATATTTTATACCTGAATGCACCTACCACTGATTTCACTACGGAAGAGACAGCGATGATTAAGGATTATTTATCAGCCGGCGGTAGTATGCTTGCGACGGTGAATTATAAAACAGCAGGTCTTAAGAATTATGTTTCCATATTAGATTATTATGGATTAGAGGTAGTCAATGCAATTGTATTTGAAAGTGATTTAGATATGCTTTATTCCAATAATCCGATGTACTTGTTACCGAAGGTAGAGAGTCATAATATAACCTCGAAGGCTGCAAGCTCGAGGATTCCGGTTATAATGCCTCAGAGTGTTGCAGTTACCGAGTCTGATACAAGGAGGAGTTCCTTGACGATTAGTCCGCTGTTAACCACTTCAGAGGCTTCCTATGCAAAGGATCCCGAGAATATCACGACAGTGGAAAAGAAAGCGGGAGATTTGGATGGCCCATTTCGTGTGGGTATTACAGCTACCGACTCCTATAACGGAACGGAGACGAAGCTGGTGGTATTTACAACGGAATTTACCTTTGACGATAACACCCTAGGGTATGCTAATCTGGACTTATTAAGCGGAACTGTCAGTTATCTAGCCGGTGAAAGCTCGTCTGTAATAACCGTTCCTACGAAGAGCGTAGAAGCGCAGTACATCTACCCCTCTCAGGCCCAGGCCTTCGCATGGGGTGGAATTATAATTATCATCATCCCTGCTGCAATCTTAGCAATGGGTATTTTCATTAGCTTAAGGAGGAGGAAGAAATAATGTCAAAAAGAAAGAAAAAAAACGCGGTTACGCTGATTTTACTTCTTTTCTCATTGGCAGGTTTGATCGGTTTCTACTTCTGGTATACGAATCGGGAACCCGTAGCAGAGGAAGCTGAAAAAGAGGAGACAATTGCCTTATCTACCATAGACACAGAGAAGGTAAGCTCATTGCATTATATATATGAGGATACGGATTTAACTCTGATTAAGGAAGAGGGGATGTGGGTGGCTAAGGAGGATAAGAACCGCCCGATTAACCAGGACCGTGTGAAAAGCATCCTCAGTATCATCGATGAGATAAGTGCGACACGCATTGTGGCTGATACAGCGGATGATCTCGAGGATTTTGGACTTGCTGTTCCTACTTCTTATCTACAGGTTACTTTAACCGACGGTTCCGAGATAACACTGCAGATCGGTAATAAGGTTTCTACCGGAGATGGTTATTATGCATTGGTAAATGAAGATAATAAGGTGTACCTTGTAGATACTTCCTATGGATCAGGACTTAAATATACAAATGCGGATATAACGGCAGTAGCAAAGGATTTGACGATTGAGGCTGGTAATATCCGTCGAATACGTGTAGACAATCGAGACGGTGAGGATTTTGAACTGTTATATCAGGAGGATAATACGTTAGATAATAGTGGTTCCGCTATGTTTCCTTGGGTTATTCTAAAACCTTATGCGCAGGAGTATACGGCGGACAGCCAGGCCGTAACAACTCTTCAGGAGAAATATACAACCTTTGATTACATCAAATGTGTGGACTATAATGCTACTGATCTGAGTAAATATGGTTTGGATCATCCGATGTCGGTTCTATCCTTGGATTATCTAGAGACTCGAACAGAGAAGCTGGAAAAGCCGGAGAAAAATCCGGACACCGGGGAAGAGATAACAGAGAAGACCTTTTATGACCCCAAGGAATATCAAATCACCATAGGGAATTTGGATGAGGATAATAATTACTATATCATGATTGACGGTGATAAGGCAGTATATACAATCGATAAGGATGCAATCGATAATATGGTACTGATCGATGTATTCAGTCTTCTGAATAAATTTGTAGCGATTCCGAATATTGAGATGGTTGAGAAGATCGACATAGATATTGATGGGAAAGCATATACCATGAATATGGAACGCACTACAGGCAAGAACGACAAGGGTGAAGAGGAGATTAAGAATGCTTACTTCTATAATGGAAAAGAGGTTAAGGAGGATGTATTCAAAGATGTCTACCAGACGATGATTTCGGCAAAATACGATGCACCCATAAAGGAGGAAATCAATACGGAGGGAATCGCCCCTCACCTAACAATGACCTTCTATCTAAATGATGAGAAGAAAACAGTGATATCCACATCCTATTTGCCTTATGATGATAGTTTCTATATGATAAAGAACCGTGAAACACGATTTTTCGCGGATAAGCGAAAGATTGATGAAATTGTAACAGCAATCGAAGAATTTAAGTCTGTGGAAGACTAAAAATAGTTCATGATATAAAAACCCAGGGGCTTTCGCGAGATAGAAAAAAGAAGAGGCTGAAACACAATTTGTACTATGAGCTAAGGTGAGGATAACAGTATCCCATAATACACTGTTTGACGAACGGCACATTGATTATGTATGACAAAAGCGAACATTTATGTTCGCTTTTGTCATACATAGCAGTGTGCTGTCCGTCAACCTGTGTGTGAGGGATGCTGTTGTTCTCACCTTAAGCTCCTAGAAGTGTTCAAACCTGCCTCTTCTTTATACATTACCGAGATGCGAAAACTCCTTATTAGCATTAATTTCAGATAGATGCAATAGTCCATGATTACCCTTCCGTTTTCATCAGGCGTTCCAATTCGTCTTAAGGCTGGGAGACTCTCCCGATATACCTTAATGATTTCTGCCATAATTCATCCACCATTCCATATTTATATCAACTATAGCATTTGATTTTTAGATTTAAAGTAGATTTTTGCGGTGTTAATCCAATACTTGTACGCATATAACTTCCATTGACATAATATATTAGCGTATGGGATAATCACTATGTCAATAGGTTAATCAAGGCCTGGAATAGGAGCAGCTATGAGTATAAAGAGAAAGCTTATATTGATAGGAATATGCATTGGAATCGTTCTCGTTGTGTTTACGGTGAATGTAATCCGTGGGATGAAGGATACAAAACAAGAGGAGCCGGAGAGTACCGTAGTGCAAGCAGATGGCATTAGTCAGGCAGAGGCATTTCGATTACTGAGCTTCCTCGATTATAATAGAGCAGAGAGAGAAAGCCTTGGAATTGGTATTACCTATGTGAAGGAGGAAATGTCCGGCTGGTATGATGTGTATGTAAATGCGGTTTGGAAGATGGGACTTATAGACAGCAAAATCGAAACCGCTCCGACACAGGCTCTCACTTATGGTAAATGCAAAGAATTCATCGATAAGTTAATCATAAAGAAGCCCGATTATCAGGGGGTATACTCAGGAATATCCTTTGATTTCTCCAAAGCCGATCAACCCATGCTGATGGATGATTTCCTGGAATTATATGAGGCAGTCATTGCGGCAATCCCCCTGGAAGAGCAAAGTATCAAGGAAAAAACCCTTCTGGTATTAGGAAATGAAGAGAATGAAGAAGGATCCTTTCGTATGGTGACAGACCTTGGTAAGTTTTATTATGAAAATGCCAGGAGCTTTGAAAATATTAATGGAACACAGAAGCTTGATTTGGTTGCAAAATATTTGGACAAAGGTATCAACGCACTGGTCAGTGATCAGGAGCTAATCTATATTAAGGCGGTAACCACAGAGAAAATCATTGTACATAATGTTTGGATTGAAAAGGGAGATGGGTTAAAAATTGATACCTTTATTAATGGTATCAGTAAAAGCTTCTCGGCGCAGTACAAGCTTCCCTCCGGGATTGAAAAGGTGGTTGGTGATATTACAATCGAGAACCAAAAGGTTGTGAAGATTCTTCAGAAGCCGGAAAGAATACAAGGGAAGGTTCTACAGACCGGAAAGGATTATATTGAAATTGACGGATATGGTAAGGTGCCCTTGGATGAGGACTTCAGAATCTATAAATTATACGGCAAGCTCTCCATGGAACCAACGGGGAGCATTTTGGTCGGATATGAAAATACGGATTTCGTAGTATCCCTGGGTAAGATAAGTGCAGCGTTGATAACAGAAAGTATCAAAGCAGAGAATATCAGAGTGCTTCTTATGACTTCCGGCTATCAGGATTATTATCATAATAAAGTGGAACTAACCGCAGACAGTGATTATACGATAAGCAGTAAGGAAAATGAGCACTCTTATAAAAAAGGCGATATTGTCACGATAGAGCCCGGAGATTCTCTGTTAGCGGAGGGAAGGATTACGGTTAAGGCTGCAGAAGAAGGGGCAAGGATTGAACTGCTGTCCTTAAAGCGATCGGACGGATATCCCAGTTACCGGGGAAGCATAGAGATCTCGGAGGGGGATCAGGGACTGTTGGTGATTAATGAACTGCCTCTTGAGGAATATCTTTATGCAGTGATACCCAGTGAAATGCCTACGTACTATGGTCTTGAGGCTCTTCGGGTTCAGGCAGTCTGTGCAAGAAGCTATGCATATAAGCATCTGCTCGCGAATAGTCTGAGTACTTACGGGGCACATGTCGACGATAGTGTATCTTATCAGGTCTATAATAACATCTCTGAAAATGAAGATTCGGTTCTCGCAGTGAAGGATACCTATGGTAAGGTGATTGAGTATGAGGGGGAGGTCATTACTGCCTATTATTTCTCAACCTCCTGTGGGCATACGTCTGAGGCCGCCAATGTATGGGCTAATAATACGAATTATCCTTATCTGGTAGGCAAGCTGTTATATATTGGTGAGGAAGGGGAGGGTTCCGATACTCCCAGTGCAATTGCGGATCAATATACCGATTTATCCAACGAGGAGGCCTTTCGCAACTTTCTTAAGGAAGAGAAGCTTACCACTTATGACAGCAGCTTTAATTGGTATCGTTGGAAGGTAACGATGAAGGCAAAAGAACTTCAGAAGGTAATTGACGAGAATCTATCCAGGCGATATAACGCGAATCCGGAGTTAATCTTAACCAAAACCGGTGAGGATGAGAAGGGAGAAGCTATCTTTGAGAGCCGTCCGGTAGATAAAATCGGAAAAATTGTGGATATCTCTGTTTTAAAAAGAGAGAGCAGTGGAATTATCTCCGAATTACTGATTGAAGGCAGCGAATATACCGTTAAGGTGAGAACAGAATATAACATCAGAGCATTAATGGCTCCAACCTACAATACGGTTATCCGTCAGGATGAGAGTGAGGTTAAAAATCTGGGACTTTTACCAAGTGCTTTCTTTGTTATTGATAAGAAAGAGAAGGATGGTAAAGTGGAAAGTGTTACCCTTACCGGTGGCGGCTATGGGCATGGTGTTGGAATGAGTCAGAATGGAGTTAAGGCACTGACCGATGCCGGAGAAGGTTATGAGGATATCCTGTCTTATTTCTATGAAGGAACTGAACTTGGTTTTATCTATGAATAATCGGTTCTTTCTCAGACTTGCGATATAGTAACTTGATTTTCTGAATAAAGCTCTTGTTCTCGAATAATAGATTGAACTCTGCTCCGAGGAAAAGAAGATACATGCAGAAATAAAGCCAAAGCATAAATAATACTATAGCGGTAAGGCTTCCATACATGGAAGCATAGTTGGAGAAGTTATCGATATAATAGGAAAAGGCATAGGAAAAGCCCATCCATCCGGCTGCACATATCATGGCTCCCGGCAGCTCATGCATTATTTTTGTCTTACGGTTCGGAATAACGATATAGATCAGAAGGAAAAATACAATAAGTGTTATCAATCCGACAATGGTCCTTAAGCTGATAATTAAGAAGGCGGTTTCTTCAATCACCGGAAACTTCTGCTCGATCCAGAAGTAGAGCCGGTTGCCAAAGACAAAGAGGATCATTGTTGTAATAACCATTATGGCAAAGATTAAGGTATATAAAGCAGCCATGGCACGTAGTAACAGACCATGTCTTGTCTCGTTAATCTCATATACCGAATTCAGACCCTTCATGATAGCAAGAAATCCCTTACCTGCTGACCATAGTGTTGACACAATGGTTGCAGAGATCAGAGTGGTGGAGGCCGCGGTTCGGTATATTTCAGAGATGATCGATTCAATCAGGGCATTGACGGTTGTAGGGAAGACCTGACTTAACAGCCGGAACATATTCGCTTCTTCGATCGGAAAATATTTTACGATACTAAGCAGCAGCATTATAAAAGGAAAAAATGAGATAATGATGAATAAGGCAGCCTGTGCTGAGAAAGCTGCAATATGATCATCCCTAATTTTTCTGGATAGCAGGCTTATTAATCGAAGGGTTGACTTAATCATACTTTGCTCCAATCTGTCGGAAAATGCGTTTTATGATACGGGATTATAGTTAAGGTTTACCACTTTATCCCTGGTTTGTCAATTTATATGGAAATAGATAAAAAGGTGTCCGAAATGGGATACCTTTTTGTTCGTGTAAACAGAACGTTACGAAGCAAGCTTCTTCCATTATTATTATATGAGAAAGTTAATTATACTATCCATATAAATATTACTCTAATGAATGCAAAAGCTGCATTTTAAAGGAATAAAACCAAAGGAAGTTCTTGAGAATTCGATAAAATGTGGTATTATTGTATCAACGTAAAGACAAATTGGAGGTTTATCAATGATCAAATATCAATCGGGAGATAAGAGCTTTCTGTTACAATCAAGGACCAGCTCATACATTTTGCGTATTACAAAGAATAAATATTTAGAACATGTATATTATGGAGCAAAAATAGAGGAACCGGTAGTGTCAGAATTATGCAAAAGCTCAGGAAGAGCTTCATTTAGTGCCAATCCGGAGGAAGATAATACCTTTTCCTTAGATACTATGCCTTCGGAGTATCCTGCTTATGGAAATACAGATTTACGTATGCCGGCATATCAGCTTCAGTTGGAAGATGGATCGCGTATTACCGATCTATGTTACCATTCCTATGAGATTGTGAAGGGAAAGCAAAGGCTGCCCGGTCTCCCTAGCCTTTTGGCAGGCGAGGAGGAAGCACAGACATTATATATCACCCTGGTGGATGAATTGATTAACCTAAAAGTGGTATTATCTTATAGTGTGTTTGAGAAGGAGGATGTCATTGTAAGATCAGCAAGCTTCTATAATTCAGGGAATCAGAAGCTGCGTATTCTGCGTGCACTTAGCATGAGTATTGATCTGGATCATTTTGATTACGACCTATTAAGCTTGTCCGGTAGTTGGGCAAGAGAACGCCACATGGTCAGAAGATCTCTAAATCATGGAAACCAGTCGATCGAGAGCAGACGAGGTGCCAGCGGACATGCCGAGAATCCGTTTATCGCTGTCATGGATAAGAGAGCGACAGAAAATAGCGGTGAGGTATATGGGTTTAACCTGGTCTATAGCGGTAATTTTATCGCTTATGCCGATGTAGATCAATATTCTACCACCAGAGTCGCAATTGGAGTCAATCCCTTTGATTTTTCCTGGCAGCTGTTACCGGGAGAGTCGTTTATAACACCCGAAGCAGTTATGGTGTACTCAAATCAAGGCATTGGTGAGATGTCAAGGACTTACCATCGGATTTATCGAAATCATCTGATGAAGAGTAAATATAAGAACAGTGAACGTCCGATTGTTATAAATAATTGGGAGGCTACTTATTTTGATTTTAATGAAGAAAAGATTGCCCGTATTGCGAAGCAGGCATCGGAATTAGGAATCGAAATGATGGTACTGGATGACGGATGGTTTGGTAAACGAGACAGCGACAACAGTAGTCTTGGGGACTGGTATGTCGATTACAAGAAGCTGCCGAACGGATTAGATAGTCTGACGGATACAGTAGAATCCTATGGAATGAAATTTGGATTATGGTTTGAGCCGGAGATGGTATCACCTGACTCCGACCTGTACCGGGCTCATCCTGATTGGTGTATTCATGTACCTGACAGACATCGCTCCCAGGCCAGACAGCAGCTAATCCTGGATTATTCCAGAGCAGATGTCCGGGAAGCGGTACTGGATATGCTAACCAAGATTTTACAAGGAGCCAAGATATCCTATGTGAAATGGGACATGAACCGTAATATGACAGAGATAGGATCAGCCATTCTCAGTCCGGAGCATCAGCAGGAAACAGCTCATCGATATATGCTTGGACTATATCAGGTACTGGATACAATCACCAACCGTTTCCCCGAGGTTCTGTTTGAAAGCTGCTCCGGTGGTGGCGGACGTTTTGATCCGGGAATTCTATACTATATGCCTCAGAACTGGACCAGTGATGATACCGATGCAGTTGAGCGTTTAAAGATACAGTACGGAACCTCGATTGTATATCCGGTATGTGCTATGACAGCGCATGTATCAGCAGTTCCGAATCACCAGACCGGGCGAAGCACTTCTTTGAACTTCCGCCATGCGGTAGCAATGGCCGGTAACTTTGGTTATGAGCTGGATGTAACGAAATTGAGCGAAGAGGAGAAGCAGCTGATTACGAAAGAGGTAACCTTCTACAAATCCATCCGCCGATTAGTTCAATATGGTGACTTGTATAGACTATTAAGTCCCTTTGACGGAGAATATACCTCCTTCCTGTTCGTATCCGAGGATAAGAGGGAAGCGGTCCTCTTCTTATATCGTGTTCTAAATGTGCCTAATGGTCCTCTTTACCGGGTTCGCCTGGAAGGATTAGAACCTGCCTTCTCTTATCAAATCGATGATAGTGAGCTTACGGTAACCGGTGCCCAGCTGATGAATTATGGAATTAACCAACCGAGTGAGCTAACCTGGGGTGATTTCAATTCGAAGGTTATTCGATTGACTGCAACGAGAGACTAACATACGCGATGAATCTGTGCCACCTGATAAAAACTTGGAAGAATAAGGAGTGAGTACCTCTGTGCGAACTTCGTAATTCTTCCCGTGTGAATTGCTTTGCAATTCACACTATACTTGTCGAATGGAATAGGTTGAATTTCATTGATAATTTATGTAATATAAGTTATAATGTTAATAATGTTTTCCTAGAAAATACTAGAAACTCTTGATTTTTCTTACTATTATAGTATCATAAAATGGAAAGAGATTTTTATATATTCAGATTATCCACCTAACGATAACGGAGGACCATATATGATTAATTTTGATGAAGAAATCGATAAATTTCAACCAAGTTTAGAGGTTGAACAGGCAGAAGATGTTATCAATAACAATGATCTTACAGATGTGACTGACATATTAAAGGAAGTACTAAAGGGGAATAAGGATAAATAACGAAAAGATTAAACGGACAGGTGGGGATGATATGATTTGCCCGAATTGCGGAAGTAATATGTCGGACAAGAAGAAACGCTGTGAACGGTGCGGGACAGATATGACGATTTATCGTAAAATCTATAGAGCGTCCAATGGGTATTATAATAACGGCTTAGCGAGAGCGAAGGTAAGGGATTTATCCGGTGCCATCATCTCCTTAAAAAGCAGTCTTGAACTGAATAAAAAGAACACCAATGCCAGAAATCTTCTGGGGCTCATTTATTATGAGATGGGAGAGACCGTAGCTGCCCTGAGTGAATGGGTAATCAGTCGTCACTTCCAACCGGCGGATAATGATGCAGAGGAATATATTAATAAGGTGCAGAGTAATCCAACTAAGTTAGATGCTCTGAATCAGGCGATTAAGCGCTATAATACCGCCCTTACCTTAGCAAAGCAGGGAAGTGATGATTTATCCATCATTCAGTTGAAAAAGGTGGTAAGCCTGAATCCTCACTTTATTCGAGCATATCATCTGCTGGCACTTCTTCATATGAAGCAGAAGGAGAATGAGAAGGCTAAAAAATTCTTATACAAGGCAGCTAAGATCGATGTATCGAACACGACGACACTGCGTTATCTGAAAGAGCTTGAAATACCGGAAGGAAGTGGAAAGGATCTTGATAGCAATCCGGAGGCAGAGCGATCCGCTACCGGTGCAATCATGCCGATATCATCCTACCGGGAGGACAAGCCTAATATTATGGTTTTTGTCAATCTTGTAATCGGGATTATTATCGGTATTGCAGTTACAGCCTTTTTAATTGTACCTACCATTGAAAAGAGACAGGCAACCGGTCCGAATACGGAGAATGTTGATTATAGTACAAGCCTGGCGAAGATTGAGGAGCAGGAGGATACGATTATTACGCTCCAAAATGATAAGACTCAACTGGAGCAGCAGGTTGAAACCCTACAAGCTCAAATCGATAATTTATCGTTACCGGAAAATAAGGATGGTATCTATGATGCTCTCTTTGAAGCTACCCAGCTCTACTTTACGGAGCTTAAGAAGTCGGAAAACAGCCGGGATTATCTGGCAATTGCAGATTTGTTGGCAACCATAGATGAAGCACAGTTAGAGAATGAAGATGCTGTCACTTTAACGGCATTACTTCGAGAGATATCTTACCCGGATGCCGCAGAAAATCACTACGATACAGGACATGACTTATATAGTGATGGTAAGTATGAAGAAGCAATCAAGGAATTGGAAAAAGCGATCACCTTTAATCCGCAGGATGTAAATGCGATATATTTTACAGGAAGAGCTTACCACCGACTTGAGGATAAAGAGAATGCAGCCCTATACTACAATATTGTATTAACCGAATATCCGGATTCAAACAGAGCTGCGGATGCACAGAATTTCCTGGAGGAAGTGCAGGAATAGATAAGACACTTTAATAACCGAAGATAAGATGATTTGGAAAAAAGACGTTTTATGTTGAGTGGGGATACCCCATTCCATTTAAGGTCTTTTTTTCATTGCTAAAATCCAGTATTTCTTAGAGTCAGGAGGGAATAACTCATGCAAGACGCAAAAAAGCAAAACCGAGTAATTTCAAACAAAGGAGAGGAGGGAACAAGCTATGACATCTACGAGCGATGCTTGATCATCCGATTGAACGACGAATTAGATCATCACAATGCAGTCAAGATCAGAGAGAAAGCAGATAAGCTGATTGACCGTAATAACATCAAGCATATTATATTTGATTTTTCTGGCGCAAGCTTTATGGATAGTGCAGGTATTGGTGTAATAATGGGCAGATATCGTAAAGTGATCTTTATCGGGGGTAAGACGGCAGTAGCGAATGTAAATTCATCTGTAGACAGAATCTTCCGTTTGTCCGGATTGTATAAGATTATTGAAAAATATGATACGGTGGAAACCGCATTAAATATTATTAGCGCAAATTGATTCAATGGGTAGCAGGTTCTGTTCATATGAATAAAGGATCGTTAGTCAGAATGAATTCTTTGAGCTGTATAGGATTTTTTGAGAATGAAAGGGGACAAAAATCACTATGAAGGATAGGAACGAAATGAAATTAGAATTTGAAAGTAAATCGCAGAATGAAAGCTTCGCAAGAACGGTAGTAGCTGCCTTTGCAACACAGCTGGATCCAACGATTGAAGAATTGGCAGATATCAAGACAGCAGTTTCAGAGGCAGTTACCAATTCTATCATTCACGGCTATTCAAATGCAATCGGTATCATAACAATGCATTGCATTATTGAAGGAAATGAACTCATGGTGGAAATTAAAGATGAAGGTGTTGGAATAGAGAATATTGAAAAGGCCATGGAACCGCTTTATACCTCAAGGCCGGAGCTGGAACGCTCCGGAATGGGCTTCTCGTTTATGGAAGCGTTTATGGATGACTTAGAGGTTATATCTCATATTGGTAGCGGTACCGTAGTGAGGATGAGAAAAAAGGTGGGGAAAGCGGAGCGAATGAAGGAGTATACGCAGGAAGCCGGTCAGAGGGTACATTGACGGATTGCAGATCATACATAATTTTAAGCTGCAGAAGAAGGGAGAGAGGTTTAATGTGGATACGCTTGAGCTGATTAAACGATCAAAGGATGGAGATAGAGAGGCCAGAGATCGCGTAGTAACAGAGAATGTGGGTTTGGTATGGAGTATTGTAAGACGTTTTGCGAATCGAGGACATGAGATGGAGGATTTATTCCAGATTGGGAGCATCGGTTTGATTAAAGCAATTGATAAGTTTGATTCCTCCTATGAGGTTAAATTCTCAACCTATGCTGTGCCCATGATAACAGGTGAAATTAAGCGTTTTCTGCGCGATGACGGAATGATAAAGGTAAGCAGATCACTGAAGGAGACAGCTACTAAAATAAGAGTTGTCCGTGAAAAATTCGGTAATATGTATGGTAGAGAACCAACTCTTGAGGAGATTGAGGCAGAGCTTGATATTGACAAGGAAGAAATAATTATGGCACTGGAAACCGGTGCTGAGGTAGAATCACTTTATAAGACGATATACCAAGGGGATGGCAGTCCCATCTTTTTAATCGATAAGCTTGCAGAAACAAAGGATGAAAGTGAAAATTTAGTGGATAGGCTTGCTTTGAAGGAAATTATCGCTTCTTTGGATGAGAAGGAGCAGGAAATCATCAGGCTTAGATACTTTAAGGATAGAACACAGACAGATATTGCGAAGGAACTTGGAATCTCACAGGTACAGGTATCCAGAATGGAGAAAAGAATTTTAAAAATAATGCGGGAAAAACTCGGCGCATGACTGCTATATCTTTCCAGTATAGTTAAAAATTTATCTCATATACTATAAACAGTGAAAATTTGTTGGTTTCAATAAAAAAGCATCAGTTTTAATTACTGATGCTTTTTTATGTCCGTGTGTTCAACGAAGTTTGACACACTTGCCACAATAACATGAGTGAAAGATGGAGTGTGAGGGTAGATATGACATCCAGGCGGAAAATAATGTGGGTTGCAGCTTTTATTCTGATCATGGCGGTTGCAATTGTTTTGTGCGTAGAGTTGTTTGGAACTGCGCGGGATACTCAATATGACGGGACCTTAGTCAGAGTTGGGATAGAACACTTATTCAGTTGAATTCCGTTTCTTAATCCATAATAGTTATGCAATAAGCAGGAAGGGAGCAGATCGGTTTATGGCGAATCAAAAGAAAGAAACTGCCTCGAATGTGGTAAGAGAGCAGGATACACAGAAGAGAAATCAAATGTATAATAAGTACGTTAAGCAGGAAACTCCGAAATTCAGTGTTCTTAAGAATTCGATAAAGGCTTTTATTATTGGAGGAATTATTTGCACGATAGGACAAGCTTTCATCGCTTACTATCAGTATCTTGGAGCAGAGGAAGAGATTGCTAAATCATATAACACTGTAACGCTGGTCTTTCTAGCAATCTTATTTACCGGTTTGGGGTTATATCAAAAGTTGGCTAAATTCGGCGGAGCCGGAACCCTAGTTCCGATCACTGGCTTTGCCAATTCAGTTGCAGCACCGGCGGTAGAGTATAAGAAGGAGGGACAGGTCTTTGGTGTCGGCTGTAAGATTTTTACGATTGCCGGTCCGGTTATTCTATATGGTATTTTTTCCACCTGGGTGCTAGGACTTATCTATTATATTCTGAAACAGCTCAAGATCGTTTAGATAATAAGTGGAGGTATATATGTCACAGCAAAACAATAGTGCAAGTAAAATGGTTGGAAAACAAAGCATTCTCTTTCATAATCCTCCCTGTATTCTCTCCGCTGCTTCCATAGCGGGTAAAAAAGAAGGTGAAGGACCGTTAGGTTCCCATTTTGATATGATAGAGGAAGACCCGCTTGCCGGCAAAAAAACTTGGGAGGATGCAGAAAGCGAGTTAATGAAAAGGGCTGCAGAGAAAGCTCTTGAGAAAGCGGGCTTAGCAAGTAAGGATATCAGGTATCTGGTCGGAGGTGACCTGTTAGGTCAATTGATTGCAACATCCTTTGGAATTCATGAACTGGAGATACCGATGTTAGGAATCTACGGTGCATGCTCGACGATGGGAGAAGCCATGACAATTGGTTCGATCCTCGTGGAGGGAGGCTTTGCGGATCGCGTCATCGCAATTACCTCAAGTCATTTTGCCGGGGCTGAGAAGCAATTTCGTTTTCCGCTTGATTATGGCAATCAGAGACCCTATTCCGCCTCCTGGACAGTAACCGGAAGCGGTGCCGTAATTATTGGTGACCCTAGTTTAGCACCAAAGGACGGGAAGGCGCAGGTGACAATCAAAGGGGTTACCATTGGAAAGATTGTGGATTATGGATTAAAGGATTCCATGAATATGGGGGCGGCTATGGCTCCGGCGGCTTATGAGACAATCAAGCAGAATCTAGAGGATCTGGGAGTAGAGCCAAACTATTATGATAAAATAATCACCGGTGATTTGGGTTATGTGGGAAAAAATATTCTGATCGATCTACTGAAAGAAAAGAATTATGATATATCGGGCAATCATATGGATTGCGGTATAGAGATTTTTGATAAAGATAATCAAGACACACATGCAGGTGGCAGTGGTTGTGGCTGTTCCGCGGTTACCTTAGCAGGTTATATATTAAAGCAGTTACGGGAAGGTAACTGGAAGAGGGTACTGTTTATTCCTACCGGAGCACTATTGTCTCAGGTGAGTTTTAATGAAGGCAATTCAGTACCTGGTATTGCACATGCTGTAATGATTGAAAGGAGCTAGCCATGGAATATGTAAAAGCGTTCTTGGTAGGAGGAGCAATCTGTGCGGTGGTACAGGTTCTTCTGGATAAAACAAAACTTCTTCCCGGAAGGGTAATGGTTATTCTGGTATGCCTCGGTGCGATACTGGGAGCAGTTGGTATCTATGAACCCTTTGCCAAATGGGCCGGAGCCGGTGCCGGTGTACCTCTGACCGGATTCGGTAACATTTTGTTCAAGGGAGTAAAGGAATCGGTTGATAAGGAGGGCTTTATCGGAATATTTAAGGGAGGCTTTACATCCTCGGCGGTTGGTATTTCCTCCGCTTTGATCTTTGCCTACATTGCTTCCTGGTTCTTCGGACCGAAGATGAAATCATAAGTATCAAAGGCTGTATCATAAAATAAATAAAGAATGAAAGAATAACAGCATCCCTCACAAACAGATTGAGGGATGCTGTTATTCTTTCGTATTATTCGCTTTAAATTAACTCACTTAATTATGGCAATACCATTTGATTCGGCAATCCTTGTGTACCGTCAATCGGAGTATCTTCATAGATCTCATCCTCATATTCGTCTTCAAAGAACTCATCATCCTCGAAGATGTCCTCCGGGATAGTCGGTTCTTCCACATTGGAGGATCCCGGTTTATGAATGAGGCAGGGTGCTGTCGGATAAAGAAAAGGAGTATCCGCAGTAACAGCCGTTTCAGTCTTATTCAGATAAACCGCTTCTTCCACAGTGGGGCAGTTTTCGGTTGCTAAAGCATGGGATTCGGTACAAACCGTTGCCTTCACATGAATGTCACACTTTTCGGTAGGCTGAGTCCCCTTTGCAAAATACTCAACCCTCGTTGTATCACCACCCAGATAGTGATCACATACTCCTTCTACTGCCAGCTTACCGGACTTGGTACATATTCTTGCAGTAACGACGGATTCGGGAATCTTAAAGGATTTTGTTTCAAGGTTCTTCTGGATGTGGATCTGCTCCATGATCTGCTTCCAGATCTTACGCTGATAGGTCTTTTCTGACTGGCTGCGGTTATTATCAAAACCGGACCAAACAGTTGCAGTATAGTAAGGAGAGAAGCCGGAGAACCATAAATCATTGTAATCTGAGGTTGATCCTGTCTTACCGGCAATTGGCATATCAATGGCAGTTAATCTTAGGTTCTTGCCGGTACCGATCTTTACAACATCCTCCATAGCACTGGTTAACAGGAATGCAGTGGATTCCTTCATTACCTGATCGCGAGAAGGAGTCTTAGATAATAGCACCTTTCCGTTATGATCGAGTATTTTGGTATAGAATATTGGTTCCGTATATACACCACTATTGGCGATAGCAGCATATGCTGCTGTTAATTCAAGATTGCTGACACCGTCCGTCAGACCACCGAGAGCCATCGGATAATTAATATCAGATACGACACGACCATCACTCTCTTTACGGGAATCAACCAGGGAGGTAAAGCCTAATTTCAGAAGATAATCATAACCTATCTCCGGCGTCACCTCTTCAAAAGTCTTAACGGTAACAATATTCATAGAATTATAGATGCCTTTTCGTAAAGTACTTAATCCTTCATATTTCTTGGTTGAAGTCCAATTGTTCACTTCCTTCTTAGTACCGGGATAGTAGTACGGACCTGCATCATCCTGAACGTCCGCCAGAGTTAACCCTTTCATATCGAAGGCAGGAAGGTAGGTAGACAGTACCTTAAAGGTAGAACCGGGTTGCCTTACCGTATTTGTTGCACGGTTTAAGGTACGGTTACCGGTCTTCTCACCACGTCCACCTTCAATCGCAACGATTTCACCGGAATATTGATCCATCACGACAAAGGAGGTCTGAGGCTGTAAGGTCATGGTAACCTTTTCTCCAAGAATGGTATCACCTTTCTGAACCTTTGCTTCACGGAAGGCATCAATCTTGGCCTGCATATCTTCTTTATCGGTAAAAAGCAAGGAGAACTTACTTCCATTATCGTTGACATATAAGCCGTCCGGATCTGCAAAGTCCTTATAATACTCTAATAAATCATTACCATGATAATGGATGGTAGTTTTCTCGGCATCATTCTTCTGAATAGATAATGCGTAGGTAAGCTCCCAGAAGGAGGTTCCTATCTCGGGGAAATTTGCTTCGTCTGCGAATACATCATCACAAATGCCCTGTATCGTAGAATCCTGCGTGGTATAAATACTTAATCCGCCGCTATAAAGGAGGGTAGAAGCCTGTGTCTGGGTATATCCCAGCTCGGATTGCAGATCGTCCATAACCTGCTCAATTAATTCATCTACGAAGTAACTATAATAGGAAGTAGTGTCAAGTTCCTCATTTACAGATTGAATTCTGGAATATACTTCATCTGCCTTGGCGATATCATACTCTGCTTGATCACAATAGCCCTGATCCAGCATCTCGTCTAAGATCTCATTACGACGGGTTTCATTGTTCTCAGGATAGGTGATCGGATTACGATAGACCGGTAACTGAGCAATGGCTGCAATAACAGCGGCTTCGGATAAGGTTAAATCCTTGGCATCTTTATTAAAATAACGTTTGGAGGCTGTCTGGATACCATAAGTACCGGAGCCAAGATTAATGGTATTAAGATAGTATTCAAGAATCATTTCTTTATCTAGCCGGTTTTCCAGCTGAACGGCCAGAAACTGTTCTTGAATCTTACGTTCCAGCTTCTCGATAAAGGTGGTTTCACGGCCGCCGTCGAATACCTGGTTCTTAATCAGCTGTTGCGTGATGGTACTTCCACCCTCTGAAAAATCACCGCTCTTGAGTCCGAGTACACCGGCACGTAAAATACCACGTACATCAATACCGTTATGCTCGTAGAAACGCTCATCCTCGACACTGATAAATGCATATTTCACATGTTCAGGAAGATCTGCCAATGAAACATAGACACGGTTTGCCTGAGCGCCGATCAGATTCTCAATGGCATTACCTTCTCTGTCATAAATAGTGGTTGTAAAACCTGTCGGCACAACATTGATCTGTGAGATATCGGGAGCGCTGTCTACCACCCCTTTAATATAACCGAAGCCAGCAAAGCATCCGACAATTGCAAGAAAAACAAAAGCAACAATACATAATCGAAATAATGTTATTCTTGTTTTTGATACCAGCCTTCTTGAAGTAGATTTTATATAATGTTGTTTATTTTCAATCCCTCGTTTACTGTAATCCATACTTAACTCCATTCTGCCTTATGGTGATACATATAATATCACACACGGTGCAAATTAACATTCTACTGTCTGTCTAAAGTCACGTAATGAGCAAAGCTTGCCACTTTATTCACTAACCTACATTATACCAAAGATATCAGTTGAAATAAAGCTTTAATTTCTAGGATGCCCAGAAAATCCCATAAAATAGGGTAAATATGGGTAGAAAAGGTACTTTCGCCCTATTTTTTAATATATTTCCCAAAATTATACATGAAAACGCAGAGAAAATCATGGTTTTCACTATTTGTACACACAAAACGTGGATATGTGTCGAAATATAACGAAGACGAGAAAATGGTGCGTTAAATATAACTTTGCCAATGATAATTTACTGTGTATAATGAAATTTGTCAGCAATTTTCTAATTTTATGAATGTGGGGGTAATGTTTTTATGAAACAGGTACAGCTACTTTATAGCAACCGGGTTATGCTGGAAGACACAAGAAGCATGCAACTGGATTACTGCCTAATGGAGAGCATCTCAGAAGAGGACCAGGGGACACCTTATTATGGGATCAAGATTTCGAAGTATCTGGGAGATACGGTAGAAATGGATGAAGTAGAGGGGGTATCTACTTCAAGAGACAGTGTTGTAACGATTCTAAAGAAATTATTTCAATTTGAAGTCACGCCGATTTCTATGGTTGAAATAGTGGACGAGCTTATAACGCAGGGATTATAGGCAGGAATCGAAGAGGTGTACTTCACCATCGATTATGGTGAAGTATACCTTACCTAACTCATCAGGAATTGCTGAACCATTTGTGAGTTCAGCAATTTTTTTTGTGAATTTTTCAAATTGGCTGGGAGGCACCAACAATTCAAGGCGCACTATATCGGTATACTCCGAGGAAAGAAGAGTCAGTTGTTCCTGATTAATATAGTATAGAAGCTTACCAACCAGATTGTAATCGGTTGTTATAATAGTCCGAATACCAAGTTCTTTGGTTATAAGCTTACATTGCTTCAGTCCTTCCAGGGTTGCGGATTGATAAGCCTTAACCAATCCTCCGGTTCCCAGCAAGGTTCCGCCGAAATATCTGGTTACTACAACAACAAGATTTGTGAGCTCATGAGCCAAAAGAACATCTAACATTGGTTTTCCGGCTGTTTTGCTTGGCTCTCCGTCATCTGAGCATCGCATAATAGACGCTTCGTTTCCGATGACATAGGCTGAACAATTATGGGAGGCATCCCAATATTTTTTCTTAAGCATTTCGATGAATTGAAGAGCTTCTTCTTCAGATTCTACGGGACAGATTGTTGCTATAAATCTGGATTTTTTCATCACAAATTCTCCTGTGCCGCCTTCATAAACGGTTTTAAAAGCTTCCTTCATATGATCGAAATCCTTTCTATGAATGTGTTGTTGCCATTTTTGTGTACCTTATGGTATCATGATATCGTGTGATTATACATACTTTTATCAAGGTAGATTATCCTCGGAGGTCCGAATGAAACTAAAATATATTTCCTGGTTGCCCGCTCTCATCATCATGATCGTTATCTTCTGCTTTTCTGCGAAACCCGCTGAAGATTCGGGAGAGAGCAGCTTGTTGATCTCACGACAGCTTCTGAGTGTATATGAAGATATTACGAATGTATCCTATCAAGGATTAGAGGAGCTTCAGGTTCTGGAGCTGCTTGACCATATTGTACGAAAGACAGCTCATTTTATTGAATATATGGTCTTAGCTGCAGCGTGGTTTCTTCATTTTACCATATGGAAGACAGAGCTTAAGCGCAGAGTAGGCTTTTCGATTCTAATCGCTTCTGCTTATGCGGCAACGGATGAATATCATCAGACCTTTGTCGCAGGACGAAGCGGACAGATCAGCGATGTAGTGTTGGACAGCTGTGGGGCGCTTGCCGGAGCATTTATCTTATTATTGATAGTAATTATAATTAGGAAGTGTCAACACAAACGCAAAATATGATTAAAGCATGGCAGTGAATCGATTTAATTCTCTGGCATAGCTATAATCGATTTCGGATAGTGCTTCCTGGAGCGAAAGCTGGTCAATATTTAAGCTTTTGCACAAATCCTCTAAGCTATGATATTCGTCTCTTAGCTTTGTATTGATATAACTTAACAGGATATAGGGGTCTTTCGGTATTCTCATTGGGGCTCCTTTAATAAATGAAATGAAAATGATAAGTAGATTATATCTTTTTATTATGCACATTCTGAACCATTTTTCAAGTTAATACCGAAATAGTGTGAAAATAAAGAGCAATTTTCACACTTCCAAGTTTGTGCCTGCAAATCCTCGGCACAAACTAAAACTAAGGCAAGGTAAGTAAGATTAGTGTGAAAATAAAGATCAATTTTCACACTTCCATATTTATGTCGGTTTTCGTAAAGGTAGGGTGATATTGTGGATTTGTTTGATTATATGAGAGATAATACGATGAAGAAGGAGGCTCCGTTGGCGTCCAGACTTCGTCCTGTGACACTGGAGGAGGTTGTCGGGCAGAGTCATATCATCGGTAAAGATAAGCTGCTCTACAGAGCCATCAAAGCCGATAAAATCAGCTCGATTATCTTCTATGGCCCTCCCGGAACAGGTAAGACGACATTAGCCAAGGTCATTGCCAATACGACCAGTTCCAGCTTCACTCAGATTAATGCTACTTCTGCAGGAAAGAAGGATATGGAAGCAGTCATAGAGATGGCCAAGGATAATCTGGGACGATACGGAAAGCGTACGATCCTATTCATCGATGAGATTCATCGCTTTAACAAGGGACAACAGGATTATCTGCTTCCTTTTGTTGAGGACGGTACCGTTGTATTAATCGGTGCTACGACTGAGAATCCGTACTTTGAAGTGAACTCGGCCTTGTTATCCAGATCCATTATCTTTGAGTTGAAATCTCTGGATAAAGAGGATATCAAGCAGCTGTTACACAGAGCTGTATATGATGTGGAACGTGGGATGGGTGCTTACCATGCAGAGATTGATGACGAAGCCTTGGAATTTCTTGCGGATGTGGCGAATGGTGATGCGAGAGCAGCTCTTAATGCCATAGAGATTGGTATTCTGACGACGGAGCGTTCTGAGGATGGCAAGATCTATATTACTCTGCCGGTAGCATCAGAATGTATTCAGAAGAGAGTACTTCGCTACGACAAGGACGGAGACAATCATTATGAAACCATATCTGCCTTTATAAAGAGTATGAGAGGCTCAGATCCGGACGCAGCAATCTATTATCTAGCACGTATGCTGTATGCAGGAGAGGAAGTAGCTTTTATCGCCAGAAGAATTATGATATGTGCTGCGGAGGATGTCTCCAATGCAGATCCGAATGCGTTAGTGGTTGCAACCAGTGCTGCCCTGGCCGTGGAGCGTCTTGGTATGCCCGAGGCCAGAATTGTACTGGCTCAGGCAGCTGCCTATGTCGCCTGTGCACCGAAGAGTAACTCTGCAATCTGTGCTATTGATGAGGCCATGAGTGTAGTGGAGCATGAGAAAACGGCAACCATACCGGCGTATCTGATGGACGCTCATTATAAGGGTGCAGCGAAGCTGGGCCATGGTCTTGGTTATAAGTATGCACATAGCTACGAGAACCATTATGTAGAACAACAATATCTTCCGGATGAAATCAAAGACAGAGTTTTTTATAACCCTTCGGATAATGGCTATGAAGTACAGATACAGGAATATTTTAAAAAAATCAAAGGAAAAGAAAAGAAGCAATAGAATAGCCGACGGTATGATAGAATAAACAGGCTCCTGCAGGGATTTCTCAATCGCTGCAGGAGCCTTATATGCATGCTTCACGAACCTTGTTAGTTCCTTTTGCAAGCTTATTCCTGTGTCTCGTCATTCTTATGAACCATTTTATATACAGCAATAAAAAGATAGATCATAATGGGAATCACGATGGTACAGAATATACTTGCCATAAATAGCCCGTACGAGTATTCTGTAGCAAATAAAGCCGACAGGAAAGAGATCAGGTACATGGAGACAATAAGTACAAGTCCTATGATAGCGGCGATGCGCTTTACTTTCGACATATTAGAATCCTTTCTTACGATATATGATTAACCATTATAGCTTGTTCTATGGAAAAAAGCAAGGAGGTCAAAGGTGACCGGATGTCTGAGGTTCCGTAAATATCTGTGAAAGAAGCTCCGGATTATCCAGAAGGTTGCCGCCTTCATACTTCCCGTTGCAGGTGATAAAGTAATTGCTTCTCTTTAAGGCTACTCCGATTTTACGGAGCGTCTGATGAGTAACAATTCCATACCTTCTGGCACGAAGTATTTTCTGTGCATAGGTTAGGCCAATGCCCGGTATGCGAAGAAGCTGCTCATAGTCAGCGTGATTCACTTCAATGGGGAACAGATGAATATTACGCAGAGCCCAGCTCATCTTTGGGTCCATACTTTCGCAAAGCTCCGGAGCTCCCTCCGGTGTAAGGTCATCGGCTGTGAAATCGTACAGCTGCAGTAAACGGTCGGCCTGATACAGTCGTTTGACTCGCCAGATCGGAACCTGGGTAAAAGGAAGTTCTTCATACCCCTTTGCGGCATCGAGATAGTGAAAGGCTGTATAGTATACACGACTAAGGTTGTATTTATTATAAAGAGCTTTTGATAGTTTTAATATCGTTCGATCCGTCTCCTCACTACTACCGGCCATCAATTGTGTGGTCTGGGATTTGGCAAGCATCGGACCTCCCCTGCTTTTATACTGTCTTGCATCTCGAACAAGATTACTGATTTGCTGCATGGGAACGAGAATATTTTCTTTGTTTTTCTGCTTAGCAACCCGTTCATACCCTGCATTCTGAGCAACTTCGATATTTACACTCAGGCGATTTGCATAACGGCCTGTCTTCTCGATTAATAAGGGGTCTACACCCGGCATTATTTTGGCATGAATATATCCATCATAATATAATTCCTTTCGCAGGACGCGCAAGGTCTCGATAATGATTTCCTGGGTATAATTGGCGTTGCGATAGATGGCGGAGGTAATAAAGATACCGTGGCCATTGCTTTTGGCCTGAGATAATGCAATATCAGCCAATTCTCGTGGAGCATTACAATAGCGCCTGGTATTCTCGCGGCTTGCCCGACAACCGCAATAAGCGCAGTTAAAGCTGCATTGATTGGAGAGAAATACTTTTGGTACGGTTGGAGGTGATGGTCTCGAATGAATATCCGAAAAAAGGGAAGGGTCCGGCAGACTCTCCTCCTCGGTATTGTTTGAACCATAGCGAACTACGGGATCTGCCACATCATATTTCATATCCTCCTGCATCTGATTGAGTTTATCAGTGAGGGATAGGGAATTCTCATGAACAATACGAACCATAAACAGTGCTCCTTATGTCAGGTCTACGATCGAGGATCGAATTACAGGATAATTAATTTATAACACCATTATAGCATTGTATTTATTAAAAGTCAAACATATGTTCGGTATTTACCTAGCAAATGAGCGGTCCTCCACCGGAGAATGCCCCAAATGTTTTCGATAAGCGCGGTAAAATACAGTATAATCACGAAACCCCGAGCGTCTGGCGGCTTCTGCTGCAGTACTGCCGTTTATCATCAGTTGCTTGGCAAAGATGATCCTTTTGTAGATGAGATAATCAAAGACGGTAGTACCGGCAGCTTTTCGAAAGGCTCGATTCATGTAATGCTTGCTGATATTAAAGTGCTCCGAAAGCTGGTCCAGAGTGATGTGTTCTGTTAAATGATCGTTAAGATAGGCTATGATATCAGTAATGATCTGTGAGGTTCTGGCTTCGACTTGAACCGGACTCTGGGTCTGGCAGATGATGGTCAGCTGAGCGAGGATGGCTTCAATATAGGTAGGTAGGAGCTGCTGCTTCAGCGGATCAGACTGTTCCGCTAGGTTTTTGAGCGCTTCGAAGAAGCTTCCTAACTGTGTACCGTTCAGCTTCTCATAATAGACCTCGCGTCGGGTGTGCTTATCGTTGCTCGGAAACGCTGTCAATAGAAGCTGCCTTCGATCGGGCTGCAACAAATCAGGATGAAAATGAAGTGTGAAGCGTCGATAGGGGTTGTCGGATCTTACCTTCACACCGTGGAACACATGGGGAGACAACAGTAAAATGCTGTTAGGAGCTGGCCGATAAAGATTACCCTCTACCAGATAGTCCACGTCCCCTTCTACAAAATAATAGATCTCATATACACTATGACAATGTATCTGATGAGTAGAATTCATCATATTACTCAGGCTATAACTGAATTGGGCCAGTTCGTAATTGATATCGCATAAAGAAGCCATGGTGTATATCCTTTCTTATCACATAAGTGAACACTTGACCGACATGTTATATTGGGGTTTTTCATTTTAATTTCTTATAAGATTCATTATATAGAAATAGGGCTATATTTGCAATATAACTTCTATCATTTGCAATGGTGATTCTTGTTGTGAAATATTATAATAGAGGAAAATGAGTATCGGAGGGAGATTATATTTATGATTCTAGGCGCTCAATTGTATACGGTACGAGCTTATACACAAACAGAAAAGGATCTGGATTACACCTTAGAACAGATTGCAAAAATAGGTTATACTACCGTTCAAATCTCAGCCATAGGTGCTTCTATTAAGCCGGCAAGAGTCAGAGAACTTTGCGAGATGCACGGGCTAAAAATTGTATTAACGCACAGTGATCCAAATCGGATCTTAAATGACACGGAACAATTAATCGAGGAACATAGAGTGATGGGTTGTAAATATATTGGGCTGGGAAGCATGCCTGATAAATACAGGACACCGGAATGGATCGAGCATTTCTCCTCCGACTATAAAGAAGCAGCTATCAAGATTCAAAATGCCGGGATGCTTTTCATGTATCACAACCATAATTTTGAGTTTGAAAAGGTAAATGGAAAGTATTATATCGATTACCTGATAGAAGGGTTTTCGCCGGAAGAATTGGGCTTCACGCTGGATACCTATTGGCTTCAGGCAGCAGGGCTTGATGTTTGCCAATGGATTATGCGACTAAAGGACCGTATTCCCTGTGTACATTTGAAGGATATGGCAATGCTGCATCATGAGGCTGTTATGGCACCGGTATTCGAAGGGAATATGAACTTTGACAAGATACTGGAGACTCTAAAGGAAACCAATTGTGAACATTTGCTGGTAGAACAGGATATCTGTCAGGAGAGTCCCTTTGTATGTCTCGGTAAGAGCTATCAGAATCTTAGTTCCTTGGGATACCGCTAAGTAATGCCAACGCACTTTTTCTTAAAGGAGTATCATAGTAAACAATCAATAACAAAGAAATGAGAGGATTATGATGGATAACGTTAGAATAGGAATAATCGGCATTGGAAACATGGGCAGCAATCATTGCAATACAATATTGAAGGGCGAAGTCGAGGGCATGGTGCTGGCAGCCGTCGCAGATCTGAGAGAAAGTCGCAGAGACTGGGCGAGAGAGGCATTGCCGGAAGGTGTTGCCATATATCAAAGCGGAGATGAGTTAATTACCTCGGGTAGCTGTGATGCAGTATTGATTGCAACTCCACATTATGATCATCCCCGGTTGGCTGTTTTGGCTTTTGAGAAAGGGCTGCATGTTTTGTGTGAGAAGCCGGCCGGAGTATATACGAAGCAGGTACATAGGATGAATGAGGCTGCAGAGCAGTCCGGATTAGTATTTGCCATGATGTTCAACCAGCGGACAAATCATGTGTATCGGAAGATGCATGAACTGGTACATAGTGGCAGCTATGGGCAGATTAAGAGAGTGAATTGGATCATAACAGATTGGTATCGGACTCAGGCATATTATAATTCCGGCGGTTGGAGGGCAACCTGGGACGGCGAAGGAGGAGGGGTACTTCTCAATCAATGCCCTCATAATCTTGATCTGCTGCAATGGATCTGTGGAATGCCTTCTAAGGTTCAGGCTTTCTGCCACAATGGCAAATGGCACGACATTGAAGTAGAGGATGATGTAACCGCATATCTGGAATATCCAGGCGGAGCCACAGGAGTATTTGTTACGACGACAGGAGATGCACCGGGGACCAATCGATTCGAGATAACCTTAGAGCGTGCCAAGCTGGTATGTGAAGATGATAAATTAATGATGTATGAGCTCGCAGTGAACGAGAGAGAATATTGCTTTGCGGCGACGGAAGGCTTTACAAAGCCTGACGGAGTCTGGGTGGAGGTATCTTCGGATGGGGAGAACCCACAACACGCCGGTATTTTAAGAGCATTTGCAGGAAAGATACTAAGAGGAACTCCTTTGGTGGCGGAAGGAAGAGAAGGAATTAACGGACTTACCTTATCCAATGCCATGCATTTATCAAGCTGGTTACAGGCTCCTGTGGAGCTCCCCTTTGATGAGGAGTTATTTCTGGAAAAATTATTGAAGCTGAGAGCTTCTTCCGGGAAGAAAGCAGAGGTAAAGGAGATAACCTTTTCGACGGAGGGAAGCTATGGAACAGGAGGTACTAGGAAATGAGAATAGGAATTGTAGGCTGCGGTGGAATCGCGACCATTCATGCAAAATGCCTGAAGGGGTTATCAGAGCATGAGCTAATTGCTTTCGCAGACATAAAGATAGAGAAGGCAGAAGCCTTTGCCGAGGAATACGGCGGTAATGCGTATTCCTCGCTTGAGGAGATGCTTCAGATGGAGAAACCGGAGGCAATCCATATCTGTACACCACATTATCTGCATACTCCCATGGCGATCTATTGTTTGGAGCAGGGTGTGCATGTATTTATGGAGAAGCCTCCTGTGATCAGCAAGGAGCAATGGGTAGAATTAAAGAATGCAGCGGAAGGCTCGAAGCATCAGCTCGGGTTATGCTTTCAGAATCGCTATAATCCCAGTATTATCAAGGTAAAGGAAATGATCGCTTCCGGTGAAGCAGGAAAAGTAGTCGGTGCACGCGGTTTTGTAACCTGGAATCGGACGACCGAGTATTATACGGAAAGCGATTGGAGAGGCAGACTCGAATATGAGGGCGGGGGAGCCTTAATCAACCAATCCATACATACTCTGGACCTTCTTCATTACCTGGTGGGGCAACCCTTGTGTAGTGTGGATGCAGTTATAGCAAATCACCATCTAAAAGGTGTGATCGAAGTAGAGGATATGATGTCAGCCTATGTCAGGTATCCGGAGGCAGTGCTTTGTTTCTATGCGACAACCGCTTATAACGCGGATTCAGCACCGTTGATTGAAGTGAATTGTGAACAGATGATAATTCGCATCGAGGAAATGAATGTTACCTGCTATTATAAGGATGGGGGCATCGTTCCAATACCCATCGAGGGCAGGCAGGGCTACGGAAAAAGCTATTGGGGTGCCGGTCATGAAGCTTGTATCAGCGACTTTTATCAAAGCATCGGACAGAATAAGCCCTTTGCTCTTAATCCGGAAGCAATGGAGGAAACCGTCCTACTTATGTTAGGAGCCTATGAATCGGCAAGAAACGGATATGAAGTGCTTCTGGGCTAACAATATCAAGGCTTTTACCGGATTATTCCCCGGATAATGTATTGTATATCAGTGTCATTTATTATATCATTAAGGTATTCTTATACTCATGAATATAATATCATGTTTGATATTGCTGTTTATAATGATGACATTTCTTCCGATATATCAATTATCAGATTGGAAATATAATACGGAAAAGGAGGGTAATATGCGAACGAATAATATACAAAAGGTTTTGGGTTTGTTGATTTTTACTTTAATCATCAGCGTATTACTTGGCTTTTCTGAGGTGAGAACAGCCTCTGCCACCGGTATTGGAACTACAATTACAGTAACCTTTCATGGCAATGGAGGAGAAACCGATACCTATGATATGGTTGCTGTTTATGGGGACACCTATGGTCCACTACCGTTAGCCACCAGAGACAATTATGAGTTTGTCGGCTGGTATACCTATGCCAGCGGGGGAACGAAGATTACAGAGAAGTCGAAGGTTGTTAAACCCTTGAATCACACCTTATATGCAAGGTGGCGTGGAGAGCAGACGGAGATTACATTAGAGCCGGATGGGGGTACATTAAAGAGCAACACCGTAAAAGTGTACTTTGGAACAAAGTTCTCCAATCAGCTGCCGACTCCGGTAAAAGAGGATTCGATTTTTACAGGTTGGTATACTGCATTAACCGGTGGGGAGAAGGTCACGGTGAAATCCATTTTTACTGAGAAATCTCCTACTACGCTCTATGCGAGATGGACTCAGAAAACAGTGAAAGTAATTTTTATCTCCTTTAGCGGGGAGCCCTTTGAGATGGAAGTATACAATGGTCTGCCTTTTGGTGATTTACCGGAGCCGGAGAAGGAGAATTGTATCTTTGGCGGATGGTATAAATTCCGAGATTACACCAGCAATAGTGCTCAGCCGATTACTGCGGAAACGATTGTAAACGAGGTCGGACAGATTAAGCTTTTTGCCAGATGGTATTTTGACCCCGGAACAACAGAATAAGATAGAAGAGTTCAATGATAGAATTCTTAGAGTTTGATTAGGTTTATTGTTATTCTATTACAGTTATGATACTATGAAGGAGAATTTGTAGAGAGCTACATATATTGTTATCATAGTGCGTAAAAGGGATGAATAATATGAATAAGTTTAATTTGGAAGCATATCTGAGTAATGGGGTAGAAGCGATTGTAAATAGTACGTTAAGAGCTACTTTGTCTAATCCGAAGGAAAGTATATTCATGGCAAAGTTTGCATTAGCTAGTAAGAATGCAAGAAAACTAAGGCAGGAGGCAGAGAAAAACGGGGAGCATATTCCTCCGTTTTTAATCGCCAGTATAACGAGCAAATGCAATTTGTATTGCAAAGGATGTTATGCAAGAGCAAATCATTCCTGTCATGATAAAGCAGAAGGTAATCAGTTAAATGATTTGGAATGGAGGAAGATATTTCAGGAGGCCGGAGAACTAGGAGTCAGCTTTATCCTCTTAGCCGGTGGTGAGCCATTACTGCGACCTGATTTGTTACGTACAGCGGGAAAGCTTCCCGAAATCGTCTTTCCGGTGTTCACCAACGGAACAATGCTTCGTGAGGATTACATAACACTGTTCGACAAGCATAGAAACCTTGTTCCGATCATTAGTATCGAGGGCAATGAAGAGACGACGGATATTCGTCGCGGAAGCGGGGTATATCAGCAGGTACTTGACGGAATGGAACGAATGAAATCAAATAAGCTTCTCTATGGGGCTTCGATTACTGTAACGAAGCAAAATATCAGTGAGGTAACCTCTGAGGAATTTCTTACTGTATTAGCAGAGCGTGGCTGCAAGGTGGTTATCTATGTTGAATATGTTCCGGTCAGTGATAAGACGAAATACCTGGCCCCGGAGGATTCGGACAGAGAATACCTGGAGCGGCAGTTAATGGTGCTTCGTCAAGGAAGAGAGGATATGTTGTTTATCTCTTTTCCCGGGGATGAAAAGACCTCCGGAGGTTGTCTGGCAGCAGGCAGAGGTTTCTTTCATATTAATCCCCAAGGAGCTGCGGAGCCTTGTCCCTTTTCACCTTACTCTGACACGAACCTTAGGAACGTATCCCTGAGAGATGCTCTGAATTCTCCTCTGTTTCGTAAGCTACGAGATGGTAATATATTATTCGCCGAGCATACGGGAGGCTGTGTCCTTTTTGAACAAGAGAGTACAGTTCAAGCGTTGCTTCATACAAGCTCCAATTAGTATTTTATAATCACTTTATCTATGACTTAATAATGCACTTCAACCATTGGTAATTTTGAATGGTTTGAGGTGCATTTTCTATGTAAAGTGCAAAGAAGCGATTATTTAAAATGGAACCGGTCATATGGATTGCGTTTTCATAAGAGTGATATAGACATTAGATAAATATAAAATAATATTAGATGAAATTCTAACATATAGATTGACAATCATAAAATAATATGTTAGATTAATATCTAACAAGAAATATATGGATTACAATACCTATTTTTGATATGGAAGGGGAACCTATGGACATGGAAGAGAAGATTGGATATAAACAGATACTGAGACAAAAGGAGTATATGAAAACCATCATAGCAGCACTAATCAATCGATTTGGAGATTCTATCGACGGTATCGCACTTATCTGGTTAGTATATCAGCTGACACAGAGTGCAGCCTGGTCGGCACTTATATTTGGTGTGAACAGAATTCCGACAATATTCTTGCAGCCCTTTGCCGGAGCAGCAATTGAGGGCAAGAACAAGAAGCAGATCATGATAGTAACCGACGTCATTAGAGGGCTTTGCGTTGGATTTATTGCGACTGCTTTTGTATTCGGGTTCTTAAATCAATGGTGGTTACTGGGAGCTACAATTATTATCTCCTGTGCGGAGGCCTTCCGAGGTCCTGCTTCCTCTGCCTTGATCCCTAAGCTCCTTGATAAGAAGTATTATGCCTTTGGATTGTCCTTAAACTCCAGTGCCTGCAATGTGATGGAGCTGATTGGCCTTGGTGCTGCCGGTGTAATTATATCATTGTTCTCTGTATCAACAGCGATCTATATCGATATGATCACCTTTTTCCTTTCGGCACTGATTATTCTGACACTAAGAGTAAAGGAAGAAAATCTGGTGAAGGGAAGAATTAATGCAAAAGAATACATGAGCAGCTTAAAGGGAGGATTTTCTTATCTGAAGGAAAATTCTTTGCTACGATATTTTGTACTGCTGGCAGTCTTTTTAAATGCGGTGCTGGTACCACTCAACAGCTTGCAGGCACCACTGATTAGTGAAGTGTTGAAGGTGAATGAAATAATGCTGTCTGTTCTTGGGTTCGCGATTACAACCGGGATGATTGCTGGTGCGGCAAGCTATCCATACCTCAGTAATAAATTAAATAAGAGAGGAATCGCTTCCTTTAGTGCATATTCCATCGGTGTTTATTATCTGATCTTTGTAATAGTCGGTAGATTTATCACCTCGAAGCCTTTGATTTATATCCTGATTTCAATCTCCTCTTTTATTGTAGGAACAGCGGTAGCTCTGTTGTCAACCTTCTGTAATGTGGAATTTGTTAAGAATATTCAAGTGGAGTATATCGCACGCGTATCTTCAATCTTTAGCGCCAGCTGTGTAGCGGCGATTCCCGTAGTATCTTTTCTCGTAAGTGTACTTGCAGGTTTCACCCCAACTGTAGTATTATTCTTAATAGCAGGTATAATCGATATCATAGTCAGCACCATGTTAATCAGGAAGAAACGGTTTGCAGCTATGGATCTTGAAGAAACGGAGGATATTTTAAGTGGAGAAGAAGTTGCAGATAGTACAGCATGCTAATCTGGTGGACGAAGCCTTTGTACTCCTTTATTATTGTGTCAATAAGGATGACATGGAGGAGACGTATGAGCGATATGCAGATTTACATCAGAATAATATCGAGGAATATAATGAGCGATTCCATCTTGTCCATACCATTTGTACCGATGTGAAGAAGCATTTTTCTGACAGAGGGGAACGGCTCGAATATCTGTTTAAAGCAAGAAATGCAGACTTTATGACCTATGCTGCAATATCAATACTATGGAATTTCCATGATTATAATAAGAAGCTGATACCTTTTGAGGAAGCCTTTGGAGCATTAGAGGAGGAGAAAAAGGTTCAAAGCTATGCCGGATTAATCGATTCGGATGAATATTTTAATACATCGAAGGAGGAATTAAGAAACCTCTCCGATCTAATGGCATTTCTTGAGAACTCCTCTCTGGAAGGGGAAGCGAAATGGGAGATTATTAAGATATTTAATCATCAAGAGGTATTTTATAACGAAGTGAATGACTTGTTGGCAGAGACAATCGAACTGTTAGGAAACAGACATCAAGACACCATCCGTAAGATGGAGAAGGCATTCTATGAGTATTGGACTGACTATCAGAGTAAGAAGGATATAATCGAAACGATAAAAGAAAAGCTGAGTATCACTTGGGAAAGCCGTTTGGCCGGTACCGTTATCGTGCCACACTTGTTTCGGCCCTTTAGCATAGCCTTATCCATGGATGCGGAGGAACTCTCCAAACCCGATGTCATCCGTATCGGTATTATGATGAATGAGGATTTTGTCCTTACCGGCAAACGCATCAAGAAAGAGGATATTGTGAATATCGGAAAGCTGTTCAGTGATAAGAGCAAGGTAGATATCCTTGAAATAGCAGGAAAGAAGCCCTGTTACGGGAAGGAACTGGCCAATGAATTACAGCTCTCGACGGCAACCATCTCCTATCATGTGAACTCTTTATTGAAGGAAGGGTTATTAAAGGCTGAGGTAGAAGCAAATAAAGTATATTATAGTTTGAACCGGGAGAAGCTATCTGCCTATTTTGAGGATGTTAAGGATTATTTTCTACGGGGATAGCTTGAAACCGGTAAGGCTTTCTGTCGGAAAGAGACAGAAAATAGAATGATCCATGAGAAATATAATATAACCCATTGGATATCCGGATAGGTTTGAGGTAAACTACAGGTTAGAATAATTCGTTCACAGGAGGAGCTTATGAAGCCGAATATGTCCCAAAACAGAAATCCTGCAGACGCCAATCAGATTACTCGCGAGTATTTTGATTCGTTGCTGATTGAAATGCGCCACATCGATTCCGTTATCCCGTCCACAGCCTTAGAATTATACGGGGAAGCCTTTGCTACACCGGTCATGACAGCGGCGTTATCGCATCTGAAGAATTGTCATCCCGGCGGAATGGCGGAGATGGCCAGAGGAGCAGCTGCTGCAAAGGCAGTCATGTGGACCGGTATGGGGGAGGAATCTGAGCTGGAGGAGATTACTGCGACAAAAGCAAAGACAATCAAAATAATCAAACCTCATGCAGATAACCGAAATATTTATCGAAAGCTAGAGCACGCAGAGTCCTGCGGATGCCTTGCAGTGGGAATGGATATTGATCATGCCTTCAACAGCAGGGGGCAATATGATACCGTACTAGGACTTCCGATGACCGGAAAAACCCTTGATGAAATTAAGGATTTCGTGAAAGCGACTAAGCTGCCCTTTATCATTAAGGGCGTGCTGAGCGAACGCGACGCCGATAAATGTCTGGAAGCAGGAGTGAAGGGGATCGTCGTATCCCATCATCATGGTATTCAGAATTATGCCATCCCGCCGCTTATGATCTTACCGAAGATAGCAAAACTGGTGAATCACAGTATTCCGATCTTTGTGGATTGTGGTGTAACAAACGGTATGGATGTCTTTAAGGCATTAGCCCTTGGAGCGACAGCTGTGTCAGTAGGGCGTGAGCTGATGACACCGCTTAGTGCTGCCGGAGCACAGGGAGTGCAGGAAAGGATCCGGGAGATCACGGAGGAATTGGCCGGAGCGATGACACGGACCTGTTCGCCGGATTTGGAGCATATCGATCCGTCCGTGATTTGGAACAGATAAAGAGTTATCAAGAAAGAAGTTGTTGAAATAAATATGATTTCAGAAAAAGGACCAGCGGCTCCCAGTATACACAGGGTACCGTTGGTCCTTTCCTTCTATTTAACTCTGACATCAATCCTTATTATATAGGGAGCATTTACAGCTGTATTTTTACCTCGGCCCCGAGTTCGATACCATCCTCTGTAACCACACAATCGCAGGCAAGCACCGATACACCTTGATCCCTTGCGATAGACAGAGCTTCCGATAATTTGGGATCTCTCATTGTATTTGGTGTAAAGTATCTGACACCCTTCATCTGTATTAGGAAGAAGATATAACCCTCATAGCCTTTCTGTACAGCCTTGATCATCTCATAAATATGCTTCGTGCCCCGTTCAGTGGGAGCGTCCGGAAACATTGCCACACCGTCCGATTCCAGCGTCACACCCTTAACCTCAATGAATCCCTTTCGCTCCCCTGCTTCAAAATATATATCAAAGCGGGAATTGCCATAGACCACCTCTCTTGTCAGCTTAGTTACCGCAGGAAGCTCCTTTATTCGATTATCCCTTATGCTTTCGTAGACTACCGCATTGGGTACCTGTGAATCGATATTGATTAAGACGTCTCCCTTACAAGCAGCGATGAGTGAGTACTTTGTCTTACGCTCTTTGTTCGCGGCCTCTTCTAAAATTACCTTAGTTCCCTCTTGCAGAATTTCTTTGCATCTACCCGTATTCTTGACATGTACAATTTCTTCTTTGCCGTCTACAAGTACATGAGCTAGAAAACGATTCGGACGAATTAGAAAAATAGCTTTTTTCGTATTGTGATATTTCAAGACAGGACCTCCTATACTTGCACAGCATTGATTTGGTTTGAGACAACTAGTATGAGTATAGCATAGAAGCATACCTGAAACAATGAGAAGAGGAGGATAGAAATGCACAGGAATGAAAGAGGCTTCCTCCTATCAGAAAGTGGTTGACATGAGATGACAAAAGTAGTATTCTGTTAATAGACCACTCGGTCTATAAATTCAAAAAATGATTGGAGATGATTTTTCTGAAGGACAGAAGCTTTGAGCGACGGGATGAACTGCTAGAAGCAGCACTGAATGAATTTACAATAAAAACCTATGAGGAGGCTTCCTTAAACACAATTATTAAGAATGCAGGAATTAGTAAAGGAACATTCTATTATCATTTTACGGACAAGCAAGCTCTTTATCTATTTCTACTGGAACAATCTGTCGCTAAGAAGTGGGATTATATTAATGAACAGTATAAAACGAAGGAACAGATACCCCAAGGCAGTATATTTGATAAATTTAAGGATCAAGCAAGAATTGCTATGGAATTTGCTATGCAATATCCCAAGTATCATGAGCTTGGTCAGATGTTTTCAAAAGAGAAGGGTAATCCGATCTATGAGGTAGCCCTGGCCAAGATGGGTGGAGATACAGAGAAGCTCCTTGGATCAATGATAGAAAAGGAATATGAAGCCGGCAGCTTTCAAGAAGGGTATTCAAAGGATTTTTTGGTTAGGACCTTAGGGTATCTTTTTACACATTTTCACGAGATCTTTCATCGGGAAGAGGATTTTCGACTCGATATTATGTTATCTCACCTGGATGAATATGTTAACCTGATCCGTTTTGGGATTGAGAAAAATAAAGAATAGGAGAGGATATTATGAATAATGCAAAAACAAAGTTATATGATCGGATTTTTGCAGCCATATTTGCTGTGCTTACCATTGTATTTGTAATGATTGGCTTTATGAATGAGGGGTTGTTTGATTGGGCATTTGCCCGTCACCAAAACCAACTGAGTTGGTATATCAGACCGTTATTCCTGATTCCCTTCTGCTTTTTTGCGTATCGAAGAAGCCTGGCCGGTATATTCGGGACTATGTTTTTTCTTGTAACCAGTATGATGTGGTTCCCGGTACCGGTAGAGGTGAATAGTACAGTTAGTGATTTTCTGGCAATGGAGAAAGAGTATCTAACCGGTGAGTGGGGGACCTCCAAGATATTAATTACAATACTGGTTCCTGCTTCCTTGACCGTATTGGCCTTAGCTCTCTGGAAACGCAGCCTTTGGATGGGAATATCGACACTTATTTTCATTGCCGTTGCCAAGATGCTTTGGAGTGTGGTGTTTGGCGGTGAATCAGGTAAATCAGTTATAGTACCCGCCCTGATCGGTTTGGTTGTCTGTATCGTAATGGTTGTGCTGGGTTTTATTAAACTGGAGAGGAAGAAAAACCAAGCATAATTTATGATGTCATTATAGGAATAGGTAGACCCCCTTCTTCGGTGAGAAGCCGATGAAGGGGGTCTTCTTTTGAAATACAGTAGCGTAAAGAGTGTATTGTGTGAATGGCATATTTATAACAAAGCTTAAAAAAATTTAATTTTTGAAATTTTTGTTAATACCAGTTGATTTTATATATAACATATCGTATAATGCTAAATGTTGTTGATAATAGCAAACTTACTGAAAAGTAAGGACGCAAAGCTGTGAATCTAAGGTGTTAACTATGATCGTCCAGTTGCCAAAGCAAAAAAAGCGGAAATAACGATTTCTCTTATTGCTGTGGTTAAAAATACCACAGTTCTTTTTTTGTGAACATGATTTATTCAGTAGTTAATCCCCTGTGTACAAATACGTTCTATACCTAACATCAGTGAGTTATCTCACCGGTGTATTAAATACTGCGTATTTTAGTAGAATTCATAGAAAAAAGTGTGGGTATGTAAAACAAATTTGAAAAGGAGAAATACTAAAATGAAATTGTCAAATAGAATTGCACTATTTGTCGGAGTACTTGTTCTGGTTGTTGCCGGTGGTTTAGGAACAATATCGATTGTTTTAGGCTTTAATACTGCTTATCATGAGGCAGAGAAAGGATTGGAGGAAGCCTCTGTCCAAGGTGCTAATTATATCAATGCCCGTTTACAGATGCGTACCGGTGTTCTGCAGCAGGTAGCTAACCGCATCAGTGCCATGTCACCGGAGGAGCAATTAGGCGTCCTGGCGGATGAAGCTGGAGAACTGGGTTATCTTGATATGGCAGTGGTTAGTCCTGAGGGAATAGCAAAATATGCAATTGGTGGAGATGAAGCAGATCTAAGTGAGCGAGAGTATGTCCAAAAGGCTCTGAAAGGACAGGCTTGCTTCTCGGATGTACTGATCAGTAAAGTTACCAACGGTACGGTAATCATGTATGCAGCGCCGATCAAAGCAGGAGATTAGGTTGTAGGCGCACTCATCGGGAGAAGAGATGGTTCTGCGTTAAATGAGATTATTCAAAATATGACCTTTGGAGAGAATGGGAAAGCGTTCATTCTTGGATATGACGGAACATTCTATGCACACGAGAATAATGAGATTGTCATGGAACAAAGAAATGTAATTAAGGATATCGAGGAAGAGAAGGAATTCAAGGATTTTGGAATTGATTTTGAAAACTTCAGAGTCAGTAAAGAAGGAAAAATCGAATATAACCTGAATGGTGAATTATTTGTTGCATCCCTTGTGACCATTCCGAATACAAACTGGGTGTTGGCATTAAAAGCACCTAAGGCTCAAATAACCCAAGGGATTGACAGCATGACAGTCTTATTGGTTATCTTCTCGGTAATTTTCATTGCAGCCGGTGTGACGATTGCTTTTGCTCTTGGCAAATCCATATCAAAGCCGATTACAAATGTAGTTGATCTGCTAAATAATATGTCCCAATATGATATGACGGTCGAGAACAATTCGAAGGCGGATAAATATATCAATCGAGTAGATGAAATCGGAATTATGGCCAATGCAACGCTTGTTCTTCAGGACAATTTACGGACGCTGATCGAGAGTATCGCTCAATCAGCGGAACACATTGCGGCAGCTTCGCAGGAGTTATCAGCGACCACACAGCAGGCAGCAGAAAGTGCAAATGAGGTAGCGGTTGCAGTACAGGATATCGCATCCGGAGCAGCAGATCAAGCAAGTGATACGGAAAAAGGTGCCGGAGAGATCGAACACTTAGGAAACTTGATTGAGAAGGACCAGAAGCTTATCGTAGAATTAAACGGATTGGCAAATGAAGTAGAGAGATTAAAGAGTGAAGGTCTCGATGTACTTAGTGTTCTGATTCAAAAGACCGATATGACAAATAAGACAGCAACCGAGGTTCGTAATATTATCTTAGAAACCAATGAAAGTGCCAATAAGATTGATAATGCCAGCCAAATGATACTTAATATCGCCAGTCAGACAAATCTGTTGGCTCTGAATGCGGCTATAGAAGCGGCCAGAGCAGGGGAACAGGGCAGGGGCTTTGCAGTAGTGGCGGATGAGATCCGCAAATTAGCCGAGCAGACCAACCGTTTTACCGGTGAAATCGTGAGAGACATTGAGGATCTGACCGGCAAGAGCCAATTTGCAGTAAAGGCAATGGCAGAGGTTGGTGATAATCTTGAAGAGCAGACAAATAGTGTTGATTTTACCAATACAAAATTCGAGGGAATTGCAGAAGCGATAGAGGATCTGAAGAGATTAATCAACCATCTGAATCAACAAAGCAAGGAAATGGGCTACAAGAAGGATGAAATCGTTGGAATTATCCAGAATCTGTCCGCTATCTCAGAGGAGAATGCTGCAGGAACCGAGGAAGCTACCGCATCCATAGAGGAACAAACCTCTTCCATGAATGAAATTGCCAACTCCAGTGAAAGCCTCTCCGGATTAGCAGAAGAAATGCAAAAATCAATATCGAAATTTAAAATGTAAATTCAAAAATATCAGCTTCGCAGATATTTTGTGAATTATGAATAAAGAAGAGCCTGGCGACAGGCTCTTCTTTTGTCTTGAAACAACTATATTGGCAGTAGTTAAATGAATACTGAGATAGGGCTTATTGCAGTAATGTCAGGACGCTTTCCGCGTTCTTTTTTGCTTGAGATAACATGGCTTGACCGACCTGCTCCAGGATATTTGCCTTCGCGAATTCGACCATTGCTTTCGCAATATCCGTGTCACGAATTCTGCTTTCCGCGCTTTCCAGGTTTTCAGCGGTATTTTCCAGATTCGCAATCACGTGCTCCAGCCGATTCTGGGAAGCCCCGATATCAGAACGGATCGATGATACTGTCTTAATTGCATCATCACAATTCTTAATGGCCGTAGAGGCATCCGCATTATTCGTTACGGTCAGGTTATCAACGCCAAGTGATGAGGCGCTGATTTTATCAATGGAAATAACCATGGATTGGTTGCTGTTCGCGCCGATTTGAAGAGTAATTCCCTGACGGATCGTATTCGTGTCCCAATTAACAGTAAGAACCGATCCGGAGCCGATGGTAAGTGTCGTGGTGGCGGCACTTGGCATTATGGCAGAACCTGAATTTGGTATTACAGCGGAGGAAGAGGCATCCGTGGAACCTATGGGATCGGCTAACCCATCTAAAATATCTATGCCGCATTTAGTGTTTAAAAAGCTCTCAAATGTATTACCGGTATATGCTGCCTGAGCTTCGTTCTTGAAATTGTTGATAAAATCTTCATAGGTAGCGGCAGGAGTGTATTTCGCTACCAGATCACGAAAGCTTTCATCCATTTGATCCATTTCAGCCAGCATTGTCTTAAAGCTACCGGAAAGTGTAGCTTCCACTTGATTATATAGATAGCTTGTCGCTAGATATCCTACCGTATAAGTCTCGTAGCCACCCTGATTTCCCAGAAAATCAAAGCTTTGGATTCCGTCGTTAATCGCAGCAAAGTTAGTGTTATTATAGAGTTCATAAGAGCTGTATCTGGTGTCGCTGGCACCATTGACTGCTTCTGCAAGTCCTTCTATGAACCAGTTATCCGGCATTGCTTTCGTGGATACATTATCAAACATATATTGATGAACCAGCTCATGAGTAATCACTCGGTCCGCTGCAATATTACCAATCGTAGGCCCATCCGTTCCCTGGTAGGTAATCCCATCGGTAAGATATTTCGTATTGATATCGAGGGTAAAGCTGTCACCAAGATACCATCCGGACATAGTGGCTATATAATTATTATTGCTCTTGGTAAAGGTAACAGATAGTTCTGAACCGGATTCGAGGGTCCAGCCTAATGCATTTTCTATCTTCAATGCGGCATCATTCAACCAGGAGCCGTTGAGCCAGCTAATGAATTTGTCCTTTTCCGATTGGCTGATTCCCGAGGAACTACAGGAGCCATCCAGGAGCTTTTTGGTGTTAAATTCAGTCTCCCCGCCGATTCGATCTATTTCTTTTGCTAATTCATCTAACTCCATTTTTATCGCATTCCGATCTAGAGCGGCATTCGTATCATTGCCCGCAGCAACGGATAATTCTCGCATTCTTTGCAGAATATTATGTACCTCATTCAAAGCTCCGTCTGCTGTTTGCAGCAGGGAGATTCCGTCCTGTGCGTTTGCACTGGCGCGGGTAAGGCTTCGTATCTGTGCACGCATCTTTTCACTAATCGAAAGACCGGCAGCATTATCAGCAGCACGATTAATCCGGAAGCCGGAAGAGAGGACATTCATACTTTTTGATTTTCTGGTTGCGGCGATACCCAACTGCTTGCTTATATTCATCATTGGTATATTGTGTTGGATAATCATACTTCACCTCCAGTCTCTTGGCTATCTAATATATCGGATTATAAGTGATGGAAGTTAATGATAATTAACACAAAAGATTTATACAAAAGAACATTTGCCAGAGAATGCTTATGTGACTATAATATGATATAGGTTAGTAAGTCAAAACGAAATAGTATGAGGTGTCTATGAGAAATAAGAAGATAATAATCTATATTATTGTGTCCTATGGAGTTACTTGGCTTCTTTGGTTGCCATTATTGATAAATCACATGTGGAAGGAGCATATACCACTTCTTCCTGCCCAGTTTTATCTGGCTTCCTTTGGACCCTTGATCGGAGCTGTAATTACCTCACTTTTATTTGGAGGAACGAAGGAATTGAAAGCCTGGTTTCGGAGAACCTATTCCCTTCGCTTTCCGATAAAGTGGTTGGGAATTGCAATTCTAATGCCCATACTTTATGGAATGATTTCAATCGTAGTACATAGGATAGCTCTTGGAGTGTGGCCGGAATGGAGTCGATTTGGACTTACCGTTAAGCTACCTGGCTTTAATATCCTTCAGACTGCATTGGTTTGGGTTGCAACCTTTGGCCTTGGTGAGGAATCGGGATGGAGGGGCTTTTTGCTGCCGGAGCTGAATAAGCACTATTCCCTTCGGATTAGTTCGCTGATTGTTGCTCTAATCTGGATATTCTGGCATCTGCCGGCATTCTTCTTCAACGAGAATTACATTAATATGGGACCCGGTATGATCGGCTGGGCAATCAGTCTGAGCTTTGGCTCGGTGTTGCTGGCATGGCTTTGTAATGGAAGTCGCTTCAGTGTCATACCGGTCTTAATATGGCATGGTGGCTTTGATTTGATCACAGCCAGTGATGATGCAGCTCAGGTCATGGCAATGGTATGCAGTATGCTGGTGATTGTGCAGGGTATTTACCTGATTCGTAAGATGGCGAGAAGTGAGAGACAAGATAACATTATAAGTTGATGATAGATAAAAAGGAAGTGAACTCATTTATCCGGGATATCGTTTCCGGTCTAAGGGTTCACTTCACATTTATATATGACAACACGATTAGGGACTAAATATTCATTGCTTCTTTGACTTCGATAAAGCATTTAACAATATAATCGATATCTTCCGTGGTATGAGCAGCAGAAACCTGAGTTCGGATACGGGCTTTTCCCTTGGGAACGACAGGGTAAGAGAAGGCAACCACATAGACTCCCTTTTCCATCATTCGTTTTGCCATTTCTACGGCAACTTTTTCATCATACAGCATAATTGGTACAATGGGATGAACACCCTCTACAATATCAAAACCAGCCTCTGTTAAGAGTCTGCGGTAATATGAGGTATTCGTCTCCAGACGATCGCGAAGCGAGGTATCACAATCCAGCATAGCGAATACTTCAAGGCTTGCACTTACGATAGAGGGCGCCAAAGTATTGGAGAATAGATAAGGACGACTTCTCTGTCGGAGTAGATCGATGATCTCCCTTCTGCCGCTGGTATATCCTCCGGATGCACCACCAAGTGCTTTGCCGAGCGTACCGGTTATAATGTCTACACGACCTGTTACTCCACAGTGCTCTACACTTCCGCGTCCGGTCTTGCCTACAAAGCCAACTGCATGGCTGTCATCCACCATAACCAGTGCCTGAAACTCATCGGCAATATCGCAGATATTCTTCAAGTCAGCGATAATTCCGTCCATAGAGAAGACACCATCCGTAGCTATTAGTTTAATTCTTGCACCGGCTGCATCTGCCTCCGCTAACCTGGCACGTAGATCTTCCATATTATTATTCTTATAACGGAAACGTTTTGCTTTGCATAGACGAACGCCATCTATAATGCTGGCATGATTTAACTCATCGCTAATGACAGCATCCTCTTCGGTGAGTATCGTCTCAAATAAGCCTCCGTTTGCATCAAAACAGGAGGAATACAAGATGGTATCCTCGGTTCCGAGAAAATGGCTGATACTTTGCTCTAATTTTTTGTGGATATCTTGTGTTCCGCAGATAAAGCGAACGGAGGATAACCCGTATCCCCTCTCGTCATAGGAACGCTTGGCAGCTTCAATAATACGAGGGTCATTTGCCAGACCCAGATAGTTATTTGCGCACATGTTAAGAACAGTTCTACCGTCTCCCAAGGTGACCTTAGAACCCTGAGCCGAAGTAATTGGGCTTTCTCCCTTAAACAGACCAGCATCTTTGATTGTTTGTAATTCGTTCAAATAAAGGTTTCGTATATCCTCTTTGCGTATCATCGTATTGATCCGATCCTTTCCTATGGTTTAAAAAGAGTACTTTCTTAATCGTTAATATGGCTCCAATCTAAGATTACCTTGCCGGAATAACCGGATCTCATGACATCGAAGCCTTTCTCATAATCCCTGACATCAAAACGGTGAGTTATAACATCGTCAATCGAGAGTCCGCTTTGCAGCATCGTTGACATCTTGTACCAGGTCTCGTACATTTCTCTGCCATAGATTCCTTTTATGGTCAGTCCGTTAAATATCACCTTATTCCAATCAATCGTCGTATCCTCCTTTTGTAATCCCAGGAGAGCGATCTTCCCACCGTGCTTCATATTATTAATCATGTCGTTAAAACCTGCAGGGCTTCCTGACATCTCGAGACCTACATCAAAGCCCTCACGCATTCCCAATGATTTCATAACATCGGATACTTTTTCCTTTGCTACATTGATAATACAATTAGCACCTAATTTTTTGGCCAGCTCCAGACGGTACTCGTTGACGTCGGTTACTACAACATGTCTTGCACCGACATGACGGCAGACTGCCGCAGCCATGGCTCCGATGGGACCGGCACCGGTAATCAATACATCCTCGCCTACCATATCGAAGGATAGAGCAGTGTGTACTGCATTGCCAAGTGGATCAAAGCAGGAGAACAGTTCTTCTCGGATCGATGGATCACAGCGCCAGACATTGGTGCTGGGAATCACAAGATACTGGGCAAAAGCACCGTTTCGGTTTACTCCGACGCCCTGGGTATCTTTACAGAGATGGCGATGACCTGCCAGACAATTACGGCATTTGCCGCAGACGATATGGCCTTCTCCGGAGACAAGTTCTCCGATTTCATAGCCTTCTACGTTGTCTCCGACCTCTACAATCTCACCAACAAACTCATGTCCTATAGTCATCGGAACAGGAATTGTCTTTTTTGACCATTCATCCCAGTTATAGATGTGCACATCGGTGCCGCAAATGGATGTCATGTGAATTTTAATCTTTACTTCGTTCTTACCGGTTGATGGAACAGGAACTCGCTTCATCCATAATCCGGGTTCTGCTTTTTCTTTCACCAGAGCCCACATGGTATTGATTTCATTTTCATTCATAAGCCGTCTCCTTTACTATTTTAGTATTGATTAATCGATAGGTTAAGTATTCGAAGTGATTGATTTCTTTACTATAATCATAAATCAAAAACCCAATTTTTGCAACAGAAATTCTTTGTCAGACGAACAGTATCTGATAAAGTGTCTCTGTAAGAAAGACATGTGTGCTGTAAAGAAAAATGCAGGGAAGTACCATGAACCTGTCGTATTTGGAAAATTATTACCGGGACCGGGTAAGTATATTGATTTACTGAAAATTGATGTTATAATTTTAGTAAATTTCATTATTTTTACATATTACTTTAGACAAGGCAAACTTACTGAAAGGTAAGGACGCAAAGCTATGGATCTACAGGTTATTATTATCCCAAGACTGCCAGGCTGCTAAGTTAATGTCTCTGATGAACGCCTCAGAGCATACTTCTATTCTGGAGAACTTATTAAGGAGGAAATATGTATCAAAACGTACACATTGTGGGGGTTGGATCCTATCATCCGGAACGAAAGGTAGAAAACCAGTTTTTTATTGATCATTTTAGAAGATACCAGGTAGAGGAGCATGCCGCCCAGCTGTTCAAGAAGCTTGGTCGACAGACCAGAACCTTCGCAGCTGAAAATGAAACCAGCTTATCCATGGCGGTGAAGGCTGCCAATCAGGTTCTCAGCAATACAGGGCTAAAGCCGGAGGATTTGGATATGATTATCTCTGTGTCCGACACTCCGGAATACTTATCCCCCTGCTGTGCATTGCTGATCAAGAACCAGCTTCAGGCAGTCAATGCACATGCGGTATTTGATATCAATGCGAATTGTATCGGAATGTTGACGGCGATGGATACGGCCGCAAGATACTTAAAAACGGATGAGAAATTCAATAAGGTACTGATCGTCGGGGCATTGTTAATCAGTACTCAGGCGAGGGAAGACGATATGGTTGCTTACGGATGTACTGGTGATGGAGCAGCAGCGATTATTCTCGAGAGAAGAGTGGAGGAGGAGAGCCGAGGGCTTCTAGGGTCACGGATGTTCACCGATGACAATTATTATTGGTCCATAACCATGCCGGCATGCGGGATATCGAGAATCTCGGATAGTGCAATCCGTAATGAAGATAAGAAGATGTTATGGAAGCCCTTTGACTTCAGCTTCCTGTCAGACCGGTGGTCAGAGCTCATCAAAAAGCTTTTATCGGATTATGAGTATACTCCGGAGGATGCTGCTCATTATTTTATGTCACAGTTTTCTTATTCGGATCTGGAGCTGACCATGGACAGGCTTGGAGTTGGGATGGAGAGAGCAACCTTCATCGGAAATCAATATGGATATTCAGGGTGTACCAGCCCAATTATGGCATTGGATGATAAGTTGAGTCAGGAGCAAATTGAGAAAGATGACCTTAGTATATTCTGCTCCGTAGCCTCCGGCTACACAATGACCGCCTTATTATATAAATGGTAGAACATACAAATCGAGGAGGCCTCCATGAATCACGAAAGAAGTACTATAATAAAATACCAATTTGACACCTTGAAGTTTGTACTGATTATTTATTCCATCAGCGCGGGCTTAGCAGGAACATTATTTGTTTTTCTGAAATTAATCGGCTTACTTGAGGAAATACATTGGTCCTCCCTGATTACACTGGCCATTCTCATGGTGTTTGAGCTTATAACCTTTAAGGTAATGTATGATAGGACAACCAGAGATACACAACATATCACGGGATCGTTTCAGGCATTGAAAATAATCATTTTAGCTTTTTCCTATCTTAATTATTTGTTCATAGGTCTGATTATTCCGTCGAAGGAATTATGGGCATGTGTATTTTATTTTATAATACTGGCTGCATTATTTCTTGATAATCGATTAAACATTGCCTTTGTTGTATTCGGTGTGATCTCTCAGGTTATTATATTTGTTTTGAATCCGGAGAGCCTGCCCGACGCCGATCACTTAATGAGAGAACTTATTTTAAGGGTGGTGGTTATCAGCTTAATCTGCTTCGGAATTACGTTATTGACCTTCTTCTCCTCCAGGATTCTCAAGACGATTGAGAGGAACGAAGACGAGCTAAAGAAGCACAATGATGATAATCTGATCCTGTTTCAAAAGGTGGAGGAATATTCTCAGTCCTTACTTATTTCCAGTGAAAGCTTATCAGAGATCGCAACGGAGGAGAGTGTCTCCATTGAAGAAATCGCGAGTACCAGTCAGGAGGCTTCCAAAGAAGCGGATGCAATGCTTCATTATATCGATGACAATAATCGAAGCTTACAAAAGCTGCTGAACACGAATCAGACAATCGCCGGAAGGGTAAAGGATACAGAAACAAAATCCATGAAGCTGACCGATATCTCGAATAAAAATGAAAATGCTTTGAAGGAAGCATTAATGATTATTACTGATATTAAGGGAGATATCGAGAACACATTAGAAGCAACCTACATTCTGGAAGAAAAGTCGGATCAGATTGACGCGATGTTTGAAATCATTCGTCAGATATCTGACCAGACCAATCTGCTTGCCTTAAATGCGTCAATCGAAGCAGCCAGAGCAGGTGCAGGTGGTAAGGGTTTTGCTGTCGTGGCCGATGAAATTAGAAAGCTGGCCGATAATACGAACAAATCCTTAAATGATGTAGCCTCCATTACACAGGATTTAAAGAAGAGGGTGAACGAGGTTAAGGATCTGATGAACGTAAATACGCAGAAGGTGATACATGGTAATGATATCTTGCGTGATACGGTTGGTAATGTAACAGACATGATAACCGACCTGAAGGAATCTGGTAAGAATATCAACGAGATCAGTTATCTGACCGAAACCATGCTGCATGAGACCCAGAATACAGTGGATCTAAATGCAAGGCTAACAGCATCAACAAACAACACCATTGATAGTTTTAACATCGTTTTTAACTCCATTCATCAAAACCTGGCAACCAGTGAAGAGCTTGCGGGAAGTGCAGAGACTTTGAAGGGAATTGCGGAGGATATGAATCGGTTAATTCACGTAATATAAAATAAGAATACGTAAACGAAAGCCCACAGTGTGAATTATTCACAATGTGGGCTTTTTACGGTTCGATAAATTCAATTGTTATTAAATGGATGATATGATAATATAAAAATTAGAAGTAATTATCCGCAAATCCTAAGACAAATTTAAAATTTACTTAGTAATGAGGAGAAACGTATGAAATATAATTACATTCCGATTATATGGCCATTGATCGTGTCAGGCATGCTTACACTGTCAATGGGAATCTTTGCGCAATTGAAGCACAGAAAAGCAACAGGAGTAGAATTTTTTGCTCTTAGCATGTTTATTGTCACCTTCTGGTCAATTCCCAATGCTCTTGAACTTAGTGCAGTGGAATTGTCGGTAAAGCTATTTTGGGCTAATGTACAGTATATAGCTTATTGTTTCTCCCCGGTTTCGTTGCTTATCCTGTGTATGGAGGCAACCGGTTATACCTATCGAAAAAACAGAAGAAAATTACTCTGGCTTGTTATTTTGCCCTGCATTACCCTTGTATTGGTCTGGACTAATCAGGCACATGGTCTGATAAGGTATGATGTTCGTTTGGCTTATAATGCAGCTTTTTCAGTAATTGAAAAGGAGTACGGAATCTGGTTTTATATCCATGCGGTATACTCTCACTGCCTGAACCTATGTGCAGTTGGTGTGTTATTGCGAGCATCTTTTGCTAGAAGATCTGTTTATAAGAAGCAGGCATTTCATCTTTTGATCGGAACAAGCTTTATCATTGTACCTAACCTTTTTTATATTTTGGGGATCAGTAAGCTATCCTTTGATATTACACCTGTATTTTTTGGTCCTGCAGGGGTTATAATGCTGTGGTCTATTTTTCATAATCGGATGTTTGAGCTGGTTCCTCTGGCGAGAGCAGCTGTAATAGAATCAATGGATGCAGGAGTTATGGTTATGGATATGCAGGACAGGGTTCTGGATATGAATCCGGAGTTTAAGAAAATTATTGGTTCTTCCATGTCCAAATATTATCTTATGCCAGTCGAAGAGGTATGCAAGGAAATACCGGAATTGGTTGATCTCATAAAAGAGAAACGTATTTCGCGCTCCGACTTTTCGTTATCAGCAGAGAAAGAGTCAAGAATTTTCGAAGTCTTATTGATTCCCCTTTGCGACAAGAAGAACACCTTATTAGGACGATTGGCAGTGATTTATGATGTTACGGAGAAAAAGCAGGCACAGCAGGAATTCTTAAAACAACAATGGCAATTGGCTGTTATCGATGAAAGAGAAAGAATAACCAGAGATTTACACGATAATCTGGGACAAGTCTTGGGTTTTATCAACCTACAAGCGCAAGCCATCCGCCAGGAGCTGATGAATGAAGGGATTGATCTTGTATATGATAAGCTGGATCGATTAATCATGGCGACACAGAATATGCACGCTGAGATAAGAGAATACATCTCCAGTGTTCGGACATCGGTTATAACGGAGAGAGACTTTATTACCTCTCTGAAAAATGATATTTCAAATTTTGAGCAACAGACTGGTTTATCGGTCATTTTGCATATTTCAGATGCTTCCATCGAGAAGAAATTTGATCCGGCTGTTATGGTTAATATTCGAAATATCATAAGAGAGGCAATGAATAATATAAGAAAACATGCATATGCAAATGAGGTATGGATATCATTTGAAATAGAGGAAGAGCAGATGGTTGTATCGATTGAAGATGACGGTAGGGGGTTCGAGGTAGAAACAAAAAATGATAAGGTAAAGAATAAGTTTGGTCTTGATATTATGAAAGAGCGTGCTGCATTAATCGGTGGAGGAGTCACTGTAAGATCCGAGCCGGAAAAAGGCTGTAGGGTCACTGTATATGTACCAAGGAAGAGAGGAGAGGATACGAATGGATATGAAAGTAATGCTGGTTGATGATCATTTGTTATTTTTGGAAGGCCTTCAATATCTGCTGGAAACCTATGGTATTAGTGTGGTGGGAAAGGCAAGGAACGGCAATGAGGCGATAATAATTGCACATAAATTGAAACCGGATATTATACTTATGGATATTAGCATGCCATATGGTAACGGTCTTGATGCGGTAAAACGAATTCATGAAGAGCTTCCGGATATTAAGCTGGTTATGCTTACTACCTCAGAAGAAGATGAAGATTTGTTTGATGCGATCAGATACGGAGCCTCCGGATATCTTCTGAAAGATACAGATGCAAAAAAACTGGTGGAATGTCTGAGGAATGTCGAGAATGGCGAAATGACTTTGTCTCAGCGGCTTGCTACCAAGTTAGTTGCAGAATTCAGGCGTAGTAAGGAAGTTGAATATTGTCAGAGAGAAGATAAAGTAGAAAAGCCGGAGCTCACCGTACGACAACTGGAGGTCTTGGAGCTGATTGCACACGGTGCAACTTATAAAGAGGTAGGAGAAAGTTTGGGATTAAGCGAACGTACTGTCAAATATCACATAAGCAGATTATTGGAGATGCTACATCTTGAGAATAAGTCACAGGCTATATTATATGCTGCTAAGAATGGGCTTCTGAACAATGAATAGAATGAATTAGTGAGCGTATTCCAAATAAAGTATATTCAAGATGTTCAGCATGACGAATACATACTGAAATATATAAAATAAACTGTCTAAAAGTACAGTCTTTTATAATAAAGACTGTACTTTTATTTTTTCAAAACTGTATTTGCGTACATTGTTGAAATAATGGTTAAAATGCTAGAATTAGTTATAATGATTAAAATAATGTCAATTTAAAGAAGCACGATTCGAAAAAGCTCATGTTATGAAATAAATGCGTCTACTGTTAGGGGGTAAGCAGGGATGATGATAAAATCACAGGATCAGCCGATTGTTACACATGGTTTGCTTGTAAATAATTTTACAGAGTTGTATAACGAGTATTTCCCTAGAGTATATAATTATGTCTGCTACAGGGTAAACAATTATAGTGATGCAGATGATTTAACAAGTTTAATCTTCTATAAGCTGTTTGAAAAACAGGGATCATATTGTTCGGGTAAGGGTCCGCTTTTTGCTTGGGTGTTCAGCATAGCACGTAACACGGTGACGGATTATTATCGCAGGAGACAACATAATACATATGCTCCCTTGGAACTTTATGAGAATCTGGCAGATCCAGGGTTAAGTCCGGTAGATATCATTGAGAATAATGAGGTCAGACACCAGCTACGCCATGCCTTGGCACTACTAAGTAACAGGGAGAGAGATCTTATTGCTTTAAAATTCTGGAGTGGTATGACCAACCGCCAGGTAGCAAAAATAACCGGCTTAAGTGAAAGCAACATTGGAGTTATCCTGTTCCGTACAATGCGTCATATGAGACAAGTTATGGAATCACAGGGGGTGAACCTGGATGATTAAGAAAACGAAAGAAGAGAGGTATCTTGAATATCTTGATCGAATACTGGCAGGTGATTTAGAGAATAGAGAAGTAGAGGATATCGAAGTAGAAGATAAAGAAGTGGAGAAGCTGCTTAAGACTGCTAAGAGTATGCTCAGCATAGATCTCAGTATAAAAAGCAATATCCGGGATCAATTAAGAAGTAAGCTAATCGCATTATTGTCATCGATTGAGGAAACTGCAATAAAAAAGTAAAAAACGTTTAATATAAAGTAATACTATTCAAGGAGAAACGTATTAAGCAGTGCATTCCATTCAGGGAATCGAATGCATTGTGAAATGGGTGATAATATTTTAAAGGAGGAACGTATATGAGTATTGATGTAGCAAAAGCGTATCTGGAAAGAATTAAGACGGATGAAGAGTTTGCGAAAAAGGTAAACAGCTTCGAGGATAAGGATGCCCGTAGAGATTTTGTTGTACAGGCAGGCTATACCTTTACAAAGGAGGAGATTGAGGAAGCGAGTTCAGAGTTAAATGAGCAAGAATTGGATGGTGTAGCAGGTGGATGTTTTATCGATGCCTGTGAGTGTGGTTACGATTTTCCTTGGTCCTAAAGAAATCAGAGTGCATCAATGAAATAAGTTAAATGAAATGGGCTGCTACCGATCCGATCAGTCATCAGTTGGGTAGCAGCCTAATTTTTATCTTATATCAAAATTAAGTTTAATTCTGTAATCGATCAAAAATCCAGAGGACAGGGCTTTGGTGGAACGATCTTCTCGGTAACAAGCCAGTTGCGATCCGCAAGAGATAATCTGGATACTATGGTAGTGGCCAGCTCCAACTCTCGCCGCTTTATTAGACACATTCGTTCTTCCGGTCTATGTATTGAGCCGCCGGAGGAGAGATGATCATGCTTGCAACCTCCGCCGCAGTAATAGCGGGCAAAGCAACCTCTACAGACATCATTTGTCTCAACAGGACTTTGGTCAAAATCCGTTAAGTCAAGCTCCAAACGATCGATATTACCAATTTTATAATCCGCTAAACCTACAAAACGATGACAAAGATAGATATCTCCGGAGGGGGTAACTGCTGTCATATTCCTTCCGGCTCCACAAAAAAACCGTTTCTTTGTATCGTTTAGAAGGTAAAGCAAAGCACCGTATAGATTACTTCTTCCGATTAATCTTTTTAAAGCATTGAAATCCCGTTCGTCAATTTGATTATGCCAAAGTGCAGCCTCTTCCTCCAGAGCTGACAGCATGCTTCTGGTATCGCGTTTGGATACCTCACTTTCTGACATATGGTCGGAAAACAATGATTGAGAATTAATTGCTACGGATACGCGACGAAAGCCAATTTCCTCAAGGGCATCCTTTACAGTCTCCGGGGAGGTATCACCCGTGATGACAGCATGACCAGCGGTCTGTGGCATGACCTCTAATAACTTCTTGATTTTAGGTGCAACCACATCGTAAGAGCCTACACCCGTGGGAAAGGGGCGTTGCAAATCCTGAAGCTCTTTTGTTCCATCAAAGCTGATCATAGTTCTAATCTGATATTCTTTTAGGAATTGATTTTTCTCGTCATCTAGGAGTACGCCATTCGTAGTAATGGAAAAAATGGCTTTCTTTCCTGCATTATAAGCTGCTAAATTAGCATATTGTACGACGTCTTTTATCAAAGAAAAATTTAATAATGGTTCACCGCCGAAAAATACAATGTGGATAATCCTCATATCTTCCGATTTTTGGATTAACCAGTCAACTGCAGAAAAGGCAGTTTTTTGATTCATGGTCGCCTTGACCTTGTCTTCATAACAATAAATACAACGTAGATTACATGCTTGAGTTATTAGCAGAGACATGTGCGTTATAGGGGCCTTTGAAGGCATAAACTCTTGATTTTTCATTCTCTTATCCTCATTTGTTATTGGTTTTTCCCGAACACTGTGGATGATCTATGATTCGGCAGAGTCATTAGAAGCAGGTAAATCCTTTATTAGTACGCATGAGATAAAAAACCATTACATGTAATTTGTAATACTTTATTTCTCTCTGCGTATTAACCTACAAGGATTCAGGGCAGAAAAAAGTTTCATATAGTCAGCAGTTTACCTGAGAAAGGATGGGGTTATGACACAAAAGTTATACCTTCTTATCGGCAGAGTTACTTTGATAATTGTAATAATGATAAGTATGACCGGATGTACACAGGTCGCAATGAAAACAAAGGAGATAACACTGGGGGTGGCATGGCCGTTTGATTCCGATACGAGCTTGTTTGAGGAAGGGATCGATATGGCTGTCGAGGAGATTAATAAGGATGGAGGCATCGATGGGCAGAAGCTTATACTGCTAAAGAGGGATGATGCTTCGGAGACGGCCAAGGGATTAACTCTGGCCCAAAACCTGTCAGAAGATAAGAAAGTAATGGCTGTGATTGGTCATAAAAATTCCTATGTATCAGTTCCGGCGTCTGCAATATATGAGGAGGCGGGTCTGGTTATGCTGTCTCCCGCATCCACCGCACCTGAACTTACAAAAAACAATAAGGGAAACATCTTTCGAGTTATTCCGAGTGATGTGATTCTGGCACAGAACATGGCAGAACATCTGAAGACCCTGGAAAACAAGAGAATTGTAATCTATTATTCCAATGATGCCTATGGAAAAGGTCTGGCAGATGCGATAGAGGATGAATTCATGAAATGTGGCATCACAGTGGTTGACCGATTTAATTACTATTCAGGTGTAGAGGAATTGAAGCGTCTTCATAAAAGGTGGAATGCTTTTGGCTTTGATGGGATTTTTGTTGCCGCGGCGATGGCTCAGGGAAGTCAATTTATAAATGATGCAAGGCAGGCTGGCATTAACACATTGTTCATCGGTGGTAATGCGTTAGATTCTACAAAGTTGGCCGAGCAGATAGGGAATATGGATACGAATATAATAATTGGCTCAGTATTTAACCCGGAGAGAAGTAATCTGGCAAGAACCTTTACAAAAACCTTTACGGAAAAATATAATCATGATCCCGATATGTATGCGTCTCTCGGCTATGATGCGGTTCATATTTTGGCTGCTTCCATTAAGAGTTCGAAGGAACTCAATCGAGAGAGTGTGGCAGAGGAACTCAGAAATCTGGGAGAATGGGCAGGCGTATGCGGAGTTCATGAGTTTTCGGTAAATGGAGATGAAGTAGGAGATTTAATCGTGATAAAGAAATTAAGGAATGGAGATTTTCTCCCGATTGAAGAGCAATAGAGTGATAATAAAAGAATTTCCAAGGTTATTGTTATTTAGATAGGTCGCTGTAGAACAAGGAATGGAGGGCTTGTATGAAACAAACTGTTTTTCGTGAAATATCGCTTAAGAAGCTATCATCTCCGGAACAGCTTGATCAGTTAATTCGACTGACATCACCAAAAGCATGGCTTGCAATGATTGCAATTGGTCTTATTTTATGCTGTGGAGTGATCTGGAGCTATTTAGGTAGTATCACTACAAAGATTGAGGGTACAGGGATACTCTTAAATAACGCTGGCGTTTATACAATGAAATCCGACATTATGGGGCAGGTAACGGATGTACGTTTTACGAATGGTGATATGGTCAATAAAGGAGACGTCCTTGCCAGGTTAGCACAACCGGAAATAGAGGATGAAATAAACAGGCTGCTTGATACACTTATTGATATGGAGATGAATGAGAATATAACAACGTCAGAATATAAACAAACAGAGAAACAGATAGAGAATCTCCGAGAAGAGCTAATTTATCGATCACGGGTGATAGCTCCTATCACAGGACGCATTATGGAATTGAACATTCATAAAGGAAGTATTATTAATCTAGGCGATACGTTGGCGATTTTGGAACAATTTGATTCTACGGTTAGGCTGGAAGCAGTAATCTATGTATCTGCCCAACAGAGTGGTAGAATCAGAGCAGGCATGGAAGCTCAGATCATACCAAGTATAATAAATAAAGAAGAATATGGCTTCATGGTTGGGAGAGTTATCTCCGTGGACGAATACCCGGCTACGGAGCAGAGTATGCTTCAGACAATAGGGAATCAGGAGTTGGTTAATGAGCTTGATGGAGAAGGGGTACCGGTTCGTGTCAAGATTGATTTAATCCCGGATGATCAAACAGTTAGTGGTTATAAGTGGTCTTCTCATTCGGGGCCTCCTCTTGTCATTCCAAGTGGGACATTAATACAGGGAGCCGTTGTGATTAGTCGAGAGAAGCCGCTGAATAAAATCATTCCAAATTTGGAAAGCGGGGTGCGATGAAATGACAAGAAATATCGTCAGGGTACCCACCGTCCTGCAGATGGAAGCCGCAGAATGCGGGGCAGCATCATTGACCATGATCTTAAGGTATTACGGAAAGTACGTCCCTCTTGAACAGGTCAGAGTGGAGTGCGGTGTTTCCCGCGATGGCAGTAAAGCAAGTAATATCTTGAAAGCAGCCAGACATTACGATCTGGTAGCCAAGGGATATCGAAAGGAGCCAATTGATTTAAAGGAAATGAAGCTGCCTTTGATCATCCATTGGAACTTCAGCCATTTTATAGTGCTTGAGGGTTTTGCAAAAGGCAAAATATATTTGAACGACCCTGCTTCCGGTCGTAAAAATGTAACAGAAGAGGAATTTAGTCAGTCCTTTACAGGGGTAACCCTATCCTTAGAACCGTCCCCTCAGTTTCAGAAGGAGGGGAAGAAAAGTAGCGTAGCAGAAACTCTGCTTAATCGACTGTCCGGTTTGAAAGCAGCTATGCTCTATGTGGTATTGCTAGGATTGGCAATGGTAATAACCGGATTAGTTCTTCCGGTGTTTTCAAGAACCTTTATCGATGATGTAATGTTGAAAGGAAAAACCTCCTGGGTAATGCCATTACTCTTTGGCATGGGGGCAACAGCAGTCTTTCGAGGAATTCTAACCCTTTTACAAAAACATTTTTTGTTAAAAATGGAAACCAAAATTGCAGTATCGAATTCCAGTCGATTTTTATGGCACATATTAAGATTACCACCGGTATTTTTCTCCCAGCGTGCAGTTGGAGATATCGCATCTCGTATGCAGAGTAATGACCGTGTAGCAAAATTTTTGTCCGGGAAGCTAACATCAGCAATCCTGAATCTTTTCATGATATTTTTCTATTTTATTTTGATGTTGCACTATAATATCACCTTGGCAGCCGTGGGAGCGGTCATTGCGCTCATTAATATTATCTATCTAAAACTTGTCTCGGTTCATAGAAAGGATAACAGCAGTCTGTTATTAAAGGATCGAGGATTGCTTATGGCTACCAGTATGAATGGACTACAACTTATTGAGACCTTAAAGGCATCCGGGTCAGAATCTGATTTTTTTGCGAAGTGGTCAGGTTATCAAGCAAAGGCACTGAATTCAGAACAGAATCTGGGGATAACCTCTCAATACCTTGGGGTGTTACCGGTGTTTCTGAGCGGTATTAACAATGCTATCGTACTGATTATGGGAGCATTCTTTATTCTTAGGGGGGATATGACAATCGGTATGCTGGTGGCCTTTCAAAGCCTGATGGAAAGCTTTATGACTCCGGTGAAAGAGATTGTCGGCTTAGGTGCAGAGCTTCAGGAGGTGGAGGGGGAAATCGAGCGTCTGGATGATGTGATGAAAAATCCCATTGACTTTGACAATAAGGATATCTGTTATTCCAAGGAGAAAGCTTCTACGGTACGGAATAAGGAGGAAGATTATAAACTGGAAGGCTTTGTTGAATTAAGAGATGTTACCTTTGGATATAGTAGTTTGGAAGCGCCTTTGATTGAGAATTTCAACCTAACACTCAGACCAGGAAACCGAGTAGCCTTAGTGGGTGGTTCCGGTAGCGGAAAATCGACCGTTGCAAGGCTTCTGGCAGGGATTTATCAACCCTGGAGGGGAGAAATTCTTTTTGACGGATGCCCCAGAAACGATTGGCTTCCGTCTGTAATAACGAACTCGCTCTCCATGGTTGATCAGGATATCAGAATATTTCGGGAGACAATTCGTGATAACATTACCTTGTGGGACGAGACAGTGATGGAGGAAGAGCTGATCCGTGCGGCAAAGGATGCTTGTATTCATGAGGAAATCACTGCACGTTTGGGTGGTTACGACTTAAGAATGGAGGAAAGCGGCAAGAATTTCAGCGGTGGGCAGAGACAGAGAATTGAGATTGCCAGAGCACTATTACAGAATCCATCGATACTAATTCTTGACGAAGCAACAAGTGCATTGGATCCGCTAATGGAAAAAACAGTGGATGATAATATCAGACGGAGAGGGTGTACCTGCGTGATCATAGCTCATCGGCTTAGTACCATACGTGATTGTGATGAGATTATACTTCTTGATAAAGGAAAGATCATTGAGCGGGGGACTCATGATGAACTGTATGCGAAGAATGGAGTTTACGCCGGACTTATCAAAGCTGGTTAGTCAATAGTGCGCTTGTACCATGATTACATAGAAAAGAGCAGGTGAGATATGAGCATTTTAGACCAATTAAAAAAGGAAGGAACAATAATCGAAAATGGAGAAATTGTAATACAAGACTTTCAAAATTCGGAGTATGTTTGGCTCGTCCTTGAGGGTAGGGTTATGTTTTTTATGACTTCGTTGAGCTCAAAGAATGAGACCGGTGCAAGGCATTTTTGGTTTGAGGTCGGACCCGGAGAGATGATTTTTGGAATGAAGTGCGATTTTAAAGAGATAAATATGGGGATACAGGAAGTGTTCTCTTTGGATTGTAAGCTAATTCGTCTGGAGGTTCAGCAATTGGCAAAGCTGTCAGATATGGAATTCATTACAGAGCCGCTAAAGCATGCAGTACGGGTTTGGATAATGCGCATAGCAACAATGCTTCCAAGTACAGCTGACGATGAAACGGCTGCTGCAGTAGAGGAAAATATCTGTGCGGAGGTATATATACGGGAGATTGATAAAAGGAACGACTATCATAACCTTGTTCTCATTTCGCAGGCTGATCGAAGGCTTAAGAAGCGAGAGGAGGAAGAAAAGCAAAGGCATAGGCAGAAGGAAAATGATCGGAGATTGATGTCCAATGCCTTGACCCAGTTGGCATTTCTTAATACAAAAGAGAAAAAGGGCAATCTATATGAGCTTAGCAGTAATAATCTAGTTCATGTGTGTCAGTTAATGGCAAAAAGTTTGAAAATAGAAATTATAGTTCCATCCTTAAAGGAGGAGAATGAGCTTACGCTGAGTGCGATTGCCAGAGCATCTCATATTCGAACGAGAGAAGTATCTCTAACCGGTAGCTGGTATGAGCAGGACGGAGGCCCGATTCTAGGGTTTATGAAGGAGGATGGCAGACCGATTGCGTTGTTACCAAGAACACCGGGTAGTTATATACTATATGATCCGACTCAGAGTAGTCCTATTATGGTTGATAAAAAAGTGGCATCCGAGATTAAAGAGGAAGGGGTCGTTCTTTTTCGTTCCTTTGCGCAGAAAAAGATAGGTCTCAAGGATTTACTTACTTTTGGAATACAAAGCTGTTGGAAGCAGGATCTGTTCATGATTGCAGCCATGGGTGTCATCGGAGGATTACTTGGCACGGCGATTCCCTTGGCGACGGGATTGATCTTCGATTCAATCATTCCGGAAGGGGATGTAAGGGGTCTGCTGCAAATTGGCTTCATACTGTGTGCTAGTGCGATATCAGCCATGCTTTTTCAATTGACTCGAGCGCTGGCATCCCAGCGTATGGAGGGTAAGATGGACGGCGCTTTACAGGCTGCTGTATGGGATCGCTTGCTTAGTCTTCCGGTTCCGTTCTTCAAGCAGTATTCGGCCGGAGACTTAGCGATGCGTGCAATGGGAATAAACCAAATACGTACCATACTGTCCGGAACAACACTCAATTCAATATTGTCCGGTATCTTTTCTGTATTTACTTTTGTGGTACTATTTTATTATGATTCAAGGCTTGCAGCAACTGCTGCGCTGCTCGTCCTTTTATCCATTGTTGTCATGGCTTTTCTGGCATATCGTAAGGTCAAATACGAACATAAAGTACTTGCAGCCTCTAACCATATAACCGGGCTACTACTACAATTAATCGGCAGTGTAACCAAATTTAAAATTGCCGGTGCACAAAGCAGAGCCTTTTCCCGTTGGGCCGGTGAATTTAAGCTACAATGCGAACTGACACTACAAAGAGAGAGAGTAGCGAATGTACTTGCAGTATTTTATGCCTCCATCCCAGTACTATCCGGTATGGTTATTTTCTATGTCCAGGCTACCGGTGAGGAACCTCTGGCAGCAAGCAAATTTATCGGTTTTTATTCAGCCTTTATTTCCTTTATGCTCTCTATGGTGAGCCTTGCCAACTCGATTATTGGAGCCAATATGGTGCTTCCTCTATATCGAAGAGCCAAGCCAATACTAGAGACACTTCCTGAGGATGATAGCAACAAGCTGTCACCAGGTACGTTGACCGGTGTCATTGAGGCGAGTCATATCTCCTTTCGCTATCAAAAAGACGGACCACTTGTGTTACAGGACATTTCCTTCCGTATTGAAGAAGGGGATTATGTTGCTTTGATTGGAACCTCCGGTTGCGGTAAATCCACTTTGTTTCGGCTTCTACTAGGCTTTGAGACTCCCGAGACCGGAAATATATACTATAACGGTCAGGATCTATCGAGAGTAGATGTCAGAGCGGTACGTAGACAGTTGGGAGTCGTATTACAAAATGGTCAACTTATGACGGGATCGATTTATAACAATATTGTCGGCACGAATCCCAACCTATCTATGGACGATGCTTGGGAAGCTGCTGCTATGGCGGGAGTTGACGAGGATATCAGAGAAATGCCAATGGGGATGCATACTACAATCAGTGAGGGTGCCTCTACCATATCCGGTGGGCAGAAGCAGCGTATCATGATTGCCAGAGCCATTGTCAATAAACCCAGAATTATATATTTTGACGAGGCTACGAGTGCTCTGGATAATACTACGCAGGCTATTGTTAGTAAGAGTCTGGATGAACTGAAATCAACTCGCGTTATTATTGCGCATCGGTTGAGTACGATCAGGAATTGTAATAAGATCCTTGTGATGGATCAGGGGAAAATAGCAGAACAGGGCACCTATCAAGAGCTGATGGAATTGGATGGTATATTCGCCAGTCTAGCCAGAAGGCAGATGGCCTAAGATATCCTTTCATATGAATGAGACACAACCTGCTACAATAGTGTAGTGGGTTGTTTTTTAATGCGCCGGCAGGCGCAATAAAGAACCCTATTGATAACATCAATAAATGATTATTCCATCGGATATGCATGTGTATATGGAAACAGAACAGTTACCAGTTAGTTTTCAAAATCGACCAGTTACTGTATAATAGTTTCAAATAGAACAAAGTTATACTATATTATTTGCAGGCGGTACTTAGATGAAAATTAAGATTATTATTGATAAGAAATACGCGGAACCGGAGATTCATATCTGTAATGAAGAAAAGAATAGTGAGACAGAAAGACTGGCTCAAATTATTTCACAGGCTGTTAATACTACCATAACCGGATACACAGAAAACGGAATGGTGATGCTGACCTGTGAATCCATCATCAGAATATATACTGAGAATCAGAAGATATATGCAGCTACCACCAATGGGACCTATCGCTTACACCAACGCCTGTTTGAGCTGGAGGAAGTACTGGATGGGAGAAGATTCACGAGAATATCAAATTCAGAGATTGTTAATATTCGCAAAATAAAACGCTTGGACACAAGTGTCACCGGAACGATATTGATGTATCTTCATGAGGATATAAAAACCTTTGTATCTCGTCGTTATGTATCTAAGATTAAGAAAGTATTGGGGATTTGAGGTGATGGAAATGCTTAAAAAAGCACTGATTAGAGGAATGAGTAGTTTTATGTATGCAACCGCCATTAATGTGGTATTGGCATTGATTATTGTGGTAATTGTTAATGAGCCTGACTTTGTACCCCTGGTTCCGGACTATGCAGCGCATTTTGAATCGGAGATTATAGCACTATTGCTGCAGATTGTATTAATCGGATTAAGCAGTGCGAGCTTTGGAGCCGGTTCTGTGCTTTTGGAGATTGAGAGATGGAGCCTGTTAAAACAAAGTATTGTCTATTTTATCATAACAACAATAGTCTGGGTACCGGTAAGTGTATTCTGTTGGGGAATCGATAGGTATCCAACAGCGTTCATCAGCTTTGTCATTAGCTATGTTGCCTCCTATATTATTACCTGGAGTATACAACTAACCCTGTGTAAAAAATCAGTTGCTAAGATTAATGAAAAGCTGATTCAATTGAATGAAGGTGGATTGGAATAACCGATCCGGTAAGGAGATGTAAGATGTCAAATGCAATTGTAATTCAGAATCTGAGAAAAGAGTACGGCAGTAAAGTGGCTGTAAATAATATTTCTCTGACGATTGAAACAGGAAAAATATTCTCTCTTTTAGGCGTAAATGGTGCCGGTAAGACAACGACTATTCGTATTCTGACTGGGTTATCCAGACCCACAGAAGGAGAGGCACTGGTATTCGACAAAAGCATAAAGAATGACTTAAGCGAGATTAAAAAGATAAGTAATTTGTCTCCGCAGGAAACTGCAATTGCACCGAATCTCACCGTGAAGGAAAATCTTGAGTTTATTGCAGAAATCTATGGCTTACCCAGGAGTAAGGCTAGATTAAAAGTCGGCGAGATTATTGAACAGTTTTCTCTGCAGGAGGTACAGAACAGCAAAGCCAAGACGCTCTCCGGTGGCTGGCAGAGAAGATTAAGTATTGCGATGGCCTTAGTTACCGAGCCCAAGCTGCTCTTTCTGGATGAACCGACCTTAGGGCTTGATGTTTTAGCCAGAAGAGAGCTATGGAGAATTATCGAGCAATTGAGGGGTAAGATTACCATCGTATTGACGACTCATTATATGGAAGAGGCAGAAAGCTTGTCGGATGCAATCGCCATCATGGTAAATGGCTCAATTAAAGCACAGGGATCGGTTGAGGAATTAAAGAGTATGACCGGAAAGAATAATTTGGAAGAAGCATTTATCGTGATTGCGGAGGGGAAGTAACAATGAGAAGTATCGTATATTGTAGAAGAACAATCAAGGAATTATTAAGAGACCCTCTGGGATATATATTCTGTCTTGGCTTTCCGCTCGTAATGCTGGTCATTATGACAATTGTTGATCGGAGTATTCCCGAAGAAGCAGGAATGAAATTGTTCCATATACAGTACCTGGCACCCGGAATTGCTTTGTTTGGATTGACCTTCATTATGCTGTTTACCTGTCTTCAGGTATCGAAGGACCGTGCGAGTGCTTTCCTTACAAGACTATATGCATCTCCGATGAATGCAGTGGACTTTATCGGTGGTTATACATTTCCCCTGATGATTATATCTGTGCTTCAGATTGTGGTTGCTTTTGTGGCATCGATTATCATAGGTATTATAACAGGGTATGAATTTCAGCTTGGAAATGTCTTGCTTTGCATTTTGGTATTATTGCCCTCTACACTGATGTTCATCGCCATCGGTTTGTTCTTTGGAACCTTGCTGAATGACAAGGCAGCACCCGGCATATGCTCCATCATAATCTCTGCAGCCAGTCTTCTTGGTGGTGTGTGGATGGATGTGGATGCGGTCGGAGGCACATTTATGAAGGTCTGTCATGCCTTACCCTTTTACCATGGAGTAAACGCTGCACGTATGGCATTACAGGGGAACTATGATAAGCTTTCGAAGCCACTCATTATAATTTTGGTTTATGCGTTGTTAATCTACATTTTTTCTGCATTATTATTTCAGCGGAAAATGCAGAATGACTTAAAATAAAAACATATTTGTCGGATGAACTAATATTTTTTGTAGCGGTTTTGTAATGTGAAAAGAAACGACCACATAGTCTATGTCCTGTGGTCGTTTCTTTTCGTTGTGGAACTATTTACATACTAATATCGTCTATCATATGGGAGAATGAATGAACAGTAACTGTATTAGGAGGTAATTATGATATCAAATAAGGATGTTAGAGGTTTTGGAAAACCACAACAATATAAATTAAAGAAGAGAGTGGGCCTGGTATGTTTATTATTAGCGGTATCAATGGCAGCAGTTTCATGTGGCAGTAAAGTCCAGGATAGTAACAGTAAAAATGATAAAACTGGGGATACGGTCGGGCAGCCAACACCTTTGCTTATGGCAGAACCGACTCTGACTGATGAACCGGTGGTCACACTGGAGCCAATACCTACAGTGGAGCCGACATCTGGTATAGTACCCACCCCAACCAAAGAACCTGTACCTGAAGGAGATGAGACGAAGAACAAGGGTTTTATACCCACAGAGGAGGTTGTATACAGTACAACAGCTTTTACGCAGGGCAATTATCTCTTCTATAAGACAGGCATGTTGACGAAAACGGTAATAGCTGCAAAAGATTTAAGCACCTCCAAGGTGACAGAGCTTGTTACAATTGAGGATTTCAATCCAGGTAACAGCGAATTCTTTCTCAAAGGAAGTAACATTTACTTTCATGCGGATGGTGATATTTACCGTATCGGGGTGGATGGTAAGAATAAAACCAGATTATACAAAGGGACAGCAACCATATTGGGAATCTATAAGGAGGATATCCTTGCGCTTGACAAAAAGACCCGAGAGCTGATCCGAATTAATAAGGATGGTGAGAAGAAGTCGCTGACGATACTGAATTCCATTGATACACTGGAAGCGGTCATGGTTAAGGATGGGTTATATTACATCAGCAAAAGTTCGAATAATAATTTAGATGGGAATGATCCTAATGACCGATTATATTATATCGATTTCAATGGGAAGAATAATTCCGTGAAATATACAGCTCTTGATGTTTATGATTTGAAGTCTTATAAAAATGAATTGTTCTTTCTCTCAATCTCCGAGGAGCCTGAGGTAATGAAGGTAAATAAGGTAGAAAATCATGAAGTTACAACGATCCACAGCTCCGGTAAGAAAGAATTACAGGAGCAGGGATGCAATTGGTTTGAGACGAATACTTTTACTCTGCTAGCAGTGGATGCAGCCCAAATATATTACGGAATTGACTTTAGTAACGGAGAAGCTATGAATATATACTCAGTCGGAACAGACGGAGGGAAGCAGGAGATGTTTATGAATGCTTATGATATCGAGGGTATCAATCGAGCAGCTTATTTTATGAGAGGAGAAATCGATGACGGATATCTTGAGATTGTATTTGATTGTGACGAAGCTCCCGTTGAGATACTCCTAATTGATCTTCAAGACAAATCAAGCATAAAGTTCGATGGAGACTATTTTAGGTCCAATCTTATTGATGTGGAAGAACAGTATGTATATTTTTGTAAATCCTCCACATCAGATCGTTACGGTGAAATGCCTGACTTGTATGAGTATGGTAGAAGTAAGATTTCTGAGCTAAGATGATTCTTCAAAGACTTATATTCCAATATTCACGAGATATACCTGATTACCGAGAATGTGAGATTGTGACTCAAAGAATGTGAGGTCATTAATTGTGAATTGGTTCGTGCTTTAAATGAATTTAGGATAAAGTATGTTATCATGCGGTATGAAACAGAAGTTATCTCAGAAAAACAATTATGACTACTGCTCAGAAAAATAATCGTGAATATTATTGACATATTATATGTATATGTATACAATATACTGAATGGTATACAGAGAAAATCTCACGGGATATAGTGTCTATATCATAGAATTAATAGAAAGGATGCTCGTTGCCTGGCAGGTATATGTTAGGGTTCGTGCGTGAATAATTATGAATATTGATATTAAAACAATTGAAGATTTATCGCTAAATGCCTGGCCGTCTCATCAAATGGAGCTTTATGACGGATGGATTCTTCGATTTTCTCACTTTTACACACATAGAACGAACAGTGTGGAGCAATTCGGTAGTTCAATACTTCCCTGGCGGGAGAAAATACCGTATTGTGAAGCTGCTTATAAGCGATGGGGTACCCCGACAATATTTAAGATCAGTCCGCTGGTTTCAAAAGATTTTGATTATATGTTGGAAAATAGGAATTATGAAATACAGCATATGACGGATGTCATGATCCTTGATTTGGACAGGGCTAAGCTAGACACGCCGACCGATGAAGTGATTGTCAGTCAGACAATCGGCAGAGATTGGATCGACAGCTTGTTTGCATTAAAGGGGAGCACCAATCCTACTCATAAAGCAATTGTCCCTACGATGTATGCCGCGATTGCAAAGGAAACCATATGCGTCTCAATATGGAGACGGGGAGTTATCATCGGTACAGGCCTTGGAATCCTTGACCGTGACTATGTTGGTGTGTATGCAATCCATGTCAGGGAGGATTATCGTAATCAGGGATTAGCCAGATCGCTATGCACGTGCATATTAAAGGAAGGAATGAAGAAAGGCGCTAGCAAAGCTTATCTGCAGGTGGTGGACGGAAATATACCTGCAGTTCATCTTTATGAATCCTTGGGATTTACCAATTTCTATACGTATTGGTTTCGTGTGTGTAACAGTAATTAAGGACGTTATTGTAAATTACTCCTCATATATTATAACCGGAGTTCCCTCCTCAATGTATTTAAAAATTGTTTTCACTAGATAGAACGGTGCATTTACACATCCATGGCTGCCTCTTGTAAGATAGATTTCACCCCCAAAGCGGTGTCTCCATGTGGCATCATGAAGCCCGATGTTCCCGAAGAAGGGGATCCAGTAGGTTACCTTCGCTTCATAATCTGCACCGGTTAAGGTTGCATTCTTCTGTTTATAATTGACCATGTAGGCTCCCAGTACGGTAGCGTTACCCCTGTTTGGATTTCCTGTTACCACGGCTCCTTGAGTTATCAAAGTTCCATCCTTATAGAACCATAGATGCTGCCTTGTGATATTAATTTCTATATAGGTGCTTCCTATTTCATTTCCTTCTCTGGAAAAGGCTTTTTGCAGATAGATTGGTTCCTTTTCGATCACCTCAGCTTGATTGATGTTCTTATACAATGCTTGAGTCTCAGCATTTTGGTCTATCTTCCACCCATAAAGTCCGCCTTGTAATTCTACTGTCTTACCGGTGGAGGTTTGAAATTCTCGTTTGATCCCCACCGTATCGTATTTTTTACCCAGAGCACGGATGTAGTTTCTAATATCTTCTTTGCTGATCGTCACGTCTAAATTCTCATCAACACGAAGCCACTGATGAAGTAGTGTTCCGTTCAACTGTTCCGAGGCATTTCCAAAACGATAGATTATCTTGGCAGATACATATTGATTTAATCGGTTTTTTGTTATTAAGGTTTTCTTTGAACCTACCTTATATATTGGCTCTTCGTAGCAATGTGTTAAACTTAAGTCTAAATTGCGTCTTCCCTCCGAAATATATTGATTCACTATATTTGTAAAACGAGTTTTATTGATTTTATTTCCGTCTATCTCCTTAACGATTTTATAAGAGCCATTTGTATATATGAAATCTACATTGCGGGGTTCCGTAAATTTTTTGTTCAGACATTTTAATTGGTTGATTTTATTATCTAATACTGCGCGATCATATTGAAATAACTCCTTTATATAGAAACGGTTGTTTCTCCATAGAGAGCCGATCCATAGAAAGGGATTTTGCAAATGCTTTGCTTGGGATATAATACTGGCATTGTTATGCCGCAGATTGATATCCTGATTGGTTATTACTTCTGTTTCTCCGTCCCGCTCTATCAACTTCAGCTCGTAATTCCTGATATAATCATTTATGATATCGGATAGCTTGTCGTAATTCTTCAGTGATACATTCATGCCGTTTATTTCAGTATGCAGGAAGAAATGGTTAAAAAAATACATTGAGATTAGTAAATAGATGCTTAGGAAGGAGGTTGCTATTATGATAAGGTTTCGTTTTATTTTTCTTTTACTAAACATCATGATTTTGATCTGCTTCATATCATTGTACCTTCTATGACAAAATGATAATCACAGCACTATATGCTTGTGTTTCGTATTTTAAAACCGGTTCTGCAAATTGTGATAAACTGATCCGAAGCATGATAGGAATGGCCATAAAGATCGGTATCAATACGTCATACATAAAAGTGACTGCGGCGGATGGCTCTGCAAAAATTTATAAAGTGCAGATAACCAGAAAAGCAAAATAACCTATCTTTTCAAATGGTGCTTTGCACATCCAAAATGATACGGAATACATTATCAATGTATGATAGGGATACGAGGCATGCAAGGATGTTGTAAAGTTTGTTATAAAATTTCTGGTGATACAAATTCTGTAAACCTTGAATAATTACAAAACTATGCTATAATAAAGCGTAGTGAACATAATGCGAGAATAACAATCGCATAGCAAGCTTGCTTTTATTGATGTGATCGGAGCAAACGATCATGAACAAGCTTTAGGTTCATGATATAATAATTAAAATAAGTAAGAAAGGAACGATTCTGTGAATACTACAATCAAAATTATGGCTGTGAAGCTTATCTCCGCGCAAAGACTACAATTAAAAAAAGTCGGCTATGCTTTGCTCGGAGGTTTCATTTCTTAAAATAGTTGATGCCAAATAATATTCGATTTTTCTCCTGAAGATTATCAAGAGGATTATTAGCGTACGTTTTTTTGGCATCCTGGTTTAAGAAGTAGTGATCAGGATTGCTTTTATGGATAATAACTGCAGCGGCATAGGCCTGTCTGCAGTTTTTTTTATGCATGGTTCATTATAGAATTCCTCTAATATAGTTAAGGAGCTATTTGGGGAGTATACGAATTATGAGAATGCCGGACAGGTGACGCTGCTAACCTGATCCGGCGTTTTTGCGCATTTAGCCGACGGAACATTATGAAGGTTAATAGAAAGGAAAGATAGATATGATTTATCAAATCAATAACGGAACAGTAAAATATGCAGCAGATATTATACTTGACCATATTAATTTTGAAATAAGAAACAATGAGAAAATTGCAGTTGTTGGTCGCAATGGCTGTGGAAAGACTACTTTATTCAAGCTGATTACCGGAATGCTTGAATTAGATAATCCGGACAGTGAGGAAGACAGCTGGATCAGTAGGGCCGGGAATACAACCATTGGTTTTTTGCAGCAGATCAGCTTTGAGAATGAAAACCGAACGGCAGAGGAAGAGCTGCTGACGGCATATGCAAAGGTGCTTGCATGGAGGGAGAAGCTGGAACAGCTTTGTATTCGGATGGAAACGGACCCTTCTGAGGAGGTATTAGAGGCTTATTCAAAGACACTGATGCTCTTTGAGCACGCAGGAGGATATACCTATCAGTCTGAGATGGAAACTATTGTTACAAAGTTTGGATTTCGTATAACGGATCTGAAACGACCGATCCAAAGTTTTTCCGGAGGGCAGCGAACCAAGCTGGCATTCATTCGTCTTCTGTTAAGTAAACCGGATGTTCTTCTTCTGGATGAACCAACCAATCATCTTGACATGCCTACCATTGAATGGTTGGAAGGCTACTTGAAGCAATATCCCAAATCAGTCGTTATTATATCCCATGACAGAATGTTCCTCGACCGAATTGCGGATGTTACTTATGAAATCGAGCATAGAAGGATGACAAGGTATCAAGGGAATTATTCTTCCTTTGTGAAGCAAAAGCGCATCAACTGGGATAAACAACAGAAGGATTACTTATTACAACAGAAGGAAATCATGAGGCTTATGACACTAATTGAGAAGTATAAGCATCATCCGACCAAGGTCGCGATGACAAAGTCCAAACTGAAGCAGATAGAGCATATGGATATCATCGACGCTCCGGAAAAATACGATCTAAAGTCCTTTCATGCAGAATTTAGTCCTAAGAGGGCAGGAGGGCAGGATGTTCTTAAGGTAAATCATCTGGTCATCGGCTATGATAAGCCCTTATGTCAGGTTGATTTTGAACTCAAGAAGGGTCAGAAGCTTGCTGTAATCGGCGAAAATGGAATTGGAAAATCAACACTCCTAAAAACCCTGGTGAAACAGGTGGAACAGCTGGAAGGATCGTTTTCCTACGGATTTCAGATTGATATAGGGTATTTTGATCAGCAACTTGCTCAGCATGAAAATGATAGAACGGTACTGGAGGACTTTTGCGAAGGCTTTCCGGATATGCTTTTATCGGAGGCACGTTCTGCACTGGGTTGCTTCTTGTTCGGTCAGGATACGGTGTATAAAAAGGTTAGTCAACTCTCCGGTGGGGAAAAGGTTCGCTTGAGTCTTGCTAAAATTTTGAGGAAAAGACCGAACCTGCTAATCCTGGATGAACCGACGAATCATATGGACATTGTCGGCAAGGAAGCCTTGGAGACAATGCTTATAAATTATGAAGGTACCGTTCTCTTTGTCTCGCATGATCGGTATTTCGTTCAAAAGATAGCAGATTCCCTACTTGTGTTTGAACAGGGCGAGGTGAGTTATTATCCCTTTGGATATCAGGAATATGCGGAAAGATCGATTGCTTATGAGGAGATAGAGGTTCCTGGTCAGATTGTGCATCAGACATACGGGTCTGCCGTATCGAGGAAAGGGGATTGGGACAGAAAGACTCAGAATAAAAATGATCAAACAAGGATGAAGCTTGAGAGGTTGGTAGATGAAGCAGAACGGGAGATACAAACAATAAAAGGATGGATGGAGAGCCCGGACATAGCCTGTGATTATGTAAAACTGAATGAGCTGAATGATCTGCTCTCGAAGGAAGAATGCAGATTGGAAGAATACCTTGAGCAATATGTGAGTTATCAGGTAAATTAGACTAACCTACAATAAGTATAATATGATAATTTTACAGATGAATTAATATAAATCAAATGTGGAAATGAAAGACTTGCCATCTACTATGACAGGTCTTTCATTTTTTGTATTCAAAGTGATTACTAATTAAATTAGCAATAAGGTGGATTAAACTTGAAAATTATGCACTATTTTCATTAACACTAATATCCATTGACTCAACAATGTCTAATATGTATAATATAAAACGAATTAAAGATATAATATAGTGCAATATAACAATTTAACAAATGATAATCATTACATACTATTAGATAATATTACTAAATAATAACAAAGGAGTCGTTTTATGCTTGGGGTTTTTGATATGATTGGACCAATTATGAATGGCCCATCTTATAAGGCTCTAGGTATGGATACAGAGGATAAGCGATTAAAATATTGACAATTCAATCAACAGATAGAAAGTGGAGGAACAGCATTGAAAGCATGGAATAAATTAGGCTTAATTCAAAGGATTTTAATTGGTATGGGTATCGGTCTTATTTTGGGACTGATCGTACCTCAGTTTACCGTTATCGGTATGTTGGGTAACTTATTTGTTGGTGCCTTAAAAGCAGTAGCACCAATCTTGGTTTTTGTTCTGGTTATGTCCTCTCTTGCATCAGCAAAATCGGGAAGCAAGAGTAATATGAAAGGTGTTCTCCTGTTATATGCATTGGGAACTCTTGCTTCTGCATTAATCGCAGTTACAGTAAACACTCTTTATCCGGTCACAATCGCATTAAGTTCGGATTTGCAGGTAACAGGAGTAGAGGTTACCTCCGGAATCGGTGATGTAATTAAGACTCTCCTGATGAATTTAGTATCCAATCCGGTTACAGCACTTTCGAGCGCAAATTATATCGGTATCTTGACCTGGGCTGTTATTTTCGGTATCGCATTAAAATATTCTTCTGAAGCAACGAAAAAGGGATTATCCGATATCTCAGATGCAGTCTCTAAGGTTGTGAAATGGGTAATCAATTGTGCTCCATTTGGTATTCTTGGTCTGGTATTTACAACAGTCTCCGAAACAGGTATTGAAGGCTTTGCCACCTATGGAAAGCTGCTGATTGTTCTGGTTAGCTGTATGCTCGGCGTTGCATTAATCTTAAATCCACTTATTGTATTCCTGACAATCAGACAAAATCCATATCCGTTGGTATTTAAGTGCCTAAGAGAAAGTGCGATTACAGCATTTTTTACCAGAAGCTCCGCAGCAAATATACCGGTTAATATGGAGCTTTGCAAAAAGCTTGGATTAGATGAGGATAATTATTCCGTAAGTATACCGCTTGGTGCCACAGTTAATATGGCCGGTGCGGCAATAACAATTACGACGATGTCACTTGCAGCAGTGCATACGCTCGGGATCTCGGTTGATTTACCGACGATGTTGATACTGAGTGTTCTGGCCAGTGTAGCGGCTGCAGGTACATCCGGAGTTGCCGGTGGTTCCTTGATGCTAATACCTCTGGCTTGTAGCTTATTTGGAATATCAAATGATATCGCTATGCAGGTTGTCGGAATTGGATTTATCATTGGTGTTGTTCAGGATTCCTGTGAAACGGCATTGAATTCCTCCACCGATGCATTATTTACTGCTGCAGCAGAATTCAGAATATGGAAGAAAAACGGAAAAGCACTTCCTTTCTAAGAACTTCATGATTGCAATAAGCACAAGAAAAGCAGTCTCTTGATAAGGTGACCAGCCCTCCACGGCATTGTGGAGGGCTGGTTGCTTTATTGAGGTTACATCATTTTCAGTCGTAAAACTTCTGTGTAAAGATATCGTAATTATTTGAAAAATATGTTAATATAGGAAATAAGTGTTATAAAGGTAATACTTCTATATAAAATGCGATAAGGTGGTAATGATTTATGACGAAAGAGAAAGCTCATGTGAGTGTGATAATTAGAACAAAAACAAGAAATAAATTTTTATCCTACATAGCGACAGGAATGTGGGGTCGCATCATATGAGAGGGAAGGTTACATCATATTTTCTTATATTTTCTATCCTCGTTATATCGGCAATAACGTTATTAATGATCAATCAACCAACGACGAAAAAAGTACCACAAGAAGAGGATGGAGTAGTAGATCTCAGTCAGTGGTCGTTTGAGGAAGATGGTATAGTTCGACTAGATGGAAATTGGTCATTCTATTTTAATCAATTTCTTACACACGAGGATTTTTTAAATGGGGTGGGGGTACAACCGGTATCGCTAAAGATTCCTAGTACTACAGCAAGCATGGAAGCAGTGAAACCCTTTCAGGAGAATAAATTTTACGGTACATTAAGATTGGTAATTAAGTTACCTGAAAAAACACAGACCTTAGGGTTGATATCTGACATTGTTCTGACTTCCTATCGCTTGTATATTAATGGAACACCTTACAATGAGGTTGGTACCGTTGGTACAAGGAAAGAGGATAGTAAAGCATATTACAAAAAAATTGTATCGTATTTTGATCCGACAAGTAATCAAGTGGAGCTGATCTATCATACATCGGATTTTATCGCGGGAGACTGCACGATTGTTGCACCCACAATTGGTTTGGCTTCTCAAATCTCCAATCAAGTTCAGGTTGGTATGGGAAGAGATTTATTTCTTTTTGGGATGCTATTAATTATGGGCATCTATCACTTTGGCCTATATATTATGAGAACAAAGAATCGCGCACCGCTATATTTTGGAATGTTTTGTATCCTATTTGCCCTTCGGATGCTTTTGGTTGGAGAAAGATTCTTGCCTAGTCACCTTGAAATTGATTTTTTAATCTATGGCAAAATCGCGTATATTAGTGTTTTTATCGGCTTCCCAGCACTTTGTGGATTTTTATATCATACCCTGGAGGGACTTTTTGCTAAGTGGTTCATAAGGTGGAATATAGGGTTTGGAGTATTGTGTAGTATTTGTATACTGATATTGCCATATAAGTCCCTCAATACGGTTTTAATCGTTTATGCGGTATTTGGATTTGCTTCCCTATTTTATGCTCTTTTTTGTCTGATTAAGGGAGTGTTGAAGCGTTATCAATATGCCTTAACCGTATTATTAGGCTTTGCTTTTTTGGGGGTCACATTTATCAATGATTTTATCTACCAGCTAAAGATGTCCAACACCCCATCTATGATACCGCTTGGTGCCGCTATTTTCATTTTTACACAAGCATATGCATTGTCAGCAAGATTCTCAAGTGCTTTTAAACAAGCAGAACAGCTCTCGACTGAGAATGACTTGATCATGTCCGAGCTTAAACTCGTGAACAGTAATCTTGAATCCTTGGTACAAGAGCGCACCAAAGAGTTACAGGCTGCACTGAATGAGATGGAGGTATTATCAAAAACGGACTATTTGACAAGGCTTCCGAACCGAAGATTAACCCTGGAATGGATCAATGATCTGATAGAACAGCAGAAGGATTTTTATATAGGAATTGCAGATTTGGATCATTTTAAGGCAATTAATGATCGCTACGGACATGTGAAGGGCGATGATATTTTAGTGCGAATATCTTCGATCCTTCAAAATAGTGTCACAAACTGTGGCTTTGTAGGGAGATGGGGAGGCGAAGAATTCGTCATCGTCTTAGAGTTAGACAAGCTTGAAGCGATCCAAGAAAAAGCAGAGGAGATACGACAAGCGGTAGCAGATTATCGGCATGAGGATATTCATGAAGCAATAACACTCACCATGGGTTTATGCAAATACAATAGTGGAATGGACATCAATGTAATAATTGCAAAAGCAGACAAGGCCCTCTATGAAGGTAAGCAGATGGGAAGAAACCGGTGTAGGATCGTTACCGAATAGTTTGATTACAATAGTTTTGCCCCATTATAGTGATAAGAACTTTTCGTTAGGATAAGGCTTTGTATGAAATAGAATAGTATAATTTGTGAAAAGAAATGAGTATAAGCAATTAATAATTCACAGGAGGTAACGAATGAGTTATCAATTTAAAGTACCAGAAAAAAAGAAGATCCGTGTTATTCTGGATACAGATGCAGCATGTGAAGCAGATGACCAATATGCGATTGTACATGCCTTGATGACGCCTCGGTTTATAATTCGAGGGATTATAGCTGAGCAGTTCTATACGCATGGGGGAGAAAGGTCAGTCGAGGAAAGTTACCTGGAAATTGAACATATTTTAAAGCTTATGAACCTATCTGGTACCATCCCCGTTAAGCGAGGTGCCCTTCGTCCTTTAAGTTCTGAGGAGGATACTCTAGAATCTGAGGGAGCAAAACTAATTGTGGAAGAAGCTATGCGTGATGAAGAAGAACCATTGTATGTGCTTTGTCAGGGTGCAATTACCAATATGGCGTTGGCAATACTACTCCAACCGGAGATTGCAGAACGACTTACCTGTATCTGGATTGGAGGAGGCATCTATCCGAAGGGTGGTTGGGAATTTAACTTATGCAATGATTATCATGCTGCCAATGTTGTATTCAAATCGAAACTGCGACTGTGGCAGGTACCAATGGATTGCTACACACGTATGCAGGTGGGATATGCTGAACTTGAACAAAAGGTTAGACCTTACGGCGAGATAGGAAAATACTTATTTGAAGAAATGCAACAGTTTGCTAATTCAGAAAAGGGTTTTTGGACAACGGGTGAGAGTTGGTCACTAGGTGATTCACCTGCAATTGGGTTGGCAATGAATCCTGGATGTGGTAGGAGTGAAGAAAGAGATGCCCCCTTGGTTGACCAAGAAGGGAATTATTATGAAAACAATAGTAATCGCAAAATCAAGGTGTTTCATGAAATCGATTCGCGATTTATACTAGAGGATTTTTTTGCAAAACTGTATCTGAATAATAAAGAGTAAGTGTAGCACTATGCCCGGATTTTAACGCTAAAGCAAACAGCCCGCCACGTCTTTTTGCTAAAAAGGGAGGTTATCATTGGATATATCTGTCTTGTATTGTCTTATTATATAATAGGGTATTCTGAAGATTAATTAGTAATTTCACGATTATCTTGTTCTATCTTCTGTAATATAAGGTACATATAAAAATGCGTATTATCTAAAGATCTGCATATGCCATTGCATTTAGTTGTTTACGATATCAATGGTAAAATATGTTTGATTAGACCTACAAAATATGCTATAATATGTAAAAAATGACTTGCTTGCATAAAAAATAGAGGATAAGAGGAATCGGGTGATGATGAACTTAATTACAGGAGATATTTTAGCATCCTATACACTGTTCAGAGAATTATATAATAATAATTGTAAAGATATTTATGATATAGTTGTGGAATTTATACGAGATGTTATTGTCACAAATAACCGTTATAGTTTTACTTTAAAAGAAATTACATATTTAGTTAATAACACTTTTGGATTTATGATACCGGATTATGTTATTGCACCATCAATAATGAAAATTGATGGTGCAGAAAAAAGAGAAGGTACATATTTTATAAATGTGCCGATAAATAATAGAAATAGTCTATTCGAGAAAGAACAAAACGAGGTTATTAAGCAAAACAATCTGATCATAAGTGATTTATACATATATATCGAAGAAATAAAAGGATGCATACTAACTGCAGTTGAAAAGGATAAAATATTAAACTCTTTTTATGGATTTTTACTTGATGAAGTAAATGGACATGAATACTCTGAGTTAATAAGTGCATTTGTTCTTAAAAATAAAGCTAATACTAACTTTGTAAATAAGCTTGCTTCAATACGTGAAGGTGTAGTCCTTTATGCAGGTATAAATTACAATAATAGAATAAATGAAGTTGGTACATGGAAAAATGAAATGACAATCTATCTAGAGATGGAAATTCTATTTCATATAGCAGGTTACAATGGAATTATTTTTAAAGAGCTAGCAGATGAATTATTATCATTAATTGGAAGTATAAGAACAAATAAAAATATAAGATTAATTAAAATGAGATATTTTAATGAAACAAAAAGTCAGATTGAACGTTTTTTTGATAAAGCTACTTATATTGTTACCGGACAATCTGTATTAGCATCAGATAATATAGCTATGAAAGAAATTATTAATGGTTGTAAAACTGCAGCTGATATATTAGATAAAAAAAGTGATTTTTATCTGACTTTGAATAACAAAGGAATTGTAATAGATGAGGAAGAAAAAAATTACTATATTTCGAATCTTAATCAATACAATTTAGAAGATGCAGCTACGTTAGAAGAATTTTCATCAAGTGACAATGAAGATTCAGAAGAAATACATAAAAGATTAAAATTCATTAGTAATATACATAAACTACGAAAAGGTCAAGTAAAAGGAGATTATGCCGATTGCGGATATTTACTTATTACTAATACAACAAGGACATTAAAAATGTCAAAGACCTTGTCAACACAAAATAAAACTGTACCATACGCAATAAATATGGCTACATTAACAAACTTACTTTGGAATAGATTAAATAAAGGATTTGGAGCCAAGAACTTCCCGAAGACTATTGATGTTATTATAAAAGCTCAGATTATTCTTTCTAAATTTGTTAATGATTCAGTTGGTGAAAGCTATTTAAAGTTAAAAGAGGAAGTAAAATCAAGTTCTATTACTGAAGATCAGATGCTGTCTAGATTAGCAAGTCTACGTAGTTTGGTTAAAAAACCGGAAGATATTACGGATATTGATGAAACATTATTATTTATAACAGAGGACAAAATAGATAAGTACTTTCAAGAACAGGAATTGTATAAAAACAAGGCAATAGAATCTGAAAAGAAGAATTCAGCGTTAGAGCAAGAAGTGCAAATTTATAAAAGTGGATTTGAAGCGCTTAAAGAGAAGTTAGTAATAAAAGATAATATCGAGTTAGATAAAAAGAAGATGGATATGATAAATACCGAAATAGCTACCTTGAGGCTTTTAAAGGAAAAACTCGACACTAAGGCAAAAAGTATGTATCGGAATTTTAAAGCCTTCAGTTGTATTGGAATTATCTTATTTTATGGAATATATGTAACTATAATCGCCATTTTAGGATGGTCGGCGATGGAGATGGTTACGTATTTTATTGGATTGCTTCCTTTTGCTTTAGGACTTATTTATACGCTGATATATACAAAATCATTCAATTTCATATCTTGTTTAAAGATGATAAATGAAAATTGCAAGAAAAAAGTATACAAGGGAAATGAAGAGTTAGATGAGATCATTGAAAAAAATATTTTAATGATTACTTCTCTTAAATATGAGATTGATAAATCGAATAAAAAGCTTGAATACATTGATAAAAGAGCAATGGTAGAAAATATAGAATAATTTCATCGAATAAAAAATCTGTTAAAAAGGCAAAACTTAATAAAATCTAATGTAATAATCAACCAACCACTTCCCATTGGTTTTGTTATTGATAAAGATAATGAGGAAGTAAGTATATGCCCTATATCCGATAAGCAATAGTGGAATATGAAATACCAGGTTACATAACAATGATAGACGATTAGATGTTTAAAATTGCAATAAGCTACAGAAAGTTAGAATACCAGATTCTGTAAGTTGAATAGGGGAAATGCCTTTAATAATTGTACCAGCTTACAATTACTAGAACTTCCTGCCGAATTAACTGTAATACCCGATCAAACCTTTTCAGGTTGCACTTTACTAAAGAGAATTGTGCTAGGAAGTAAATTAGAGGAAATCGGTAAATGGGCATACATTATGCAGTAAACGTGGTATAATAATTAAAAATAATATTTTAGTAATAAAATGTAGCGAGATTAATCGCTACCATGCCTATAAATAAGGAAAAGCAAACAGCCCGCCACGTCTTTGTGGAGGGCTGTCTACTAAAAAGGGGAGGATAAGTATTTAACTTCTCTTTGGTAATCATAATTGGAGGGGGAATCCAATTATGAAAGAGCATACGCATTTACA
>JAEZUM010000007.1 GCA_023421075.1 Bacillota bacterium
AAATCTCTTGGTTCCAACAATAAGCAGAACGTAGTTCTTGCAACTATTGAAGGTTTAAGCCAGTTAAAGACACCTGAGGAAGTAGCTAAGCTTCGTGGTATTCCGGTAGAGCAGTTAACAAGATAAGTGACTGAATAGTTATCGAAATGATAACTGATATAGCGTAATTATTCATAACAAGGAGAACGGTGATAGGAGTAGCAAGCAATTGCAACTCCACCATCATCCTATCTTGTATATTAATGGAGGTGCCAAAAATGGCAGGTAAATTAAAAGTAACATTAGTGAAATCTACTATCGGCGCCATTCCGAAGCACAGAGCAACTGTTGAGGCATTAGGCTTAAAGAAACCTAATTGGACCGTTGAAATGCCAGATAATGCTGCTGTCAGAGGAATGCTCGACCAGGTTAGACACTTAGTAAAGGTTGAAGAAATATAATTGCTGAAAAGAAGGAGGTGCACGACATGAATTTATCAGAATTGAGACCGGCAGATGGTTCCAAACAGAACGATAATTTCAGAAGAGGACGTGGTCACGGCTCAGGTAACGGCAAGACAGCCGGTAAGGGTCATAAAGGCCAGAAGGCTCGTTCCGGAGCTCCCAGAGTTGGATTTGAAGGCGGTCAGATGCCTTTATACAGACGTATTCCGAAACGTGGTTTCACTAACAGAAATACAAAAGAAATCATTGCAGTTAACGTTGATGTATTAAATAAATTTGATGACGGTGCTGTTGTTACAGTAGAATCATTAATTGAAGTAGGTATTATCAATAACCCGAAGGACGGAGTTAAAATCCTAGGAAACGGAGAACTTACTAAGAAGCTTGAAGTTAAAGTTAATGCTTTCAGTGCAGGCGCTGTAGAGAAAATACAGGCTCTTGGTGGAAAAGCTGAGGTGGTCTAATGCTTAAAACACTGCGAAATGCTTTTAAAGTTAAGGATATAAGAAACAGACTGATTTATACCTTTATTGCTCTTATTGTTGTTAGATTAGGAACTTTGCTTCCTGCTCCTGCAATTAGCCAAGGTGTTACAAGCCAGTTGTTTAATTCAGAGAACTTAGGCTTTTTCAATGCATTGACTGGTGGTTCCTTATCGAATATGTCTATTTTCGCACTTAGTATTACTCCGTATATCACAGCTTCCATCATCATTCAGCTTTTAACAATTGCTATTCCCAAGCTGGAAGAAATGCAAAAGGAAGGCGAAGATGGCAGAAAGAAACTTAACGAGCTTACTCGTTATCTTACAGTAATATTGGCAGTTGTTGAATCCGGTGCTATGGCGATCGGCTTCGGCAATGCCGGTTACTTAGATGGTGGCTTAACCTTCACTAACATTGTATTAGTTATCGCTTCCTTAACAGCAGGTTCTGCATTCCTGATGTGGGTTGGTGAGAAAATTACGCAGAATGGTGTTGGTAACGGTATTTCAATCATATTAACTTTTAACATTATTTCAACAATGCCCGCTGACTTTATTACATTGTTCCGGACTTATATTATTGATCAGCCCGTAGTCAATGCAATCGTTGCAGCACTTGTTATTGTTGCGGTAGTTTTAGTCACCGTTATTCTTGTAATAACCTTACAGAATGGTGAGAGAAAGATCCCTGTAACTTATGCGAAAAAGGTACAAGGAAGAAAGATGGTTGGTGGACAAACCTCCCATATTCCGTTAAAGGTTAATACAGCCGGTGTTATCCCGGTTATTTTCGCAAACTCCTTAATGACATTCCCGATCGTAGTTGCTTCCTTCTTTAATGTTTATCCGGCAAGAGCACATTTCTGGCCGAAAGTATTAAAGGTTCTGAGTCAGAACAGCTGGTTTGTAACGAAGAGCTGGGGAGACTTTAAGTATACAATCGGTATACTCCTTTATATTGCTCTGACCTTATTCTTTGCATATTTCTATACTTCAATTACCTTTAATCCAATTGAAGTATCCAATAATATGAAGAAGCAGGGTGGATTTATCCCTGGAATTAGACCGGGCAAGCCTACGACTGAGTATTTAACCAGAGTACTTAATTATATCATTTTAATTGGTGCTGTATTCTTAACATTTGTGTGTATCATTCCGATTATCTTCTCGGGCGTGTTTAATGCTCACTTTAGTTTTGGTGGTACATCCATCATCATTATTGTAGGTGTTATCATAGAGACTATCAAACAAATTGAAGCTCAGTTGCTGGTACGTCATTATAAAGGATTTTTGAATGACTAATTAAATTCCGTTGTGAAGACTGTATACGGATTTACGAACATATAACTTATTACTATCGGATGAACGTTATCATTTCCATACAAATGTAAAGATAACTTTCTTCCGATAGAAGATAGGTAACCGTTCGTCAGATCCCGCATAGTATGTCGCAACGGGAATTTTTAGTGGAAAGAATGAAAAGATATTGCATAAGATGGCATAGAGCGCCATATGGAGGTAATATATGAAGATAATTATGTTGGGCGCACCTGGCGCAGGCAAGGGTACACAGGCTAAGAAATTAGCAGCAAAATATGGTATACCGCACATTTCTACCGGAGATATCTTCCGTGCTAACATTAAGAACGGAACGGAGTTAGGCGCAAAGGCTAAGGTATTCATGGATCAAGGATTGTTAGTACCGGATGAATTAGTAGTAGAATTGATTATGGATCGCTTCGCTCAGCCTGACTGTGAAAACGGTTATGTTTTGGATGGTTTTCCGCGAACAATTCCTCAGGCAAAAGCTCTTGATGAAGCGTTAACCAAGAATAATGATGCAGTAGAGTACGCTATAGATGTTGATGTACCGGATGAAGCAATCGTAAATCGTATGTCAGGAAGAAGAGCTTGTGTTAATTGTGGAGCTACCTATCATCTTGTAACCATTCCTCCGAAGAAGGAAAACACCTGTGATGTATGTAATGCAGAACTTATCCTTCGTGACGATGATAAGCCGGAGACAGTTCTTAAGCGCTTGAATGTTTATCATGAGCAGACACAACCCCTTATCGAATATTATAAAGAAAAGGGTGTGTTAAGAACCGTAGATGGAACTCAGGATCCTGAGACAGCTTTTAACGATATCGTTAAAATTGTAGAAGGACAATAGTGTGAATAAAGGATTTTTATAGAGCAAAATCCTTAGGAAGAATTGCGAAGCTTGCTCATTGGAGCAAACTCCTTATTCTTCCGGTTAGTTTATGCCTGCGAAATCCTCGGCACAAACTAATTCAAAGGGTACAAATAATGATGGTTTAGTCTGAAAAAAGGATTTTTATAAAGAAAAAATCCTTAGGAAGAATGGCGAAGCTTGCTCATTGGAGCAAACTCCTTATTCTTCCGGTTAATTTGTGCCTGCGTTACCAGAGTATAAATCGTCTCGCATGCGAGACGTTGCACACTCGGCAGCACAATCTAGCTCAAAGGTAATGTTAATAATTAATGTAAGTATATATTGAAAGGAAGAGATCGCGTGTCTATTAGTATTAAGTCTGAGAAAGAAATTGAGCTGATGCGAGAAGCCGGAAGGATTCTTGCCAATGTACTGGAGGAGCTGGTTGCTATGGTTCGTCCGGGTATCTCGACTCTTGATATCGATAAGAAGTGTGCAGAAATTATAAAAGGATATCAATGCATACCTTCCTTTCTTAATTATAACGGATATCCTGCCTCGGTCTGCACTTCGGTAAATGGTGAGGTAGTACATGGTATCCCGAATAAAAGCAGAATCCTTCGGGAAGGTGATATCGTAAGTCTTGATTGTGGAGTAATCTATCAGGGATTTCATTCTGATGCTGCCAGAACGGTTGCAGTGGGTGAGATATCGAGAGAGGCCAAGAGATTAATCGAGGTTACTGAGCAGAGTTTTTACGAAGGAATCAAGTATGCGAAGGAAGGTCATCATTTACATGAGATTTCCGAGGCAATACAGACATATGTCGAAGCACATGGTTATTCGGTAGTAAGAGATCTGGTGGGGCATGGAATAGGAAGAAATCTTCATGAAGAACCACAGATACCTAACTTTAAGCAAAAGCGCAGAGGACCGAAGCTTGAGACCGGTATGACGCTTGCTATAGAACCGATGGTTAATGCGGGACGTTACGATGTATACTGGGAAGATGATGACTGGACGGTAGTGACAGCAGATGGATCTCTTTCCGCACATTATGAAAATACGGTATTAATAACTGGTGGAGAACCGGAGTTATTGACGCTCAAGAAATGAGTAAGTCTTCCTTCTTCCCAGAAAGGTTAGCTTCCATGATGAATGAATTTACAATCGGGAGCCTTGTGATTGCGACAGCGGGGCACGACTCCGGAAAGTACTATGTAATAATTAGTATGGATCAGGAATATGTATATTTAGTGGACGGCAGAATTAGAACCTTGGAGCGTCCTAAGAAAAAAAAATCGATCCATATCCGAATGCTTTCTGAATATGATTTGAGCTTGGCTGATAAGGTGAAGTTGAATACAGTAAAGAATGAAGAGATAAAGAGAGCAATCAAACTGGTAAAAAGTGAAATTTCAAGTAAGGAGGTTGAGTAATGTCTAAGACTGATGTTGTTGAGATCGAAGGAACTGTAATTGAAAAATTACCGAATGCAATGTTTCAGGTTGAACTTGAGAATGGACACAGAGTACTTGCACATATCAGTGGTAAGCTTCGTATGAATTTCATTAAGATCGTACCCGGTGATAAGGTGACACTTGAGCTGTCCCCCTATGATTTAACCAAGGGTAGAATTATTTGGCGTGACAAATAGGGCAATCAAATTACGTGAATGCATGATAAAAAGGCTTCTATCATAAGAAGATTTTTTATAAACAACTTACTTGGCGATTACTAAAGATAAAACGGAAATTTAGTAATTAAAAAATTGCTTGCTATTATTTAACTGCGGTGATATAATAGTAAACGGACTTTTTTGAAAGGGGTGAATTACTGTGAAAGTAAGGTCATCAGTAAAACCGATTTGCGAAAAATGCAAAATCATTAAGAGAAAGGGTTCCATCAGAGTTATTTGTGAGAATCCGAAACACAAACAAAGACAAGGCTAATATACAATAGTTCGAGTGCCTCAGTAGACTCGTTATTGTTTTATATAATCTAGTTCTTGCTTTTTGTGTTACAATCATCTGACTGTAGGTTCCGGCGATGAACGGAAGTACAGCGGAATATTGTGATATTGTGGACAGCCATCCTCGGTCTATCTAACCGTAGGTAACTGTCTTAAGAACCGTGCCGTCATCATGGATTCTTAGCTGCAGGTTGATTGTCCTGCCGGTCACAATTTAAAGCGGCTGAAAATCGTAATTATTACTTTCTAAGCAAGGCGATAGTTACGTTGCATAATTTGCACACGCAAATTATGCAGTGCGACGAATTGATTCCTAATAATGAATCAATTCCCCATCGTATATGAAACAACAAATATTTTTGGAGGTGTAAAAGCACATGGCTCGTATCAGTGGTGTAGATTTACCAAGAGAGAAACGTGTAGAAATCGGACTTACCTATATTTACGGTATCGGTAGAGTAAGTGCGAATCGTATTCTTGCAGCGGCAAATGTTAATCCGGACACTCGTGTTAGAGATTTAACAGACGAAGAAGTTGGCAGAATTCGTGATATTATTGATGAGACCCAGCAGGTAGAAGGTGATTTAAGAAGAGAAATCGCTCTTAACATCAAGAGACTGCAGGAAATCGGATGCTATAGAGGTATCCGTCATAGAAAGGGACTTCCGGTTCGTGGTCAGAAGACTAAGACGAACGCTAGAACAAGAAAAGGTCCCAGAAGAACTGTTGCTAACAAGAAGAAATAGTTAAACCAATAGCAGGCGAGTCCATGGTTATATTGAATTTACCAAGGTTACTTGGTCTAATGAGATGGAATACGTGGGTCAGTGTAACACAAACGAGATACGAAGTATCCGAGCTCATCTGCTTATTCGTTTATGCAACAATTCATGACAATGGAATGTTCGCAAGGCGAGCTTCTATCGTATAACATTTGATGATCAGTGTCCATTCAAAATGGAATGGACGGTAATAAATACAATAAGAATTGGTAAGATCCAATTCAATTGTAACGAATAATCCAATAGGAGGGTTTGTTAGATGGCTAAGAAAATGGCAACACCAGCAGCTAAAAAAGTGACAAAGAAGCGTGTGAAGAAGAATGTCGATCGTGGACAGGCACACATTCAGTCATCTTTTAACAATACAATTGTGACGCTGACTGATTCAGAAGGCAATGCACTTTCTTGGGCAAGTGCCGGTGGATTAGGCTTCAGAGGTTCAAGAAAATCAACTGCTTATGCTGCACAGATGGCAGCTGAGACAGCAGCTAAGGCAGCACTTGTTCATGGTTTGAAATCCGTAGAGGTTATGGTAAAAGGACCTGGCCAGGGTCGTGAAGCAGCAATTCGTGCACTTCAGGCTTGTGGTATTGAAGTAACAAGTATTAAGGATGTAACTCCGGTTCCTCATAACGGATGTCGTCCGCCTAAACGCAGAAGAGTCTAATGGGAGGTAAATAACGATGGCTAGAGACATGAGTCCGGTTTTAAAGAAATGTAGATCCCTTGGTCTGGAACCTGCTTATCTCGGAATTGACAAGAAGTCAAACAGAGCATTTGCAAGAGCAGGCAAGAAGACTAGTGAATATGGTTTACAATTAAGAGAAAAGCAAAAGGCTAAGTTTATCTATGGCATGTTAGAGCAGCCTTTCAGAAACTTATTTGCTAGAGCACAGAAAATGAAGAATGGTACTGCAGGTGAGAACTTAATGACCCTGTTAGAGCTCAGACTTGATAATGTTATGTTCCGTATGGGATATGGCAGAACAAGAAAAGAGTCCAGACAGATCGTTGATCACAAGCATGTATTAGTTAACGGCAAGTGTGTAAACATTCCATCCTACACATTGAAGGCTGGAGACAAAATCGAAATTAAAGAGAAGTTCAAGAATACACAGAGATATAAGGATATCTTTGAGGTTACCGACGGAAGAACCGTACCTGCATGGCTGGAGGCAAGTCACGAAGCGTTTACAGGTGTTGTTAAGGAACTACCTACAAGAGACCAGATTGATGTTCCGGTAAACGAAGTGTTAATTGTCGAGTTGTATTCCAAATAATTAAAAATTATTAGGCAACTCAAAATACCCAGAAGGAGGGTCCTGTTGTGTTTGATTTTGAAAAACCCAAAATAGAGATTGCAGAAATTTCCGAAGATAAGAAGTTTGGACGGTTTGTGGTAGAACCTCTGG
>JAEZUM010000023.1 GCA_023421075.1 Bacillota bacterium
CTTCGATTGGAAGATAACCATAAATACCTTGTGCCTTTTGCAAAATGGGCATTAGAGCGCCTTTATCATCTTTATGATCAGCAATGACCTTTAAGAGTGCTGCTTCCTGCTCTTTCGTTCCTGCAAAGGGTACTGTGTTAATCTGCGATCCCATTTTTGAACCTCCTTAAAATAAATTGTGTCGCCACAAACATTGACATTATAACATAAGTATGTTAAAAAATCTACAAAAATTATTAACAACTATAAGCATTATTCATATGTTCAATCTATGCAAAATGTATTGCCAATTTTTTATAAATATAACGACTGCAATAAGTGCTTTCATTCCGGCAAAATACTTCAAAATTATGTAAAAGGTAGAATATTCTAAGATTGTATTTGGTGACAAATTGTATTATAATATTTCTTACCCAGCATTGTTTTTAAAGGGTTATTTTGCATATATATTACTTACGTTGTATAGAAAGGCGTAGCAATGGATGAAATAAATAAATTGCAGATGGAAGAGCTCCTTTCATCCGCACCGGGTGGGTTTGTGAAACTGGCAATGGACGATATGCTAACCGTTTTATTTGCATCAGAGAACTTTTTTTCAATGGTTAAAAATGTTACAGACAAGTCTGCGAAAGGGCCTCAGCTTCTTAGAATGGTGTACTCCGCGGACATCATCTACGTGACACAGCAGCTGGCCTCCCAGAAGACCAGAAAAGACAATTTGATCAGTTTTCACTTCCGTAGTCTTCAACAGGACGGAAGCTTCAAATGGATCATGATTAACGGCAGCCGGATGCAGGAAATCCATAGTTCGGGCACAAAATCAGTGCCGGTATATTCCTGTATGGCCATGGATGTAACCGATACCATGGTACAATACAAGCAACTGGAGCAGTCGATCGAATATAACCGAGCGATTACCGAGCTTTCCAAGGATCTGTATTTTGAATATGAGATCGCTTCCGATACCTTGAGTTTCTCAGAAATATTCCGTGAGGTATTTGGTAAGGATTCCGTGATTACAGGCTTTCGAAAGAGGCTTGAGAAAACAAAGATTATTCATCCTGAGGAATTGCCGGCGGTAGTCGGTATTTTCAATAGCATGATGAGTGGTAGAAAACAGGTACGATTTGAACTCCGCATGCTGCCACGTGACGGTAAGCCCTGCTGGTATATCTGTTATGCTTCTATCATATTCGGTGAAAACCGTAATCCTCATAAGGTGGTAGGAAAGCTCTCTCTGATTAACACTGTGGAGAATGCGCCGGCTGAAGCGGAGTATCAACCAACCTTAGATTCACTGACCAATGTATGTACAAAAGAATCAGCCGAGATCATGATTCGGGATTTACTCCATAAACAGAAATCGGATTCGTTATCCGCTTTGTTATTGATCGATCTTAGGAATTATAAGAATATTAATGAAGTACGAAAAGCAATTAATGGAGAAAACATTCTTTCTACCATCGGTCAGGTTTTGAAACGGGAGTTTCGAACCTCTGACATTATCGGTAGAATTGGCTTAAGCGAGTTTATCGTATTTATCAAGGATCTTCCGACGGATCATATGGTCTATGAGATTGCCAATCGACTATGTAAGGAGTTGGAAGCCTTATATTCTTATGAGCATACAAAGAATGGGATTACAGTAAGTATCGGAATTACACTCCAAAAGGGAGAACAGGATTTTCAGGCAATGTTAGCCAATGCCAATGCGGCATTGGTTATGGCGAAGAAGGTACCGGTCAGTTCATTTGAGGTTTTTAGCGGAGCAGTCACGAATCAGTAAAAGCACAAAGGTTCAAAAATTATATAAAACGGAGGGCTTTATGAACATTGAGAACATTAGATCAATATTAGGAGCTAAGTATATTGTTGGCGAAGAGTGGAAGGATCGTGAGGTTCATACAGCATGTGGTTCGGATATGATGAGCGATGTACTGGCATTTATGAAGGACCAGTCGGTACTTTTAACCGGTCTGTGTAATCTTCAGGTGATTCGAACCTGTGAGATGATGGATATCATTTGTATTGTATTCGTCAGAGGCAAGCTCCCGGATGAGGCAATGATCGAGATGGCCAAGGAGAAGGGGATTGCGATTCTTACTACCGGACACAGAATGTTTGCAGCCTGTGGTATGCTTTACGAAAATGGCTTGCGGGGAGGTCCGGACTACAAATGAGCAATGTAATACACATAACCTATGAAGTCCCGGCAAATGATTTTACCCGGGCAGGAGAGGCCTCCAGTAGTCTTAAAAGTAATCTGAAGAAGATGGGAGTTAATCCAGAGACCATCCGGAAGGTGGCAATTGCTATGTATGAAGGCGAGATTAACATGGTAATTCATGCTACGGGGGGTAAAATTGACGTTACAGTAACTCCGGAAGAGATCGAAATGATTCTTAAGGATCAGGGACCGGGAATAGAGAATATTGAACTTGCAATGCAGGCGGGATATTCGACTGCACCGGACAATATCAGAAACCTTGGTTTTGGTGCCGGTATGGGGTTACCGAACATGAAGAAATACAGTGATGAATTTCATATCGAGAGTACGGTGGGCGTTGGAACTACCGTAACCATGAAAGTGAAAATGTAAAAGTTCAGTCTTTGGAGCGCCGTTACAATAATGCTGACAGCCAGCAACAGTTCAGGGGGTAAGACAATGGGGAAATTTTTTACTTCGGTTCGATTGAAGGAAGACTTATGTATGGGGTGTATTAACTGTATTAAACGCTGTCCTACACAAGCCATCCGGGTAAGAAACCAGAAAGCCGTAATAACAAAGGAATTCTGTATTGATTGTGGGGAGTGTATCCGGATATGCCCTCATCATGCCAAAGAAGCTACTTATGATTCCCCTGAGATTATGAAGAAGTTCGAATATACCGTGGCACTACCCGCACCTTCTCTTTATGGGCAGTTCAATCATTTGGAGGATGTGAATATCGTTCTTACTGCTCTGAAAAAGATGGGCTTTGATGATGTTCATGAGGTAAGCGGTGCTGCTGAGCTGGTGTCTGAGATGTCAAGAAAATACGTAATGGAGCATAAAGAGAAATGGCCGATTATCAGTACAGCCTGTCCCTCTGTGGTACGATTGATTCAAGTTCGTTTTCCGAATCTGATCGAGCATCTTCTGCCAATCTGTGCACCGGTTGACCTGGCTGCAACCATGGCGAAGGATAAAGCAATGGAGAAGACGGGACTGCCCAGAGAGAAAATCGGAATCATATTTATCTCTCCCTGCCCTGCGAAGATGACCGCAGTAAAATCTCCGATCGGAATCGATCATAGTGAGATTGACGGAGTCCTTGCTATCAAAGAGATATATCCGATTCTGCTCCCGCTGATGAAGCAGAGCATTGATGATGTGGAGGAGCTTGGTATCTCCGGACGCATCGGTATAGGCTGGGGAAGCACCGGCGGTGAGGCGGGGAGCCTCCTTACCGATAATTACCTGGCTGCTGATGGTATAGAAAATGTAATCAAGGTATTAGAGGATCTGGAGGATCAGAAGTTTGACCAGTTAGAGTTCATCGAACTGAATTCCTGTGCCGGGGGCTGCGTCGGAGGCGTTCTGACAGTGGAGAACCCATACCTTGCTAAGGTAAAGCTGAAGAGGCTGAGAAAATATCTTCCCGTTGCCTGCTCCCATCTGGTGAGCGGTGCGGATCACGATAAATTCTGGACGGATGAAGTGAAATATGAACCGGTGTTCAAACTGGGTAAAGATATGAATGAGAGCATTGCCAACATGGCCAGAGTTGAGGAGCTTTGCGAAAAGTTTCCGAGGCTGGATTGCGGTTCCTGCGGCGCGCCCACCTGTAAGGCGCTGGCAGAGGATATTGTCCGCGGTGTTGCGAAGGAGCAGGATTGTATTCACATCCTAAGAGATTATATCCATAAGCTCTCGGAAGAGATGTCCAAGTTAGATACGATGAAATAACAGCGGTATCGAATATCATGTATCATAGCAGAGGGAGGGATTCGACTATGAAATTCATTCATTGTCCTCATTGTGGCGATAAGCTGATACCCAAGAATATCGGGGATGAAGGGTTGATGCCTTATTGTCCGACCTGTGATCATCCTGTATTTAATATACCGTATGCCTGCACCCTGACCTTGGTAGTGAATGAGCTGGGGGAGGTCGCTTTAATTAAGCAAAGCTATGTATCCCAGACGAATTATGTTCTGGTAGCCGGCTATATCAAGAGCGGGGAGACTGCCGAAGAGACCGCCATCAGAGAAGTGCAGGAGGAAATCGGAGTCAGTGCTCATACTCTGAGATACATGAAGAGCTATTATTATGAAAAAAGGGATATGCTGATGCTGGGCTTTGTAGCCTTTGCAGATAAATGTCCTCTGAGTATCTCGGTAGAGGTAGATGCTGCTGAGTGGATTCCCGCCGCAGAAGCGAAGAACCGGCTGAAGGAAGGAAGCATTGCAATGCAGCTTCTATTAGATTACTTAACAACGGAAGGTAGAACGAATGAAGGTAAATGATTTAATTCAGGATGGAAGCTTTAAGGTATTGAATGAGGGGAATAATTCAGAACGGGAGATTTCAGTGCCTTACTGCTGTGATTTGCTAAGTGTTGCTATGGGAAGAATGCCTGCAGATTCTGCATGGGTGACGGTTATGGGAAATGTAAATACCCTCGCTGTAGCCGCATTAGCAGATGCAGCCTGTATTATCCTTGCCGAGGGGAGTCAACTTGACGAACCGGCATTAGGAAAGGCAAAGCAGCAGGAGATTACGGTGCTTTGGACCGAGCTTCCCATCTTTGACGCTGCTCTGATGATCTATCAGAAGCTCCATGCTTAGGCTTGCTTATGATCTTCATATCCATTCCTGCCTATCTCCCTGCGGGGACGAGGATATGACCCCCGGTAATATTGTTGGAATGGCTGCACTGAAGGGACTTCAGGTTATCGCGGTTACCGACCATAACAGCTGTAAGAACTGTCCAGCGGTACTGAAGCTTGCCGAGCAGTATGATATTGTAGCACTTCCCGGGATGGAACTAACCACGATGGAGGAGGTACATGCCTTGTGTCTCTTCTCCGAATTAGAGGATGCGCTTCGGTTTAATGAATATGTCAGTTCCAAGTTGTTGAAAATACCAAATGATGAGCGTGTATTCGGAAAGCAGGAAATCTGCAATGATGAGGATGAAGTGGTTGGTACGGAACCTTTTCTGTTAATCAACGCCACAGAAATATCCTTTGATGATCTGGGGGGATTGATGGAGGAATATCATGGGGTTTATCTCCCTGCTCATATTGATAAGAATTCCAACAGCTTGTTATCCAATCTTGGTTTTATTGCTCCGGAGGCTGATTTCGCGGCAGCAGAATTTGCAGATATTACAAAATATGAGAAGATTAGCAGTCAGAACCCATATCTGAAGGAGTGTAATATCATTACAAATTCCGATGCCCATGAGCTTGGAAGATTAAATGAGGCGGTTAATTTCCTCGAATGTGAGAGCAATCGCAGAATGGATATCTTAAAATCGATTATAAAGAGGTAAAGTGGACGAAAGAAAGAGTTCATTTTACCTTTCCTGATGGGTAGAGCTCTGGGATACGATAAAATCAGTACCTATTGAAATATCTCGATCATATGCTATAATCGGTTATGTATTATTTGTACAAGCACGGTTGGTATATAAAATTTATATAGACAAAGGAGTTTATAATTATGGATTTAATTGATGTAAGAGAATTGTACCGCAATAAGGATCAATATATCGGCAAGCAGATATCGGTTGGCGGCTGGATCAGAAGCGTCAGAGATTCCAAGACCTTCGGTTTTATCGTATTGAATGACGGAACCTACTTTGAGACGCTGCAGATCGTGTATCATGACAAGATGGCGAATTTTGCAGAAGTATCCAAGCTGAATGTTGGATCTGCGATCATTGTAAAGGGAGAGCTAGTGGCTACACCGGATGCAAAGCAGCCCTTCGAGATTCAGGCAGAGGAGGTTATGGTGGAAGGTACCTCTACCGCAGATTATCCTCTTCAGAAGAAGAGACATACTCTGGAATACCTTAGAACCCAGACCCATTTAAGAGCAAGGACCAATACCTTTCAGGCGGTATTTCGTGTACGTTCCCTGATTGCCTATGCAATACATCAGTATTTCCAGGATAGAGATTTCGTGTATGTTCATACTCCCATCATCACCGGAAGTGACTGTGAGGGTGCAGGCGAGATGTTCCGCGTTACTACCCTTGACCTGGATAATATCCCGAGAACAGAGGATGGTAAGATAGATACTACACAGGATTTCTTCGGAAAAGAGACGAATCTTACGGTAAGTGGTCAGTTAAATGGTGAGACCTATGCGATGGCCTTCAAGAATATCTATACCTTCGGACCTACCTTCCGTGCTGAGAATTCCAATACGACCCGCCATGCGGCAGAGTTCTGGATGATTGAGCCAGAGATTGCGTTCGCGGATCTGAAGGATGATATGGCAATGGCAGAGGGAATGTTAAAGTATGTTATTAATTATGTACTTGAGCATGCACCCCAGGAGCTTCAGTTCTTTAACCAGTTTGTTGATCAGGGCTTATTAGAACGTCTTACTAATGTTGCAAAATCGGATTTTGGTCATGTAACCTATACCGAAGCCATCAGCATCTTAGAGAAGAACAACGATAACTTTGATTATAAGGTGTTCTGGGGTTGTGACCTTCAGACCGAGCATGAGCGTTATCTGACGGAGCAGGTATTTAAGAAGCCGGTATTCGTAACCGATTATCCGAAGGAAATCAAGGCCTTCTATATGAAGCTGAATGAAGATAACAAGACTGTTGCGGCAATGGACTTATTAGTACCCGGCATTGGCGAGATCATAGGCGGAAGCCAGAGAGAGGATGATTACAACAAGCTAGTGCAGAGAATGCAGGAATTGGGACTTAAGGTTGAGGATTACGAGTTCTATCTGGACCTCAGAAAATATGGCTCCGCAAGACATGCCGGCTTTGGTCTCGGCTTTGAGCGCTGTGTAATGTACCTTACCGGTATGGGTAACATCAGAGATGTCGTACCCTTCCCCAGAACCGTAAATAACTGCGAACTGTAAGAAAGAGAGTTTTTCTGTACCATATATCAATTTCATCAATAGGGTAATATCGATTATATATAAAACAAAAGGGATGCCTGCTAAGAAGTGGTTCTTAGCAGGCATCCCTTTTCGTGCGCCTTTTCTGGGGACAGCAAAAGATTAACAAAAACAGTACATAGGATTTACAAATCGGTGATATCAGAATTTACATAAGGAAATGTACAATTATTACGTATTCAGGAAAAAAATGAAAATAGAAAAGGAGAAGTACATGAAAAAATTATTATCATTGGTGTTAGCAGTAGTATTAGTATTATCGAATTTTGTTAATTCTCCGGCAACCGTAGAAGCATCAACCGTAACAGGAACGGTAGTATTGTCAGGCTCTACTTCAGTTAATCCTCTGATCCAAGCCCTTGCGGAAGCCTTCATGGCAAAAAACCAAGGAATTAAAGTGGTTGAACAAAATGTAACCGGTTCCGGTGCAGGTATCGCAGATGCGAAGGATGCAAAGAGCACGGTTGACTTCGGCATGTCCAGTAGAGAATTGACGACAGCGGAAGCAGAGGTACTAAACAGAGTGCAGGTATGTTTGGATGGTCTTGCTGTTGTTGTAAATAAAAGCAACCCTTTGAATGAGATTATGCCAATGCAGCTTTTTAAAATCTATACCAGAGACAGCGCTACCCTTAACTGGAATCAAATCGCAGGCTCCTATACCACAAGTGTTAAAATCGCACCTTTTGGTCGTGAAGCCGGATCAGGTACCAGAAGCTGCTTTGAAGACTTTTTTAAGGCGGATTACGGCACAGCATTACCTAGCGGATATGATGTAAATCTGGATGGCTCCTTGGCTAGTACAGGCGTGATGCAGACCTCCGTTCAGAATAATTCAGGTGCGATTGGCTATATGTCCCTCGGCGACATGGATGAAACCAAGGTGAAAGCACTGAAGGTGGAGGGTGTAGAACCTACTAAGTTTACAGTTGCAGATGGTTCTTATGCGATTAAAAGACCATTCCTGCTTGTCTATAATAAGACCAAGACCCTTTCTTCTGCTGCAAAGGCCTTCTTGGACTTCATTGCAAGTGCGGATGGTCAGGCGATTATCGATAAGAAGGGATTTATCAAAAACAATCTGGTCAAAGTTAAAGCAACGGAAATCAAATTGAGAAGCACAGCGATCAACATCATGCCCGGCTCCAAGTACTCCTTAATACCGGAAGTACTTCCTGCAGATGCCAGCGATCCGACACTTGTTTTCACATCCTCAGATGTAGAGGTAGCAACCGTAAACTCATCCGGCATGGTTATTGGTGTCGGAGAAGGAACTGCTACAATTACAGCTGTAACGAAGGATGGATCGAACCTTAAGAAAACCTGTAAGATTACCGTCTCCTATCCGGTAACGAGTGTTACACTGGATAAAACAAGTGGTGAGCTTAAGGTTGGTAAAACACTCATGTTGAAGGCAACGATTAATCCTACCTATGCCACGAACAGCGATGTAACATGGAAATCCTCCAATTCATCCGTGGCGACGGTATCCTCCGCCGGTGTAGTATCCGGTAAGAAGACTGGAACAGCAGAGATTACGGTAACATCAAAGGATGGTAAAAAAACAGCAACCTGTAAGATTACGGTGAAAAAATAATCATTTATGCACCGGAATAACAGTGGTACAGTCGGTACAACATATATGGCACTGCTGCCTTGCAGTGCCATTACATAATGGCAGAATGGAGACCAACTATGATAAATGAAAAAATCCATAGAAATAATAATATATTTAAGTTAATGGTACTTTCCTTTGCTGCCGTCACGTTTCTCTCGGTTATTTTAATCGGTGTATTCATGGTTCTCAATGGTGGCCCAAGTATTTTGAAGGTTGGTATCAAAGAGTTTTTGTTCGGTCCGGTATGGAATTCTGCGAATGAGCCCCCTCAATACGGCATATCTACCTTTATACTTGCATCACTTTACTCTACGTTCTTTACGATTATCATTGCAGTTCCCATTTCGATTCTAGTAGCTCTTGCAATAGGCCATCTGATGCCACGTAGAATCGGAGCGATCGTTCGCTCTGTAATCAGTCTTATGGCGGGCATTCCCTCGGTAATCTATGGGTTTATGGGATTGATCTTCATCGTGCCCTTCATACAGAAGTTCTTTCAGCTTTCTTCCGGGTTATCCATGATATCATCAATACTCGTATTAATCATTATGACTCTGCCCACGATTATCAGTGTTAGTGAAACAAGTATCAACGCAGTAGATAAGAGCTATATGGAGGCCGCCTTTGCATTAGGAGTCAGAAAGGAATATGCTCTGTTTACAATCATTTTGCCGGCTGCAAGATCAGGCATTATAGCGGCCGTTCTACTTGGGGTTGGGAGGGCTATCGGAGAGACTATGGCAGTTATGATGGTAGCCGGCAATATTCCACAGATGCCTGGTATGTTGAAGCCGGTTCGTTTTCTAACAACAGCCATTGTTACTGAGATGTCTTATGCCACCGAGCAGACAAGAGGTGTATTAATCGGGATTGGCTTAGTGCTGTTTGTATTTGTATTCATTACAAATACTATTTTTCGTTTTTTTGTGAAAAAGGCAGGTAAAATACATGACAAATAATGAATTTGAAAAGCAGATCCGGCCGGGAGTAATCGCTGTAAGAGCATTAATCTATATGGTAACCGTTTCGGTGATAAGTATTGTTATCGCAATCATGCTATATCTAATTATAAAAGGGCTGCCTTATATAAACTGGGGGTTCTTGTCGACGGCACCCTCCCGCCTGGAGGAGACCTACGGAATAGCTCCAATGATAATCAACACCTTATATACGGTATTATGTACACTTATTGTCTCCATCCCATTGGGAATCGGAACCGCGATTTATCTATCAGAGTACTCCGGTTCAGGCAAGCTGGTAGCGGCCTTTCGTTATGCAATTGAGATACTGGCCGGGATACCCTCTATCGTATATGGATTGTTCGGAGTGGCGTTCTTTGTAAATGCGTTAAGAATCGGTAGTGGAAGCGGCTCCATTTTATCCGGAGCCTTAACCTGCTCCTTGATCGTTCTTCCGACCATGATACGAACGACAGAAGAAGCCTTAAAGCAGGTGAATCCAACCTATCGCGAGGCGGCACATTCTCTGGGTGCTTCCAAGTTTCACATGATTCGAACCATTCTTCTGCCCAACGCTTTTCCGGGGATCTTTGTAGCGATAATTCTTAGTATTGGGCGGGTCGTTAGTGAATCGGCAGCTCTTCTTTATACAGCGGGAGTTGACTATATGATGCCGACAAATTATGCAGGGCATGTAATCGAACCGGGAGCTGGACTCACGGTACAACTCTTTTTATACGCAACCGAGGGGAATGCTCCTGATTGGGTTCCGTATTCCATTGCTGCGGTTTTAATGATATTAGTGTTTATCATTAATTTGACGGCGAATATTATAGCCGGGCTATATCAGAAGAAGGTGGGCATTAGATAATGAGTATTATCCGTACTAATAACCTAAATCTCTATTATGGAGATAACCAAGCATTGAATAATGTGAACATGGTAATAGAAAAAAATCTGATTACGGCACTGATCGGTCCCTCCGGTTGTGGGAAATCAACCTTCCTACGAGCCTTGAATCGGATGAATGATACCATTGCGAATTGTAGGATTACCGGGGAAGTGACCTATGAACAGATCAATATTTATCATAACCGGATCGATCCGATGCTGCTTCGCAAGAAAATCGGGATGGTATTTCAAAAGCCGAACCCCTTTCCGCTTAGTATATATGATAATATTGCATATGCACCGAAATACCATGGAGCTAAGAGGGCAGAGCTGGATGAAATTGTGGAACAAAGTCTTAAGGAGGCTGCCTTATGGGATGAGGTGAAGGATCGCCTGAAAAAGAGTGCACTATCTCTGTCCGGGGGGCAGCAGCAGCGCCTATGCATTGCGAGAACCATAGCATTAAAGCCGGAGGTTATCCTGTTTGATGAGGCTACAAGTGCATTGGATCCCATATCTACGTATAAGATTGAGGATTTGCTGTCTGAGTTAAAAAAAGCATATACAGTAGTTATTGTGACTCATAATATGCAGCAAGCCTCCCGCGTTGCGGATAAGACAGCATTTTTTCTTCTGGGTGAGCTGATTGAATACGACTCATCTGAAGTAATCTTTTCAAATCCTCAAAATAAGAAGACAATGGATTATGTCAGCGGACGTTTTGGTTAAACAAGATGAATTATAAAAGGTTATTCTCCTCCAAGGTGGGAGGGGAATAACCTTTATTGTATATTGAAATAATCGAGGCAGAGTGTTGCAAGGATCACGTGCATATGCTTGTACGAATTCCACCGAAGTATAGTGTGTCAGAAATTATGGGCTATTTGAAGGGTAGAAGTTCCCTCATGATATTTAAGAAGCATGCAAATCTCAAGTATAAGTATGGGAGCCGACCAAATTACCCCGAAAAAACGATGGAACGTAAGAGGCGTAAAGGGAAAGACACTAACCACACATAAACACATAAAGTCTACGCTTTTTAACATGGAAATGAAGAAATGTATCCTATAATATAAAATAGCTATACACTTGGATGAAGGAGGTACCATAAATGCAATACAATTTTCAAGTAGATATCATTGGTGGAGAATATTGGTGGGGGGGACTAGTAGCCGACGGTACTTTAATGCCCTTTTCAGGAGACGAATTAGAACGTTCATTATGTCCGATTTCAACAGAAAATCAAACGATGCCGTTTCTGATTTCCAACAAAGGCCGCTATATTTGGTGTAACGAGCCCTTTGATTTCAAATTTGCTGCAGATAAGTTGTACGTTTCGAGTCGTTATGATGAAATCATCCTCAGTGAAGGGCATACTTCATTAAAGAGGGCATATCTGGATGCATCAAAGAAATTTTTTCCCGTATCCGCATCTTTGCCGGAAAAACGACTCTTTACACACCCTCAATATAATACTTGGATAGAATTGATGTATGATCAGACGCAGGAGAAAATCCACAAATATGCCTCTGATATTATAAAGAAGGGTTATCCCTCAGGAGTTCTCATGATTGACGACAACTGGCAAGAAGACTATGGTGTATTTAGTTTTCATCAAGGTAGATTCAAAGATCCGAAGAGACTTATTGACCAACTACATGAAATGGGCTTTTTAGTAATGTTATGGGTATCTCCCTTTGTAAGCCCTGATTGTATGGTCTTTAGAGAGTTAGAGGCTAAGAATATGTTGGTGAAGGATGCTGCTGGTAATACGGCTATACGGAGATGGTGGAATGGCTTTAGTGGGATATTGGACTTGACCAACCCGGCAACAGAGAATTGGCTTAAGCAAGAATTGGATAGCTTAATGGAGACCTACGGGATTGACGGTTTTAAATTTGATGCAGGAGATCCCCAATATTATAGTGATGAGGACATGATTTATTCGCCTGGTAATGCGCAAAAACAATGTAATGCTTACAATAGATTCGGAGCGCAGTATACGCTGAATGAATTTAGAGGTGCTTTTAAGGCTGCCGGGCTGCCTCTGGTCCAGAGACTTTGTGATAAATCTCATACATGGGTGGGAAATGGGTTGGATACGTTGATTCCTAACGGTCTGGCACAAGGTTTAATGGGTTATATCTATACCTGTCCGGACATGATTGGTGGGGGCCAATATTTAAACTTTCTACCGGAAAGTCTAAATATTGATGAAGAACTCGTCGTCAGATACGCTCAGTGTAGTGCTCTTTTTCCAATGATGCAGTTCTCAGTTGCACCGTGGAGAGTTTTATCTCCTGCGAATGACAAGATTTGTCTAAACATGGCTAAGCTCCATGAGCAATTCGGTGACTATATTCTGGATGTAACCATGTCCTCCGGTCAATCAGGGGAGCCGATAATGCGACATCTTGCCTATGCATATGGTGAGGGATATGAACATGTCCGGGATCAGTTTTTGATAGGGGACCAGCTAATGGTTGCGCCTGTTATAACGAAACAAACCTTTAATCGTGAGGTCCTCATTCCGGAGGGTCAATGGAAAGCGGATGATGACATGGTTTATAACGGCCCAACGAGAATTACAATTGATGTGCCTCTCGAAAGGTTGCCATATTTTATTAAGTGTTAGGAGTAGCTAAAAGAAAAGCCATGAAGTCTTATTAATGACGTCATGGCTTTTTATGAATGAAATCAACCTTTTATTTACCAATGTGATTGCTATTCTTAAACACAATATGCTTTACTCGATCCAGTGCAAGCATCAGAATTGTACCTAATACTCCAACTGCTAATACCTCACCTGCTCCAACCGTCAGCATCATAAAAGGGATTGCATCAGGGACATCGTAAGCATAGCGGAGTACCCAGGGGATAATCAACGCATTTGCAACAATCGGTGGAACCGGTACCAGGAACTTATAACGTCTGAGCTGATACGATAGGATTGCTGCAATCAGAGTGGCCAGTGAGCCGAATATCATATCGAGAATATCCGCTCCCGTTAGAATCGCGCTTAAGAAGCAGCCGATGGTCACACCGGGAATGGCAGCAGGGGTAAAAAATGGTAGAATTGTGAGTGCCTCCGCAATTCTGAACTGGATCGGACCGAAGCTGATCGGCTGAAAGGCGACAACCAGTACGGTATAAATGGCTGCGATGACCGCAGCCTCTGTAAGAAACAGAGTCTTTTTGTTATTCATATTGAATTCTCCTTTAGTTTTGTTTTAAGGGATTATCATCCCTTCGTCAGGAAGGTCACGAACTGACGCTTATTTTGGTTACCAAACCTTTAGAATCCAAGGATGGCAGCCTATTAAGTATATCATGAAATTAAGGGTTGTCAAGTGAATTGATTTGGAATTACATGATCCATAGTATGCCCAAAATACATCAATTCCCATACGGCGGAGGAATCTGTTATTGTATCAAGTAACAGGTCATTTTCATAGACCTCTAAGATTACAAAGCCAGCGAAACGAAGATAGGAACCGTCAAAGCGGAGAAGCTTCGCCAGAAGCTTGCTAATTCCGCTCAATTTATCAAGAAAAGGGGTATTTGAGATATCCTGTTCGCGCTGATACGTGATTTTATAACGCTTCGTGCCATCTTCATATAGAAAAATGATCTTGTTCGCAACTGGCTTGCCGGTATTCGTATCGTTATAGATATCATCAAAGGCCACTTGCATTTTGTAGGGATCCCAGGCAAGGATCTGATCCTTATATGTCAATAATAATGTGCCGCCTTGTGAGTAATTATAAGCTTTCGTGGAGGTCATGAAAGAAGTGATTAAGGTATAATCACCAATCTCAGCACGACCCCAGTACCAGTGGTGAAGAATTCTTGGCATAGGAATATCACCCCAATTATGATCATGATATCCGCTTCCTGCCAATGTTTTTTGGGAGCCATTGATCGACATTGTACCATGGACCGTTCCCTGTGGAACAGCATTCAGCCAGGCAAAAAAGGATTCCTTCTTTCCCTTCTGAAAATAGGCATGACCGGTGCCGGCGCGGTAGGATGGAACAGTCCGTCGCAACTTTATATCTGCCTTTATTTCGGGAGTATCGATATGTATCAGGTAATCATCGAGATTTCCTTGAAAAAGGTTATTACCGATATGGACTTCACAATGATCTCGCGATGCACTAAAGTCGGCAGACTCGGCCTGTATGTCATGATCGAAGAGCGTTTCGCCTGAATCATCGGTAAGAGTAATTGTAATCATTGGTTTAATGGAAGAAGGCAGACTTAAAAGGTTTTTGGTGTAAAAAACAATTACCAGTGTAGTATTGTCTTCCAGCTTTGCATCAAAGTACCACCACTCGAAGGAACTACCTTTACCATCCGTACGCATTCCGTCCTCCCATTTTTCGATGCAATCGGGTGTAATACCAAGTCTTTGGTAATCGGACAAACGGTGGAGGAAGGCCTTATTTGATTTGTTATTCATATCATCTCTCCTTATATGGCATAGCAAGGTTATCTGTCACGATGCAATGGCACCAAAACGAATTATGCTATGCAAAAATATTATCTGCTTAAGATACATACCTGTAGCGACAATCATGTCGCTAAATTGATAATAGCACCAAAGAAAGCTGACGTCAACTAAATATTTGTCCATTTCGGGAAAGTTATGATATAATACTGATAGTTTCGATTATTTAGGTATGGAGGAAGAAGATGCCAAATAAGACATTTAACAATCTATCATTGGAAAGACAAAAGGAAATAAAAGAAATCGCTTATAAAGAGTTCTTAGAGCATGACTATGAGGCTTCTTCTTTGAACCAAATCGTTATGGCGCTTGGGATAACCAGGGGTAGTTTTTATCGATACTTTGATAGCAAAGAGGAATTGTATCAATATTTAATGAAAGAGGCTATGCTCAAGAAAGAGGAATATATCAATAATAGCCTTAACCTAGAAACAAACGATTTCTTTGCGATTCTTAGGCATGCCATGAAGCGACACGCATGTTTTATGCAGGAACATCCACTCGAGGCAGGATTTTTAAGCAGAGTCTTTCAAAATGGTGATATCAGTATAGAGGAATTCTTATTCCTATCCTCCGGGCAAGCGCTGCTTAGTCAGGGGGTTACAGAGTTTCAGAAAAACGCTGACATTAATCCGAATTTGGATCGGGAGCTGGTAGTATTTGTCCTGACGAATATCATGATGGATTTTGGAAGGTTCCTTAAGTCATATTTTCAGGTGAGTGATGAGGAAACCTTTCGCTTAGAAAAGTATGATCCGAATAAATTAGATAAGATGTTTGATCAGGTCATTCACATCTTAAAATATGGGCTTGTATCAAAATAAGCGACGTAATCAATATAAAATAGGGTAAGGGATCGATTAAGACGTGGTTCCGTAGGACTCGGAACCATGTTCAGAATAATTATAGTATAATAAAAATGGAGAAGGAGCTATCACAATGAAAATTGGAGCACAAGTATATGTAAAAGGAAGCTTCGAGGCGGTCGGACGTTATTGTGATGCCTTTGGGGCAAAGATTGGTTTGAATTTTACAACACCGGAGAACACTTATGCACATTGCGAGTTGATGGTCGATGACCGGTTATTTATGGCGGTTAGTGAGGCGCCGGAGGATTGCGAGCGTACAAAAGGGCAAGCGTGGCAAACAACTGCTTTTAATGTGTATGACCTGGGCAGTAAAGAGGCTGTTCGCCACGCTTTTGAAATATTAAGTGATGGTGGAACGGTGATTCATCCCCTGGGACCGTGTGATTGGAATGAATATTGTGCGGATGTGGTTGATAAATTCGGAGTGTTTTGGTGGATTGCGATTTAAATGCCTAATACTCTGTTAATGACGCTCTGTAGTGTATGCTGATACTGTTTATTCTTATCCTCATTGTTAATATAGTCATCATAATATAAGCTCTGTGTCACACTTGAAATGGCCCGGATTAATATATCAGCAGTAACGAGAGGGAACTCGACATCAAATACTCCTTCCTTCACACCTTGCTCAATGATTTTCGCAAAAGGGATTACCATCTTCTGTGACGTTATCATGTTATATTTATATTGCATAAGATCGGTTTGTAAAAGCTTACCCAGCAGAGCGGCATATTCTAATCTTGCGTTTTGAAATTCTGACTTTTTAACCATAAATAATTTGAATTTGTCGAGTGCATTCAGATTCTCATCATCCACAATCGGTTGGAGAAAAAGGATTGCATCGTCGATAATGTTATTAATGCTGGCCGAAAGGATATCATCCTTTGACTTGAAATAATGATAAAATCCACCCTTCGAGATACCACTTTCTCTCAAAACATCATCGATACTGGTCTGCTCGTAACCCTTCTCAAGAAATAACTTTTCTGCAATCGCAAGTAGCTCTTTTTTCTTGCTCTCGTGATTCACTGCTAGTCTTGCCACAATGCTCCTCCTAATCAACAATCATATTCATAAGGATATTGAATCCTTTCGGATTGTGCCTGATAAAGGTATCTATCATATATCCCATGATCTTTGGTTTTTTAATACTCATATAATACAATATATTAATTGGATTAGCAAGATAAGGAAGTACTCCGCCGGTATGTGCAAGTATGAATTTAGTGTCCTTCAAGTATTTGGCGAATACCCCGTGATAAAAGGTTTTAGCAAGAAAATATACTGCGTCGAGATAATTATCATTTATAAGAGGGATTCCCGTGCTGTCCTGTGGATGTAATAACACCGGTACATGTAACATGGCCAGACTGGAAAGTACCTGCTCATCAATCAGTTGATCAAAGGTGGTATCAAATAGGTTGGTTGATACGCATATACCATCTAGTTTCAGCTTTTCGATGCAGTGCTTCATCTCTGAAACCGCATTAGCCGGTGAATTAATGTCAATCGCTCCATATGCACCGAAGCACTTTGAATTCCGGTTCTTGATCTTCGCTACTTCCTCATTAAAGACCTTCAAAACGCATCCGAGGTCATCGCTATTCATCTTCCATGCTAGTGGAAGATCAAAGGAGAGCATCACCTTTTCATAACCAATTTGTTTCATCCATCCTAGAGTTTCACCTTCGTTCCAGGGGTTCAGGCCTTCGGTCTTGAGTGTGGGCTGAAGGGATCTTATTGTATCAACAACCTTCTGTGGCAGGCAGTGATAATGATATTTTATCTTATCAGATTGATCGGTGGGCTTATTATTTCGAATAACGATAGGGAGTTGGCCCTTTGTGTCTACGGGAACTCTCTCCTGCGAGAATAGTCGTTTCGCATTTCCCAGGTAAATATCAGCTATTTGTGCTTCGGTAAGCCCCATGGTTTGATCTAATTGATTATAGCTTTTCTCCAAAGTCGAAACGGCCATTTTATTACCCCAGCCGATATCGCTGCCGAACAGTACATGCTTAACATCAGAGAAATGAAGGAGCTCTGGTATCTGCTCATCGAAGGCTTTGGATGCGGTGTCTAAAAATATCTGGGATTTCCATTGCTCTAATTCTGATGCGATATCCGGATTTTCGTTTTCTAAAGTCTGGATAAGCGTACTATAAATAGGGGATAGGATTCCGCCACCATGAGATAGAATCCACTTGATATTCGGGTAATCTCTGTGGTAGCCGCTTCGAATAAAGTCAATCATTGTCTTTGTGGTATCGTTTTGCCAAAGATATAAAGGGTTTAGGAAGCGATGATCCTCTTTGCCGGCGATTCCATTCGGATGGATATATATAATTGCTTTACGTTTATCCAGCTCAGAATAGAATTCGCGGTAATCACTGTCGCCAAGATATTTTCCATTAACGTTTGACATTAGGCTGATCCCGTCAAGCTTTAAGGTGTCCAGCGCATATTCCATCTCCTTCATTGCGTTCGGTACATCCGGTAAAGTTACCGATGCAAACCCACCGAATTTACCCGGATAATCCTTCACCATTCGATAGATATATTCGTTGCATTTTCTGTTCAATGACTGACTATAATCTGAATTTTTAAAGTAGCTTCCCGGTGTGGAAAGGGATACAAAGGCCTTTTCAATTTGAAAGGCCTCCATTAATTTTAGAGATGCTTCGGGATTCCATTTTGGCCATTTAATGGTACAGTAGTCCTGCATCCCCATTTTTTTCATCTCATCTACATAAAAATCCGGGACGATGTGATGATGTACATCCCATTTTTGATATTTTTTATTATTCATAGTATTCACTCCTTTAATTAATAAACCGTCGTCGGTTTATTAATATTATAGATAATCTGCGACAGGATGTCAATATAATAATAAAAGGAGAATTGCTATCCGAATTGTGAATTTGCACTTTTCAATCTTTCATAAATATATTACAATAGTGCTACGACAAATTACGATAAATAATTACAAATATATCTAACTTTTCTGATCTGGATAAACCTAGGAGATACTGAATGAAAATAACAGAAATAGAAGTCGAGAATAAACTATTACTCAAATTTAAATATAAAGAAAAACACTATAGAATGATTGTTATTCTGTTTTCTAAGACATCTCTGTACATTACGATTCCGTCTATATTAGAGAATGGTCTGGTGGTGAATCCGGAGGACTTAAAGGAACCGGAGATTATCTACACAGTCAAGGATGGAATCTTTCGATATGAAGCGCTGAAGATTGAAAGCTCCCTTTTTAAAGGCATAAGGGTGTACAATGTCAGCTCGGAGGAGGACGTCGCCAGAGCGAACCGAAGGGGAGCCTATCGGATGTTTATCGGTGAATTGACAACGGTAACTGTAGTAACGGAAAACGGAAAAAAACGAAATATCCAGGGGATTCTAAAGAATATCAGCATTACAGGTATGAGTATCGTCCTAAAACAGGATTTTGAAATAGGTACCATGATGCAAATTCTATATGAATTTGAAGGGCTTAACTTTTATCTTCAGGGTACTGTGATCCGAAAGGATAAGATGAGTGGTTACCGTGCTTTTTCCTATGGCTGCATGTTCAAGGATCCAAACCATAGTATAAACAGAGTTATTATTCAGAAGCAAACAAGAAATAAAAAGAACAACGCATAACGATTATATGGTATAAATTGAACAATCCCTATTATTTCTTGCATTTCTTGAGATTGTACATCATACGATATATTGGACGAAGTAGTGTAATGAAAGTCGTCCACTATACAGGGGATGGATCAGGAATGATGCAGGAAAGGAGTAATCAGGATGGAATTCTTATCACGGTATGTAGTTGTCGTAGTATTAGCCATATGCCTATGTCTTGGGTACATAATCAAACATAGTATTTCCTTTATCCCGAATAAGTATATACCTCTTATCTTAGCGGTGGTTGGCACTTTATTGAATGTGTGGATCAACGGATGGACTTTTACACCGGAGATTCTGCTAGGTGGTCTTGCAAGTGGGCTTGCAAGTACCGGTGCATTTGAGCTGATACGTAATATTACAGGCGGTAACGGAGCTTCGGGAAGCCCGACATTATAAAAACAACATGGAAATGAAAGAAAGGAGCATCCTTGTATTCTGCCGATTTAAGTTCGGGGAAGACAAGAATGCTCCTATTATTACAAATTACTTCATTAACGCATTATATACGGCAACCTTAATGACTTGGCTGGAATAGGTTGCGCCACTGATCGCATCTACATCTACCGTGTTCTTCTCTACAATATCATCTACAATAACCTCAGCCGGTTTTCCCTGGCCGCTGTCGTGTGATAGGATTGTAACATCGGTGATTACATGATCCTTCACAGTGACCTCGACGGTTGCCTTAATGATCTTAGCATCCTCGCTTCCGGTATAGGTACCATCCTCAACCTGTGATAAATCAAGACCACTGAAATCATAATCCGTGTATGAATCCAGATTGCCGGAGATGCTGTTAATCATCACAGCGAACCCGATAGCGATAACCGCAATTACCGCGATGATTGCCAGAATAATTTTCTTCCCCTTTGACATGGTTATTTCCCCTTATCCTAATAATGAATGAATGATTGGTTCCAAATGCTTTTCGCTGGTAAAATCCAGCGGATGGTCATAGCTGGCTAACATCCCCTTCGTGTCTGCATCGGGGTTCTTCAACTTCTTCAGTTGAAGCTTCTTGAGCTGCATCAGTACCTTATAGAACGGACTTAATCGGTTGTAATCAAAGCCACCGCGAAGATAATAGAATTCAATCTTATCCTGCTGGTCGGCCGGTATATTCGCCTTAACCAGTTCTTCTGCGATTCCCTTGTGATTTGGTGATGCACCGACTGCAAAAACAATCAGCCTTTTGTTCTTGAATTGCTCAAAGTTCTTTGTGATTAACTTGATTCCGCTGATACCACTGGCATAAAGCCCGCTGCCATAAATGATGATATCATAATCAGCTAAGTCCTTGCTATTTACCTTATCTCCCTCCAGTAAAGTACAGTCAAGCCGCTTTGCCAGCCAGGTAGCATAATTTTTCGTAAAACCGGTCTTTGATCGGTATACTACAACGGTTTTCTTACTCTTTGACATATTCCTTTCCCAACCCTTCTAATATAGTCTTCATTGAGAGCATCACCTCTTCGGTGACCTTTAAATCCTCCGGCTTAAATTGCCCAAAAAGTTTATCCATGAATTCAGCGCTTTTCTGATGATATTCCTGTGAGAAGGCCTCACTTTTCGGAGTGGCTTTGATGCGCAGTCGTCTGGCATCCTCACTATCCTTAGTAATCTCCACATATCCCTTTTGCTCCAGCTTCAGCACAAGCTGCTTTACATTCTGGTGTGAACTGCCCACTGCCTCGGATAACTCGGACAGCGTAGGGGAATAGTCTCCCATAATGTTAAGTACCAGAAGCGTGAACCACTGCTTTGTCGAGACCTCGGCAAAGAAGGAATCTCCGATGGTCTGCAGCTTATTTGACAACATGAAAATCAGAGCAAAAATAATATATTTACTTTCCCGTTCCTGTGTCGGAAGTTCCATAGATGTTCTCTCCTGTAATTATGTAATAAGTTACCTAATAATATGTAATATATTACATAAATTAAGATCTGTCAATAGTATTTTGCAAATCAATCTAAATTCAGGAAAATTGTAAGACCTAACAACAGAATGGATGTTCGGTTGCAAGCTTGCGAATTTACATTTTCTTGTGTATAATGAAGAGGATGGTATTTGACTATGGGTAGAAGGAGGAAGCCAATGAAATTTATACATATTGCAGATGTCCACCTTGGGGCTGTTCCGGATTCGGACATGCCGTGGGGTACGCAGAGAGGAACAGAGATCTGGGACAGCTTCCGGGATATCATAAGAATCTGCAACCAAGAGAAAGCAGATCTATTGTTAATCGCAGGAGATCTGTTTCATCGCCAACCCTTAGTTAGAGAACTGAAGGAAGTGAACTATATCCTGAGTAAGCTAGAGACTGCCAAGGCGTTGATTATGGCGGGAAATCATGACTATATCGGGACAAGATCGAATTATCAGGGCTTTGTATGGGATGAAAAGGTTCATTTCTTCTTCGGAGATACGATGGAATTTAAGGTATATGAAGAGCTTGGAGCAGAAGTTTACGGCCTGAGCTATCATACGAAGGATATCTGTGAGGCATTATATGATGAAGCAGCGCATGAGCAAAATGACCATATTCATATCCTCCTTGCCCACGGCGGTGATGAGAGAAATATTCCGGTCAACCGAAAGAAGCTGCAGGAGCTTGACTTTGATTATGTCGCTCTCGGTCATATCCATAAGCCGGAGATAATTACGAATAAAATCGCATATTGCGGTTCACTGGAGCCTCTGGATAAGAATGAGACCGGAGAGCGAGGATATATTCTTGGAGAGATTACAAGAGGGGAAGCGGGTAAGAAGGCTACCAGAATCACCTTTCTCAATCATGCAGTGAGAACTTATAAACGATATCCGCTTACAGTAAATGCGCAGGATACGAATGGATCACTTTTAGACCAGGCGAGAAATAAGATGATGGAACAGGGGCTGGAGCATATCTATTCCTTCACCATACAGGGATTCCGGGACGAGCTGATTCGTTTTGACAAGGATGCTATTCGGGCACTCGGCAATGTTCTGGAGGTTACGGATCAATCGGTACCGGACTATGATTTTGATACACTATATTTGGAGAATCAGGATAACATCATTGGGATGTTCATTCGGAGGATCCGCGAGAGTACTGATCAGGATGAAATAGCCAGGAAGGCACTCTATTACGGTATGGAAGCCTTACTTGGCGCGAAGGATGTAAGAAGATAAACCTGTCTTATGGGTGAAGTCATAAGACTTTGATATATTGAATAGAATGGGGCAACAGATGGGAGTGGTTCATAATGCTTATTAAAAAGCTAAAAATAAATTATTTTGGACGATTTCATAATAAGGAAATTGAGCTAAGACCTGGAGTTAATCTGATTTATGGAGAAAATGAGGCGGGCAAGTCCACGATACATTCCTTTATTAAGGGGATGCTCTTTGGAATTGAACGAATAAGAGGCCGGGGAGCTTCTTCCAAAGAGGATCTGTATATCAGATATCTTCCCTGGGACTATCCGGGTGCTTACAGCGGCAGTATGGATATCGAAATCGAGGGGAGGCAGTATCGGCTGCAGAGAAGCTTTCATGCGAATGACAAAAGCTTCTCAATGATTGATATATCGACAGGTCGAGAGATAATGCTCAAGGAGGGTATGCTCAGTGAGCTGGTCCCCGGCTTATCGGAATCGACCTTTCGAAATACCATTAGCATAGAGCAGCTCAAAGCACAGACGGATTCGGATCTCTCTACCCAGGTGCGTAATTATATTGCGAATCTATCGGTAGCCAGGAGTCAGGTGGTGGATGTCGCCAAGGCAGTTGGGTCTCTTACAGAGCAGCGGAAGCAGCTGGAGCTTGCTCTGAATCCGGCAGCGCTAATCGCACTACAGAATGAGATTAGGGAAGGTGTTATGCGGGAGGAGAAGCTAGACCTTCTGACCCGACAATTAAAGGAGCTTCAGGAACAGGAGAAACAGCTGCTACGCCAGAAGGAGGAGCTGTCCTTGACGAAGGATAACGAAGCTAACCGAAGAATGGAACAGCTTCCGGCTATTTTAGAAAAGTATCGTTCTTATGAGGAGCTTCATAAACAAGTATTGCAGATGGAACTTCAGCTTCTTGAGTTAAAGAAAAAGATTTCGGAAGTAGAGCGGCAGCAACAGGCACTGGAACAATTGAAATTGGACAGGAAGGCCGCCGATCTCTTAAGAAATGACATATATATACTGGAAAAGCAGGGCGGGGAGCTTGCGAAGGAGCTGGAGGCTGTGCATAAAGGTGGGAAGCAAATTTTTTATTATAGCATACCCGCAACAGGCATTATTGCTCTTCTGATTGTCTTACTTACCGGATTTCAGCTTCCCGGTCTTCTTGCGGCAGGTGCCGTGGTGATTATCGGTGTAGTGTGTTATATCTTTCTGAATGGGAGGAATAATAAAAGCATTCATATGCTGGAGGAACAGCAGGGTATGCTCGTTAAGAAAAGAAATGATGCGCAGAATGAGATTATGGATATCTTGACCAGATATCAGGCAAATCATTTGGAAGCTTTGGCTGACCGACAGGAGGAGATGCTTCGAAATGTTCTTGCCGTAGAGCATACAAAGGCGCAGCAGACCGAGCTTGAAGAACGAAAAAATACCGTGCAGGACAGCATGGATTCCATCTATGATACCATTATGACCTATCTGCAGTATTTCATTCGGGTAGAAGAGCTGACACCCGAGACGATGCAACTAATTACGGAGGACCTTCGTCTAAGAAAGCAGGAGCGTCAGGACAGACAAGCGGTACTTAATGAAAGCTATGAAGAGTGCCGATTACAGATAGAGAAGCTTCGGTGGGAAATCTCAGCACTAGAGAGTAATGAGGATGAGCTGCAGAGAAATCGTGAGAAATATAAGCAAATGAAGCATCAACAGGAGGAAATTACGGTCGAGCTGGAGGCAATCAAGCTTGCATTGTCCACCATAGGCGAGCTATCTGCTCAGATTCATGATAGCTTTGGCTGTGAGCTCAATGAAGCGGTATCTGAGGTCATCGGTGAGGTGACCGGACAGAGATACCAGGATCTTAAGGTGGATGAAAAGCTGGAGATTAAGGTGGAGTGGAATGGTACTTATGTATTGCTGGAGAGACTTAGTGCCGGAACAATTGACCAGGTGTTCTTTGCTCTGCGTCTGGCAGTTGCAGATCTACTTTTGGGTAAGGATAAGGTTCCCCTCCTGTTTGATGATAGCTTTGCCCTATACGATGATAACAGAGTGAGGGCAGCCTTGGTGGAGGTAGCCAAAAGAAAACAGAGTATCCTGTTCACCTGTCATAAGAGAGAACAGCAGCTTCTCGAGGAGCTACAGCTCCCCTATCATCTTGTGAAGCTCTCTTAAGGGAACTGGTTACTGTGAAATATACAGAATTGTAATTGTTAATAAGGACAGAATAGGCGAGGGATAAAAGTGCAGAAGAAACAAGGAAGGAACATAACAAAAAGGAAGAGCGGAAGAAGCATAAGAGGTAAGATCAAGGTTGGACTACAATTTTTACTTTTTATCACCTTGCTTTCCATCGTAGTTGCGATGTTCTATTTCTATAAAGAATATGGGAAGACAATTATTGATCTGCAGTCCGATGCGAAGCAAAAGGTCAGAGCCTCAACAGAGGATACCTTTAAGCCTTCCCAGACCAGTCTGGTATATGATTTCGAAGGCAACCTGATCTCTACCTTAAAGTCAGAGAAGGATGTCTATTATATTGATTATACGGACATTCCCAAGGCAGCAGTCAATGCCATGGTGGTTTCGGAGGATCGAAAATTTCTCGAACATAATGGGGTTGATTATCTTGCCAATATCCGAGCTGCGATAGCATTAATTAAGCACAAGGGAGAGATTACCCAGGGAGCCAGCACGATAACACAGCAGGTTGCGCGCAATATCTTCCTAAGCCATACTGTTTCCTATGAGCGCAAGATTGAAGAGATATTTGCCGCTCAGGAACTGGAGAAGATATATTCCAAGACTGAGATTATGGAATTCTATCTGAACGGCATCTACTTTGCCAATGGTCATTACGGAATACAGGCAGCATCCCTTGGTTACTTCTCGGAGGGAGTGAATACCCTCAGTTTGTCTCAGATTGCGTTTTTATGTACGATTCCAAACAATCCGAACCTTTATAACCCCGTAACCAATATGGAGAATACCTTAAAGCGTCGGGATCGTATCCTGGATCAATTATTTGAGGAAGAAATGATTACCGAAGAGGAATATAACGAGGCGTTAAAGGAGAAGATCAAGTTAAATCAGGAGAAGTCGGATAAGAAAAATTATGTGGAGACCTATACCTATTACTCTGCGATTCGGGCACTGATGAAGGCAAATGGCTTTGAATTCCGTTACCAATTTGAAACAGAGGAGGAGCAGACAGCCTATGAAGAGGAATATTATGATATGTATTATCGGTATCAGAAGGATCTCTACATTCGGGGCTACCGTATCTATACCTCCATTGATCTGAATAAGCAGGATCTGTTACAGCAGGCAGTGGATGATGCGTTATCGGATTTTAAGAAAAAGAATGAAGAGGGTATCTACCAGATGCAGGGGGCCGCAGTCTGTATCGATAATGATAGCGGCAGAGTGGTGGCAATTGTCGGAGGAAGAGAGCAAAAGAGCGAGGGCTATACTTTGAATCGGGGATATCAAAGCTTTCGTCAGCCGGGCAGTGCGATCAAGCCATTAATAGTATATACGCCATCTTTCGAGCAGGGTTATACACCGGAGAGTATGGTGGACGATACCAAATTCGAAGGTGGTCCCAAGAACTCCGGAGGTAGTTATCTGGGTAAGATGAAGCTTCAGCGTGCCATTGAACTATCAAAGAATACGGTCGCCTGGAAGCTCTTCGAGGAATTAACGCCGAAGGTTGGTTTGTCTTATCTTCGAAAGATGAACTTCTCGAAAATCAGTGACAGCGATTATGTACCGGCAGCCTCTCTTGGAGGGTTGACGGTAGGAACAAGCCCTATCGAGATGGCAGCTGCTTATGCCACATTAGTGAATGACGGTTATTATAGGGTGCCGACCTGTATTATTAAAATCATGGATTCGGAAGGAAATGAGATCGTTGGGGACGAGATGGAGACAAAACAAATCTATCAGACGAAGGCGTCCCGAATCATGACGGAAGCATTGACCGGTGTTATCACGAACGGTACAGCAAAGGGGTTAGGACTCTCCCACACGGTAAGTGCCGGAAAGACGGGAACCACAAATGATAAGAAGGATGGTTGGTTCGTAGGTTATACCCCTTATTATACCACCAGTGTTTGGGTTGGCTACGATATGCCGAAGACAGTCGATAATCTTCAAGGCGCAACGTATCCAGGGACTATATGGCATGACTTTATGGAACAAATTCACGATTCGTCGATGACAAAGAAATTTGAGTTCTATGATTGGAAGGCTGAATGGAAGGCGAAAGAGGAGGAGGCAGCGAAACAGAAGGCGTTGGAAGAGGCAGAGAAAAAGGCTCTGAAGGAAGAACAAGAGATGGACGGACAAGAGAAGGAAGAGTCGGAGACACAGCCAAAGGATACAACGGATATGGATCCTGAGTCGAACAACGTTGGTACGGAGAATGGAACTATCATAAACGAGGAGAATGAAACCAAATCGGAGGAGACGACCGATGAGGATATGGGAGGGACATTAGAGGACGAAACCTTTGAAGAAGATGAGGCTGAGGTACTGCCGTCCGATGAAGTTACTGTCCCGGAGGGACCAGCAGCGGATGAGAATGTGGCACCGTAGCATTGCAGTGATAATATTTTGACTGGAACTATAATTATGAAAGGCAGGTGCATGATCGATGCACCTGCCTTCCTTATAACTTATTCAATTGGATTAGTCTCCAACGTTATTCTTAATATCTTTAGAGGTTAATTTTCTTCCTCCCTGATTGTATTCCTTTAAGATGCTTTGAATTCGTTCAACCGGGTTCAGTAAGCCGCTGATGCTGTTATCATGATTGAGGGTATCGATGATAAGCGCAACGTATTTACTCATGTCAACATTGATATACCAGGGCTTGGATAATAAATCAGGTGTCTGATAGATCAGGTTAGTGGTAAGAACACGGTAGATCAATCCCGATTCATAAGCCTCGTCCAGCTTATCAAATCCATTGGTGAAGAGACCAAACGTAGAAGCGACGAAGATACGTCCGGCATTTCTCTTCTTTAATTCGGTAGCAACATCCAGGATGCTTTCACCGGAGGAGATCATATCATCTACGATTAATATATCCTTCCCTGCAATGTCAGTACCCAGGAATTCATGAGCGACGATGGGGTTACGTCCCTTGACGATCTTGGTATAATCACGTCTCTTATAGAACATACCCATATCAAGACCGAGAACGTTGGCAAAGTATACTGCTCTTGACATACCGCCTTCATCCGGGCTGATTACCATCATATGATCGGAATCTAAGCGGATGTCCGGAACATTATGAAGCATCGCTTTGATGAACTGATAATTCGGAGCTACCGTTTCAAGGCTGTTAAGGGGGATTGCATTCTGTACTCTGGGGTCGTGAGCATCAAAGGTAATAATACTCTCTACACCCATTTTCGTAAGCTCTTGTAATGCCAATGCACAGTCAAGAGATTCTCTGGAGCTTCTTCTATGCTGTCTGCCTTCATATAAGTAAGGCATAATTACTGTTATTCTTCTGGCTTTACCACCAACGGCTGCGATAATTCTCTTCAGATCCTGATAATGATCATCAGGTGACATGTGATTCTCATGTCCACACACGGAGTAGGTTAAACTGTAATTTGTTACGTCAACGAGAAGGTATAAATCAGAGCCGCGCACAGATTCTTTAATCTGTCCTTTTGCCTCACCTGTACCGAATCTGGGGCAACATGCCTTCATTAAGTAAGAGTCTCTTTGATATCCGGCAAATGCGATGGTACCTTTGTGTTCACTTTCTCTCGAATTGCGCCACTCAACAAGGTATTCATTCACGCGTTGTCCAAGGGTTTTACTGCTCTCAAGAGCAATAATACCAAGCGGTCCTACAGGAATTGTTTCAACGATCTTCTGTTGCATTGACATTAGATTTCCCTCCATGAAAATAAGAATTGGTTTCAAAAGCCATTAAAGTTATAACATATAGTAAATTCATTCGTCAAGCTAGATTTCAGCTTTTCTTAAGAATTCACATGGTTGACTGCCTTGAGCAGACGGATGTCTTCTCCGATAATACGTTGAACATTATAGCTGCTTACAATCCTCGAAAATATACGTTCCCCATAAGTGGTATTTATATTCGGAAGAGATAAATTTGTGGAAATAATCGTTGATTTCTGACGCAATAATCGCTCGTTTAATATAAGATAGAGCTGCGAATTCGTGAAGGAATTATTTAGCTCTGTTCCAAGGTCATCAATAATTAGTAAATCACATTCCAGAATGTAATCAAATTGATTGGAAGCATGATAAGAACTGTCCTCATCCTTGCTGAATTTGTTCTTTTCAAGAATATCAAACAAACGGAAGGCGGTCAGGTAGATTACCGTAAAACCGTGATCGAGCAGTTCCTTCGCAATACAGTTGGCCAGAAAGGTCTTTCCAACACCGGTATTGCCGAGAAGTAGAAGGTTGTCATGATTTTTAGGGAAATGCTTTATAAAATTCTTGCAACCGGCAACGACCTTCTGCATATTGGATAGTGGTGATAAACCAAGGGAGTCATCGACATAATCATCGGAATAAAAACGAAAGGAGAATTTATTGAAATTCTCGTTTGCTAAGATGGCTTTAATATTAGAATCGGAATACATTAAATCCGCAATTGCCTGCTTGAAGCAATTGCATTTTTCGTTCCCGATATAACCGGTGTCCTGACATTTATTACATTGGTAATGCATTTGAAGGTAATCAGTGGGAAGACCCCCTTGAACCAGTAGCTCTGTCTTTTTAGAATTCTGCTCGGCAAGCTTCTCTTTCAGAGCAAGTAAAGCACTGTCATCGCCGCGAAGAGCCATCCTTCCGCTCTGCGCCGAGAGAGAGATGATCTCCTCCTCTAACGCCTTTAGTTCAGGAATGAGACGATAAGCATTGGCAATACGACGGTCCAAATCATGCTTATCGGAAATTCTGCGGCTGTCATATTCCCGTAAAATCTGGTTGTATTGGTCGTTCTTTAGGGCCATAATCTTCGATCTCCTTTATAAGCCTTTGTTTAGAAGCTTACGCTCCAGGTCTGCATAATCCTGTGCGGAATAGGTACGCTGAGGAAACTGATTAAATTTATTCGGAGTTGGCTTGACCATCGTAGTAACCTTATTCATATCAAGGTTCTTACTGGTCTTGCTGAACTCATCATCCAATCTGGCTATATCAGTCAAGGTTTTTGCGTTTTTCTTATACCAGGTCTCAAGAATCTTATCGGTATATTTGAAGTCTGGCTTCTGGGTTCTTAGAATGGTGCGATTGCAGGCTTCAATGATAATATCGTCAGAAAAGCCGAATACCTCCACCCATTTTGTGATATATTGCCGTTCAATCTGCCCGGGAGAACGATTCAGTCCAAAGGCTTTATTAACAGCATTAAAATGCTCGTTGTAGGTAGTGGTTGCTTCCTTTGCTTTTGCCTCTGTATCAATCCCTTCTTCTGCCCAGGTCAAAGCCACCGCTTCGATGTAGGAAGCGCTCTTCTTGCCCTTGGATACGCAGTATTCAAAGAGATACATGATTAATTCGGCGGAGAAATGAAGCTCTTCATACAGATAGAGAATCAGTTGAAGATCCATCGGTTTCAGAGGACGATCTAAATAGATCTCCACAATATGCATGGCCCACTTTATCTCGTCGTTGTTGGTTAACTGGGCAATCTTTTCCGCAGAGTAGCTCTGTCTGGAAGCAGGCTTCGTCTCGGTATGTATACTCACTGCAATTTCATCAAGCTCAGTATCGGAATCGGCAGTGGTCATGATATTTGTCGGTGTATTGTTTATCGCTACAAGGCTAATCGCCGTAATATCCTTTTGTGCATTACGTGTTAAGGTAAGCAGATTCAGTTTTTCCCAATAAGATAAAGCTCTAATGATATCTTTCTCTGTATTGTCAAGGTGATCAGCAATCGATGATATCGTTATCTCGGGGCAGTTTCCGGAGAAGCAACGTAACAGATACAAATAAACCTTAACATAAGCGCCGTTCGCGGAAGGCATAAACTGGTCAATGAAGGTATTCGGAATAATGGTAACATCGGAAATACCTTCAGCATGTAATGAAATCTTATTCATAGGCTTGGCCCATCCCTTTCACACCTATAATACTATGTATTACTATAAACAGATTAGCAACTCAGGTCTCTATACTGTTTATAGCAGCTTAGCAGCTCATATGCTACGCATATTCGCTGTCGTTGCACTTCTCCGCCTAACTCATGACCTTTTCTCGAACAAGCTCGGAAAATGTCCTGACTTAGTCGGACTAATCTGCTTATCGTGCACATTATAGCACACAACTATTCCGTTGGAAATAGCCTATTTTCAGTGGTTGTGGAGTTTTTTGGCATTGTGGATACTGTGGATAATGTGGATGGATTTTAGGTAAAATTATGTAAAAAAATGTAAAAACCATAGGAAATATAGTTAAAATCTGAACAATTCCAGCACAAAATCTATAATTGTAGAAAAGAAATTTGTGAAAAAAATATCCACAGCATTTATCAATATAAATTGTTGATAATGCTGTGGATAATGTGGATAACTACAATCCTAGAAGATTTTCTCCCACGGATACGATGTCTCCGGCGCCCATAGTTATCAACAGGTCACCGTTCATACAATTTTGTAATAAATAATTTTCAATCTCATCAAAGCAAGGGAAATAGTGTACTTCTTTGCCTAACTTCTCAAGCTCTTTTACTAAATCTTTCGAGGAAATATCACCTGGATCCTTCTCCCTGGCAGCGTAGATGTCAGCAAGCACAATTTTATCCGCAAGGGACAGAGCCTCAGCGAATTCTGTCAGGTGCTTCTTCATTCGGGTAAAGGTATGAGGCTGGAATACACACCATAAGGTCTTATGGGGATACTTAAGTGCTGCCTTCAAGGTAGCCGTTACCTCGGTCGGATGATGTGCATAATCATCAATGACGGTAACTCCACCGATCTCACCTTTGTATTCAAAGCGACGCTTTGAATTATGGAAGGATAGAAGAGCACTCTTGATCTTATCAATCGGGATTCCTAACTCAAGAGCAACTCCGATGGCAGGCATGGAATTGGAGAGGTTATGGATTCCGACTACATTTAAGCAGATGCGATCAATATATTTGCCCTTATAGTATAAATCATAGCTGCCCATACTCTGATCATTAAAGATAATCTTGTCGGCAGCGATGTCATAGGTACGATTACCGATTCGGTATTCAGGATCTAGGATACCGTAAGTAAGAACCTCGCAATTAAGATCCTTCGTAAATTCCTCCACCCGGTCAATATCGCCGTTAATGAATAACTGACCATTCTTAGGAAGACGCTCTGAAAAAAGATGGAAGGAGCGACGAATTTCCTCCAGATCCTTGAAGAAGTCCAGATGATCCGCATCGATATTTAATATAATTGCACGATTCGGATTAAACTCCAGGAAGGTGTTTGTATATTCGCAGGCCTCGATGATAAAATGCTCTGATTTACCCATTCGGATATTGCCACCGATGGCGTCCAGGATACCGCCGACGGAGATAGTCGGATCCATTGCTGCCTCTAAAAAGATCAAAGAAAGCATGGAGGTGGTTGTTGTCTTCCCATGAGTTCCGGATACTGCGATAGCATCATCAAAGTTGAGCATCACCTGACCGATCATCTGAGCACGGTTCAACATGGGGATGTTAAGGCGCTTAACCTCTTGAAATTCCTCATTATCCTCTGAAATTGCTGCGGTATATACAACAACATCAATATCAGAAGTGATATTGGACGGTTTTTGTCCAATGTAGACTACAATACCCAGCTCCTCCAGATGTTGTGTTATTTTGCTTTGGTGACTGTCAGAGCCGCTCACTTTAAATCCGAGTGTATGTAGATACTCTGCAAATCCGCTCATGCTTATTCCGCCGATACCGACAAAATGGATCCGGCAAGGCGTATTAAAATCAATTTTGTACATAGTACACTTCCTATTCTTATTTATTCATGATTAATATACATCATATTGAAGTTTTACTATCTGCTATTATAACCCATTTCCCCTAAATTACAATATTAAATTGCTTCCTTATCGACAACCGGCCTTAGAGCGGTCGGATTTTGAGCGAATAAAGTAAAAAGATAGGATCCTTGGTATGCATAATTATTTAAAGTAAATTAAGCGAGGCATAGTCATTATATTCTAATTTTATCAATTAGTTGCTTGCTTTGCGCGAAAAAACCCTTTAAAATAATACATTTTAGCCCGGAAATGGTTTGCCAAAGTAGAAAATGTCATAAAAAACATACTTTTTATGGGTTTTTTCGTAAAAATTATTCACAATCTAGAATAATTATGGTATAATAATGGCAGTATCAACTCATTGTTCAGAATTAGAGAGTAAAAGAGCTTCGTGTTTTATTTGTAACGAGGAAAAGTGAAATTATCTAGTGTTAAACTAACTTTTTCTAAACAACTAACGATAAATAACGACAAAAGGGGGACCATGTCATGCAAATTACCGACGTACGCGTGCGAAAGGTGAGTAAGGAAGGTAAGATGAAAGCTGTAGTTTCAATTACTCTTGATAACGAGTTCGTGGTTCACGATATCAAGGTAATTGAAGGCGATAAAGGCTTATTCATCGCTATGCCTAGCAGGAAAGCCGGTGACGGAGAATATCGCGATATCGCTCATCCGATTAATTCAGACACGAGAGATAAGATTCAGAAGATTATCCTCGAAAAGTACGAGATCGCAGCGCTAGAGACAGAGGAAACAGAAGAAGAATAATTGGGAACGGTAATAAAAAGCTAAAAAAGCAGCTATGGGGCTGCTTTTTTTGTGTGACAGGATAGTGCTTCCTATCACACAAAAAAGCCCTCCGGGCAGGATGCACACCTCGCGGATAGGAAATAGTTGCTTCGCAACCCGCTCAGGCGCGTAAGTGTCAGCCAGCTGACACTTTGTTCTTGCCACATACTGCTAAAAAGCTTATAATAATAACGCATGTACCCAGTTTGATATCAGTAAGTAAAGGTGGATCTAATAATGAGGGAGTCCTTAGCGAATAAATGCGATTTGTTTGCAAACAATTATAATGTGCTAAGTAAGAAATTTAAATGGAATTATTCGATAAATACAAGACTTGGAGCCCTGCTGTATACCATGGAGAACCGGGACGCAGACACGGAAGCCATTGAACGCTGCCGTAAAATTATCAAGGATAATACCGGTGTGTTTTCTCAGTTTAAGGATACAACAAACTTCATGACATCCGTCATGTTGTCCCTCCAGCCGGATCCGGAGCCGATGTTCAAGAGTGTTCTGAATGTATATGATGCCATGAAGCACGAGGGTTTTCATGCTTCTCCCTATTTGGTGCTGGCGGCTATTTCAATCGCTTTACAGGCAGATCCCTATAATTATCAGAGGATTATTGTATCAGCGAAGAACTATTATGATGCAATGAAGGAAGAGCATAAATTCATTACCTCCTCGGATGATTATGGCTTTGCTGCACTGCTTGCTATGTCTGAGAAGCCGGTCCATCAGGCGGTTAAGGAGATGGAGGACTGTTACCGAATCCTCAAAGGAGATTTCTTTGGAGCGAATGCAGTTCAAGCGCTTTCCCATGTACTTACCTTCAGTGAGGAACCGGCCTATGCAAAATGCAGGCGGGTTGCTGATTTGAACCGGGCATTGAAGGATCGAAAATGTAAGATCGGAGCTGGGATAGAATTATCCTTCTTGGGCGTGATTGCACTGCTTCAGGAGGATACACGCTTATTAGCCGATGAGATTGCAATGGTTAAGGATTATCTTAAATCCAAGAAAGGCTTTGGGGGATGGACCATCTCAAATACAGAGCGTATCATGTTTGCGGTTGCGGTTGTATGTGATGATTATCTGACGGATACAAAGAAAAACACCTTGGGTTACACCCTGGCAAATAATATCACCGGTATCTTAATCGCGCAGCAGATGGCTGTGATGGCAGCAGCCTCCGGTGCTGCAGCGGCTTCGGCGGCATCCAATTAATTGAGTTAAGAATAGAAAGGTTATCATATATGTACATTATAGTAGGGTTAGGAAACCCAACCGATAAATACCAGGCAACCAGACATAATATCGGCTGGGATGCTGTCACAAGAATATCCGATGATTATCGAATTCCTTTGGATTTTAAGAAGCATAAGGCACTTTGCGGCAAAGGCTATATCGAGGGTGAGAAGGTAATTCTTGCTCAACCGATGACCTACATGAATCTGAGCGGTGAGAGTGTCCGTGAGCTTGTGGATTTTTATAAGGTATCACCAGAGGAGGTAATCGTCATTTATGATGACATCAGCCTGGAGGTAGGACAGCTTCGTATTCGTAAGAAGGGCAGTGCCGGCGGACATAACGGAATTAAAAGCATCATCAGTCATCTTGGTACCGATGAATTCCCAAGAATAAAGGTAGGAGTCGGTGATAAACCAAAGGACTGGGATCTGGCGGATTATGTACTCTCCCGTTTTACAAAGGAAGAGAATGAGGTCATTCGGGAAGCGTTAAAGAACACCTCCGAAGCCTGCCGCATGATCACCGGCGGTGACATCGACAATGCGATGAATCTCTATAATCGAAAGAAGTAAAATAAAGTTGCGAAGCGGAGCGTTCTGAGCGTGCGAGGGCAAGGCAGCCAAATGGATGCTCCTATATCCTGATCCATCTTAATAAAGTATACTGGCTTTTGACGCTTAGCCATTATTAACATAAGTTTGAGTCTATTCGTTTTCATAGGAGGAAATACTGTTGAAAACCTTTACCATGCCCCTGATGGAGCTAAAGGAATTTATCGATATCAGGGAGAACATAAGAAAGAAATCTCTGCCGGTACAGGTTACCGGCTGTATTGATTCTCAAAAATGTCACCTGATGCAAGGGCTCGGAGAGGGCTTTCGTTATCGTGTCATAGTGACCTATAATGATCTTAAAGCGAAGGAAATCTATGAGGATTATCGTCTCTATGATAAGGAGGTATTGCTTTATCCTGCAAAGGACATCATCTTCTATAGTGCGGATATCCACGGAAATGCCATTGTCAGAGATCGACTCAAGGTTCTGCGCAAGCTGATTGAGAGAAAGGAAGCAACGATTATTCTCTCCCTGGACGGTGGAATGGACCGTCTTCTTCCTCTGCAGATGATAAAGGATCGTATCCTTACCATCAATACCTCTTCCACCATTAAGCTGACTCAGTTCAGCGAGGATCTGGTGCATCTTGGTTATGAGCGTCAGGCCCAGGTGGAATCCCCGGGAGATTTTGCAGTGCGAGGTGGTATCATCGATATCTTCCCCCTTACCGAGGATGCACCCTATCGTATCGAGCTATGGGGAGATGAGATTGATTCAATCCGAACTTTTGATGTCAGCAGTCAACGTTCCATTGAGCAGGTAGAGGAGCTGATCATCTATCCGGCAGCAGAGATTATACCTGATGAAGCCAGACTAAAGGCCGGTATAAAGAGAATTGAGGATGAGGAAAAGCAATATTATAAAGCGCTGAGAGAACAGTTTAAGACGGAGGAGGCCGCAAGGATCCATCAGATTATCCAGGAGTTCAAGGATAACCTGGAGCTATACAAGGGTTCCGTTGCTCTGGAGAGCTATATCAATTATTTCTTTGATCAGACCATGAGCTTCTTCCAGTACTTTGACCAGGAGGATACCATCTTCTTCCTGGATGAGCCGGGAAGACTGGCGGAGAAAGGCGAAGCGGTCGAGCTGGAGTTCCGTGAGGGTATGATCGGTCGTATTGAAAAGGGTTATATCCTTCCCGGTCAGACCGATGTTATCTACGGCTATAAAGAAGCTATGGGGATGCTCGCGAATCGAACCTCTATCCTGATTAGCACCATGGAGGTTAAGAATAATTTCTATTCTCCAAAACATAAGTATGATTTTACGGTACAGACCGTAGCTTCCTATCATAATAATTTTGAAGTGCTGATTAAGGATCTGGAGCGTTGGAAGAAGAATAAATACAGGGTAATCCTTCTCTCCGGCTCCCGTACGAGAGCCATGCGCCTCTCGGAGGATCTAAGGGATTTCAATCTGAGTGCCTTCTACAGCGAGGATATGGACCGGGTACTAACGAGCGGGGAGATCATGGTTGCCTATGGCAATCTGAGAAGAGGCTTTGAATATCCGCTGATCAAGCTGGTAATCATCTCAGAAAGTGATATCTTCGGTACAGAGAAGAAGAAAAAGAGAAAGAAATCCTCTTATGAGGGAAATAAGATCCAAAGCTTTACAGAGCTTACTCCCGGGGATTATGTAGTACATGAGAATCATGGGCTCGGTATCTATAAGGGCATCGAGAAAATTGAAGTCGATAAGATAACGAAGGATTATATTAAAATAGAATATGGTGGAGGAGGCGTGTTGTATATTCTTGCAACAGGCCTTGATGTGATTCAGAAATATTCCGGTCAGGAAGGACGTAAACCGAAGCTAAACAAATTAAATTCCATCGAATGGAAGAATACGAAAGCGAAGGTTCGCGGAGCCGTTCAGGAGGTTGCGAAGGAACTGGTCGAGCTGTATGCGCAGAGGCAGGAGAAGATCGGCTTTGAGTTTGGGCCGGATACCGTATGGCAGAAGGAATTTGAGGAAGCCTTTCCTTACGATGAGACAGAGGATCAGCTGCTTGCTATTGAAGCAGCCAAGAGAGATATGGAAAGCAAACGCATTATGGATCGTCTAATTTGCGGCGATGTTGGCTACGGTAAGACAGAGATTGCAATCCGTGCAGCCTTTAAGGCGGTGTCCTATGGGAAGCAGGTGGTAGTCCTAGTACCTACCACAATCCTGGCGCAGCAGCATTATAATACCTTGGTACAGCGTATGATGGATTTTCCGGTCAGTGTCGATGTGCTGTCGCGCTTCCGTAGTGCCGCCGAGCAGAAGAAGACCTTAGAGCGCTTGAAAAAGGGAAGCCTTGATATCGTGGTAGGCACCCATCGGGTTCTGTCTTCGGACGTAAAGTTTAAGAATCTTGGACTTCTGATTGTAGATGAGGAGCAGCGTTTTGGTGTTACCCATAAGGAGAAGATTAAGCAGCTGAAGAAGGATATCGATGTACTCACTCTAACGGCGACACCGATCCCCAGAACTCTTCATATGAGTCTTGTCGGTATTCGTGACATGAGTGTACTGGATGAACCGCCGGTGGATCGTCTTCCGATTCAGACCTATGTACTGGAGCATAATGATGAGATAATTCGTGAAGCCATCAGTCGAGAGCTGGCGAGGGATGGACAGGTGTACTATGTCTATAACCGGGTGAATGGCATCGACGAGATAGCGAATAACGTGGCGCGGTTATGCCCGGAAGCCAATGTGGCCTTTGCACATGGGCAGATGAATGAGCGGACTCTGGAGAAGATTATGTTTGACTTTATCTCCGGTGAGATCGACGTTCTGGTCTCAACCACGATTATAGAGACTGGTCTGGATATCTCCAATGTTAATACCATGATTATCGATGATGCGGACCGTCTGGGATTATCCCAGCTCTATCAGCTGCGTGGACGTGTTGGACGATCCAATCGTACCGCGTATGCCTTCTTAATGTATCGCAGAGACAAGATGCTCAAGGAAATCGCGGAGAAGAGACTCCATGCAATCAAGGAATTCACGGAATTAGGCTCCGGCTTCAAGATTGCCATGCGTGATCTGGAGATCCGCGGCGCAGGAAACCTCCTGGGTGCCGAGCAGAGCGGCCATATGGAGGCGGTTGGCTATGATCTGTACTGTAAGATGCTAAATGAAGCGGTCAAGTCCATGAAGGGTGATCAGACATCTTTTGAGGAGACCTATGAGACCACCGTCGATATGGATATGGATGCTTATATTCCGGCAACCTATATTAAGAATGAGGTCCAGAAGCTGGATATTTATAAGAGAATTGCTGAGATAGAGAATGAAGAAGAGATGATGGATATGCAGGAGGAGCTCACCGATCGTTTCGGAGATATGCCGACTGCGGTGAATAATCTGCTAAATATTGCATTAATTAAAGCAATCTGCCATAAGCTGTATATCGTACAGCTGATTCATAAAGAGAATGAGGTCAAATTAATTATGTATCCGAAAGCAAAGCTGGCGGTTGAAAAGATCCCCGAGCTTATGCTAAAATATCAGAACAATCTTAAGCTAATGCCACAGGCCAATCCATATTTTGTATACCGATTACCGAGTAATCCAAAGGGCAGAACGGAGTCGATTGCGATCTTCGACCAGTTGTATAAGCTCTTAGCGGATTTCAAGATATTATTACAGAATTGACCGGGCAAAACATGCAAGGCGATTAGCCATTGCTTTGAAAGGGGAACAAACGATGAGGACAAGTCGTAAACTTATAGTCGGAATATCCATACTGCTTCTGCTGTCATTATTGACAGCCTGCAGGGTTGGGGAAGAGCGATATGAATTAACGAATTATATTGGAAAGTCAGTCTCTACCTTTGAGAAAAGGTCCGGTACCGAGCTTGAGGAGCAGGGTACGGGTGTATATCTCATGGAAAACGTGCTTCAAATCATGGCGCCGGATAAGGAGGTAACTGCAATTACCCTCTTGAGTGGAGCCGGTGAATATAAGGTCTACGGTGTAAGCATTGGAATGACGAAGGCGCAGGTGGATGTGTTGCTGGCGGACAGCTTCGGCAAGGAGATAGCGAAGACCATCAATACCGAGAAAAATGCAGTCACCTACACTTATCTCAAAAATGATAAGGAGCTTTATATCTCCTATGATGTCGATCAGGAGACTGTTACCGAGTTATCCTATTATACGGTAGATCCTAAGGTGCAGAAGGAGAATGAAGAGTCAGGACAGACCAACTCCGGTGAGCTTATGGCGATGATCGGAGATATCCGTATCTATTATAACGAAGCCATGGTATATCTCAAATCCGCTCAGGAGAATTATGAGACAGAATACGGCAATGATATCTGGAATGCTGACATTTTCGGGAACGGAGAGACCTTTGGAACGATGATAAAGGAGGAGGTAATCAATCAGATTACCGAGTTAAAGATCATCGGTGCACAAGCAGCAAAGGAAGGTATTACGCTGTCGGAAGAGGAACTGGCGGATGCGAATGCTTATGCCAAGGAGCATTTTGAAAGCTTAACCTCCGAGGATATCAGCAAATATCTGATTACCGAGGAGCTGTTACGACAGGTCTATGTAGATAATCTTCTAGCGGAGAAAACCTTCGAGTACTATACCATCAATGTTGATAACAAGGTATCAGACCTGGAGTCAAAGCAGATCACAATTCAGCAGATACTGATCAACAGCGTTAGTTTCGACAGTGAAGGTAAGCCCATAGAGCTATCCACAGAGGATAAGGCAGCAGCTTATGAGAAGGTAAGAAGCCTGTTGGAACAGGCTAAGACAACAGAGGATTTTTATGCTCTGGCGGAGGCGAATTCGGAAGCTGAGAAGATAGAATTTACCTTTGGACGAGGCGAAGGGCCGGAGGAATACAGCGACTCCTTTGAGCAGGCGGCCTTTACACTCAAAACCGGTCAGGTCAGTGATATTATTTCTACGGATTATGGCTGGCATATCCTGTATTGCGTATCGGATTATGATGCGGATGCGACGATTCAGAAGAAGGAAGAGATTATCAGTCAGCGGAGAAATGAATTATTTGCCAAGCTATATGGTGAATGGACCGCGAATTATGATGTGGTTGTGAACAGTGAGGCTTGGAATACGATCAGCTTTGAAGAATAAATCGAGATAGTTAATAAATATAGAGACTGTTTCAAGAGTGTGGTACGTAAGAAATAGAATGCATGTATTCTATTTCTGTTGGCATCACATTTCTTGAAATAGTCTCCTTTTTTACATATATTTCTCAAAATTTTTACCCGAACGAGTTGAAAGTCGTAAGAAAATATTGTATCATAACTTAAGTTTGTTAAAAAAACGACAATGAATCAGACAATTGAAAGGTGGACAGATGATGAACTACAAAATTGCCAGAAGCAATCATGCAGACATTACTCAAGCAATTGATGAAGCAACATCGGGACTAAAAAATCCTACACTGATACTGTTCTTTTCCGGAGTCGATGAATTTCCGCATTATGCAGTGGAAATCAAGAAGAAATTTCCGGAAGCGATTACGATGGGAGCAACAACCTTTGCAGCATTTTGCAAGGACGGCGCCTATAAGGATACGTTAATGGTATTGGGCTTCGAAGATGGTATTCGATGTGAGGCCGGTCTTTTAGAGGATGTTGATAAGTATGCGCTTAAGTATTATGAAAGAGTCGAGAAAATAGCATCAAATTTCAGTAATCCGGAGAATACTATGTGTCTTGAATTCTCCAGTGCACTGATCAGCTGTGAAGAATTGGTTCTGTCCACCCTGAATTCTGTATTGTCGAAGAAGAAAATCCCGGTCTTCGGAGGATCTGCCGGGGATAAAGGAAGAGCAGAGAAATCCCTGATTTCATTAAACGGAGAAGTCTACAGCAATGCCTGTGTATTTGTCATGATCGAGAATCTGAAGGGAAAGATAAGATTCTACCGCGAAAATATATATAAACCAACAAAGCATTATTTTAAATCGACAAAGGTAGATGTTCGTAACAGAATTGTTTACGAATATGATCATAAACCGGCAGCAGAGGTAATGGCAGACGCTCTGGGGGTATCGATGAAGGAGCTGCCGAAATATCTGGATAGCTATCCAATGGGCCGCATTATCGGAAATGAAATGTATATCGTAGCGAATAACGCCATTGTTAAGGACAACGGAATGGCATATCACGCCAGAATTTATAATAATTCTCAAATTGTTCTATTAGAACCGGATGATTACAAATCTGTAATAAAAGGTACTCTGCAGCAAGTAAAGGTTGATTGCAAAAAGCCGAGTCTCACCCTCATGGTAAATTGTCTGGCACGTTCCATCCTTTTTGAAGGGGAAGGATTTCTGAATGAGTTTGCGACAGAGGTAGGGGATTCTCTTGGTAACTTTATAGGGTTTGCCGGCTATGGGGAGCAGTTAAATGAACAGCATTTTAATCAGACGATGGTTCTGGCTGTTTTTGAATAGGAGGATTTGTAGTGAGTTGGTTTCAGAGATATAATAAGGGCGAAGGAAGCGTCAAGGATCAGGAAATAGTGTCTAAGAAAGCGGAGCCCGATAAACAGATGGAAAAAAGTCTGGAGTTCGGTGTGCTGCATATTGAAGAGAAGATTGAACAGTTGATGATGGAAGAAGTCGCAGTATCAAAATATATGGAGGATGTAAAAAATACATATTCACAGATTAGCAGTGTAAGTGATATGTTTACGAACATCAATAATGACTTTAAGAACTTTAGTTCCCATGCAACTCATATTAACGAAATAATCGACCATTCCGATACGGTGATCAATGAAACAACAAAAAATGTAACCCTCATGGCGGATAAGATTCAAGCTACGAATCGTCAGCTTGATTCTGTACTTGAGGTATTTAAACATCTTGAGGGAGATTTTACGAATATTAAAGACATGTCAAATGCGATCACAGGAATTGCTACAAAGACGAACCTGCTGGCTCTGAATGCCTCGATTGAAGCAGCACGAGCCGGAGAAGCTGGAAAAGGCTTTACGGTTATCGCAGGACAGATTCGTGAGCTTTCAAATTCAACCAAACAACTGGTGTCGGGAATTGATGAGAGTATACAAGCGTTATTGGTCAGCATCAATAATATGAATGATGAAATACTAACTTCTATTTCAACCAGCTCGGAAAATCTTCAGAAGGTAAACGATGTAAAGAGTAATATTAAGCAGGTTACCGAATGTACCGAAGAAGTGAAGGACTTCAGCAAGCAGATTATCGATGGAATTGACGAAACCAGTGCAAGGATGAGTGGAGCAGCGCAGGGTATGGGTTCTGTTTCCGATGTTGTGGTATCCTTTGGTGAGAAAATCGATAATTTGAACGTTAAGATGAGCAAAAAGTCCAGTATAATTTGCAGTGTGATCGATTTTCTACAGCAGATGGAAAATATGCTTGCTGAGATGGTATAAACATTTTGTATAATTTTTAAAGAGTATAGAGATATCGTTGCAATGAAATAAGCAGTCATAAGATCCTTGTATTCCATATGAGTACAGGGATTTTTTGCGAACAGATTTGGATACTCTCCATATTCATTAAAGGGTATGTAAATTGGTGAAAAAAATATTCAAATAAAATGTAAAATGTGCTTGACATTTGATGTAAAGCACACTATACTAAAAATGTAAAGCGAACTAGACAATAAAGGAGGCGCAAAAATGAAGACCAGAATACAGGAGCTTCGAAAGCGCACGAAGGTAACACAGAATGAGTTGGCGGATGCGGTTGGTGTAACCCGACAGACCATCATTTCCCTTGAGTGCGGCAGATACAATGCCTCTTTAATACTGGCGCATAAGCTGGCCCAGTTTTTTGAGGTTTCGATTGAGGAAATATTTATATTTGATCAGGAGGATGAGAATTTATGAGAGGTTTATTATGTGGAACAACAGCAAGAACAAATGAAGAATATAAGCAGGTGGTTAAGGTTCGGATCTATCGCTTTGCCGGACTTGGCATTATCGGTGCCATTACCCTAATCGTTGCACTATTAGCAGAGTTCTATTGGAAGGTAGAGGTCAAGGAGGAGATGCTTGGTGTCTACACCGGTGGAGGCTTCGGTTTACTTTTGATCGCTATCATAATGATCATCAAGAATACAATTATGCTTAAGGATGAAGAGAAGCTGAAGGCAAGCAGAATTAGTAACGGGGATGAACGAATCAATGAAATCAGTAATCGGGCATTCCGTACCGCTTCTATCGTTATGCTGATTGCTATGTATGCTCTGGCATTGATCGGTGGTCTGTTCAATCCGGAATTAGTGAGATTGCTGCTAGTGGTTGTAAGTATATTTGTATTCGCTTATGTGGTCTCCTATTATGTTTATAATAAAAGAATGTAAAGGGGCAGGATTATGAAGTATCTAATTCGATTAAGTCTTCCGGTAGGACTCTTTATATGGTTAGTATATCAGGTGGTTAACCGTTTCGTAATGATTCCGGATATCATTGCTCTGCCAATGATGATTGCATCCATTCTTTTGATGATGGTCGGTTTATTCTATCAGGGCTGGTGCTTTGGTAAGGGGAAGAGACCATATGATTTCAAAAATAAAAAATGAGGCTTATGAAAGTCTATCATAGGTAGGCTTTTACAGAAATAATTATATTATAAAAGGAAGATGGATTTATCTCCTTCACGCAGAGGAGGTATCCATCTTCCTTTAAAGCTATTTATATTTGACGAAAGACTCTTTATATTATTATACAACGACTGTCAACTTTCTCAGCTTTGAGCCGGCTTATACATAATACAGATTCTCGGAAGGATATACCGCATCGCAGGTAACATCGATGCCTAGCTTCTTTAAGATCTGTTCGTCATTACGATTGAGAATAACGGTACAGTGTGCTTGAACACCGGCAAGCAAGGATAATTTCTCATAGGCCAGCTGTGCGGTAGGATTGGTTACTGCACTGATACTGAGGGCAATGAGAATCTCATTGGCGTTCAGACAGGTAATCTTGCTATGAAGATCCCGTTCCTTCAGATCCCGTATGGTATTGAGAACCAGAGGAGATAATAAGAAGATGTCATCACTGATGCCTGCCAGGTATTTGATCGCATTGAGGAGAGCAGCAGAGCAGCAGTCCATGGTTGCAGAGCCCTTACCGGTGATAATCTTACCATCCTCGAATTCAAATGCGATTACAGAGACAGCCTCATTATCAGCACTGTTTTCCTTCAGCTTGGTAGCATATTGACGAGCAGGAAGCACACAGCCACGGTCATCCTGCTTAAGGCCAACCTCCTCCATAATTACCTTCATGCGATTCACGGATTCTTCGTCTAACTGACCCTTCTTAAAATCACAAATCGTAGTGAAGTAACGACGGATGATCTCCTGCTTGGAAGCCTCTGTTACAACGGCATCATCCATAATTCCAAAGCCGACACGGTTAACTCCCATATCAGTCGGAGATTGATATACGGATTCCTTATTGGTGATCTTCTCGATAATGCGTTTGATTACCGGGAACATCTCTAAATCACGGTTATAATTAACGGTAACCTGATGATAACGTTCAAAATGGAAGTTATCGATCATATTAACATCCTTTAAATCAACGGTTGCAGCCTCATAAGCGATGTTAAGAGGGTGCTTCAACGGAACATTCCATACGGGGAAGGTCTCGAATTTGGAGTAACCGGCACTATGACCCAGCTTATACTCATGATAGAGCTGATTTAAGCAGGTAGCCAGCTTGCCGCTGTTGGGACCCGGAGCAGTTACTACGACAATCGGCTTCGTGGTGACTACGTAAGGATTGATTCCGTAACCATTCTCGCTTACGATAGTATCTACGTCTGCCGGATAACCGGGAATAGCAGAGTGGGTGTATACCTTGATGTTGCGTCGCTCTAATTTATTGATAAATACGGTGGTTGCGGGCTGCTTATTATAACGGGTAATAACGACGCTGTTTACCTCTAAGCCGAAGCTACGCAGATCATCCAGGAGGCGAAGTACCTCCATATCATAGGTGATACCAAAATCACCGCGGATTTTATTTCGCTCAATATCGCCGGCATAAACACAGATTATGATTTCGGCTTGATCCTTTAGCTTTTGGAGTAATTTGATTTTTGCGTCTTCGTCAAAGCCGGGGAGTACACGCTTCGCATGCTTGTCTCCGATTAGTTTACCGCCAAACTCCAGATACAGCTTATCATAGTTGTTAACACGCTCAAGAATGAACTTTGACTGCTCATCAATATACCTCTGTGGATCAAAACCGGTTTTCATATGGTATCCTCCCTTGAATACATTTCTGTTTTTTATAACAGTTTAGAAATTTGCATGGCTAAACTGTTACAAATTATTATCGGATCTTTTGTTCCTTTGATTTATACTAAATCAGATGGATTAATTAATATATTTGAATGTTTTTATCAACACCATACTCTATCATAATCGAATTTTAAAAAATGTCAAATGGCTTTTTGCTCTTTTTATCAATAAGGAAATATTATCTATGGAAATGGTCCAAAATATGTTAAAATAGGCTTAGAAAGTGAGGTTACTTATGTGCGGAAGGTATAATTTTACAGTAGAGCAAAATGAGGAGATCCTCGAGATATTAGAGAAGCTGAATGCGAAATTCCATAACGCGGCGGTTAAGACAGGTGATATCTATCCGACAAACCAGGCTCCGATTCTGACCCGAGAACAGGAGGAAATATCACCCACCATCAGTGGCTGGGGTTTTCCGAAGTTTGATGAAAAGGGTGTTATCATCAATGCCCGTTCAGAGACCGCCTTCGAGAAGAGGACCTTTCGAGACAGCCTTCTTAATCGACGCTGTATTATCCCTTCTACCGGCTTCTATGAGTGGGATAGTGAGAAGCGTAAGTTCCTATTCCGTATGGAGGGAACGAAGGTGCTGTATATGGCCGGCTTATACACCCGTTACGGGGAAGAGCTGCGCTTCGTCATACTTACCACAGAAGCAAATGCGTCGATGAAGGAGATTCATACCCGAATGCCTTTAGTCATTCCGAAACAGGAGGTTTCAGCCTGGATTAAGGATGATCAAGCCACCGGAGAATTCTTGAAAAGAGTTCCACCGATGCTTGTGCGGGAAGTGGTGAAGGAAGAGAACTTTGGTTATCAATATAAAATGGATTTATAGAAGAGGGTCAAAAACATCGAGTGTTTTGTACCCTCTTTGTTATAATAGAAATAACTTCCGGAAGTAATATCAGTGGCAGGTCCCCGCCTCCCATGCAGTAGCTGTTGTATCGGGTACCCATAGGAGAGGCTGATAGCCTGGCTTAAGCAAAGAAAGGTGACATTTTCATGGATTATTCAAGATTAATATGGTCAACAGCAACCTTTATCGAGACAAGAGTAAAGGATACCATCGACTATTCGGAGATGGAGCGTTCCGTAGGCTTCTCCTATCGTCATATCAGGGAGACCTTTCGAGAAAGTACGGGAATCACCTTATCCCGCTATATCCTTCTGCGAAGGCTTGCAAACTCTGCCTTTGAGATTGCGCATACGGACAAAAATCTGACGGATATTGCTGCGGATTATATGTTTGAGAGCTATGATGTATTTACCAGAGCCTTCAAACGCCATATGGATATCCTTCCTTCTCATCTGCGAAGGACGCCCTGCAGTGTGAGAGTGGGCAGAAGACGAATCCTGATCGGTATGTATGGACCGATGTTGCTTAAGCAGGGGGATACGATCACTACGAATCAAGCACCGGTCAGAGAAGCTGACCGGCAGCGAAATCTATCGGAGGTGGATTATCCTATGAACAACAATTTCAAGACAAAAGACAGCTGTATTCTATACGGGGTACCGAAGGTGGCATATTCCTTTGAAGAATGTACTCCTTTCTGCGCAGCAATGAAGGCATGCCTAAACTATATGGGGCAGCAGATAGATTATGCGTATGTAATGGCAATCACCGGAGCAGCCTTCCGGCTTCGCTGGAATGTGGAGTACTGGGATGGTGGCAATGTAGATATCATGAATATCTATGAGGATCGCTTTGAAGCCTTCCGCCGGGCATTTGCTGCGGCAGGACGAAGCTATCGACTATTAAAAAGGGAAGATTCGAATAAAGAGGAATTTATCCGGTTTATTAAGAATGAGCTGGAGGAAGGAAGGCCGGTAATCGCCTTTGGGATCATCGGACCACCGGAGGCTTGCCTGATTACGGGCTACCGGGAGAACGGAGATCAATTGCTGGGCTGGAACTGCTTCCAGGAGAATCAGGAGTTCGCGAAGAATGTAACCCAGGATGAAAGTGGATATTTTGTGACCGACGGCTGGTGGGAGAATGAATGTACCGTAGCCTTGATTGCGGTCGGAGAGCGTCAGGAGGCACTGGCAAGTCACAAGGAGATCCTTACCAATGCATTACAGATCTTAACGAAGGAACAGGTTATGTTCTATGATCCGGAGAATAAATCCACGACAGAATATGCAGGTGGGCAGCGAGCCTATGAATGTTGGGCACGGAAGATAGGGGATGACAAGGAATTCCCTGGCGGAGCAATCCTGCCGATCCTATATGAGCGGTTAGTCTGCCAGAACGATGCAGTGGTTATGTTGTCAGAGGGGCGCTTCTATGCAGCCACTTATCTGGAGCAGGTAGCGAGGGAAGAGCCTCAGGTAGAAAAGGAGTGTAAGAGCGCCGCCGAGTATCTTCGTCGTGCCGCAGAGCTTGGACTGAAGATGGGTGAAGTAGTAGGTGGCTTTATACAGGATGAGGAACGGATCCAGCATTTCGCGAAGCCGGAGATAAGAAAGGAGCTTGTGACCTTGATTCATAAGGCGCAGGGCTTCGAAGCAGAGGCTGTAAAAGTGATAGAAGAGATTGTTAAGAAGCTGTAGATCTGGTAGTCGGCGAAATTGTATTGAGATAGGAGAAGATCCGAATGAGAGAATATAAAGGATTACTATTAGAACCGTTACGGGAAGAGAACATAGATGAGTTAACAGGCGTTATGACCAGAGCCTTTGACGAGGATTCCAGAATCCATCTGGGTAAGGATAAGGGAGGACCGGAGGGCTATGACAACGGGGAGTTCCTTCGAAAATGGGGTCTGAATAGGAATTCAACAGCTTATTCGATTTCAATGGAGGGTAAGCGGATCGGAGGCTTAATCCTGTGGATTAACCCGAAGACAAAGGTGAATTCGCTGGGATGCATCTTTGTTGACACCGAATTGCAGAACCGTGGGATTGGAAGAACGATATGGGAGTTCGTCGAGAAGGAATATCCGGACACGAAGAAATGGTGCACCGAGACACCGGGTTTCTCCAGAAGAAATCATAATTTCTACGTCAATAAATTGGGCTTTCATGTGATACGAATTGAAAATCCCATGGATGTTGAGGAAAGTTCCTTTATACTGGAGAAGGAAATGTGAAATATTCAAAAAGTGATTCAAAGGATAAGTATATAAGTTGTAGAACAATATAATTCACATGAAGAATAAGTAGTACATGAACCGTAAATAGCAGACTTTGTGAAAACTTCGGTTCGCGTATATGTTCCCATTTGCAACAGGGAAATAAGAAAGACATAAGTATGAGGCGAATACTCACCGGATGGAGCAGGTTATAGCAATTGTCTGCTAGGGGTGAATATACAACACAGTACTTATGTCTTTTCTAGTATTATAGATGCTTGGGAAGTAATCATTCTAGCACTGTAATGGGGTGACCGGTTGTTATTAGGTTTATTCTACTTGAAACTCCACAGCTAGATATCCTTCCGATCCTGCCTCTGTGGTTACCGACTTGACCAACCGGTAGGTCCCCGTCGGTAGTGGCTGAAGGTATTGCATATAATAGGTATCACCCATTGTTTCATCATTCTTAAGCAGGAAGAGAATACTGGTCCAGCCAATATTCACATTGCTGTTAATCATATCACCGACATAATACCAACGATTGTCGACCAGGACCTCCAGGCTATACATTGAGCCGAATTGCAGGGTGCTTCCGGTATGATTCTCCAGGGTTAAGATGAGCCGATCCTTCTGCGGATCAATGGAGGACTCCTGCATTGTCATAGCGGCGTTCTCTAGAGGAGCATCGGTGTAATTGCTCGCCGTCATGTAAGTGGTGTCCCAGCTTCCTTCCAGTAAGGATAGGTATCTGTGATTCAGAATATAGGTCATACCTTCTCCCACTCTGGTCTCATGAACAATCGATTGGCACATCGCTTCGGCCTTCCGGCCGTCAATCTTATAATATTCTCCCTTATAATTAATTGCATAGTCACCGAGGATGAGAAGAGTATAGGGATCATCCACATTGAGCTCAATCCCGTAGAAGGTACTGGGAAAAGCAGTGGTATCCGGCTTTTCTACTCTGGTACCGGATAGTTTCTCAAAATAATCCAAAAAGGCTTTCATATCCTTCTCCATATAGACCCAGTTACTGGTGGTCGTATTCTGATCGGAATCATAGGTATATACGCTGAAGCTCTGAACCCTGTCTCTTGGAAAAGGGAAGACTGCAACGGTTTCCTGCTTCTTGCTGCAGACCGGAAGGACCAGCAGACAGGCGAGAGGGAGGAGAAAGAGAAGAACCCTTTTTGTTATTCGAATGGATTTTAGGTTTTTTATGGTCATTTAATACCTCACTATAGTAGATAGATATAATAACACGATAGAAGCTCATAGAGAAAGCAATTAAGTTACTTGAATAATTCCAACAGCCTCGAATAATGATTACCTTAATTTTACATCAAATCAACAGAAAAGTATATGCAAAATATGATAAGCTATTCGCATTGTCGGGTGATAACACTTCTCTTATATTATAATGTGATTTGTGAAAGTTAGTATTCAATTTAGGTTGTCAAACAAGACAACAAACATTAATGATTGATATCAAGGAATAATCTGGCAATCATGTCCTACTTGTATTATAATGTAAAATAAAGAAAAACCATATTATATTATCGTAATTAAAGAATTAATGAAAAGTCTGCATAATTAAGGTAATGCAGTATATAGAGAAGATAGGGAATTAATGAACAGGAGCAGAAATAATTGTCTTTGGAGACAAACGATTTTATGTGAAAGGACGGTAATCAGTTGAAAACAAAAAAGCAGGAAGAGTTGGTGAATGAGTTTCTATCAAAACTTGGAGATGAAATCAGACCGATATATCATGAGATCATACGGCATTTATCTGAAATCGGATATAATCCGTATAAACAAAGATCATATATAATATTTAAATGCGATTTGCATAATAAGCAGATAGCAAAAACGGGTATCAGGATAAACAAAGACAAAGCTCCGTTTTTCGCTTTGCGGTTCTCAGCCTGTAGAGAGTATTCACAAAGGTTCGAGGAAATTGTTCGGTCTGCCGTTACTGAAGAAAATTTCAGTGAAGCGAAATGCATGGATAATCGTTGTGATTTTTGCAGAGGTGCGGCTGATACACATGTTTATACATATACCTTTCCTGACGGTGTCAGTAAATCACATTGCGGCGCAGTTGCACTTGAAATACCGGATATTACAGCGGATGATATGGTGGAAATAAAGAATCTTATTAAAGAAGAGCATGAGTATTTATTGAAACAGGAAGCTGGGATATCGGCAATGTGATTTGTGGTTTTGATAGAATTCATACAATAGCTAAGGGGAAAGCAGGTGTAAGGCATGGTATGGGAACCGTGGACAGGATGCTACAAAATAAGTGATGGATGTACAAATTGTTATTACTATGGGCCATACTCGAAACGATGCGGTCAAAATGAAATCGTAAGGACACAGGAATTCTATAAACCAAGTGAAACGGTTTATATGCCGCGTAAAAAGATAACAAAATACAAAATGGAAAGCGGTAAAACCGTAAATACCTGTTTTACAACTGACTTCTTTCTTCCGGAAGCCGACGAATGGCGGGTAGAAGCATGGAGTATGATGAAGCAACGACCGGATCTAAATTTCTTATTTATCACAAAGAGAATACATCGTTTTCTTGTCTCGCTGCCTGAGGATTGGGGAGAGGGGTATGATAATGTCACGATAGGATGTACGGTTGAAAATCAAGAGGTTGCTGATGAGCGGCTGCCACTGTTTATCTCTTATCCTATAAAACATCGCTTTATAGCTTGCGGTCCTTTGCTGGGAGACATTAATCTGACACCGTATCTTCAGGGTGTAGACATGGTATCAACCTGCGGTGAGACCGGAAGAGATGCAAGAGAGTGCGATTATCGCTGGATTCTAAATATAAGGGACCAATGTATAAATGCTGGTGTTGCCTTCGAGTTTCGAAGCACCGGTTCACAATTTCGGAAAGACGATGTCTTATATAATATTAATCCGAAAATGCAACATCGTACCGCAAGAGAATTAGACATTAATATAGATGGTGTTAATAGGGAGTAGGATGTCAATTGAAAATGTGCAATGGTAAGCACGATACAGAATAGAAAATCATAAAGCAAGGAGTAAATGATCTATGAATAAGAAATTGAAAAAAATGATTATTTATGCACTTGTAATAGGCATAAGTATAATTTCCATTCCATCTTCTTACACGAAGGCGAAGGTGCGCTCGGAAGCGGCGATAAGCAGTGTTAAGAAGATCTCACTGGAGGCAACCAATTTATACTTAGAACTGGATCAGAGCGATAAACTGACGGTAAAATTCATTTCAAAGACCGATGCAAAAAGAGAGGTTGTTGAATGGACCTCCTCTGATTCTAATATTGTAACGGTACAAGAAGGTGAGGTATTCGCAAAAGGAATCGGAACTGCTTATGTTTATGCAAACTGTGATTCGTGTATTGCCTACTGTAAAGTAACCGTTGTACGATATAATCCCGTTCGTGCAGTGCAGTATAGAAATTATGAAGGGTATGAAGGGATTGACCTAGAGACTGTAACCAAAGCAGCTGAGGTCATTGATAAGAACATTAGGCCTGAAATGACAGATGAGCAAAAGGTTATAGCAATCCTGGATTATTTATTATCTAACACTAAGTACGATTATGTTGGCGAAATAAATAATACGGTTTCTAATAGTCTGTATGGGATCATCGGACCTTTGATAGACAATAATGGAGTCAGGGACGGGTACGTATACACCTTTAAATATTTGCTGGATATTCTGAAAATCAGCAACCGCTTATATGTGTGGCATGAGTATATGTGGAATCAGGTGTATTATAATGAAAAGAGGTATAGCATTGATCTTAACTTTCTTCGCTTATACTATAATGCAAATACGCGGTACACTCCGGTGGCTTCACTAGAAGAATATAATCAGAAGATTACTGTTAGGGATACTGTTGATTATGAACAAATTTTATATAACTACAGAGATGATTCCTACAGTGGCAATGAAGCAGCTGTTCTAAAAGTCAAGGAGCTTATGGTAACGATAGATGCCAATTTTGCTTTTACTGATCTATTTGAACTAGACAGTAGGGGGCTAATCGTTAATACAATCAATGAGAATGAGAGCTTTATTCCTGATAAATTGCCGGGAGTGAAGGGTAATGATTATATTTATGTCAGTAGCATGAATACAAGAGCCGACGGAACAGGTATTTCCTATCCGGTGAATAGGATAGACAGCATAGATGAAAATCTGTATTTGTACTGTATCTGGACCGTCAATATTGCGCAGACAAAGGTAACCCTGACCGGTAGCAAAGTAGGTTTTACCGCTAAATGGACCGAGGTCGGTGGGTGTAGCAATTATCAACTGCGTTATTCATTTGACAGCACAATGAAGAAGGCAGTGACAAAAAGGATAACCGGAAAAAAAGCATCTATCACGGGACTGAAGAAGAATACCACCTATTACGTTCAGGTGCGAGCATCTATTACGGATGATAATGGACAGGTTACTTATGGCAAATGGAGTGCAAAAAAGAAGGTTACAACGAAATAAAACGTGCTTAATTGCCGATGGATATATTGTCGCACTGCTACTGTTATAAGCGAATACTAGAACTACAAACGTAATAGGCCTTTATTTGAATTCATAAATTAGTAACTATATCAAATTGGTAAGATGATAAGCTTAAACCGTCAGGAAGGGGCAGAATATATGAGTCAAGGAGACATTATCATAAGCATAAATGATGTTTATGAAGCGCTGAACAAACAGAACATCAATGTAAATGTGATCGAGGAATGTCGGCTTAATGGTAATTTCGCAGTTTACCTTGTCGACGAACAATATATCTTAAGAATATCGGATTCCATACCGGAGGAGCTTCGGAAGCTGGAACGGATCCGATCGATTCGGCTTACACCTAAGATCCATTACACCGGTACTTTCGTCGCTTCCGGCAAGGAGTACGATTACCTGATGGTGGATTATGTGAAGGGTAGTGAATTATTCGGTGTCTTGAGGGAACTAACACAGGAGCAGAGTCTTCTTCTGGGAAGGGATATCGCTGATTTTCTTACGGATTTGCATTCTATCACCGATGCTTGTTATGATATCGGTCACTATATTCCTACGGTACCGAGGTTTGCGGGTTCCTGGAAGGAAGGGCATCTTGAGTATATCAAAATATTAAGGAGCAGCCTCTCGGATGCTCTTATCCGTGAGAATATTGTTACGCAAGCTTTTGATTATCTGGAAAGAAATATCGACTGCCTGGAATATCAAGCAGGTGCGAAGCTTTTACATAATGACTTCCATCCGAAGAACATTATAGTACAAGATGGCAGACTATCTGGTGTCATCGACTGGGAATGTTCCCAATATGGTGAGGCTGATTTTGAACTGGCACATTTGTTTCAATGGAGCATTTATCCTCCGGAAAATGGCTGTCAATTTGAATTGCTGCTGAAGTCCCTCATTGAGACCCTTGGAATTACGAAGGAAGTCCCAATGCTTGCCAAGCGACTGACCATCTATCAGCTGGAGCACGAGTTGAATCAGATGGTTTGGAGCGGTGGGCAGCAGGTAGAAGAGCGGCTTCAGAGAATAGAGGGATGGTTGAAGGGACAGGTGGAAGAGCTGTTTAATAAGTGGCAGCTTGGCTAGTTCGTGGAAGCTACTGAAAAGAAAAGTGGGAAGGCAGGGGGATTAGATGAAAAAAGTATATAAAAGTAAGGCTTCAGAAAAAGCACTCATTGATCTTTATGATAAGCAGTTAGCAAGGCTAAATATAGAATTTGAGGATTTGTATGTGGAGACCCGATTTGGTTTATCTCATGTTATTAAATCAGGAAATAAAGAAGGAAAACCAGTTCTGTTATTTCATGGTGGAAATAGTACGGCACCTTATTATTTGGCCGGTTTTTGTGATTTGTTAAAGCATAATTGTGTCTATACGGTAGATACGATTGGACATCCGGGCAAAAGTGCACAAACCGTTCTTTCCGCAAAAACAATGGACTACGGAGTATGGGCCTCTGATGTGATATCAGCACTTGGGTTTGAAAAAATATGTTGTATCGGTGGTTCCTACGGTGGTGGAGTGCTCGTAAAGCTCATGTGTGTTTCCCCTGAAAAGGTTGAGAAGTCAGTTTTGATTGTTCCATCAGGAATAGCCAATGTCTCCACCTTTCGTGTTATGGTCAACATGGGCATTCCAATGATGATGTACATAATCACAAAGAATGAGTATTGGCTAAGGAAGACGATACTACTTATGGCAATGGATGAAAAAAACATTGACGATGATACCTATGAAATGGTCAAATGCTCCTTCGAAAATGCGGTTGTAAAAGCAGGATTGCCAAGCAATGTGCCACAAGAGATGCTTAGCAAATTTACTGCACCCACACTGATGATAACCGCTGAAAAGGATTGCCTCTTCCCTGGCGAAAAAGTAATTAATAAAGCAAAAACGATATTAACAAATCTAGAAACCGTTCTGCTTCATGGACAAGGTCATCTATGTGTTCCACCCAGTAATGTTATGAAAAGAATAGTGGATTTTATATCAGAATAGTATTTTATCATGCTAGATATACATAACTGAAAAAGAAAATTAAATCATTTGAATGGAGAGTACAGGCATGAATATAATACGACAAGCGAAACAGGAAGATCTCGATGCAGTTGCACGGATCTTTGAACATATTATAGAGGAAGAGGAGAAAGGCAATTGCACCACGGGCTGGCAGAGAGGGGTATATCCAACCAGGGATACCGCTATGGAAGCACTACGTCAGGAGGATCTGTTTGTTATGGAAGAAGACGGAGAGATTGTCGCTGCAATGCGCCTAAACAAGGAGCAGGCACCTGCATATAAGAGCTGTCAGTGGGATTATCCGGCAGAGGATGATCGGGTTATGGTGATGCATACCCTCGTGGTGGAGCCTTCTGTGAAGAAGCACGGCTATGGAAGGCAGATGGTGGAGTTCTATGAGTACTATGCAAGAGAGAACAATTGCCCGTACTTAAGAATCGATACGAATGCATTAAATTCTCGTGCGAGGGCATTGTATCAGAGATATGGGTATAAAGAAGTAGGCATCGTTCCGTGCAACTTCAATGGCATATCGGGAGTAGACCTCGTATGTATTGAAAAGAAACTGGATATATAAAAATTGATTCATCATCAGAAGGAGAAAGTTCCTATATGGATAATACAAACCGGATTCATAATGAGGTATTGAACTGTATTCTTGCACGCAGAAGCACCAGAAATTATCAGGAAAGACAGATTGACGAATCGCAGCTGGAGGCGATTCTAAATGCAGCTATATGGGCACCGAGCGGTGGGAATAATCAGACCTGGCTTTTCACAGCGATTCAAAATCATGCGATACTGATGAAGCTAAACGAGCTGGTCAAAGAAGGCTTTCAGCACTGGATTCCGGATGATGATTATCCCGGAAAGCTAAGTGCCAAGGCAATTTCTGAAAAGGATAATTACAATTTCTATTATCATGCACCAACCCTGATTATTGCATCGAATCGACCGGGTTATGAAAATGCCATGGCAGATTGTGCTCTTGCCCTTGAGAATATATTTCTCGCAGCACAGTCACTTGGTCTTGGGAGCTGTTATATTAATCAATTACACTGGCTACGCAATGATCCCGGCTTACGCGACTTCCTGTTCGAGCAGGGTATTCCAAGAGAACATACCATCTGTTCCGCGGCAGCAGTCGGATATATCGGAAAGGAGTCCTCGCCTCCACCACGCAAGAAGGATACGATACACATTATAAGGTAAGGGCTGACGGCTGATTCCAATTTGCTGAGCTGCTGATATTTCCTTTCATATTTAGGAACGTTATTATATCTGTTGATAATAATATACAGTCAGGAGAAGAGATATGATTATACTTATTGGTGGGAGCACCCATACAGGAAAAACGGCATTATCTCAGAAATTGATTGAGAAATATCATTATTCATGTATGTCGCTGGATCATTTAAAAATGGGGCTAATTCGAAGTGGACGAACGAATATTACGGCAGAGGAAGACGATAAGATAACAGACTTACTTTGGCCAATCGTAAAAGAAATGATAAAAACAGCGATAGAGAATGACCAGAATATGATAATCGAAGGTTGCTATTTCCCGTATGATTGGAAGAATTATTTTGAGCAAGAGTATTTAAAACAAATTAAATATATATGCTTAGTAATGTCTTCAAAGTACATTGAAGAACATTTTGATGATATAAGAAAATACGCTAGTATCGTAGAAAATCGAGGAGAACAGAATGATTGTGAAAAGGAGTTATTGTTAAGGGATAACCGAATCAGCTTAGAAATGTGTAAAAAGCATGGTTGTGATTACTTATTGATCGATGATGAGTATCGAGTTGATATAAATACCTGGGATCTCTCTTAGCAGTTGGTAGCAAACGAGATGCTGAACATCTATAACTTGGGGGATAAGAATGATTTATTATTATGACGATACCTTAGTAATACGTTCGATGATAAAAAGTGATATTGAGATTCTTGTCCAAAGCTTTGCTGAGCAGGGATGGAATAAGACGAGAGAACAATTTGATGAATACTATACCCAGCAGCTGAATAAAGAAAAGAAAGTTATTGTTGCAGAATTGAGTGGATGTGTTGCCGGATATGTAACCTTACTTTCTTGTACTCAAACGGGACCCTTTGCAGATAAGAAAATACCTGAGATAGTTGATTTTAACGTTCTTATGAAGTATCAAAGAAGAGGTATTGGTAATAAAATCATGGACATCGTAGAAAGCCTTGCGAAAGAAGAATGTGATTTTGTTTCATTGTCTGTTGGTTTGCATAGCGGATATGGTACTGCTCAGAGAATGTATGTAAAAAGGGGATATATACCGGATGGCACCGGTGTTTGGTATTGTGGTAAGACGTTGGAACCATATTCTAATTGTATCAATGATGATGAGTTAACAATGTACTTTCTGAAATCGCTGATCGATCAGTAGGAAGTATTAGTGACAATATAATAATTAATTCGCCGTAGTTGACAACAATGAATTAATAGCTAATTATATGTCTTAAAGTAACGGAGGTTAGAATTTATGAAAAATATTCTACTTACTTCCAATGGATTAAGTGGTAATTTGGAAGAGTTTTTTTTGAGGAAAATCGGAAAGAGCCCTTCTGAAATAAAAGCTATTTTCGTCCCATCTGCATCAACACAAAGTGATGGTGCACGTGAGGGGATTTCGCTCTGCATGTTTAAGTTGATGAATATAGGTATATTACAAGAAAATATCTTTGTTTATAACTTGGGATACCTATTATCAAAAAACTATACTAGAACATACTCTTCTGAGGTAATGAATGTTCCACCTATATTCCGACTCCTATCTGTTGAAGAAATGAATAAATATGACATGTTGATTTTTAGCGGTGGTGATGCAAGTATTTTAATTTCAGAGATTAACCGTACGGGATTTCACGAAGTCATAAAGCAAGCAATAGAAAATGGGCTGTTTTATGTGGGTATTAGTGCTGGAAGCATGGTTGCAGGAAGTAATTTTTCTGATGGTTTAGCGTATATAAATAATACCATATATGTTCACTGCGAAGAAGGGACGATGCCTGGTAACTTACCAGAAGATGTCGAAGTATATTTAAGGGATGGTCAAGCAATTTGGATTAATGACAATTCAACCCAGATTATAGAATAAAGATAGTTGTTCACTCTAAGAAAGGAGTTAACGGATGAAGCTTGTAATCATATTAGGTCCTCACGCAGTGGGAAAGATGACGGTTGGACAGGAGCTTGCTGCTGTTACGGGGTTGAAATTATTTCATAATCATATGACGATAGAACTAGTCAGAAATTTCTTCAGTGTACATGGTTCCGAGGAAGGAAGAAGACTTAATGCCTTATTCAGACAAGAAATATTTGAAGCGGTTGCAAAGAGTGATTTGCCCGGACTGATATTTACTTACATGTTTGATTTTAATGAACCATCCGAATACGAATATATTAATTCAATTATCAGGCTATATGAAGCACATAAAGCGGAAACCTGTGTGGTTGAATTGAGTGCAGATTTTAATACTCGTATAGAACGAAACAAAACGGAGAATCGTCTGCTAAATAAGCCTTCGAAAAGAGATATACCAAAATCTGAGGAATTGTTTCGCAACCTTGAAGCGATCTATAGATTAAATTCGTACGATGATGAAGTTCCATTTTCAAACTATTTGAAAATTGATAATACAAATCTGACGCCAAATGAAGTTGCGGTAAAAATAAGGGAAGCGTTTGATTTATAGGAGTTATAAGGTATGTATAAGACTTTCGCTATTTAAGAATGCAATACATAATACAAAGTGGCAACAGAGAATTCCATTATTAAGGAGGGCGTATATGGAAATAAATCCGAATCAGAAACGTTTGCAGCAGCCCAAGAAAATAAAAAATACGATCATCGGTCTTGGATTATTATGTGCCCTAATAACTGCAGTCGTCAGTATTCAAATGGTTACCTACAGTCCTAGAAGTAAAAATGAAAAAGCAATTAAGACTGTGATGACATCCTTGTTAACAGGTCCGGATACAGAACTGACTAGGTTGATGGAGTTATGCGCTACCAGAGTTGGACCGGGATTTGTAGAAGAACCCAAGCCGGAGGATTTAGAACGGCTTGATAATAAAATGAAGGATATGTTTGGTTCCTATGTGTCGGAAGAAACATTAAATTATATCATGACGAGCGGTCTTTTATATCATTCCATCAGTGAAGAGAAAGGATACGAAATACGGATAGAAAAGATTGATATTAATCAGGATAAAAAGGACGATCGTAATTATACATTTACAATTCGTCTTGAGTATTCAAATCCCACGATAGGAACAAAGCAGTTCGTAGTTAATGGAAGGGCTCAGTGCTTAGAGGCGGGTAAGATAACATTTTTGAGGTTCTCGGATGACTTTTTTCAAAATGAATTTATGAATAGCAATTAAATTGAGCACAACAGCCAGCTTGGAGATACGACAATGTATTACTAAAATTTGTGGGAATTTAGTTTCCTAAATTAGATTATTTGTCTTTAAGGGGGATATATCATGCAAGAAATGGAGATTAAAAATGTAAAGACAGCACAGTATACGGATTACAATTTGAATCAAATATATGATCAAGTTGGTAAGTGTGAACGATCCTTTGAATTTCAACGATGTGAGGTGGCTTCGCCATACAGAAGCGGAGAGGGAAAACTCAGTGTTAATTTCTATACGTTACATCCCGGAAAAAGTAATTATCCGTATCATCAGCATACCGGGAATGAAGAAGTTTTCTACATTATCTCTGGGACGGCTACGCTAAAAACTCCAAAGGGTGATAAGGAAGTGTCGGAAGGTGATATCATCGTGATCCCTCCAAATGAAAATGGTGGTCATATGCTGACCAACAATTCAAAGGAGCCACTTACTTATATAGATATTCATACTTTAAGTTCGCCGGAAGTAGTGATCTATCCCGACACAGGCAAGGTGCGTGTAATAACCGGTGATATGCAGAAATCATTTAAAATCGATTCGGAAGTAAACTATCTTGACGGAGAATAAGTTCATCGATGGTTCTTAATGGTTGACGAACAATTATAGTGCCACAACAATAATGTACAATCGGAGGAGAGTAATGGTAGCTTCAAAAGGATGGGAATGGGAAAAAGTAAATCAGTCACCTTGGCTAAAACCAACGGATGATGTATATTATCTGGCGAATAAATGGTCAGAGCTGGGGTATCACAGAGTTCTGGATATCGGCGCAGGTTTGGGACGGCATGCCATCTATTTTAGCAAGCAAGGGTTTGATGTGTCGGCTATTGATATATCAGAATACGGAGTAAATCATATCAAGGAATGGGCCGAGAAGGAAAAGCTATCGGTTGATGCGAGAGTGGCAGATATGATCGCTCTGCCCTATGAAGACAATTATTTTGATTGTATCTTTGCCTATCATTCTATGTCCCATACGGATACAGAAGGGTTAAAGAAGGCGATTCGTGAGATTGAACGGGTACTTAAGCAAGGAGGAGAATTATATACCTCGTTGTGTTCCAAAGCTTCCTATGAGTTTACGGAATACAAGTTGGCGAAAGTAGATGATAATACGGTATTATGCAAGGATGAAGGTCCGGAATATGACGTACCACACTTTTATGCGGACCGGGAGGATATAATAGATTTATTACATAACTTTGACATCGAAAGAATTCGCCATGTGGATTATTGCTACCTAAATAATCAAAGAATCGATTGTAAATATTACTATATTAATGCACATAAAAAGTAGATGATCGCAAGGTGTGGTCATGGTGCATTGTCGGTCAAAAGAGCATTCACAATCAAGCGGCATAGTACTCCTGCATGGTATTCTATAGACAAAGGAGGTGCTTATCAATGCACGCGTGGGAACAAATACAACAGACCATAGAATTTATAGAGGATCATCTGGACGAAGAGATCAATATTGATAACCTGGCCAGAATAGCTTCGTTGTCACCATTTTATTATCAGCGACTGTTCAGCCGTCTGATCAAAAAACCGGTTGCAGAGTATGTGAAGCTTCGCCGTTTGGCCAAGGCAACCGAGTCCCTGCTTCAAAAGGACAAGCGTATTCTGGATGTTGCGCTGGATCTTGGGTTTACCTCACATGAACACTTCACCCGTACCTTTAAGGATACGTTTGGGATGACCCCGGATGAATATCGTAAGAATCCGGTAACACTTAACCGGATGACAAAGCCGGAGCTTTTACTCCATTATGTATTGATTGATGAGGGGGTACCGTTGATTACGGACGGAATTGTTCTGGAGATAAACAGACAGCAGCTTACAGAACCCATCTGGTTTACGGGGATGAAGATGGATGTGCCGATTCAATTTACAGACGGACTGGGAACCGAATCCGGTGTGGACCCGTTGGGCGCTCTGTGGCGCGGCATTCATGAGCAGAAGGAACCCATACTGAAGCTTTCTGCAGATAGCGAGGAATTAGGAGTAGCATACCCTAGCACGGTCGAAGGGTGCTTTAGCTATTTTGCTGGTGCTAGGTCCGGAGGAGAAGCGCCGGACGGCTTTATGAACTGGGAACTGCAGCCGGGTAAATACGTTGTATGTTCCTTTGAAGCGGAGAACTTTGAGGCTCTTGTTATGGACGCTCTCTACAAAGCACAGCAGTATGTCTATAATACATGGCTTCCAAAGCACCAGCTGCGGACGGATGCATTCTGCGCAGAGCGATATGCGAGCCATTCTCCGGCAACTACCGGTATGGAGATCTGGCTGCAGCTGGTTGAGTAGATAGACAACGTAAAAGAACCGATTCGCGGAATCGGTTCTCTTACGAGATGGATCTGATTAATTGGTCTGTAGTAAATAATGTTTATCATCGATATAATCAATGCTTTTATTAATCGCTTCGATCTCCTTCAAAAGGAGTTCTTTGATTAGAGCAGTTAAAGTTTGCAAATTCAAATTAGATATTAATAAAATGGTTAAATTACGTTAGTTATAGTTTGCAAAATTGATAGAGATAAAAGTTTATTTCATACAAACTTTTATCTCTATTTTTGACTCGGTAAATTGTTATTTTATATATAACTATTAGGAATAAACTGGAATTATTTTTTGTTTGTATTATAATGTAAGAGGGAGAAATTATTTTATTATTTTATAAAAAATGGTACTGTTAATTATAGCAATAATCCTGCTAATAAAAGTCAACACAAAGCTATTAGAAAAAGATATAAATATCAAACAAATACATAAATGGTTCACTATAGTTTACAACTGTGAACTTCCCATAATGTTTATTAGGAAGACAATCGTGCGTTGAATAATATGAGTCGTATTTGTTACAAATTGCGTAAAAACATATTCTGAGGTATTAGTTATGATTATTGATAAGTATGATTGGCATTTTATTGTTGATATAAAAAATACCCAATTAATGTATAATGATAGGATAGAATCATTAATTGATGCCCATAATCAACTACCAGAATTAGTAGATTTCTTTATTGAGTTAGGAATAGATATTCAAAAACCAGATGAATACAATTCGGGCTTTTCTGACGTTGTATATACATTTATAGGAAGTGCGAAATCAGAAACTAAAAATGAAATAGATATGTATGGAAATGAAAAATATATATCTATTGTGGTATATAATAAGAATAATACAGTCTTGTTGGAAGTGTTTGGAATGAATTAAAATTACGAAGTAACTGTACTTCCCATTATGTTTATGATGACAATGAAAAATACAGAATTTTGGAGGTTCAATGATTAATCATAAAGGAACGCAAACAATAAAGACCAAGCGACTTACACTTCGTAGATTTACAGTAGATGACAGCCAAGACGCTTTTGAAAAATGGACCAACTCTCCTGAGATTTCAAGGTTTGTCATGAAATGTCCGCATAATGAATTAGTAGAAACAAAACAACTGTTGACAGAATGGGTTAATAGTTATAAGAATGCAGACTTTTACATGTGGGGGATTGTCTTTGAAAATGAACTAATAGGTTATATATGCGGGAACGAATTAAACGAAGACATTAGAAGTATTTGTATTGGGTATTGTATTACAAAAGCCCATTGGAATAAAGGAATAACCACCGAAGCCACTAACGCGGTTATAGACTATTTTTTCTCTTTGGGATTTAATAGGGTTTTTTCATATCACAATCCACTCAATCTTGCGAGTGGAAGAGTAATGCAAAAATGTGGCATGCAATTTGAAGGAAGAATCCGCGGTGGCTCGCTTCTTGCCGGAGAAATTTGTGATTGTATGCAATATGCTATTTTAAAAGAAGATGCATGAGTGAGTAAGCAAAATTTGAAGTTGATATAAACTTCCCATTATGTTTAGATAGCCAATGATATGAATTACAGAGCTAGATTGAGGGATATAAATGATGATAATACTTCGCAAATGGTAACAACTACGAATTAAAGATTATTTATATAATGTGGGGGTGAAGGATAATGCGAGATGTCCATGTGCATTTTTTACATGGAAATGGTGGCGGTTATAATATTGATTTTTTTGAGGGTTTTATCAAAGCCGCTCAAAATACAGGACTTGATGAGATATACTTGCTTGAACATACCCACCAATTCATTGAGTTTGAGAAAGTATACGAACCAATAAAGAAATACAACGATTATCAGCGTAACTGGATATGTAAAAAAATGAACAGTTCGATAAAAGAGTATGTTAATTTTATAGAAACGGTAAAGGATACTCAATACCCTGTAAAAGTTAAATTTGGTCTTGAAGTTTGCTATATTCCTGAAACTGCTGACGTACTTGCAAGCATTCTTGACGAATATAAGTTTGATTTTCTTACAGGCTCAGTACATTGGATTGATGGTTGGGGATTTGACCATACAGGACAGAAAGAGCTTTGGAAAAGTATGAACGTAAACGAGGTTTATAAAAGGTATTATAGCATAATGTTCCAATTATGCAAAAGTGGACTTTTCACTGGTCTTGCGCATCCGGATTCAATCAAATGCTTTGGTTACACACCTGATATTGACTTGTCAGATTATTACAATGAATTATCTAATCTTTTATGTAAACATGGTATGTATGCTGAAAATAGTGGTGGACTACGGCTAAATTATTGCTCTGATTTGGAATTAGGTCTGAATACAAAATTGCTATCTATTTTTCAAAAAAATAATGTAGAAATTTCTACAGCTTCTGATGCGCATAAACAAAGCGATGTCGGTGTAAATATTCTTGAGCTTGAAAATATGCTCAAAGATTAGTTTACATATAATAAGCATTATCTGAAGTTAGGCTGGTTCGACTTCATTCTCAATTGCGAACTTGCCATTATGTTTATTAAGTAATTATTATTAGCGCCAAACGTAATACAAAAATAAAATTGACTGTAGAAATAACAATGAAGAATATGAATAATAATGCACAGGAAAGGAAAATTATACGATTGTATAATTTTTTTTCTTTTAAACAGCAAACTATATTAATCAAATGCAAACTTTATTTGATAGAAAGCAAACTTTAATAACTAAAATCATCTTTTCCTTTACATTTATCCAAATGTTCTCTCTTTACACAGAACAAATGTTCTGATATAATGAGTGCAAAAGGAGAACATATGTATGGATAATTTAATCTTTCATATTGATGTCAATTCGGCTTTCCTCAGTTGGGAAGCCGTTTATCGACTGCACATCCTTGGAGAAAAGACGGACCTGCGTGAGATCCCTTCGGCGGTAGCAGGAGATGTTAAGAAAAGACACGGAATTATTTTGGCAAGGTCGACACCGGCGAAGAAGTGCGGTGTGAGAACCGGAGATACCATCAGCGATGCGATGCGTCTCTGTCCGGATCTGGTGCTGGTGCCGCCGCATTATGACCTGTATGATACCAGCTCCAAGGCCTTCATGGAGATACTCCGAGAGTTCTCGCCCTGCGTGGAGCAGTATTCGGTGGATGAGGCATATTGCGATATGACCGGAACCATAGGTCTCTATGGTTCGGCGGTGGTTGCTGCGAATCTGATGAAGGATCGGATCCACAGAGAGCTTGGCTTTACGGTAAATGTCGGAATATCCTCCAATAAGCTGCTGGCGAAGATGGCTTCGGATTTTAAGAAGCCGAATCTGGTCCATACCCTGTTCCCCGGGGAGATGGAGAAGAAGCTCTGGAAGCTGCCGGTGGAGGAGCTGTTCTATGTCGGGCATGCGACGAAACGAAAGCTTCATGCACTTGGAATCATGACAATCGGAGAGCTGGCGAGAACGGATCTGAACATTTTGCGGGCTCATTTTAAGAAATACGGAGAGGTGCTATATGCCTTTGCCAATGGAATCGACCTCTCTATGGTGTCTGACGTGGCACCGGCCAACAAGGGCTATGGTAATTCCTCGGTTATTGCCTTTGATGTAGAGCGACCGGATATCGCGAAGATGATTCTGCTGTCTCTCTCCGAGACTGTGGCGACAAGACTGCGTGCGGACCATGTAATGGCGAACGTGGTGGCGGTCAGTATTGTTAACACCGATTTTCATCATGAATCCCATCAGATGACCTTGTTCAGTGCTACTAATATTACGAGCGAGATACACCGGGCGGCCTGCCGCCTGTTTGACGAGCTTTGGGACGGCGCACCAATCCGTAACCTGGGAATTCATACAAGTAAGGTAGTAGGCGGGAGCTCCGTACGACAGATGAACCTGTTCGATATGAACCGGTATGAGAGACTTCATAAGCTGGATTATGTGGTGGATCAGGTCCGTGATAAATACGGAGATGATGCGATTAAGAGAGCTATCTTTCTGAATAACCCCATATACCATATGTCCGGTGGGATTCCGCCGGAGAAACGAAAACCGAAGTATGCCAATAACGGAGAAGGGATTAAGTAATGTATTATATGCCTGTGGATGTGATTGCAACCTTTAATGTGCAGGGGAAGATTAAGCCGAATTATATCCGTTTGGAGGATGAGAGCCATGCCCTGCAGACTTATAAGATCGAGAGTATTGTCTTTAGCAAGGAGGAGAACTTTGCAGGAGTGCCTGTGATGGTATTTTGTTGCAATGTTCTGTTGGGTGAATGCTTGCAGATGATCAATATCAAGTATCATATCAAAACACACCAATGGGTCCTGGTCAATGAGAAGAGTAGCTAATGCTGTATTAGGAAATGTAAATTGTCAGACTTGGTTGGAAACAATATACAATTACAAGGAAGGAATTGGAACTATTCAGACTTTAATGGAAATATAAAAAAATTGTGCCGCCAAAAATGAAAATAGTTGATATTTTGTGTCAAATAATGTAGAATCATTACATCAACATAATACAGAGAAGGTATTATGATAAATATCAGCTGGTAGGAGGGTGTGCATATGAAATTCAAGCAAATAAATGGACTAAAGAACCTGAAGGTAAGAACAAAGATCATAATCTTAGCTGCCTTTATGCTTCTGGTTACCGTTTGGATGTCAGTCTTATCATTAACAAACCAGATCAAATACAGCAAAGAGAGCCTTGCTGATCTGGAAGAGAGCATTCGAATCAGTTACGATCTGAATATTAAGAATCAGGTTGAGAATGCAGTAAGTTTGATTAATCACATTTATAACAAGCAGGTAGAAGGTGTATATACCGAAGAAGAGGCGAAAAAGCTGGCGGCAGATCTGGTGCGTGAGCTTCGTTACGGAGAGAACGGCTACTTCTGGATTGATACTTATGAGGGCGTTAACGTTGTCTTACTCGGTAAGAAGGAGACGGAGGGAACGAACCGTTATGAGCTCAAGGATGTGAACGACTTTTATCTGATCAAGGCGATTATCGAAAACGGTCGGAAGGAAGGCGGCGGATATACGGATTATTGGTTCCCCAAGGCTGGAGAGACGGAAGCGTTACCGAAGAGAGGATACAGCTTAGCGTTTGAACCGTACCAATGGGTTGTCGGAACCGGTAATTATACGGATTATATCGATCAGGAGATCGGGATCTTAGAAGAGGCAGAGAGAGTTGCCTTACAAAAGGATGTTACGGTATTTATTATTAGCTTCTCCTGTGCTTTATTGATAGCTACTTTTGTCACAGTGTATCTTTCCAGGATGCTAAATCGTGATTTTAAGACCTTTGGTAACTATCTGAATACGCTTTCCACCGGAGATTTTACAATCACCTTGCCGGCAGGATATGAGACTCGTAGGGATGATTTTGGTAACCTGGCCAGAGATTTGGAAGGAATGAAGAGCTCTGTTGCAAAACTGGTAGGCAATACGAAGGTTGAGGCAGATATTATCATTGATATCGTTGAGAATATTAATGATAATGTGAGAGAGCTTAATACCAATATTGAGGATGTGGCAGCAACGACCGAGGAGTTGGCCGCAAGTATGGAAGAGACCGCAGCGTCTGCTCAGGAGATGACCATCACCTCCACGGAGATCGAGACTGCCTCCAGATCAATCGCTGAGAAATCCCAAGAGGCTGCACTTCAGATCGTAGAGATCAGCAAGCGTGCCTTAAGTACCAAGGAGGATGTTGAGGCGACTCAGAAGAAGTCAGCCGAGATGCAGTACGAGATTGAAAGTAAGCTGCAGCAGGCATTGGAACAGGCAAAGATTGTATCAGAGATCAATATGCTGTCCGATTCAATCATGAAGATTACCGCGCAGACGAATCTTCTTGCTTTAAATGCTTCCATCGAGGCAGCCAGAGCAGGGGAAAGCGGAAGAGGCTTTGCTGTAGTAGCAGACGAGATCCGTCAGCTGGCAGAGCAGTCGAAGAAAGCAGTCGGTAAGATTCAGGCCGTAACCGGTGAAGTGACGCTTGCAGTTGATAATCTTTCCGGCAGTGCAGGTTCCCTTCTCAAATTTGTATCGAAGGATATTACAGAAAGCTTTAATCGTCTGGCAGGTGTAGCGAGTGCCTATATGGAGGATGCAATGTATATCGATGGTATCATTACTGATTTCAGCGCTACCTCAGAGGAACTCTTAGCCTCCATCCAGAACATTATGTCCTCTGTAAATGAAGTGGCTCATGCAGCTACCGAGGGAGCAATCGGAACCGGTGATATCGCCGAGAAGATTGCCAATATCACGGATAAGTCCTCCGATGTCGCAAAGCAGGTAGAGGAATCCGGCAATAGCTCAGAACGCTTGAAGGTTGAGATTTCTAACTTTACCATATAGGAGCCATCGGATACAAAGTGTATGGTTTGTGATATAGAGTAAGAAGAGGGGCTATCATAAAAATAGAGTCAAAGGAATAGACAAGAGGAAACGTTAAAGCTTTTCACTTGTCAAGAATGAAAAAGAATAAGGAAGACAACCTTTTGCGTTGTCTTCCTTATTCTTTTATCTTTTTATCACGTATCATTCTTATAGGTGAGAATGGTTCATAGACCTTTCCTATTGTTTCTTGTTCAAGGGAGTTCGATCTCACCCTATTTACAACCCTGCATTCTCTTCTCGCAGGCTTCATAATAGACATCATCAATCTCAATTCCGATAAAACGGCGGTTCAGTTCTCTGGCGGCTACTCCGGTAGAGGCTACACCCATGAACATATCAAGAACGATATCATTCTCGTTGCTGGCAACATTAATAATCTTCTTCAGGACAGCCAGAGGCTTCTGTGTAGGATGCTTGGGTTCCTTGAGACGCTCACTGCCCATGCAGATCGGACTCTCGATAAAATTATGCATCTCATTCTGCTTCGAGAAGTTCCAGGTATGTCCCTTGTTCCACATGCATACAATCAGCTCACAGCTATTGAGGAAAGAGGATTTACGAATATTGGGGATGGGATTCGTCTTATGCCATACCATAAACTGAAAGGTATCGTATTCGCTATCAAATACCTCATGCCATTTGCCGATCAGGTTATAGCTTGTGAAGATGAAGATATTACCGGTGGGGGAGAGGACACGTTTGAACTCATCGAGAAAATCGATGGGTGACAGCTCCTTCAAGTCCCATTTTGCGACGTCATTATTAATCTCGCTTCTCCAGTCGAATTTCATATTACCAGTGGAATACTTTGCCAGATTATAAGGAGGATCACAGAGGATCAGGTCGATACTGCCGTCCGGGATCTCCTTCAGCTTCTCCATACAATCACCATGCATCAGAAGGTATTTATCTATGGTATTTGTGTCTATCATAAGGGGGTAATCTCCTCTCGTTATCTATCAGAAGCAAATTGTACTACGGACATGCGTCAAAGGATGTCCTGTGAGAAAAATTCCTGCAAAGATATTTGATGCTCCATAGGTTTGGAGGCATGAAAATACAGATGTTTGATTCGTTCCAGGGAAGCCTTCATATACTCCGCGCTAATGCGGTACTGGTCAAAGATCACCCGGTAACCGTCGGGATCGTTGCACACGAAGTTCCAGTAAGCCTTACCGATCAGAAGTTCTTCCTCTGCGAAGAAGGTCTGGACTCGTTCCTGCCTCCAGGGAACCTCTTCTCCGAATTTATTATAGGCAGTAGCAAAATAGATTCGAACGGTCTCGCTGTTTTGCAGAGAATTCTTTAGAATAAAGAATTCATTCAGCAGAGCAATTTTCTCTGATTTCGCCTTTTTGTTATCCAGATCACCGCCTGCCTTTAATTCGATCAGGTAGTGGCACCCCTTTTCCTCATCATAGAAATAATTATCCGTCTCATGGGAGGTGATAAAGCTGGTTAGGTTAGACGGGATAAGACAGTTGAAATTCATATAATCCTCTATCTTAGGTCTAGCATCCCGCTTCTCATAAGCGGTCATCAGATAATCGATGTGCTGGGTCTGCTGTGGCAGAAGATATGACTCGATCCGGCCTCTTACCGTGTAGGAGATCTTCGCGATAGCGTTACCCATATTCTCCAGAACCTTGCCGAAGGAGCTGTCAAAGGAACGAACAAAGGCGGAATAGAACATGAATTCCTCGCCAAGCTGGGACATGAAGGCATTATTCTTCTTCGCGTTGATAACACCCAGTGGATCGTCAACCTCCAGTCGGTAACGGGCTTCCATTACATCCACAAATTGTCTTATATGTTTATCTACAATATCTCGTATGAGATTTTCTTTTTCCGATTTCAAAGCAAAACTCCTTAAATGAAATAGCTTGATCAGGTTGAGGCCGTATATTGCGCTTAACAGATCAAGCTGCTTAGACGATTATACCATGAATTCGAGGGTGGGAAAAGAGATATATGAACAAATTTTCGATAGAACGTAAAAAGGCTACTGTAAAAGGTCTTATAGAAACGAGAAAAGAACCACAGGTATCCCATGCCGGATAATCTCTCTTACATGAGATTATCCGGTTCGCGCGCGTTCGCATACGCGGAAATACACTGCTTGACGGACAGTGTGAGGGATGCATGTGGTTCTTTTCTTCAGAACTTATCAACTAATCGGGAGGAAGGTCTAATGATATCGCTCTTCCAATGCCTCAACCAGCTGTTCATAATAATTCTTGGTACCCTTCTCTAGTGCAGAGCGTTCAAATTCGGCAGTCTCATGGTTCACCTTGTCCATAATCTCCGGGGATAGTTGGCGTTCTGCGAAGGTATATACTACCGTGTCTTCCTTATCGATATGGCGTTTCAGAAGATGGGTATAGCTGATCGCATTGGCGATGACATCGAGCTTGCTCATCTCATCCCCATCCTTAACGCGGTCAAGGGCTGCCACTAATTCTTGTATAAATAATCGCCCCATATCGTGTTCGACTAACATACCGTGGGTAATTAATTTGTTGCCTAAGGGGCCAAGGTGGGTAACCATCTCATTAAATAGAAGCTTCTCCTCCTTGCCGTGGTGATGTGCATCAGCATAGCTGCGGATGAAATCAATCATTTTATGAAAGTCCTCATAATTAATTGCATCTCCCTGCATTACGCCGTAACATGCCTTGCGTACAACCGCAAGCATGCGAAGGATATATTGGTGTTCCTCCATCATCAGTTTTATGCTATCCATAATAAGCTCCCTTCTGCTGCAAACCTGCTAAAATGGGTGGCAGCATAATCTATTTTGATGTGTAAAGACGATACGTGGTATCATCAATTTTCTCCAGCGAGTAGCCAAACGTTCCGATAAAGCCCATAAGCCAGGACTCTCGCAGCTCGTAATATATGCTGATATCTCCCTCCAGGTCATCCCAATAAGGTGCATGAACACAGAGATTGCGAGTCCAGGTAATGTCATAGTCATTCTGGGAGAGGATGCGGTTTGCATGATCGCAGGGCATTCCGTCCAGCAGCAGATCGGTAATCAGCTTAAATAATTCATTGGCCTTAAGCTTCTCGCTACTGTGGTCGATTGCTTTCGCTTGCTCCTTACCCGCATTATATAGGCTGCTTTTTAAGGTATGAATTGCATCCGGTAACTTATTTGCCAGTGCTGTTACAACAAAAGCATATTTATATTCAACCTGGGAGACGCGTTCCTGCAGCCACCCATGGATATTTCCCTGGTCAATCATTTCCTCCAGAGGCTTATCTTCGATTACACCGAAGCGGCTCTCGGCTTCTGATTTCAAGGGTATGTTATTGCCTTCGCCTAATCGGTATAGCTCATTGATTATTTCCTGTTGAAGGCGAATCTTATTATATAACCAATAATGGATCGGTCCTAAAAATGCGCTCATATAATATCCTTTCTATAAAGGTGAAACCATTGGGTTGTATTAGTAAAACCTACCGGATGCGATTGCTCTCTATCCGGTAGGTTAACCTTTTTATCGTAGTAAAATGCATGTTGTCCGTTACTTATTAATAGCTTAACTTTATAATAGCATCTTACTCCGGCGATACATATCAATCTTATGCTGTGAATAACTTGATATCATCTTCTACCGTACCAATTCCTGCGATACCGAAGGTCTCAACAAGAACCTTAGCAACATTGGGAGATAAGAATGCAGGTAATGTGGGTCCTAAGTGAATGTTCTTCACTCCTAAGTAGAGAAGAGCGAGGAGAACGATAACTGCTTTCTGCTCATACCATGCGATATTGAAGGCGATGGGAAGCTCGTTGATATCCTGAAGCTCAAATACTTCCTTCAGCTTAAGTGCGATCAGAGCTAAGGAGTAGGAGTCATTACACTGACCTGCATCCAGTACTCTCGGGATACCGTTGATATCACCTAATTCAAGCTTGTTGTATCTGTACTTTGCACAGCCTGCAGTTAAGATAACAGCATCCTTCGGCAGAGCCTGGGCAAATTCAGTGTAGTAGCTTCTGGATTTCTGACGACCATCACAACCAGCCATTACGAAGAATTTCTTAATTGCGCCGGACTTCACTGCACCAACCACCTGATCAGCAAGTGCAAGTACCTGATTGTGTGCGAAGCCGCCGAGGATGGAGCCCTGCTCGATCTCGGTAGGAGCTGCGCAGGTCTTAGCAAGCTCTATGATCTGAGAGAAGTCCTTGTGACCGTTCTCATCTCTGTCGATATGAGCACAGCCGGATACGCCGGAAGCACCTGTTGTGAACAGTCTGCTCTTGTAAGAAGCTGCCGGAGGTACAACACAGTTGGTAGTCATAAGGATCGGACCGTTGAAGCTCTCGAATTCTTCCTTCTGCTTCCACCAAGCATTTCCGTAGTTACCTACGAAGTTAGAATACTTCTTGAAGGCAGGATAGTAGTGTGCCGGAAGCATCTCGGAGTGAGTATAAACGTCAATTCCGGTTCCCTGTGTCTGCTCTAATAACTGCTCTAAATCTCTTAAGTCATGACCGGAGATCAAGATACCAGGCTTGGTTCCGACGCCGATGTTAACCTTGGTAATCTCGGGATTACCGTAGGTGCTTGTATTTGCTGTGTCAAGTAATGCCATACCGTCAACGCCAAACTTACCGGTCTCTAAGGTAAGAGCAACTAATGCATCGGCACTGAGGGTGTCATCTAAGGTTGCTGCGAGAGCCTTCTGCATGAATGCGCTGATCTCTGCATTGTCATGACGTAATTCATTGGCATGCTTCATGTATGCTGCAAGACCCTTTAAGCCGTAGATAACAAGCTCACGAAGGCTTCTTACATCTTCGTTCTCTGTTGCAAGAACACCAACGCTGCCGCTCTTCGCTTCTAATTCTTCTCTTGTAGAGCCACTCCAAAGGGCTGCTGCGGGAAGCTTAGAAGAATCTGCTACCTGACTTAACAGGCTGTTCTTGATCTTCAAGGTCTCTAATACTCTTTTATAGAAAATCTCATCATCAAAGTTTGCATTTGTGATTGTGGTAAATAAATTGATGGTTACATAGTGATCAACACTTGCGTCAATTGTTTCTCCCTGTGATCTGAGGGCGGTTGTTACTGCACTTAAGCCCTTTGTTACATAGATTAATAAATCCTGCATTTTAGCCAGGCTGGGTGTCTTACCACATACACCGGATAAGGTACAACCGGTACAATTTGCTGCTTCTTGACATTGATAACAAAACATCTTATTCTCCATCTTATATACTCTCCTTTAATTTGAGTTAATATTTTTATGACAAGCGATTTGGCCTGTCAATTACTCTTGTATTATTCATTACCATAGAAAGTGCTCGAAGCGTTTTTTCTATCGTTGATTTTTAAGAACAAGATGAGTATAATACAGATAGAATAAAACAAGTGTAGCTGTGGCTACAAAAATATGATCCTAGTAATATTATTTTCTGAACGTCATGGTTAGGATGGGATTTTAAGAAGCGATAGGCGTTCTATGATTTACATCAGAGGCAGTAAGTATAATAATTGATGGGGGATGTACAAATGAGGAAATGTGAGAGGGTTATCGTTCTGTTATTAGTTTTAACAATGATTACCGGGATGTTCACCGCATGTAAGGGAAAGCAGGAGGAAAGATATGTCACCAGGGGCGAGTGGATTGCAACTTTAGCCTCCTCTTTTGGGATGACAGAAACAGAAAGTACAACACCGTATTTCTCGGATATAAAAGAAGAGAGTGCAGTATTTACTTATGTTCAAGCAAGTTGTGATTGGGGGATTCTACCCTCGGACAGCAAGAAGTTCAAGGAGGAGGATTATGCTACGCTTGAATTCGTAGTAACAACAGCTGTTCTGGCGATCGGAGGGATCCAACCGGTTCATCCCAGGGAAGAGCGGGATGCTTTTGCAGAAGAACTTTTTCAGTATGCGGCGGATCATAAGATAATAGAGAAACTGGATTATACCAGAAAGTTGGCAAAGCGCAGAATAACACTGCCGGAGGCAATGGCAATCATAGATAATGCAAAGAGTGTATGGTTGAATCCTCAGTATGAAGAGAAGGAGCAATATACCTTTAACGAAGGAGTACAGAATTTTGCTTCAGAATATCCGGAGCTTTCATATGAGATTAATGAGGCTGATCATGAGGTAATGCTTTACGAAGAAGAAATTCCGCTCAAGGAAGGGGAGTTTTTACTTAAGAAAGGTGATATTTACGTTCTTCCGGCAGACGAGAAGCATCCCATAGCCGGTATTTATAAGGTGGATGAAATAGAATATACTGAGGAAGGCATCAAGATTAAGAACGTTGAACAGGAAATTAATATTGAAGAAGTGATACAAGAGTTGAGTGTTCAAAACTCCTTTGTACCGGACTTTACGAACTGCCCGGTCACAGATGGTACCGGTAAGCTTCTGGAATGGGAAAGCGATGAGAGTTCTTATAATAATCAATCCAATGACTATAAACCGGTGTACCTCGGTAATGCGGGCAAGGATGGCGTGAATAGCAATGATCTTGTCTACAGCCGAGCAGCATCAACACAGAGAAACAGACCAGAGCTCCTCCCAATGGACAATAAGCTATCGAAGAAGAGTGTTACATTAGACTTTTCGATGGATAAAGTAAAAATAAAAGGGAAAATAGATGGTAGTTCGGTTAATTTTACCGCAGAGCTTAAAGTAAATGATATGGTATCAATAAGTAAATCGTATGAATTAAAGGACTTCTATGTTGATGGAGCAGTTGATTTTGACTGGGGAATTCTTCAATCTGCAAGAGCATCCTACTCCTATGCGTTAAAAGAGTCCTCTAAAGTTAAATTCGGTTTCGATTCAAAGAATCTGAATAAGGCTTTTGGGCAGGAAAACAGCTTACCGGGAGATCAATTATTCCAGTATCTGAATCAGTCTATTAGAAATATGACAAATATTACAGGAAAAAGCTATGTGAGTAAGTCGGTTCTCGTCGCAACAATACCTACCCCTCTTACAATCAGCGGATTAGCGGATGTAGCGATTGAGATTCGCCTTGGTTTTACCTTAGAGGGAAGTGTGGAGTTAATCGTATCGACGAAGACAACCCAGGGCATTGAGTATAGGAAAGGGTCCGGGATCCGTACGATTAGTGAAAAGAGCGTGGACAGTGACATCAAGCTCGAGGCGAAGATGGAAGCATACTTATATGTCGGTGTGGTTCTTGAGTGTCTGACGGCAAATCTGGTAGATGTAGCGGCGGAAGTCGGTATTGGCGGTGTGTTTTCTACCACGCTTCATTTGCTGGACTATACCGATACAAGCCAAGAGGCATATCAGATTGGAGCAGTTAATACAGGACTTCCCGGAGAGGCTTTATATATGATATCGCAGAAGGTAAGAGATCAAAGTGGTATGATAAAGGTTGAGCGATGTACGGATAAGAAGGTGTATTTTATCTTCCGAATTACCGCCGGTAATAATTCGCTAATAGGTAAGGTAGCATCTATTACAGTGGATATTTGTGGTAAGGATCAGGGACCATATCTAATGGAAGAGCATCATGAGAATGGTCAATATGTTGGGAAGTCATGTACTTTAAAATTCCGGACAGAGAAGAATGCTAAGGCAGCAGTCGCAACGATAACACAGAGTCCGGATACTGACAGCAATGAAGGGAATACCACCAATACAGGAAATAATACAAAGGCGGAAGATCCAGAAGATAAAGCTTCTTCAGAGGGAAACGACAATGCAGAAGGAGATAACAATCCGGAAGGAGCTGATAGTATGGAGGAGGATGCTTCTTCTACAGTGGATAATAACATTCTGTCAGATGGTTCCAAACTGGATATATCGGCATATATGGCATCTATTAAAATAGGTGGAACTTATAAAATTACTATTGATAGTATGCCGGAGGGCTATGATAAAGCTGACGTTGAATGGATGACAAGCGATGCTGCTATCGTAACCGTATCAGCGGAGGGCCTGTTAACAGGTATCTCCGAGGGTTCTGCAATTGTTACTGCAAAAACGAAAGATGCTCAATATGAAATATCCTGTTCTATATCGGTATATGAATAAGGACAAGGATGGATGGGAGAATTGATATGATTTTGATTGTAAGGCAGACAAAGAGGGCACCAAAGCCCCAATATAGTATTCTTTCGGCGACCAATGGCGATAGTGTAGGAACGGTTGAATCAATTAAGGATGAGATGCTTAATATGCTACTGAATTATAGCATATCCGGACGCATTGGCAGGATGGTTCTGGGTGAGAAGGAGGAAGGTGCAAGTAGCCTAAAGGAGGAAAATGCTAAGAGTCTGAAAGAGAAGCTTAGAGAGGCATTTACCTTCAAGGTCTATGAGCAGAAGACCCTCCTGGGACGAATCTATGGTGAGATCAAGGATATCAAAAAATTCGGTATCTTTGGTTATGGATACCCTTACTATAAAATTGATACAGAATCCGAATTATATTGTGCGTATGAGTATGGAGAAGGACGAAAAGGAGGCCACTATTGGTCAATGTACCGGGAGAATCTGTTGGTAGGAATGATTGAACGAGTCCAGATTACACATAATACATATGATAATTATGTTATCTATTGCGAAGAGCCTGAGGTTGCATTCTGGCTGATCATGCTCTCGATACAGATAGACAATTTAAAGTATTCCAATTACACCAATCAGATGGGACCGCTCAAGACAAAAGAGGTTTACGATTCTCGTTTGATGCCGAAGGAATTGAAGGATAAATATGATAATCGATACATTGATCGAATCAAACAGGCAGAGCATACCATACAGTCAATGGAACTATAGTAAAGGCAGCAGTATTACATTCCCTATTGAGAGGAGATAAGTATGGAGCAATATTATCCTATTATAAAGAACTGTGCGTTGTTCCGTAACATTGGTGAGAATGCATTTGGATCCCTGATGTCCTGTTTGGATGCACAAATCAGAAGCTTTCGAGAAGACGAGTATATCTTCTTCGCCGGAGATGAGATTAATTCGGTGGGTATTGTTCTGGGCGGAGTGATTGAGGTAATGAAAGAAAATCTGGCCGGGAATAAGCATATTCTTGCTTTTCTTGGGCCTGCCGATATGTTCGCGGAGGGAATCGTCTGTACGGTACGGCGAATCTCACCGGTTACGGTGCGGGTGAAGGAGGATGCCAAGATTCTGTTCATTCCTTATGAGAGAGTCATAAAGTCCTGTGGCAACAGCTGTAATTTCCATATCAGTCTTATTCAGAATATGATGATTGTTCTGGGTGAAAAGAATGTGAATCTAAATCGGAAGCTGGAGCTGCTTACTCTGAAGGGAATGCGAGAGAAGATAGCCAGCTATCTGATGAATGAGGCCGGGGTGCGTGACAGCAATATGTTCCAGATTATGTTGAACCGGACGGAGCTGGCTGATTTTCTGAATGTATCAAGAACCTCTATGTGTCGAGAGCTTGCGAGAATGAAGGACGAGGGATTGATCGACTATTATGGAAATAGCTTTAAGATTGTAAATAAGGCATTGCTGGCGCAGTGTCTGGAATAAAGCTGCCGAGGATAGAATTCAAATCAAAGGCTTTATGCCTATGGTAAGTATAGGACCGGAAACAATACGCCTTAGAAATGATATAGAATGGAGAGACATATATGAATATGAAGGAAGCAATTAATGTTCGTACCTCAAGACGAACCTATCTGGAGGCTCCGATTGCAGAGGAAAAACGCAAGCAATTAACGGAAATGATTGATCAAGTAAATGAACAGGGTGGCTTAAGCTTGAAGCTGATTTGCGAAGAGCCCACAGCCTTTGGAAAGTTCAGCAAGAGCTATGGAATGTTCAAGGGGGTTCGTAATTATATTCTTCTTATCGGGAAGACGGATGAGGATATGAGAGAAAGACTGGGCTATTACGGGGAGAAGCTGGTATTGCTTGCAACTCAGCTGGGACTTGGAACCTGTTGGGTTGGAGGAACCTTTGACCGATCCTTGGGAGATGCCTATGTGAAGGAGGGTGAGACCTTCTGCGGTGTGATCACCATCGGCAATGTGGAACAGACAAAGAGCTTCAAGGAGAGACTGATCTCTAAGCTAGCCCATAGAAAAACAAAATCCATTGAAGAGCTATCGGAGACAGAGGGTGTCGTACCGGATTGGTTCATCGCGGGAATGGAAGCCGTACAAAAAGCACCCTCCGCTGTCAATGCCCAACCGGTACTCTTTACTTATCACAAGGGCATCATCTCTGCCAGAATTACAGCCAAGAAGTATGGGCACGAGAAGATAGACCTCGGTATTGCCAAGCTCCACTTTGAACTCGGTGTCGGTGGCGGTACCTGGGAGCTAAAGGACGAAGGCGTATTCACAAGAAATGCTTAATTCAGTTGTGGATAATCCCTAGGAAATGTGCATAACAAGTTGTAATCTAAGTGACTTCGTGGATAAAAAACCAGAGCTGTTGCATAAGCCTTTTAAGGTTAGGGTGTCAAAAGCCTTACAAGAAAGTTGCATTCGACAATTTGCATATCTCTACCTAATATTAGCATGATGCAGAATATAATTTAGTGAGCAACTGTATGAGGCCGTTGGTACTTAGGTCCTGTATTTTAGGACATTATGTACCGCTACGTGACTCATCCAAGCGAGAGCGTGTTGCGACTGAATTATGTTCTGTATCATGCAATCATAATATACAAGTGTGCAAAGTGACGAAACTATATTTTTGAACAGGCTTTTGACATTGTATCCTATTAAATTATCACATAGTCTCTAATTCAAAGTAGAAGCGAACGCCACGATCGGTGTTAGCGACACCATAATTACACCCATGCCCTTCCAGAATGGATTTTGTTATCGCAAGGCCTAAGCCGGTACCTTCCTGATCCCGATTATGGGAAGTATCCGCTTTATAGAAGCGGTCCCAGACCTTACTCAGGACCTCTTCACTCATGGGAGGACAGTCATTTTCGATACTTATATTCAAGGTGTGACCCATCTTACTTCCACGGATTGTAACAAGGGAATCGGGATTACAGTAGATCACCGCATTGCCGATGAGGTTATTCAATACCCGCTCGATCTTGGGCTCGTCGGTAATACAAAGGTCAAACTCCCCTTGAATGACAAAGGTTACTTTCTTGTCCTCCGCCTTCTGTCCAAAGATGCGTATCGTATTTTCGATTAGTTTTTTCACATCCATTTCATTCTTCTGATAGGTGATTGCTCCGGCATCGAATTTGGATATCTCGAGCATTTCCAGAATCATCTCATCCATTCGGGTGATTTCATCCAGGATTACATTGATGTAATACTCTTTTTTCTCCGCTTTTACACCGTCACGTATTCCTTCGGAGTAGCCTTTGATGATTCCGAGGGGAGTCTTAAGCTCATGAGAAACATTCGCAACAAATTCCTTTCGAACCTTTTCCTGCCTTAGTTCCAATTCATAATCCGCTTTTAATTGCTCATGAGCATGGCTCAGGTCGCCTAAAGCGTTCTGTAAATTCAAAGATAGCGTATTCAGACTTGTAGATAGATCCCCCAGCTCATCCTTGCGATGGACCTTGGAGGAGATCCCAAGCTCCATGCCTGCCATACGATTGGCGGTGTCGGTAATATCTACAATTGGCTTTGATATAATTCTTGAATATACAATCGCCATTAGGATGGATAGAAGAATAGTGACGGCAATCAAATAAGGGAAGAAGCGCAGGATGAAATCTTTCACCTCATCCACGGATTGCAGGGATAGATTCACGCTTGTTGTTTTTACCTCTCCGTTCTTTAAGATACTCTGCTTGGTAAAACTAACCTGTTTGTAATCGGTATAGGGAAGGGAGCTTATGGTATAGGTAACTCCTTTTTTTGTGCCGATATTCAAAGAGCTGCTAAAACTAATCGTTCGACTGATTGCGATCGGATAAATTACAAGATTTCCATCTATGATCGTAGTGGTTCCCGCGCTGTAAGGCGTAGTACGGTTCAGTGAGGATGCTATCATTAGTCCGGATTCATTGCTGGTCAGGTTAAGGACAGAGAACGGTCTTTCCTTACCCAGAGAGGAGAGAGTAAAATCCTTTTGTAACGGTTGGTTCATTAATTGATTACGCAGTACAAAAAAATCGGGGAGGCTGCTGGCTTCCAGGGTAGAGGTTGCAGGATAAGCTGCAACAGAGAAGGAAGCGCCGGGTAGAATACTTAGGGTAGCATTCTGATTCTTCATAAACTTTGATACCTCTGAATAAAGCTGCTCCTCCGTCCATTGATCTTCCTCAAAGCTTTCGGTGAAGTCGTTGATGGCATCAATCATGTGATTGATCTTCTGAGGTTCATAAAAGCGGTCGAAGTATAGATAGATGGAGGCTAGCATACCGATGATCAGTATTAAGAAGGAGCCTAGGGTCATGAACAGCATTTTAAAGGATAAGGAAATTCTCATGTCTTCACCTCAAATTTATAACCAATTCCAATGACAGTTTGTATGTAGCAGGCGTAGTTGCCCAGTTTTTTACGCAGGGTTTTAATATTGGTATCCACAACCCGGCCATCGCCGTAGTAATCATAGCCCCAAATTGTATTAATCAGAACCTCACGGCGCATCACTCTGCCCGGATGCTCCATGAGCATTCGCAATAGTTCGAATTCTTTTACCGTAAGGGATAAACTAGCACCATTTAGGGTGGCGGAGTAAGCTTCTTTATTTAATGATAAGTCCTTATGTCGCAATCGGTTGTCAGGAACGGCTGTTTGCTGGCTCCGTTTGAGCAGGGCGTTCATTCCTGCCAGCAGTACCCTTGGACTAATCGGTTTTGTAAAGTATTCATCAGCACCGAGCTCATAGCCTAGTAATTTGTCATCCTCCTCACTTCTGGCACTTAAGATTATAATCAAGACATCGGACTTTTGCCGAATTCTTCGACAGACGCTAAAACCATCCAGCTTCGGGATCATAATATCCAGAATTACGATATCAATTTTTTCGTGATCAAAGAGGTTAAGGGCTTCGACACCATCTCTGGCACTATATACCTGATATCCGTCACTTTCCAGATAATCAACCAGGATCTCATTCATCTTTTTATCATCTTCCACGACTAATACTTGAAAACTCATTCTATAAACATGCCTTTCTTTCTTCTTGATACATGAAGCATAACATAGGGGTGTGTAGTTTGTGTGAAACGATGTGAGATCAACTTATATTATCACAAAGACCGCACAGAGCTTTCACACCAATCACACATCACGACTCTAATATTGAGGCTAAGGCGTGAGCCAAGATTATAAGGAGGAAGAAAAGATGAGAGTTATTAAGCATGCGCTCCTGAGTTTGTGCAGGAAGCCAACCAAAGCCATAATGATTTTTGTGATATTATTTGTTGTATATGGCTTGATTTTTACCGGAATTATCATACAAAACAGTGTGAGGACCTCGAAGGATTATGTGCGTAAGGAATTGGGTGCAATCGTTGAGATGAAGGTGGATTATAGGAAGGTGATGGAGCAGAAGCTTACCAGAGACGAAATGACAAAGTTAAATTTATCCGCCGCTCTGGCCAAGGAAATTGCTAAGGATCCTGCGGTCAAGGAATTGTACATCACCGAAATGACCGGTGCTAGTAATGAGGAGCTTGAAAGTGCTGTGAGTATGGGAGGAGACGAATTGGGAGGAGTTGCCGTAACAGCAACTACAGGGTCCTCGGGTTCCTTCCCGTTGATGGGGAGCAGTACCGATACTCCGCTGGAGTTCACGGATGGCAGCTATCAGATCACCGAAGGACGCCTAAGAAATGCAGAGGATGAGGGAAAGGATACCATCTTAATTACAGAGGAATTTGCAAGCAAGAATAATCTGGCGGTAGGAGATTTTATAGAACTTACCTCGAATGCGGATCAACAGAGCTACTCCTTCGAGATTATCGGTATCTATCTGGGAGCTCCCTCCTTCCTTGCTGATCAGATGTACACCTCCTTAGAAAGTGCGAAGAAACTGTCAGGCACTATCGGTGATGAGGGCAATGCTTCCTACATCGGGTTTCAATTAAAGGATCCGATGGATATTGATAACTTTATAAAGCAGCATAAGAACCAGATGCCGAACGAATTTATTACCTTATATGCCAATGACGATGAATATCAGTCATTGACGAGGCCGCTGGATCTTATCAGCACGATTATTTCCATATTACTTGTGGTAGTTATGATAGCTGGTGTGACGATTATGCTTGCGATTATTACAATCTTTGTTAGGGACCGCAAGCTTGAGATCGGTTTATTGTTAGCCAGCGGAGAAGGAAAGCTGAGGATCCTCTCCCAGTTTGTTCTGGAGATACTTCTGGTATCTGTACTTGCCTTTCTGATTGCTGCCGGTAGCAGTAAGTTTTCCTCCGATTATGCGGCCTCCTGGATCGTAGAGAAACAATTGATCGAGGATAATACACAATCCATGAGCGGGATGATATCCGTTAATCTGGGAGGAGCACAAAGCAATGAAGTAAAGATTAGTGATGTGGCAAGAGAGTTCAATGTATCCGTGGACGGTGAGGTTATCGCAAACCTACTGCTCGCCAGTTTTGCGATCGTGATACTGTCTGCCGGTGCACCCCTCTTAATTATTCTTAGCTATAAACCAAGAGAATCCCTGCAGGATTAGAAAGTGAGGAATGAGATGAAATCATACATATTCGAATTAGAACAGATATCCTATGGCTATATTGACGGAGGCAAGAAAAGACAGATATTAAATGACCTGTCCTTCCGGTTTGAGAAGGGAAAGTTCTATACGATCTTAGGCCCATCCGGCTCCGGAAAGACGACTCTGCTTGCGTTGGCAAGCGCACTTGATGTTCCGGAGAAGGGAAGAGTAATCTATCAGGACAATGACATACGAAATATCGGATATACAAAGTTCAGGCGCAATCATATGGCGATCATCTTTCAAAAATACAACCTGACGGATTATCTGACCGGAGTGGAGAATGTGGAATCAAACATGATGATTGTGGATCAGAAGAGCAAAGAAGGTCGGAAGGAGACTGCATACAAAATCCTGAGTTCTATGGGCATTGTACAATCAAAAGCCGATCGGCGCATTAGTAAATTATCCGGTGGTGAGCAGCAGAGAGTTGCGATTGCGAGAGCGTTGGCAAAGGATGTTGAACTGATTCTGGGAGATGAACCGACCGGTGCCCTCGATACTGCAACTGCAAAGGAGATTATCGGGTTATTTCAGCGTCTCGCACATGATTATGGTAAAACAATTATCATCGTTACTCACTCCGATGATGTGGCAAGGAATAGTGATGTTTCACTCCGATTACAGGATGGTAAGTTGATTGTGGAGTGTGGAGAACAATAGTATGGAGAGACAGAAGAATTATCTGGAGGATCTGTCCAAGGATAAACCAGAGAGCTTTCAGGAAGAAATATTCGTACCTGCGCCTAGAAAGCTGAGCCGATATGTGGTACCCCTTGTCGGAAGCTTGATGGTCGTGATTGTCCTTCTTCTCTTCTCCCAGTTGTCGAAGGCGACTGTTCCGGATATGACCGGCTGGCAGCTGGAGGAGCTTCGGTCCTGGGCAGAGCAGCACCATAAGAATACGAAGCTGAACGGAATATATACGAAAGAACAATCGGCCAATCTGTTTGTGTCTCAGGATATTCCGGCTGGGAAACGAATCGGAAAGAGCAAGGTATTATCGGTTACCTATTCTCTTGGCGCAAATCCGGAGGAAATTATCCCTTTACCGGAGTTTAAGAAGATGGGGTTATCACAGATTAAGGGATGGATCAGTGACAACCAGATGTCAGGGGTGACAATTAAGTATGAAGCCAGTGAGGTCATACCGAAGGATGCTGTAATCAGTTATGAATTCATTGAGGGCTCCGAGGAGGAGTTTCTACGCAAAAACCGTATGGTAATCTATATCTCCAGTGGATCGGAGGATGCGAATGAAACCTTCAAGATGGAGGACTTTTATGGGAAAACCAGAGCGGAGGTACTTCAATGGGCCTCGAGTCATGGGCTTGAGGTTACCATACAAGAGAAGTTCAATGAAGATGTTGAGTATGGCAAGGTCTATGAGCAGAGCATTAAGAAGGATACAAAGATTACCCGTACCGATGAGGTAGTGATAACGATATCCCGCGGTGCTCCAATTGAAGTTCCGACGTTCGAGGGTATGAGCCGGGGGGAGGCCTCTGAGCTAGCCGCTCTTTATGGGATTAAGTTATTCTTTCGTTTGGTAGAAAGTAAGGAAGAAGTAGATAAGGTACTCCATCAGGACAGAAAAGCCGGAACAGAGGTTGATCAGAAGCAGATTGTCACGCTTGAAGTCGCCAGGAAAGAGGGAAAGAGTTATGTACCGAACTTTACCGGTCTGACTGCTTCCGAGGCTAACAGTCTGGCAGGACTTTACGGGATTAAGGTGTTTGTCAAGAACGGAACGGAGGCAGGAGAAAATGGCGTCGTTACTTCTCAGTCCATCGCGGCAGGGGAACAAATAGACGCCGATCGGGTCCTTACGCTTAAGCTGGGTAAGAATAAAACCATATCAGCTCCAAACTTTGTAGGACTCACAAAAAATGAGGCACTTCTGTTGGCAGAAAGACTGGGACTAAATCTAATCACGGAGGAGGTAGAAGCCACAAATACTCCGAATCATACCGTAATCAGTCAGAATATTCAGCCGAAGACAAGGCTGGAGATAGGGGCTTCACTGATTCTTAAGGTATCGATAAACAGTGGAATAAGGGCTAGAAATCTATATCCTATGAAGCAGAAGGATGCCGAGGCCTGGGCGGCAAAGAACGGGGTAACGCTGAATGTAATCGAGTATTATAATAGTGACTATCCGGCCGGAACGCTGTATGAACAAGACTGTACACCGGGTGGATGGATACCGGTAAGCAAGGTACTTACGGTATATCGCTCTCTGGGTCTTGTTATGGCAGAAAATTATATTGGCAAGACGAAGGCGGAGCTTCTACAGTGGAGGGATGAGGTGAATAGCAAAGGTGCGGATATCAAATTAACCTTTACTGCGGATGTGGATACCTCCAAGGCGAAAGGTGTTATTACAGACCAGGACGTCTATGGGGAGCTGGTGAAGCTTAATCAAACGATAAGAGTGAAGGTCTCTGCTACGGATCAGGGCATGATGATCAAGGATTTCGAGGGGAAGAATCTTGATGATTTTAAATTATGGTGTGATACCAACTCGATCGCTTACATTGTACGTGATTGCTATAGTGATACCGTGGAGGAGGGAGTCTTATTTGGACAGAATTATAAAGGAACCTACTTGCCGGAAGGGGAATACCTGAGAATCAATCACTCTCTGGGAAAGGTATATGTAAAGGATTTTACAAATCAAACGAAATCTTCCCTGGTTGACTGGCAGAGAGAGGTGAACAAGAAGATGGCTGATATTAAGCTTGTATTTGTTGAGGAATACTCAGTCACGGTTGAAAAAGGCAGAATTATCGGTCAGCTGGTGAAGGATACAGAGATTAATCTGAATGGTACGATTGTGGTTACCGTGTCGAGGGGATACTAGGTGATTGGAAGGTAGGATATAAGAAATCCCTAAAAAGAGTGTATAAAAGAATGCCATAGAATGTACCTGTAAAGCTTAGTTTTTCAGGTTATTCTATGGCATTTTTAATGCTTATATTATCATTGTCTGTGTCGTAGACTACTTGTTTATAAGGAATCTACCGCAGAGCGTTCGATTGCAAGACCGGTAGCATAGCGTTTCATAAAGACTTCATAGCCCTGAACATCCTCAGGAAGCGGTGCGAGTGTAGAGCCGGCATTTTCAGCAAATACTTTGCTCTTTAGGAAGGAGCTTAAGCTCTCGTCGCTTCCCTTGTGAAGCATATAGGAGGCAAGGAGTGCCATACCCCAAGGTCCGCCCTCGCCTGCGGTCTCCATAACCGACACCGGTGTATTCATGGCAGCAGCCATGATGCGTTGGCCGACACCTGCTGTCTTGAAGAAGCCGCCATGTCCGAACATATTTTGAATCTGAACCTTTTCCTGTCCGGTCAGAATATCCAGGCCGGTCTTCAGGACTCCGAGAGAGGTCATCAGGTGAACCCTCATGAAGTTGGCGAGATTAAAGTGACTATCGGGTGTACGGACAAATAAAGGACGTCCTTCCTCAAATCCGGTGATATGCTCTCCGGACAGATAATTATATGCGAGTAAGCCGCCGCCGTCGGAATCTCCCTCAAGAGCTTTGCGATATAAGGTACCGTAGAGCTGATTGGAATCGAGCTTCATTCCCATAACATCAGCAAATTCCTTGAAGATGGAAACCCATGCATTTAAGTCTGAAGTGCAGTTGTTACAATGAACCATTCCGACCAGGTCACCGGACGGAGTAGTAACTAGGTCTATCTCAGGATGAACCTTAGACAGTTCCTTCTCAAGTACAATCATGGCGAATACACTGGTTCCGGCAGAAACATTACCGGTTCTTACTTCGACACTGTTGGTTGCTGTCATACCGGTTCCCGCATCACCCTCAGGCGGGCAGAAGGGAATTCCTGCGGTTAAGTTACCCGTAGGATCGATTAGCTTTGCGCCTTCTTCGGTCAATACGCCGCCAGGCTCGCCTGCCACAAGTACCTTCGGTAAGAGATCCTGAAGCTTCCAGGAGTAACCCTTGGGAGCAACTAATTCATCAAACTGATCAATCATCCGCTGATTGAAATTCTTGGTAGTAATATCAATCGGGAACATACCGGAGGCTTCTCCGACACCCATCACCTTCTCGCCGGTCAGTTTCCAGTGAACATATCCTGCCAGAGTAGTCTGGAAGGCAATCTCCCCTACGTGCTGCTCGCCATTCAGAATAGCCTGATAGAGATGAGCAATGCTCCAGCGTTGAGGAACCTGATAGCCGAAGAGCTCTGTCAGAGCATGGGAGGCCTGTCCGGTCATCGTATTACGCCAGGTACGGAAGGGAGTCAACAGCTCACCTTTCTCATCGAATACCAGGTAACCATGCATCATGGCACTGACGCCGATGGCGCCGATGGTCTTAAGCTCAACCTCATATTGTTCTTTTACTGTATTGCACAGATCACGGTAGCTGTCCTGCAGTCCGCTCCATACATCCTCCAGAGAGTAGGTCCATATGTTGTTAACCAGACGATTCTCCCACTCATGACTACCGGAGGCAATGGGATTATGATTCTCATCGATCAGGACTGCCTTGATTCTGGTAGACCCCAACTCGATTCCGAGTGCGGTCTTCCCGGAGAGGATAGCCTGTTTACTAAGATTTTTATCTTCTTTCACTTGAGCACCCCAATTCATAAAATTATTCAGATGAATTTATTATAACATATATATGCAGATTAGCGGAACGCGATGGAATTCCAGCGCATCTCGTTCTTCAGAGCGCGGATGTCGGTATTCTTATCAATTACTATGCTTTCAATACCCATTGCTTCTGCCCAGTCTACCATCTGCTCTACACTTAAATCGTAAGAGAAGGCGGTATGATGAGCACCACCTGCCAGAATCCAAGCCTGAGCACCGATCTCAAGGTTCGGCATCGGTGTCCAGAAAGCAGTTGCTACGGGAAGCTTCGGCATCGGCTTCTCAACCTTCTTACATTCTACTTCATTGATAATCAGACGGAAGCGGTTACCCAGGTCAATAAGAGAGGTTGCAACACCCATTCCGGTCTTACTGGTGAATACCAGACGAGCAGGATCCTCACGATTACCCATGGATAGAGGCTGTTCCTTAATGGAGATCTTACCGTCAGCGATGGTCGGACAGATTTCCAGCATATGAGCCTGCAGAATACCTTCCTTACCGGGTACAAAGTTATAGGTATAATCCTCTAAGAAGGAGGTACCCTTCGCATCCTTTACACCGGAGGTCATAATCTTCATCAGACGTACCATGGCAGCAGTCTTCCAATCGCCTTCACCACCAAAGCCATAGCCTTTTTCCATCAGACGCTGAATTGCAAGACCGGGAAGCTGCTTTAAGCCGCCAAGCATTCCGAAATGAGTTACTACCGCATGGTAGTTCCTTTCCTCAAGGAAACGTTCCATACCGATTTCGATTTCTGCCTGTACCGCAACATGCTCACGAAATTCCTTAGCATCTCTGCCTTCTAATAAGATATCATACTTGCTGTAATACTCCTCAACCAAAGCCTCAGTGTCGGACTTGCTTACATTATTTACATAATCCACAACTTCATTTACATTATAATGATCGATTTCCCAACCGAATTTAATCTGTGCTTCAACCTTATCACCTTCGGTTACGGCTACGTTGTTCATGTTATCACCGAAGCGGCAGACACGTACATGACTGGATTCGATGACACCGATGGCGGTCAGCATCCAGGAAGCAAGCTTCTTCTGAATACTCACATTAGCCCAGTGGCCAACAAGTACTTTGCGCTCAATTCCCATACGGGATACGATGTGACCATATTCACGATCGCCGTGAGCGGATTGGTTCTCATTCATGAAATCCATATCAATCGTATCATAAGGAATCTCCTCATTGAACTGTGTATGGAAATGAAGCAGAGGCTTGCGATATTCCTGTAAGCCGAGAATCCAGGACTTCGCAGGAGAGAAGGTATGCATCCAGGTGATGACACCGGCGCAGGTAGGATCTGCATTGGCTGCATTAAAGGTCTGACGGATTACCTCGTTGGTAATCATGGTAGGCTTCCATACCACCTCGAAGGGAAGGTTGCCTGATTTATTTAACTGGTCTACGATGATTCTGGAATGCTCTGCAACATTCGCCAGGCATACTTCTCCGTATAAGTCCTGAGAGCCTGTGCAGAACCAGAATTTATAATTTTTTCCTGTCTGTAACATAATAAAATACCTCCTTTATAATAGATTAATATCTTAATCTTATCAATAAAGAAGGTAGTCTTCAAGGTCTCTATCCTACTGTTTTTGTTATAAAAGTTACCTAATCCGACTTTTGTATGTAATAATCATGAGATTATACCAAGTTAACGGCTAACGGTTGGAGATGTTTAGAGTTCGTCACTTTGTTTCAGCTCCCGTAGTCTGGCAGGAGTCATACCGTACTTCTCGACAAAGATCTTATAGAAAAAGCCCTTATTACGATATCCGCACTGTTCTATAATCTCATCAATTCCCAGAGTGCTTTCTTCCAGCAATTCCCTGGCCTTCTCCAGTCGTATCCGTTGTAAGTACGCGCTATAGGTAACTCCCTCTCGCCTCTTGAGCAGACGGTTGAAGTAATCTTCATTATAATGGAATTTCTGAACCAGCTCCTGGATGGTAACGTCCGCTTCATGTTCTCTGATGTAGCGAAGTACCTCATCGCCGATCAGGACATTCATCTCCTTCGCTTGTTCTCTGGAGAGGTTGAAATCATAAGCAAGGCACAGATGCCATAATAGACGCTTAATCAGGCCGCGGCAGATATATTCGGACCCGACATCCAGATGCATCAGCTCCCGTAGGAGACTGCCCAGTATTTCTTCGATCCGTTCATCGGTCTCATCCTTGGGTCGAAGATGCAGATACTGCTTCACTTCCTTCTGGGAGAGGAGAGCGGTTGAGAAGAATTCGGCAAGGATTCCCTCCGGGATATTTTCCAGCAGCACCTTATGGAATACATAATGGGAGATGCCGAGAAAGATAACCTTAGTATCCTTACCGGTCAGATAATCCTGATGGGTACAATTGGTATCGATGAGACAGCACTCACCCTTATGGAACCAGACATCCTTACCCTGTATGTTCTGACAGAATTCACCGTCCAGCACATAGGCAATCTCAAGATAATTGTGAGTGTGCCTCTGGGTTCTTGTAATATTTTGCAGTCCATAGCGAAAGGCGGTGGTATCATCACTGGAGAGAGCAAAGGCATTCAGTCGGCCTTCCTTCATCTCCCAACCGATGAAGAAGATCTCAGCCAATACTTTGTCAGGAAAGCTTTTGATCTCGATGTCCTTATCATCATACTCCGGACGCATCAGACGACTTGCGGTCTCGTTATCCTCCGGAACGATTCCGCAAGCCTGATAGATTTCATCGATTATTTGGCGAAAGGAGTTCATAGTGGCACCTCGCTTGACTGGTTTTAATAAGATATTTAAACAGGTTACTGATGCTTCTACGTTTCTTGCTTAAAGATGAAACGGTGTTGTATTATATAACTGAAGAGATATAGGATACCCTCTGTGATCAGCTTGCTGATGGCCAGCCCCAATCCCACGATATGAATAAAGAAGCGGATCAGAGTGTAATTACAGCTTAATATAAGAATGGCCAGAGCATAGTATTTCACAATTGTGGATACGTGCTTCTGTGAACGGAAGACGAGGTCTCTGTTAATGAAATAATTGCATAAGGAGCTGATGACTCTTGCGGTAACAACTGAAACGAGTAGGTTATGCGTCAGAGAATTCAGTACAAACAAGGCGATAAAATCAATGACGCCGCAAGCTGCAGAGGAAAGCATAAATTTTAGGATGGGCAGATAAATTCGGATGGAATCTCGAACGGGATGGAAATGAGATGCCTCATTATTATTTTCATAAATTGTCTCAATCGGGATACAAAATAGCTCAAAACCGGCAGTATTCACTTCCAAAAGCTGATTCATTTCGTATTCGTAGCGATTTCCTTTGACGGTAACAAGCCAGGGCAACATAGAGGCTGAGAAACCTCTTAAGCCTGTTTGCGTGTCTGCGATCTTTCTGTGTGCGATCAAGGAGTAAATGAAGCCGGTTATTTTGTTGCCGAGAAGACTTCTGGCGGGAACCTTTCCGACGAATTCTCTGCAGCCTAATATGATTGCATTCGTATGGGAGCTGACAGCATCAGCGATCCCTAGAATATCCTGCCAGGTATGTTGCCCATCACAGTCTGCACAGACAATATCATCTATAAGATGATTGTCAATCAGGTATGAGAAGGCGGTCTTAAGTGCAGCACCCTTACCCTGATTGTGCTCATGGGTTAGAACAGTGCAGCCCAATTTGGCGGCCTCCAGAAATACCTCTGTACTGGACGGGGAACTACCGTCGTTGACAATAACAATATCATAATTACAGTTTCTTTGGATATTGTTAATTAACGATATGAGCCGTCCATCCGGCTCATAAGCGGGAATGATTATTTTCATCGTACCATTTACCTCATTCGTTTATTTGATTTCTGCTTTTTTGCAGAATCTCTTCCGCGATACTCTTTTTTTCTACACTTTGAATGACATTATTCTCTACATTGCTGATAATATAAGACCGGGACGGGGTCTCGCTGATTTCCATAGTAAATATAACCCAGTTCAGTGGATGTAGTAGCTTTTGAAGCTCGTTCATAAAGCAGTGTGCGATATTCTCCAAGGTAGGGTTAATCGCCTTGAATGCCGGGCACTCATTGATATATTTATCCTGAAATTGCATCAGGTAATCCTCGATGGTTTTTTCTACCTCGTTAAACATAACAAAGGTATCCTTATAATTTACAACATACAAAGAGATCTCCCAGGTATGGGGATGCCTCTCACCCCGATTACCATCAATATGGATGGAGTGGCTTGCATTCAGATAAAAGTTGTATTTGTATTGGCTGTATTTCATCCTTACCTCCTGCGATCGAAAAGCACGAAACAGGTATCGGTCAGTCCAAGCTATACCGAGACCTTGCTGGCTATTACCTTCAGCTCCTCTACTTTTTCCTCACTCTCTGATTTGTACTTATTAATAAACAAATTGATAAAGTCTGTGGCTTCCTTCTTGTTTGAATTGAGTAATAAGATCTTAAACTGATTCTTATCCCAGTAGCTTGCGATGCTGTTATCTCCTTTGATACGACCTAAGATAGCAGTAATAAAAATATAATGCTCCATTTTCGGATTTTCTACAAAAATGTCAATCTGAATACACTTCTTTAATTCCTCCTTCGTCATACCGACAACTACCTCTTCGATGATTGATCGGTTATAGAAGGAGAATTCCTTTTCGGAATTCACGTAATGCCTGTTTTTGTCATTCTCCAGAAGCTCAATGAGTTGCCTGTTCTTTCGGATCTCATTTTTTAGTATGCTGTTATTTTTCTCCTCACCCGTTAATTTGTAAAGATGAAGAAGCAGAATTACAATCATCATAGCACCATACAGAAAGAAGAAGCCCATGCAATAAAGCCTGATTTCCAACAACTTAATCTTCTTAAGATAATAAGTCTCTTTTGTACAGAGGATCAGTGAGTACGTATCATCATTATACTGTATTTCTGCTTTTGACAGAAGATATTTCTGATTGTCTCTTAACGAAATATCGTTCTGCAGATAATCCTCGATCGGCTCATCAATCAGTAGGGTAGTTGTGTTATCATCCTTATAAAATGCAATCTGATTATTCTTAGTGATAATGCAATATACACTTGAGGAGGTAGGATATTCAGACTTAATGTATGAGGTCAGAGTTGAGATAATATCACTATCATTATTCGCCTGCGATGCTGCATTATATAGCATTGATGAGGATAGCAGCTTCTGATTCTCCTGATAAATACTAATATTCTTATCTATTGCTAGTTGAAATACATAGAATATTAATAGGATTAATATCAAACACAAAATACTGGAAGATGCGGCAGTCACTATTCTTTTTTTTCTCTTGCTGTTTAGCATATCAATCTCCATGTATGTCAAAAAATCAGCATATATACAGTAATGCTGGCAAAGCTTTGAGAATGCGGCATTCTCGTTCTGTTTGTGATATCTTTTATTCTTTACAGCTCTTGCTATTTGGTGGATATAAATAACTTCACATGATTAAGAATACGAAGGATGGCTCTAAAATCATTGCGTACGATGGCCTTACATTGCTCCTGCTCTTCCTTGAAGGTCTTCGTCCTCCAGGTACTGACCCCTTTAATGCTGTTAATAATTCCTGCCATTCGAAACCAGTAAACGATGAAGTTGAAGATCGGAAGAAGAAGAACGTAGGCGATCTTTCTCTGATAGAATCGCCTTAATTCTTTATCCCAGCTTAGATATTGGCATACATTCAAATAATACAATAAGGTTGAAATCGTATACAAAATGTAAATGATGATGACAGATTCTATAACAAAAGCAAAGGGATAGTTCATAAAAGCAAGACAGATCAGAGCAAAGTACCATATCATCCGAGGAAAAGCAAAGGTATGATCAAATAGGATGAGTCGGGACATCATATCCGTGAAAAATCCTTTGATTACACTGATTTTCTTGGGAAACATATGGGCTACCTCAATTTCACCTCTTTGCCAACGCTGTCTTTGGACATATAAGGTGTCCAGACTGGGGATAGGATCTACAAAAAAGATGGCTCGCTCGCAGATGTCTATCTTCTTTTTTAACAAATTACGAACCTGAAAGGTAACATGGGTATCCTCACAGACGGTCTCTGTGTTATAAAGCTGTGTCTTTAAAATGGTTGACTTGCGGAAGGACGAAAAGGCACCGGACATCGTAAAGATATTATCCATTTCTGCTTCAAAGTTACGACCGGCTAAGAAGGCCTGGGCATACTCTAAGAACTCAATCTTTTTAACGATTTTCATCAAGCCGGCCTTAGAAGCGTTAATTGCCTCAGGGTTCGTAAGGATGGAGCCTGTCATACAATGAATGTCTTCATGAGCCTCAAACCGGGTAATCAGGTTAAGTAATGCATCCTCGTGCAATATTCCGTCACTGTCCAGGTGAATGATGTACTTACCCTCGCTGTTGAACAGAGCCATGTTAAGAGCTTTTGATTTGCCCTGTCTGGCATTCATCCATTTTAGGTTGATCCCGGGGTGTGTCTCCTGATATTGTTTGAAAATATCAAAGCTATTATCCTTGCTTCCGTTGTTCACCAGGAGAACCTCGATCTGATCCGCAGGATAGGTTGATTCTAATATTGAGCGAATGCATATTTCCAGGGTGTCAGCAGAATTATATACCGGAACAATTACGGTAATCTCCGGGAAATACTTAAGTACCGGATCTTTGCTGTATTTATTTTGCTTTTTGAGTAAAACCAGGAATCCAAATGCAGCAGGAATAATCTCCATGATTAAAGGGATTATGATCCATGCAGTCCAAAATATGATTTCACTCGCCAGCATTCTCATTATGCTCTGCATAGTGAAAACCTCCGATTTTCTGTTTGATAATCTGCTGTCTTGTAAAGACATAGTAATATAGAATTATGGTAAGTACATAAAAAACCAGTCTACCAAGTATTGTGTGCGCGATATAATAGGAACCGCTGCCGAATTGATAGATAACCGCACAGATTATCATGATGCGGATTACGTTAAAAATAAAGATACTAACACATCCGACAAAGCTGATAATAATTCTTTGACCCATATCGTACACCTGATAGAAGATAAGCAGAGAAACGAACGCCATCATTTCTATGATTCCCGAGCACTCGTAATCGATATACAGAGATACTGCAGTAAGAGCACTTTGCTTTGGTATAAATACGATACTTAATTCATAGAAGGCCTCACATAAGCCGGTTAATTTACCTAGTATTCCGACAACAGAGGTTACATATTGTTTTAAAATTTCAGACAACGTCGGTTGTATGAAAATACACATGAAGATAAAGACACCGACACTGCCCCACAGGTATTTAAAAAAGTGCATTTTGCCCCGATGAAACACCGTTAACAGGTATAGCCAAAGGATAAAACTTATGATTGCCAACCAATTCATTATGCTAACCTCGCCTTATGGGACCGGCGCAATTTCACAGCGACTACAATTCCGATGCATAATAGTATGCCAAGAATAGTTCCGGTTGAGGTACCGAGAAGCTGAATGGATCCGCCTCCGACATTTGGCATACGAAGCTCGAGCTGAGAACCGCTATTTACAGTACCTTCTTTCAAACCCATAACCTTTTCCAGGTCATTGATATTAATTCGTATCTCCAGCTTATCATTTGGATTTCCCTTCGATACGGTGACAGCGGCATCTCCCAGAGAATTATTGGGGTAATAGGTAAAAGGGTGAAGATTAAGATACGTTCCCTTTGTGGATAAATTGACAGGGCGGCTCCAATCCGGTGTATTCTGGTCATTCGCATATGCCAGAAATAACTGACAGGTCTGATTATTCACGGTTAGATAAATGGAATAGATCGGAATCGGACTCTGATAGCTCGGATGCATCCCAAGGTAGATATAGATATAATTATCATCCTTAATGAAAGAAACATCATGGTGAGCATTGCCATTGTTATTATTCCAGGTCAATTTACCCATGGGCATGTCTTCCCAGTCATCATAATATCCGTCAATCGTGATGCTGCTGGTGACTGCATTCAACCCCTGTGCTTCAAACGCCTGCGCATCAAATGCCTTAGCGTCAGGTGACTGTACTTCAAATTCCGGTACTTCACCTACGGGCAATTCCGGTGCCGGTGCTTCAGTTGCTTGTGCTTTGGATGAGGGTGTCTCAGGCAACAATGTATCAGATACCTGCGTTTCAGATGTTTGCGTTTCAGTTTCCGGGGCCGGTGCTTCGGATACCGCTGCATCAGATGGCTGATTGGCATATGCTAAGCCGTGAAGAGACAGGCTCATCATTGTGATCATAACCGGAATAGCCAGTAGCTTTTTAACTTGATTCTTATCCATTTGCTTCTTCATGATTCTCACGCTCCTTCACATTTCTCATTCCCATATAAGTCAATACAGCAAGTAGTAAGCCGATTGCTGTAACGAGTAATCCCTTCTTTGTATGCGGATACTTGATATCTAGTACGGTAGTACCTGAATCTACCGTGATTAAATTATGAGAGGTTTGTATCGTTTGATTGCTTTGGAAAATATCAATATAGGAAAGGGTAGTATTAACCTGATCATACTCTGAGGTGATAGTGATTTGGTTATCCCTTTTCTCTATATCAATCGGTACCAATTCTCGTTCCGGTACATCCGTTTCCTTCATTTTGAAGATTTCTTCCACCAGCTTCTTAATCTCGGCATCCCGGGTCATCTGTAGATAATACACAATGTTCAGGCCGATAAAATGAAGGTTCTCATTTTTGGCAGTACCAAGGAAGGGCAAAATCTTACTCGTCATATCACAGCTTCCGTCAACCTGCTCAAGTCCCAGGAGATAAACCGTATTCCAGTCACCGACATTATATAAGAAGTCAAGGCTTGCGTAATTGTTTCCCTGATAGGAGAAAACAGGAAAGCTTTCGGAAAAGGATATGTTCTGTGACACGATACCAAACAGCTCCATGGATTTCTTGACCTTATCCATGGGGATGCGGTTCATATCAATATAGATCGTTACACCGCTCTCTGCCAGTTTTAATAACAGTGTCTCTGCTTCGGTTTTGTCTCGATAAGTAAATCCGGACAGGTATATAGTACGGTACTTGCTTAATTCTTCGTACGAATATTCATTGATGTTGTTCCTGGAGCCTTCTTCAAAACCAGGGAATATCATAGCAATACTGGAAGCGGATTCCCCAATGGCAATGTCCTTATACTTGGTAATGACGCCAAATTGCTCCGGTGTATCCTTTTGGAATAAGATACTGGTTTCGTTGCGTGTAACCGGATAATATCCTAAAGTATCAGCGGCCTCAAGCAGTCTCTCGATGTCCTTCGCTTTTCCTTTCAGGTTATCGATTGGGATTAATACCGTATCATTTCCGAGTTCTAATGCTCTGTCAAACAAATATACATACCATCCGCTTTCCACAGATCCATTCAGATTAACGATATTGGATGCAGTGCCTGCTCCTTCCCAACCGGCTCCGAAGGTATAATTCACCGATTTCCCGACACCTGTTATATAGTAAGGAGCAAAGGAGCCGTATTCGCTCAAATCCATAAGAGCTGTTCTCTGCTTTGTGATAGCCTTCGCACTTGTGATCAATGCCTCATCCGCTCTCTGATCCAGACCTGCCTGTACATTATCAACCCTGTATTCCGGGGGGAAGTAGATATTTTGAAAGGAGGTGGCACAGTCTGCAGCCAGCAGTAGGACAAGGACAAGGACAACCCATTTCTTCAATCCCTTCCATAGAAGAAAAGAAACCATTGCGGCCGCCAACCCGATGGGGATAAAGCGTATCATCCATAAGAATTGACTGAAGGGTAACTTTACAAACAATTCATATACGGATTTGGTGGTACAAATCAGCAAAATCAAGGCAGTTATAAATCCGGCTTTTGAAGACTTCGGGCCTAAAAGCATACCTAAGATACAGATCATAAATACGGAGAGCCCGAAATAAAAGGATAACATATCTCCGTTAATTCTGGTAAACGGATTCAAGGATACAAAAGCACTTTCAAAGAAAAATTTCATTACCTGGTTGGTAGAGGAGCCACTGGCTGCTCCGCCAATTAAGGCCGGGACCACCCAGAGACCGGCGAGAAGAACACCGGATATACATGCGCTCAGAGCACCAAGGGAGCTGCGAGGCGTATGATTTAAGGTGGAATGGAATATAGTAAAGATTACCATTGAGGCAATCAACATCAGCGTAATACCCAAATGACACAAGGTGATTAATGAGGTTACAAAAATCAGAGAGAAGATGGCGTTCTTCTTTTTCTCAGCCATCACGCTCCAAATAAAATAGAAGAAGAAGGGCAGTAAAGCATTGATTACACCTCTTGGGAGATTACCTTCTAAAATCACGACGCGCATGTTCTCTGGCATAAAGAACCAGAGAAGTCCGATAGCTACGGATAACCCAATTCTGCGATACCGGATACCCCATAGAAGCCAGCCACAGCCTCCGATGACTAAGAGTACACCAAGAAATAGTACATAAGCATCTAAGACACTTGTTCCGATGATCCATTCCAGTCCGGCCAGAATATATAAGGGGAGAGGCCCCCAATATCTCATGATTTCTACACCATTGTACCAGGTGCTGTCATATAGGGGAAACCAATTCCCTGACTGTATATTCTTTAAGAGAAGGTCTGCCCGGTAAAGATGACAAAAGGTATCGGAGCCCTGCGGATATCTTCCGCTATCCTTTACAACATACATAACGACCATAGCCAATGCGGCAAAGCAGCCTAGGCCGACAATACATTTCAGAAGAACAATCCAAAAATTCGGCTTGCGCAAGGAGAGATCATCTACCGGCTTAGGGGGAGTCTCTTCCTCTTCTTCCAAAGCGATCGCAACTTCCTTCAGATATTCCTCCTCATAGGTCAGTTCGGAGTCATCTGCCAGAGCTGTTGCTGCTACAAGTGGTTCTTCTGTCTCCGGTTTGGTCAGAGGTGTCGGTTCCGTCAACGGAGGGATCACAGATTCCTCATCGGTATCCTCAAGATTGATAATCGGGATGCAGTCCAGTGAAATCCCCCTAATCTGGTTGACGCTGCTGTCCAGTCTTTTATTGGAAACAGAATATATACGAATCGGATTCTCGGATATAGAAAGCTTAATAAGCTCATACCCTAACTGATGAATCAAGTCATACAACGGATCAAATAAGGTGTCTCCGATGCCCTCAATCGTAGTAGTTCTTCCGAGGAATAAATTGGTTCTTGCTAACTGCTTTCCCTGAAATGGTTTGAGCCATTCCTGAATCGTTTTTTCTATGCCGTAGTTATTATCAATACTACTTCCGGCATGGACATATAATGTGATCGTGAAGGTATGGAAATGGATATTCTCTTCACTGTTATTCACATTAGAATGTGCTGCATATAAACTGAAGCGGTACTTATAGCCACAAAAGCTGCCTGACAAACGCTCCGTTACCACCTGTGCAGGGATATATTCTTCTGCCTTGTCAGAGGAGGTCAGGATGTCCGCTTCTTCCGGATGGAGCACCGGCAGATCGTCTTTTTGTATAAGCTGAATCGGAGGAGCCATGGGCTTGATGAAAGGAATATGCTCAACTTTTGTTTGTGCAATATCCAGATCCAGTTCCAGCTCTTCAAGGATGGCCTGCAGTAACCCAAAGGCTTGTACTACATGTTCCTCATTTGGGCAAATAATAAATATTTCCTTATTATATCGCAGCCAGTTACCCCAGGTGATCGGGTATCTGTTCCAGGCTTTGTCCAGATGATGGTAATAGATTCGTGCCAAAAGAGAAGATAAGGCAGAGTCTGTATCGATACCATAGTGGGCTCGTCTTTCATCGTCATTATAGATTGTTCCGGAGATTGTTAATTGCTCGATAAGATGTAGAAGCTCCTGATCGCTGATTCGCTGTTCCACAAACCTCAGGAGTTTCGCTGGATTGATACTGTCATAACCGGATTTGATATGTGCTTTAATTATGTAATATTCCTTGTTGTGGAAGGTATTACGGAGTTCCTCCAAGGCAATCATAAATTCCCGTCTGGAACGATACGCCTGGGAGTTGTTGCGGAATTCAACCTTAAAAATCGGATAAAGGATGATTTTAATTGCCATTTGAAGAATACGATTCTTGGCCATGGCAATGTCGGGATCAAAAGCTTCCTGTCCAACGGGTCTTATTCGGTAGGCTTCAAATTGAAGGTCTGTCTGAAGCTCTTGAAACAATCGGTCTAATCCATAGGCTGCAACCTTACGTAGTACGTGAGTCCCCAGTCGATCATTTCCCTTACCCACTTTAACTCGATCCCAGGCCTCCTGAAGAACAAAGGACTGATAAACCTTGCTATAAAGGTCGGGAAGCTTCAGAGCATCGTTCTTAGCAAGCTGATATAAACTGTTTTGTAGCTGTTGAATTTTAGTATTTGTATTCACGAAAGCTTGCCTCCCGGATAATCATATTGGTACAAGTGAAAGTAAGCTGCATCATGGAGAATGAATAAAAAAGCAACTAAAATGTACCGATCGTACACGCTAGTTGCAACCGAACTGCCATAAGAGGAGGATATCAAATAGCTCACTCTCACCAGGCTCTGGCTTTGCGTCCTTATTTTTCAATAAGTTTGCCGACATTATTCCCTTAAAACCAATCTTTTATATAATATAACATTATATGTTTTATTTCAATAGTGAGACAAATAGGCTTTTTCTGTGTTTTTACCAGATTATCTGATGTGAAAGATATATTTGTTTCATTATTATACATTATACATCTTCTGAGACTAATTTACTAGAAAAAATTTTCTAAAATCGTAACCATTTATGTCACAATATGCTCAAATGTGCCATGATTGGGGTAAAAATGAAAAACCTCCATCATTATAAATGGAGGTTTAGAGAATCTTATCTGTTTTTGTATAACCATTTCTTTCTTTTCTCAAGCCAGCTCTTAAGGTATTCCACATTGGCTAGGTAGGTATCATCCGGCGTTTCGCGTTCATATTTACTATAGACATTGGTTAAATCCCAATAGGTTCTGTCATAATTTCGCAGAAGTGCCGTCTCGTACTGATTAACAAGCTGATCAATCACTCCGTCCCTGGTATAAAGCTGCTCAAAGGGAGCTTCTGCCAGGTCGAACTTAGCGGCTACAAGCCGTTCAAAAAAGTCATACTTCAACAGAGCCTCATACCAATCGGCCAAAGCCCATAGACCTTCCGTACTATCACCGGAGCCATTCCCATAAGTGACTCCGTTCTGTATGGAATTATTATATTTATAATAGGATTCAAACTCGTAAATAGAGGAGACATTACCCATCGAAAGATCCATATCCCAGATGGGTCCGGCGTAAAGCTTACCTCCCTTTATGTAGAAATAATTTGAATCAAAGGAGTAGTCGATATTTTTAAATAGCTCCTCGAATACGTACATGGCAGCAAAGGAATCCAGATCGATTAGTTTCTCGATATCGGATTGCTTGCCGGACTGAATTGCTTCCTCGGCTTTGCTTATAGAAATCATCATCTGATCTCTCTGATCCGCGGTAATATCCTCGTAATCAGGGGCTTTAAAGCCAAAGTTCAGATTGTAGATGGGGGACTGAAACAGTTCCTTCGCGATATCTTCCCGATAGGTACATCGCTCGATGATAAATTCGCCGTTATTGATATCAATATCAACCCGATTCTTACCATCGGAAACCGGTTCTGTGAGTAGGTATAATCCTTCATAGACATTATCGATATACAAATCCACAAATTCCGTCTCCAGTTTTACGGGTAACCCCAGGTTATCCGCAAAATCGTAGGAGATTTTATTTCTTAGCATGGTTTTATCAAAATGATTTGCCAGAACGCACCATTTTTTACCTTCACCAAGCCCAAGGACATCCTTTTTGGAGGAAAGCTTGAAATTATAGGATAATTTATCCGTCAATGCGGTGGAGTTACCACGGATACAAACGATTGCTTCGTTATCGTTGATTAACTCGTTTTTTCCACCGATACGATCGGTAATTGCAATGGAAACCGGTTGGTACTCCTCTGAAAAAGTATTTAGATACGGATAGGAGGCGCCGTTTGTCACCGGGACTTCTTGTGCTGAGGCCTCATCGGCATATACCCCAAATTCAAAAATACTGTATCCATACTCCGAGCCACGCTTTACACCTTGCCATTTAACGTATCTCGCAGTCACCTCCTGGAAGGAATATTCCCTTACCTGCGGGCATCCGTTTTTCTCCTCAAGAATTGGTGTCCAGTTTGTATTATCCTCGGAGGCGGAGATGGTATATTCTTTCCCATAAGCACTTTCCCAGTTTAAGATAATATAACTAAACTTTTTGGCTTCTCCGAGATCAATGACAAACGAGGCATCGTCTTTATAGCCCGAAGCCCATCGGGTGGCTGTATTACCGTCCACAAGATAGGAGGCACGAAAACTGTCTGCTTCACAGGAACAGACGGTAACAAATTTATCGAGGGCCAGATTATTAACTGCATTTCGTTTGTTCTGATAATTCGAAGTGGTAATATATAATCTTGGGATATCACCCTGAGCATATGTTATTTCATCCAATTGGTTGACGGTATTTGAGCTGTCTGGTTCTTTGATTTCGGTTGGATCAGCCGGATCAAGAGTGATTACACTGATATTCGAATCCGAGGTTACACCGGAGGGGATGGAAGTATTTTTCCCACTGCATCCGTAAAAGGTAATCATTAACACAAGACTACCCAGTAAAATTATTATTTTATCTTTCATGTATTTTGCCCCTATCTTAAGTAACTGGAAGTATCGTATTATACCTATACTTCAACGAACTTAAGAATAGGTATTTATTATTTTATTAATATCATCCATGTGGTCGAAGAATATGTCCACGATGTATGGGTCAAATTTGATGCCGCGCTGACTGCGGATATATTCTATGATCTCATCCTGTGGCCATTTTTCCTTATAGACCCGCTTCGTGGCTAATGCATCAAAGACATCGACTAATGCCACGATACGACTGGAAAGATGGATGTCATTCCCGGCAAGGCCTCTCGGATAACCACTTCCGTCATAATTCTCATGGTGTTCATAAGCGATGATAGCGGCTTCCTTTAAGAGCTCACGCTGTGAATTCATTAGCAGCTCATAGCCATAGCGGCAATGGTTCTTAATCTGCTCAAATTCCTCGGGAGTAAGCTTGCCCGGCTTATTCAGGATCTTATCATCAATGGCCAGCTTGCCGACATCATGTATAGAAGCTGCCAGATGCATCATCTCAACCCCATGAGGGGAGAACCCGATCTTCTGAGCCAGAAAGGCGGAAATATATCCAACCCGCTTAACATGCTGACTGTTTTCGATACTTCTTGACTCGGCGAGCTCACCGAGTGCATAGATCAACTCCCGCTGCGTATCATCGATCTCTTGTTTCAAATTGCTGATTGTGACCAATGCCATATAGGATCGAAGCGCAGTAATCACTGCGGTTCTTAGACTCTGCGCTGTCAACTCCGTCTTACCCCGGTAATCATTAATGTCATAATTCAAGGTGACACTCTCTTCCGGTGCAAGCCCCGGGTTACCGGTTCGGACGATAATACGGATATTACTGTTCTTCATTTCTTCCCGAATCGTCTTGACCAGATCAAGTCCGGAGGTGTCCTTCTCCATAACGACATCCAGGAGAGCAATCGCAATATCCGGATTCTGCTCGAGTTTTGCAATCGCTTCAGAAGAAGAATAGGCATTAATAAAGGTGAGGGGACGATTCTCATACACTAATCTTCGCAGGGCCATTTCGGTGATATCATGAATATCGGTATCATCGTCTACAATTAATATCTTCCAAGGATTGATCTGCGTCATTTCACATCCCCCTTAATATTTATAATGAAAGTAGTGCCTTTGTTTGGTTGGCTGATGCATCGGATGGTGCCTTCATACTGCTGCGTTATGATGGAGTATACGATGGACAGGCCAAGACCGCTTCCGCCGGCAGCACGATTGGTGGTGAAGAACGGTTCATAGATCCTGCCTAGGGTGTAATCATCCATTCCACAGCCATCATCCGAATATTCAATCTGTATCATGGGATGATTGTGTGTAGTTACAATCTGTATATGTCCGATATCACCGGGACGATAAGCATGCTTTAGGGAATTCATCACCAGATTGGTAATTATCTGTGCGATGGATCCGGGATAGCCATTGATGGTAATTGGTTCCGGACAATCGGTTGTAATCTTGATCTGAGTCTTCTTCAAGGAAGGGCTGAGACTGACGAGTACTTCATCTATATAAGCACCGAGTTCAAATTCCCGCTTCGGTTCCATTGACTGGTCTACGGACAGTTGCTTGAAGCTTTGGATCAGGTGGGCAGCGCGATTCAGATTCTTATATATAATCTGGGATGCCTTATCAATATCTTCTAAGAAAGGAATGATATCCTCGGCGGTAAGAGGCTTTGACTGATTGAGCGTAATCAACTCTTTGGCAATATCGGATAGATGGGAGGATGCAGTCAGACCGACACCAATCGGTGTATTCACTTCGTGAGCCACACCTGCGACCAACCCACCCAGAGCTGCCATTTTCTCGGATTCTACCAGGAAGTTCTGCATCTTGACAAGCTGCTCGTTGGTCGTGGACAGCTCCTCGTTCATTGCTGAGACTTCTTCATTCATGGCGCTTAATTCTTCATTCATCGCCGTTAATTCTTCATTGACGGCAGTCAGGTCCTCGTTCACTGCTTTCAGCTCCTGGGTACGATCTTCGACCTTCAGCTCCAGCGTGTGATTTAGTTCAATAAGCTGCTTCTCCACTTCAAGTCTGGAGGAAATATTAACACCCATCCCGACAAAATAATCCTTGCCTTCCAGCTTCAGAGGGCGTGCCGTCAGGTATAGAGGGATTGTGGAGCCATCCTTACACTGCAGGTTGGCCTCTGCATAACCGTAACCTTCCCTCATCGCCTTCTCAAGTCCAACCGTTACTTTTTCCTGGCTGATCGGATCATCCTTATACCAATCCATTAGCTTTCGATGAGAAAGCTCCTCACCGGAGTAACCGGTCATGACTTCATGCCAACGATTCCACAGGATTAGCTCACCCTGATCGTTGTACATATAGATCATTCCGGGGACACTTTCCATCATTGCCTCCTGAAGAGCCCGGGATTTCTTGATATCATTCTCATAATTCACTCTTGCGGTTATATCTACCGTGGAGCCTACGACACCTACGATCTCACCGTCAATATTGCAATAGGGAGCGACATAATTCTCCAGGTGAGTACTGCCAATCGTATGATGATACATCACATGCTCTCCACAGAACGCTTTTCCGATAGCCTCCAGAATATCGGGATAATCAGAATACATCTCCTTGGCAGACAGACCGACTACCTGACCGGGATGTAGGCCAATTCTCTCGAGACCTTGACCCTCTGAGATTAGAAACCTCCAATCCCGGTCAAGCACATAAAAAATTGTAGGTAATTGGGAGACCAAATTACCAAAATATTCATCCATCTCACGAATAGAATCCTTACTCACCAGATCGCCTCCTTTTCTTGATTTTATCATAAAATCTGACAATAAGCTATATAAAGTGACAATAGATGGCAAAATAATTGGAGAAAGTTGAAGGATAGGGGTATCTGGAGATAGCTATACAGTAGGATGTGATAATGCTATAATATATGGAAAAGAGTGATGAGAAAGGATGGAAGAGGTATTATGGGTGAATTAGCAAGGTTTACAGTAATAAAGAATAATCCGGAGCTTACCGGATTGGCAAGATGGATCGGAGGAATCACCTACTCCGCTGATACTGGAGTGGAACTGAAGTTGGAGCTTCTGCAGCCATGGGCAGCAGGTGAGGATAAGAGGTATCCTTGTATCGTCTTTGTACAGGGAAGTGCCTGGACCTTTCCGGATGTGGGCTATGAATTGCCGCAGCTGGGTGAGTTCGCCAGGAAAGGATATGTGGTGGCGACCTTGACCCATCGTTCCTCCGTGGAGAATCATAAGGCACCTGCATTTTTGGAGGATGTGAAGACAGGGATCCGTTTCCTAAGAAAAAATGCAGCGAAATACGGAATTGATCCGGAACGGATTGGAATATGGGGAACGTCCTCCGGTGGAAATACAGCTCTATTGATGGGGCTGACCGGAGATGATCCGTTCTATAGAACGAAGGAATATAGTGAATACTCCGATGCGGTCAAAACAGTTGCGGAGTGCTTTGGACCTGCCGATTTGTTTGAATTATTCAAACAAGGCGTACCGGAATTGGATGAGAACGGGCAACCCTCCATTTTTATCCGCCTTCTGGGAGATACCGTAGAGGAACAGCGAGAGCGTATGTCGATGATGAATCCGGTGGAGAAGGTAGTCCCGGAGAAGCAGTATCCTCCCTTCTTATTAATGCATGGTGATAAGGATGAGTTGGTACCCTATGACCAGTGCACCCTCATGGCAGACAAGCTTTGTGAGTGTGGTGTACATACAGAGGTAATCCGTGTGGAAGGAGCTCCCCATGAAGGAGACTTCTGGAGTCAGGAGCTACTGGATCTGATTGAAGATTTTTTTGCAAGAACACTTTAAGTAAGAAGATTAAGGTGTCAAAAGCTCGATAATCTCGTATTTGACTGACTTTTGACACCTTAGCTGTAATATGGTAATTGGTTGGCAGTGAAGAGATTAGGAGATATCTGCTTAGTCTTCTATCGCTGCCTTTTTGGAATTGATCGCTTTGATTACACCGGGATCGAACTTGGCTACTCTGTCATAAGTATATAATCCGTTCTTTTCCTGCTCGACATCATATAGCTGTGTATAACAGAAGGCAAAGATGTTGGGGTGGTCGAGTAATGCTGTGGTCAAGCCTTCATAGCGAGCGAGGAATTCCTCCTGTGTTTTAGGCGCTTCACCATAACCCCAGCTATTTGAGCTTCCTTCAACATCCCATTTGATACCACCATATTCACTGATGAATACCGGTAAGCCTTTTTTGTAGTGCTGTCTATGATTTAGAGAATCAACAGGATCACTACCGGTCTTAAAATCTTCATAATGGGATTTGAATAGTTCAACATCCTGGTCATAATTGTGCAGATCAAAGATGTCAGTCATCACATGAAAATTACCGCTGGTATCGATACAGGGTCTGGTTATATCAAAATGCTTTGTAGTTTGATACACAATTCTTATAATCTCATCATTCTGCTTTCTGCCATCATAATCCCAGGTCTCATTAAAGGGGCACCAACCAATAATCGACGGATGATTGAAATCACGTTCCAGGATCTCCAACCATTCCGGTAAGAAGGAGAGTAAGCTGCCGGAATTTGATAAGTCGAGTCCCCAGTTGGCATGCTCACCCCAGACAAGATAACCTAATTTATCACAATGATACAGATATCTTGCTTCGAATACCTTTTCATGCAGACGGGCTCCATTAAAGCCCATGTCCATGGATAAACGGATATCCTGAAGCAATGCCTCCTCCGAGGGTGCGGTATAGATTCCATCCGGATAAAAGCCCTGATCCAACACCAGACGCTGAAAGATCGATTTGCCATTCAGGATGCATTTCATCCCATCCATTGTAATCTCTCTCAGACCAAAGTAGCTTTTTACTTTATCCTGTTCAAAGGTTAGTTCCAAATCGTAGAGATTGCCTTCTCCAATGCCCCACAGATGGACCTCGTCCAGTGCAAGTATAGCAGAGAAATTCCCATACTCTGTTCTTGTGGATACCTCACCGCATTTTCTTCCTTCATAGTAGGCAGCTGCAGTCAGCGTTCCAGTCCCGGTTACAGTTCCTGTCATCGTCAGCTGTCCTTCAGTAATATTAGGATAATATCTTACGGTTCGGATATAGTTGTCCGGTACAAATTCCACCCATACCGTCTGCCAGATTCCGGTAGTTCTAGTGTAGTCACAGCCGTAGGAGTAATATCTTTTACTTTGTTTTCCGGTGGGTTGCAGACCTGACCTGGTATCATCCTCGGCCAGTACGGTGATATCGTTGTTTCCATCCACGACATAAGGGGTTATATCTAGCTGAAACGAAGCATATCCTCCCTGGTGGGTGCCGGCTTCTGTTCCATTGATGTAAACATATGCTTTGTAATCAACCGCCCCAAAGTGCAGTAATACGCGGCCGCTTAACTGCTCCTTGGTAATCACCAGATTCCTTTTGTACCATACAGCGGGAATGAAATCCTTATAATTGACACCGCTTAACTCGCTCTCAGGGCAGAAGGGTACGATTATCTTATCCTTTAGGGATTTTTCCAGATATAATTGCCTGTCTTTTCCGCTTCTTCCAAAATCAAACTCAAACTGCCATTCTCCGTTTAGATTCAGCCAATTGTTTCGTTCCATTTGAGGAAACGGGTGTTCCGGTCTTGGTATACTCATGGTTCTTCTCCTTTTCTTATTGCTTATACCTCGCTCCTAATCCTAGTTGCAATTTATGTATTCGCGATTGGGATAAGCTTTTTGTTTCGTATTTAATAACATGAATTATATTCGTATTGATTCGATAAATGAATAGAGATTATCATCATATAAGTGAGGAATCCGCGCATGTGTAGGAGGGATTAAATAGTAAGGTGAGATGCCACTTGTTATGTCAGAAGCAATACTTGTGAGAAATAACTGAAGGATAGGAAGATGGGTAAGTGGAAGGAAAAGAGGCTGGAAAAGAAGATGGTAAAGGTAAAGAAGCGTCCGGATATGCGAGGACAGCTACCTGGAAGGTATCGTTAATACTTAAGTTTTAAGTATACTTTTCATGGATTGTTATTATATAATGGAAGAAATGGAATTATGAAGCGGAGGAGTTTATGATGGAAGAAAGAGTCTTAAGACATGTTGTTTTGTTTAAATTCTATGACGATGTTAATAAAGAAAGCATTGCGTGTATAGAAGCAGCTTTTTTGGAGCTAAAAAATAAAATATCTCAAATTGTGTCAATAGAATGGGGCACCAATGTCAGTCCGGAGGGACTCAGCCAGGACTTTACCCATTGTTTCTTTGTGACCTTTCATAATGAAGCAGATCGTGACGCATATCTTCCACACCCTGATCATCAGGCTTTTGGAGATCTATTACGTCCTTATCTTGAGAAAGTATTGGTTGTTGATTACTGGGCGAATCATTCATAGACCAGCCGACCGGTGAGTTACCTACCACGACGCATAAAAAGAAGAAGTTTATGACTTGTGTCATAAACTTCTTTTCTATGCGAGTGTTATTCTCGCATTATGCAGTTGAGGGGACTTGAACCCCTACCCGGAAACCCGGACTAGAACCTGAATCTAGCGCGTATGCCAATTCCGCCACAACTGCAGGATGTTCCATATCTACGGAACGAATTTGATTATAACATAATGCCTTTTTTATTTCAACTAAAAAATAAAATTGTTGTACGAATTACATACACATATTTCTACAATATTATTTCTTCACCTCAGATGACGTTGTTGCAGCCTTTGCTTTCTTCTCTTTTCTGGGTCGCTTGCAGTAAGGCTCAGGGTATTTTTTGTGTGTCTTATGGTGTTCGATGCATTCTGCACAATTACCGTAGCGCACGCATTTCTTGATGACACAGGGGCAGGTGTCACTTCCGCATTCTAACATATCGAACCCTCCTGTTCCGTAGAGTTAAGGTACCGGTTACCCGGTAGATACTATTATATGATACCGGCTTAGATGGGGGTAGTACGAATATATGGTAATTAATTAGGAAATAACAAGAAAAAATTAATACAAAAGGTATTGACATTAGCACTGTGACGTATTAAAATTGCTAATGTATTCCTCGATAGCTCAATGGTAGAGCACACGGCTGTTAACCGTGGGGTTGTAGGTTCGAGCCCTACTCGGGGAGTTTTTTATGTAAAAAGCTGTTTCAAATTGTTATTAGTTAAATGAGGTAAGGATAACCTGCATCCCATAATGCACTGTGTGTGAGGGATGTTGTTGTTCTTACCTCATTCTATTAAGATTTTGAAACAGGTTTTACGTATCAGCTTAATCGGCCATGAGCTCCCTTGGGTTCACCTTGCGGATACGAACACTTACTAAGGTCGTTGTAATCAGTGTCAGTAGTTCCATCACGATCAGAGAGACACCGATCAGACTTGGCGGGATGAAGAAGCTGCCATTTCTAATTCCTGCTGCCGAAAGCATCAGGATGCAGAGCGGATTGATGGTGAGTACCGCCAATGCACTGCCAAGTAAGGTGCTGATCAATATAATGGTGCCAAGTGCTACATTATTATGCAGGATCAGTTGACCGGTGGTGAAGCCCAGGGCTTTGTTGATACCGATCAGGTTCTTCTCACGTAGAATCTTAACCTTCACCAGATAATAGAGGATCAGTACGACAATGAAAGCGGTTATAACACCGATGGTAATACAGATCATCGAGATGGACTGTGTAATGGAGGACAGTGTGGTTTTGAAGATATCCTCCATATTTAAGACATCGGTGCTATACTCTGCCAAGGAACCCTCCAGAAGTGTTATGGTATCTTTTGCGCTCACACTCTCCTCCAGATAGAGATACAGAGATACCGGGACATAGGAGCTGTTACAGCGAAGCATACCCTCTTCGGTAAGCGAAATGGATTGACCCAAGCTATTAATATGCTGTGTGATACCGACTACCATAAAATCATAGGATTTGTCATTGGACTTGATATAGATAATATCTCCAATCTCGGCGCCCAGTTTTCTTTGGTTTACCGTACTGATTGCGATCTCATTGTCATGCTTGGGGTATCTGCCTTCGATTATAGTAGATACAGCAACCATAGTATAATCATTGCAAATAAAGCTATTGGTGGAGATCTCCTTCTCGCCGTATTGTACCGTCAGACTAAGATTGGTATAATGTATGGATTTTGCGACTCCGGCAGTGTCAGCTGCGATGTCATATACCTTCTCATAATTCTCATCATAGCATACAACAGCCAGATCTGGACGTTCCATCCCAACCAGTCTTAAGAAAGCAGTCTCATCCTGTACAAAGTTAAAATACATCGCTATTGAAAATACGATTGTAAAGGACATCAAGGTGCCAATGATACTGACCGAGATACTTTGTTTCTTATTATTGAAGATTTGCTTGAAGCCAAGAAGCAGGTGCAGATAACCTCGGGTCTTCTCCAGCGGAAAATGATTTTTACCAAAATGATAGGTATCGATTCCATTTCTTAAAGCCATCAAGGGAGTAATCTTAGCAATACGTCTGGTAACCTTAATGGTGATGAATAGGATCATCAGAGTAATGGCGGTAAAGCTTATAATCATACTGAATATTCCGGGCTCCATATGCCAGTTCAATCCGATGGAGGAAGAGATGACATTGGTTACGGCACCGGAGCAAACCACTGAGATTAGAATTCCAATCAGAAATCCGATTACGGTTATTACCAGGAATTCCAGGATCAGGGAGTTTTGGATCATTCGATTGGTAAAACCAACGGCTTCCATGGAACCGATATTTTTAATGTCCTCTTCGATGTGTGTAATAACGGTGAACCGGATTACCACCATGGATATGATGATAACAAGTGCGGCAAAGAAGACTAATATCATCATGATTATGTTGATGGTCACGGTTGTACCGATCTTCATGGATTCATAATTCAGATTAATGGTGGTATTGGATTCATATTCCTGATCTGTGGTGGCTTGCTTGATATACTCGCCTTCAAAATCGCCGGAGCTGGCACCCTCCTCCAGTATGGTTTTGATGCAGGAGTAACGTGATACCTCAGCTGCACTATCGCTTAACTTCTGAAAGCCGGCCTCAGAAACAAAACATTTATAGAAGCTGATATTGGCTGTGGTCGAGAAGAAGATATCTTCATAAAAACCGTAGACAGTAAAGGTATCTACTTTTTCCTGAAAGGTTATCTCAATCGGATCCCCTACCTGGTAGCCGAGGACGGATTTCAGAGAATAGGGAACAATGATGGAGTCCTCTGTCATCGCTCCAACAGCATCAATCAACTTAATCTGCTGAATATCTCTGGGGGTCTTGGCATTCATCAGGATGATACCGATGCTTTGGGCTTTCTCTTGGACCTTCTTGTTGAGGATCGAGGATGTGTGATAGACGATGGCTTTCTCCGACTCGATCGATGAGGTCTCCTCCATATCACCAAGGACGCCGGTGATATAGTCGGTATAAATCTCCGGTGTGAAGGTTACAAAGTCTGCTCCGTTCAGGTCTTCGTGCTTCTTGTCTAAGAAGCTCCCCAGATTAGATAACACATGTAAGCCGATATATAGAAATAAGGTGGCGGTGATAATAAGGAATAGGAGGGTAATCGCTGAGCTGCGATTCTTTTTTAAGCTGCTTTTTGCTAACATATATAATTTCATAAAGATTACCAAACCTTTCATGCGAATTAACGTGCTGCATCCTTGATGCAGCCAAAAACACTTTTACCAACCCATTTGATCCAGAAACTCACGAATTGCAGTATGGCGCTGCGGGTCGTTCTTCACATATTTGCCCATATTCAGTTCTGCCTCAATCACACCATCTCTCAGATAGAGCACACGGTTAGCGCGTCTCGCTGATTTGATGTCATGAGTAACCATGACAATACTCTGCCCCTCCTCATTGAGTTTTGTGAGAATATCCAGTACGAGAGTGGAGTTCGTGGAATTGAGTGCTCCGGTGGGTTCATCGGCGAAGACAATCTCAGGCTTGTTAATCAGAGCACGAACGATAGCGACCCTCTGTGCTTCACCACCGGATAACTGAGCCGGATATTTGTGATAACAGTCTTGTGTCAAACCGACTGCAGCCAATAACTCCTTTGCTGCCTGAAGCACTTCAGCGCGGCTTCTCTTTAACAGAAGTCCGCAGATTACGATGTTATCCAGAATGCTCATAGTATCATTTAAGTGCACCTGCTGGAATACGAAGCCACAATGCTTACGGCGAAATATAGCAAGTTGATCATTGGTATGCTTGGAGATATCAGTTCCCTGGAAGCAGATCTTACCAAGAGAGGGTTTATCCATACCGGATAAAGCATAAAGTAAGGTGGACTTACCGGATCCGGAGCTCCCCATGATTACTGTAAAATCGCCCTGTCGGATCTCTATATCCAGATTCTTAAGTACGTGCTGCATTTGTTTTCCATTGGAATAGGATTTGCACAAATCCTTTGTTTCTAATATAGTAGTCATCTTATACTCCTCCTAATTTTTAAAAAACGTGTGATAAAGCATTTGCCTTAACACACGTAATCATAGCATGGAATTTATTAACGAGTCTTTTCCGAACTATTATTAAATCCTTATCCGTTTCTTAATTCTATGATTGGCAAGCATACCGGAGAAAAGACAGCCTTGTAAGTGAATCAATGTTACGAGGCTTTTCGCAGGGTAAGTGTAACAACAAAGCCATGGTCTTTTTCACAGAGTAAGCTGCCATCCATACCCTCCATGAATTGCTTTGCCAGATACAATCCAAGCCCGGAGCCGGACTTCTCGGAAGCATTGCTGCCACGGTAGAATTTCTCGCAGACCAGGGGAAGATCCTCGTCCTTGATGGCGGTCCCGAAATCTCTTATTTCCACTAGTAACAAATCCTTCATTTCCCGGTAGGTGATATGTATTGGGGTTCCTGCATATTTGGAGGAATTGTTCAGAAGATTATCGATTACCTGCATCAACCGAAGCTTATCGCAGATAATCAGGCACTCCGGAAGCTCATTTTGCAGCACAAGGGGATGGATCTGCGCCATATCCTGAAGGATATCGGAAAGTATGGTGCTTGGCTCCTCTGATTTCTCTACCTTTAATACCTGTAGCTCCGATAATGTCGCATGGAACATATTGCTGATCAGATGATCAATCATATTGGATTTCTGATGGATGGTCTTGATCTTTTCCAGATTCTCATCCTGGAGTAGCTTAATCTCCAATATCTCGCATAGCGCATTAATGGTTGCTACCGGAGTCTTGATATCATGAGACAGGCTGGCAACCAGCTCCTTCTTGCTTCGGTTCGCCTGATATTCGCTTTCTCTTGCCTTCTTTAGCTCCTCCCGCAGGATATCAAAGCTTTCGGTAAAGGCACCGAAATAGTTCTCCTTCTGCATATAGAGAGGGATGTCAAGATTGCCGACGGAAATATTGGTGGCGAAGCGCTTCAGCCGCTCAAAGGGTCTAAGAATTCTTAGGTAGACCATAAGGAAAGCAAGGTTCATGATAAATAGGACGATCCCCACCAGCAGGCCGGAGATTCGTAGTATCTGTTTCTTTATTAATAATAGGGAATCATCAAGGCGTTCAAAAATGATCTTCGCCAATAACCGATCTCCCTCCAGGTAATCCAGAACAATGTCACCATTATCGATGCTGTGATACAAAGTAGAAGTATAATCAGGTGAGGAGGTGTAGATGATCGTACAATCGTATTCCTCCATAATAGACTGGGCCGAGCGACCCTCCCTTAGACCCTCCTCTATGGTTTGGATTCGATCATTGACCAGGGGAAGGTCAGCTGCGTGATATTCCAGGGAACTAAGCTGCAACGCGAAATATAGAAGTGCAGCACACAGACTGATATTGAACAGAAGAATCAGATATCGTAGCTTCATAGGTCTAATCGATACCCCGTACCCCAGACCGTCTTGATATATTCCGGTTCATTCGGGTTTCTTTCTATCTTCTCTCTGATTTTGCGGATATGTACATTCAGCGTTCCGTCACTGAAGAACTCGTCTCCCCAGACATTGTCGAAGAGCTCCTTCTTATGAATTACCTTATTTTTATTCTGATATAGATAATGCAACAGCTTGAATTCCTTCGTCTTAAGTCGAACCTCCCTGCCGTCAATGAACACCTTCATGGCGTTCTCATCGAGAACCAGACCGGAGGCGGAAGGCGCAGGGCTTTCGTGCGCCTCATTTTGACGCTTTAGGACGATACGGACTTTGGCAAGCAGTATGCTTAGAGAATAAGGCTTCTGAATATAATCGTCACCACCGATGTTCAGTGCAATCAGTACATCGTCCTCACTCTGCCTTGCGCTGATGAACAGGATGGGAATATTGGTGGTCTGTCTCAGCTTAACGCACAAGGCAAAGCCGCTCTCACCCTCCAGATTGATATCCAGTAATATTAACTTCACCTGATTGTGCTGCAGAAATTCCAGACAGTCCGCAGAATTGGCCGCGTAAGCAGCAGATACGCCAAACATCTGAAAATATTCGCAGGTAGCCATTCCCAGTGCCGTCTCATCATCAACAATTAAACAATCATACTCCATCCCAACATCCCCCAATCGCTATAAAATATCAAATAGCATCAATGAAACTATTATAATCCAGATAAAGGGAAATGTCATTCTGAAAATAAACCGAAGTGCTTCGGAAAGCATAGTCTAAATTTGACTTGGATGGATTGAACTGTATGAAGAGAAGAGGTGTAGATATATTGAATAATAAATCAGTATTTTGGTAAATCTAGCCTTGAGGTGAAAATAATGCAGACAATATGGAAAGAAAACGGTACCTCTGTACGTGGAGGGACGGAACGAGGTGAATCGCTCTGGGTCCAGGAGGAATACCGTTACGATCTGAGTAATGTTAAGATAACAAGGCCTACCCTGATGGAGAATATCAATACAGAGGTTGCAGTTATTGGAGGCGGGCTGGCAGGAATCCTTACCGCCTATCTGTTACAGGAGAAGGGAATACCGGTTGTGGTATTGGAGTGCAGTGAGGTAGGAAGTGGTATGACGAAGAATACCACAGCGAAGATTACCTCTCAGCATGGTCTGATTTATAATAAGCTTCTGAGCTATAAGGGGGAAGAACGGGCCTGGGAATATGCCATGGCGAATCAGAAGGCGATTGAGATGTATGAGGAGATCATAGGCCGGTTGAATATTGATTGTGAGTTCGAATTTATGCCCAATTACATCTACTCCAAGGAGAATGAGATAAAAATCCATATGGAGGTGGAAGCAGCAAAGAAGCTTGGCTTACCGGCTGAATTCACGAAGGAGACCACACTACCCTTCCCGGTAAAAGCAGCGGTCCGCTTTGACCGACAGGCACAGTTCCATCCGTTGAAGTTCTTGGATGCCATCGCGAATCAGCTGACAATCTATGAGAATACCAGAATCACCGAGGTGAGAAGCGATGGTACCATCTTAACAGCGGGCGGATGCGTCCGAGCAAAATCCATCGTTGTAGCAACCCATTATCCCTTTATCAATGCGCCGGGTTATTATTTTATGCGGCTGCATCAGGAGAGATATTATCTGTCGGCTCTGGAGGGGTGTTATACCGGATCGAATAAGCGACTGGATGGTATGTATCTGGACGCTGATCCTCAGGGATATTCTCTGCGTAATTACAAGGATCTCGTCATATTCGGAGCCGTCAATCACAGATCGGGAGAATATAAGCCAAAGGATGCTTATCGAAGGATTGAGGAGAGTGCAAGACGTTATTATCCGGAGGCAAAGGTGAAATACATCTGGTCTAACCAAGACTGTATGACGCCGGATTCCGTTCCGTATATCGGCAGATATTCAGCGTCCACTCCGAATATCTATGTAGCCACCGGCTTTAATATGTGGGGTATGTCCAGCTCTATGGTCTCGGCGATGATCATTCGTGATATGATTATGGGTAGGAGTAATGAATATCGCAAGGTATTCTATCCCAGACGATTGATGTTCTCCGGCAGCAGGAAAATGCTTATGGATGTGGGTGTGGTCTCAAATAGTCTGATCTCAGAGCATCTTAAGATACCACGTGACAGCCTGAAGGATATTAAGGTCGGACAAGCAGGCATCATCAACAAAAGCGGCCAGAAGTACGGTGTCTATCGCAAGACAGAGGACAAGTATTATTTTATCTCTACCAAATGTCCGCATCTGGGATGTAGCTTAGAATGGAATCAGAATGAATTGACCTGGGATTGCCCCTGTCATGGTTCACGGTTCGATTATCAGGGAAGGCTGATCAATAACCCTGCAATGAGGGATGCCTTTGACTCCTGTCAGAGGAAACGCAAATCGGGCAATACTTTATAAGAAATAGAAATAATTCCATAGAACCCATCCGATATATGCTTCGTTGGAGCAGTGAGATGCTGAGCGAAGCATATATTTCGGTGGAAGCAGTGACATCTGTGGATACCTAATTTCCATACCCGAAGGAGTGGAGGAATATGGGAGAGCTGCCACGAACAATTTGTATGGAATTTTTCAAAAAAGTGTTGCAATTGTGTACTGACTCTGGTATAATCTCTATTGTTCGCTTCATATGAAAGCGGACAAAACAATCGAGTTTGCAGTCGTGGCGGAATTGGCATACGCGCTAGACTAAGGATCTAGTCCGGGTTTCTGGGTAGGGGTTCAAGTCCCCTCGACTGCAGTTAAAAAATGAGAATCATGACGTAAGTCATGGTTCTTATTTTTTTAATAAAGTGGGACTTGAACCCCTTGGTCAACGTCCCCTCGACTGCAGTTAAAAGTAGGAGTTAAGACGTAAGTCTTAGCTCCTTTTTTCGTGTGGTGGGACTTGATCCCCCTGGTTGCGTGAACGCTGTACGCGCTGCCCCTTCTACTGAATATAGATAGAATACACTCGCTTTAAGAAAATGAGAATATCATCAGGAGAAGCTGTTTTTTTGCCAACAGCCAGATCAGGTGGAGGCTTTCTTTCGATACGCAGAGGGAGTTACACCATAGCATTTTTTGAAAACGGAGTAAAAATAGTTGATATTCAAAATTCCTACTTCTTCACTGATTTTACTGATAGGCCGGTCAGTAGTACATAACAGTTCAGCGGCTTTTGAGGTTCTGACCTTGGTCAGATAGTCCTTAAAGGTGTAGGTTGTGATTAATGTAAACAGCTTGCCGAGATATGCAGGAGAGAAATTGAATTTTTCAGCCAGCATATTTAGGGATAAATCGGGATTAGCGTAGTTTTGGTCGATATAATCTTTTGCACGAAGAACCGTATCATGATTGAGATTTTTACGGTCATAGGATAAGTGACTGCATAGGTCCTTCAGAAAGCAAGTAAAAACTGCTCTTAAATTTTGCACGTTCTGACATCTGTCAATACTATCTAATTGATCCATAAGTCGTATGAAATCTTCACTATTTCGCTTGAAAGAAATTGAAAAATCATCCATGACAGACATAAGAGTATGTCGGAAATATGTTTTTGCAGTCTTAAAGGGTACATGGTTCAGGGTAGCTAAGGCTTGGTTAAACTCTTCTGCACAGGCGTTTACATTTTCTGTTCGAACATATTCCGACAATCTGGAGTGCATGTCACTATAGTACAGGTCATAGTTCATAGCTTCCGGAGTTTCATTGAAGAAGAACACATGACCATAATGATTGGCACTTCGAGAGTTTATTGCGATACAAGCCTGTTCATAAATCAGGTTGATGTTAGTCCATGAATCTGTAATATTGCTTATACAGATGGTTGTATCGATACCGAATTTTTGATTCATGACAGTGGCGATGGTTTCCAGATTTTGATGTGTTTTTTCGGAGATCTTTGGGTTTTGCAAAGGAGTCAACACTACAAATTTGGACTCTGCTACGCAGATAAACTCTATGGTGCGGTCTATCGTAAGAAGCTCTCGTGTAATATTTTCCAAAGCGAAGTACCCAAGAAATATATCTTCTTGATTTGATTGAGGTACACATTCTATGAGAATTACTGCATAATACGGCGAATTCAAGTCGATTTTAAGCTGCTCATAGACAGGGAGAACTGAGCGCACTTTCTCCTCCTCTCCAAACAACAAATAATTTAGGTACATATTTTTCGATTGTTGAAAGGATGAAATCAATCCCTGCTCCAATTGATCTGCTTTGGAGTAGATCTCAGAAAAAGTATTACTAAGAAGTTCAAGTTCATCCGCTTTCTTTTCCTGAGCATCACTAGAAACATAGCTTTCGTAAAGATTTTTTATAGGTGTATACAAAGAAGAACTGACTCTGCGTGAAATAAAGTAGCCAAAAGCCAGCGTGCCCACGGTAAGGGTAGTTGTAATGACGGTTAAGGATCCTAATCCTGCGAGAACGGTTCCATAAGGTAATATGTTATAGATAGTCCAGTCTGTTCCGGGAGCGTTAGCGTAGGTTACAAATTTGTGGATATTATTCTCCCAACCGGAAAATGAACCGGAGAGGGCTGTTGTGGTGTGAGCTGTTAAGATCTCTGGTTCAGATTGCTCTGATAGAACAGTGAAACCGTTTTGATCATGCGCTGCTACAACAGAAGAAATAGTGTTGCCTTGTGCATCCTTAATAACAATTTCCTGATGTTTTCCTAACGTGCGAATAGGTGCCAGAGCCTTATTAAAATAGCTATCCTGAACATCTAAAACGACCAAATCTTGGGAGTTGTTACCTGTTAAGACGATTCGAAATATAAATGTGTACACCATCGCTGTCTTATTTTGCTGCACGTTAAATTCAGCCCCAATAGGGCGGTAAAAACACACATACGGCAAATAGTCAAGATGTTCATAAAGTGTTTGAATATCCATTTCATCCGAATAACCGGCATATGCACTGGATACAAAACGGTTTGTGGCACTGTTGTATAACGTGATATATCGCAAATATGGATTGGCAGTGCAAATAGAGCGTATTTTTCCTCCGACTCTTGCTTCCTGTAACCGGTTCATCTGTGAACTGCAGAAAAAGGTTACGGTATCCGTGTCAGTACGGACCTGGTTCACTACAGCCTGAAGAGATTCGTACAGAATATCGGTAGCTACGCATACCTGTTCCAATTGAGAGATGGAATAGTCCCTTGTTTTGGAGATTTGAACACGGCTATACAGCAGATAAAAGGTGATAGTAACCAATAAATCTATTGATAAAACAACCAAAAAGAAGGCTCTCAAATATTTCTGACCAAGTTTTTCTGTTTTTCGTTTTCTCATAAATCAAATCCCCCAATATCAGATTTTACAGAAATGATTAAGCTCAGTGTAGCAATAATAAAGCAGAAAAACAAGGTACATCAAGATGAAAGACGGATGAGTGGAGAAAATCGAAATTTTTATAGTGTTTATTAAGAGAGCACTTATTCGGAGAAAGCTAATTTCTGTAGTAATAGCGAGAAATAGCAGTTTACAGTGTTTGGCATCGATACCTATAATGACGATGAGATGCACAAACGAAAGGATTGATAAAGTCTTATGAACAAGCTTGTAAAAACAAAGACCGAACGTAAGGGTAAAATGTTTAAAGAACTATGGGAAAAAAGATTTCTGTATATGCTTGCATTACCGGCTGTGATATATTCTTTTGTATTTTCATATATGGCATTGCCTTATTTGGTGATTGCGTTTGAAAAGTTCAATTACAAAAAGGGTATTTTCAGTGAGTTTGCCGGGTTGCGGAATTTCGAGTACTTTTTCAAATCCAGTTGGGCGTGGACTGTCACTCGGAACACTCTGGTGATCAATGTGTTGTTTTTGATTGTGGGAACTGTTTGTGCTGTGGCTCTTGCCATTATACTGAACGAGGTTAAGGCAAAAAAATATTTGAAGATAACCCAGTCTTCTATGTTGTTTCCCTTCTTTATATCATGGGTTATCGTCAGCTATATGCTTCAAGGACTATTGGGAACGGAAAATGGACTTATTAATAATTTGATATCCTCTATGGGAGGGCAAAGAGTAAATTTTTATTCCAATCCGAAATACTGGTATCCGATTTTATTGGTACTTAATATCTGGAAAACGACGGGTTATAATGCCATTATATATTTGGCTGCCATTACTGGTATTGATGAAGGCCTATATGAGGCAGCAGCCATTGACGGAGCAGGTCCTTTGAAATGTATTCGCTATATAACATTGCCTCTTCTGATGTCTACCATTTGTATTATGACTTTGATGTCCATCGGACGCATATTTTACGGAGATTTTGGCATGATGTACGCAATTATCAGAGATAACAGTTCATTGATGCCTATCGCAGAAGTGATTGATACCTATGTGTACAGAACCTTTAAAAATACAGGCGATCCCAGTCTGACCATGGCAATTGGCTTATACCAGTCTGTTGTTGGCTTCGTTCTGGTATTTACATCCAATTGGATTGTGCGCAAGAGATTTCCACATGGCGCATTGTTCTAATAAAATGAGGAGGGATATTAATATGGTATCAAATTTTCGGAAAAAAGGTAATGCAAAGATAAAGACCTATATAGGAGATCGAATCGGAAAGTATACAATCTACCTTTTGATAACATTTATGGCTCTATGCTGTCTGTTACCCTTCATCCTCGTTATTATTGTTTCCTTTACGGATGAAAAGTCCATTACTGTTAATGGTTACTCTTATTTTCCCTTGATATGGTCACTACAAGCATATAAAGTATTATTTTCATCCGCTTCTTCTGTACCAAGAGCTTATGTAGTCACAGCAATTGCAACGTTGGTAGGGACCTGTATTGCATCGATTATCACCTTTAGCGCAGGATATACTCTGGCCAACAAGCGATGTCGGTACCGCAATGGGTTATCCTTGTACTTTTATATCACCATGGTGTTTTCAGCTGGATTGGTACCATGGTATATGATTTCTAAAAAAATAGGTTGCTATGATAATATCTGGGCATTGATTGTACCTTCTCTGATGTTTTCACCCTTCAATATGTTTTTGGTTCGCAACTTTGTACGTGGAGTTCCGGATGCATTGAATGAATCAGCTCGAATTGATGGTGCAGGAGAAGTGCGTATTGCCTTCAAAATCTATTTCCCTATTTGTGTTCCGGTATTGGCAACGATTGCTTTGTTTTATGCGATTGGTTATTGGAACAATTATTTCAATGCGGTGATGCTGGTCAATGATCGAAATTTCTATACATTACAGATGCTGCTTCTGAAGATACAATCAGAAATTACTGCGATGTCAAAAGTCGCCCAAGGAGCAGTTCGCAACGGTTCTCCACAGGAGAGCTTCAAGATGGCTACGTCTGTAGTAACTATGGGGCCAATCATTCTACTATATCCATTTCTCCAAAAGTATTTTGTCAAGGGTATGGTTATCGGGGCAGTCAAGGAGTAAGATCCATCACTTACAACTGGTTAATACGGGGGGGAAGCCCGTTTAACATATAAAATTATTTTATAAAGGAGAGGTAAAGATGAAACATGCAAAAAAAATCATGTGTCTGCTTCTAGTATTCGTATTGGGGATAGCTGCGCTGGCGGGTTGCAGTGGAAGCAAGGAAAACAGTACTGAAGAAAAAGCTACGACAAATCCGGTAGATGACAGTACAACATCAGAGGATGTTGAAGCCTCGAAAGATGACGGCAAATTACTTAAATGTCGTATCGTACAGCCAGGTACATTGCCTGCAGATTATGATACTGCCATTGCAGCTGTCAATAAGAAATTACAAGCAGACGGAGTTAATATTGAGGTTTCTGTGACCCGTATCCCCTGGGATTCCTATACGGAGAAACTGAATCTGATGCTGACTACAGGGGAAGAATTCGAGCTACTGCATGTTATGCAGGATGTTAAGAATTTGTCTTCTATTGCGGGGATGGATGCAATAATCCCCATAGACGAGTATTTTGATAAGTATCCGAATCTGGTATCCAAATTCACGAAGGAGCAATGGCAGGGCACGCTTTACAATGGGAAACATTATGCTGTGCCATGTACATGGATATCCTTTGACAATGCAATGTCCAGACTTAATCTGCGTGCGGATGTTATGAGAGCGGTTGGATATGACGAATTCCCGAGTGACAGTGTTGATGATGTGATTGATCTGATGAAGAAGTCTCAGGACTACATTCTGGATGAGACAGGAATAAAGGCATATCATTGGTTCCACCAGAATCAGGATACAGCACATTGGCTTCACAGAACATATGATACATATCCGTTCTATGTAGAAAACAGCCTTGGAATCGTTTTGGTTCGTCAGGATGGTACAATTGATTCCTACTATGAGTCTGAGGAATTCAAGAAGGATGCTGATACATATTACAAAATGTATAAGGAAGGTCTGATTAACCCTGATATACTGAATATGGACTCTCAGGTAAAGTATAGTTCCGCTGATCAAGGTGCTTTGTTACCATCTCAGACGTTTGATCCGTATCAAGGTGCAACAATTATGAAAAACACTGATTTAGAGAATGTTGATGTTGATTGGTTCAGAATGAATCCTGAAAAGCCTGAGATGCTCTATACCTACTGCCAGAACCTGAATGCAATTTCTTCTACTGCTGAGAATCCGGAGGCTGGTTTGATGTTTTTAAACTGGCTGTATGAAAGCAAGGAAAATCATGATTTGTTCCACTATGGTATTGAGGGTACACATTATAAGGCCGTTGGTGATGACAGAATGGAAGTGATTCGGGGTGAGGATGGCAACGCTCTTTACTTTATGGATACATGGATGACAGGTTATTTACCGTATATGCGCTATGCAGAGGATACACCTGAAAATCATATCGAATACATGACCTACAAAGCTGACAATATCGTTGTATCCCCTGTAGCCGGATTCATCTTTGATGCGTCAAATGTGGAAGCAGAATTGACTAATCTTCAGACTGAAATCATTTCATCCATTTATCCGATTAAGGTAGGCATGGTTTCTTACGAGGAGAATATTGATAATGCGATTGCAAAGTTAAAGGCGGCCGGATTGGATGCATATCTGGAGGAATACCGTAAACAGTTCAGAGCTTATGTAGAAGCTAATCCGGATGTAATAAAATAAACATATAATCAGAATTGCTGTTTGTTAGGCGCGGGCACATCAGCTCGCGCCTATAATTTATGACAATAGAAAGTTCGTGAAGAATGCTTTCTATTGTTTTGACGGGTGTACAGCATACGAGGAGAGAGAATATGATGATGTATCAAGATGCAACGAAATCACCACGAGAACGAGCCAATGATTTGCTCTCGCGGATGACATTACAGGAAAAGGTAGGGCAGATTAATCAAAGGTTGTTGGGATTTTCTGTCTATGAAAGACATGGAGATGATATCTCCCTCACGGATGAACTGAAAGAAGAAGTGGGGAAACATGGTGGGCTGGGTGTGCTTTATGGCTTATATCGAGCCGACCCATGGTCACAAAGAGATTTTGAGTCGGGACTGTATGGGACTTATATGAAGAAGGCATATAATCTTGTTCAGCGCTATGTGATTGAACATTCACGCTTCAGTATCCCGATGCTGTTGAGTACAGAGTGTCCTCATGGACATCAGGCCTTGGATGGCTATTTGCTACCGGTGAATCTGGCTATGGGAGCTACCTGGAACCCGGAGTTGATCAGAAAAGCTTATCGTGTATGTGGTAAACAGATGAAGGAGTTGGGGACGGATTTCGCGTTAATCTCTATGCTGGATGTGCTAAGAGATCCTAGGTGGGGAAGGAGTGAAGAATGCTATTCTGAAGACCCTTATCTTGCGGCATCTATGGCAAAAGAAGCGGTAACAGGTTGCCAAGAGGTAGGGGTGCCGGTGGTTTCGAAGCACTTTTGTGCACAGGGAGAGACCACGGGGGGAATCAATGCCAGTGCTGCAAGAATCGGAGGAAGAGAGTTAAGAGAAATACATCTTCTTACAATGAAAGCCTGCTGTGAAGCAAAGGTAGCAGGTGTAATGGCTGCATATAATGAGATTGATGGTATATTCTGCCATGGTAATAAGGAGTTATTACAGGATATTTTACGTGGAGAGCTGGGCTTTACCGGTATGGTCATGGCGGACGGCGTTGCCATAGACAGGCTAGATGTGTTGACGGGAGATTCGGCAGCCTCGGGAGCTATGGCATTGAAAGCCGGAGTAGATATCAGTCTTTGGGATGAAGCGTTTTCGCATCTTGAAGAGGCTGTGGGACGAGGGCTAATTACAGAACAAGAAGTCAATCAGGCTGCTCTGCGGGTGCTGGAAATGAAGTTTGAAAGAGGATTATTTGAACACCCGTATTTGAATGAATCAGAACCAGAGGAATTTTCTTATAAGAAATATTCGGAGAGTCTGGATTTGGCCCGAGAAAGTGCTGTTTTGCTAAAGCAAACCATTTTACCATTAAATAAAATGGGATTGCGAGTCGCTGTAATTGGTCCCAATGCCGATAATCTGTACAATCAGCTAGGGGATTATACTCCGGCACAGCGGGTGGGTCAGGGAATTACTCTGTTGCGCGGCTTACAGGAGGAGTTCGGAAAAGAAAACGTGCTGTATGCGCAGGGATGCCAAGTTTGCGGAGACGATAGAACCGGTATTGATAACGCAATAGAAACAGCAAAGAAATGTGATGTGGTAATTCTGGCATTAGGTGGTTCCTCTAGCAGGTTCGCAGGAGTTACTTTTGATAACAACGGTGCGGCGGTACCGAATGACCTAGTGCAAATGGATTGCGGCGAGGGTGTGGATACAGTTTCTTTGCGGTTACCGGGAGTACAGGAGGAATTAGCAGAAGCTGTGTTTCATACAGGAAAGCAAGTGATATCGGTAATCATAGCAGGAAGACCTTATGTATTACCGGAGATCATTGAGAAATCCGGTGATGTGGTGTACGCTTTTTACCCAGGACCGATGGGCGGGAAGGCCCTGGCAGAGCTTCTGAGAGGAAAGTACTCTCCATCCGGTCGTCTTCCGGCTTCATTGCCCAGAAGTGTAGGACAACTCCCTTGTTATTATAACCCGAAGAATTCATATCCAAAACCTTACTATCCGAATGAGGAGACAGGAGCATTGTATCCTTTTGGGTGGGGACTTTCCTATACCCAATTTGAGATTACCAATGTAAGATTCCCATCGCCTATATTACAGTCTGCTCTGATAAATAAGGAACGGGGGTTGATTAACTTTACGGTAAAAAATCTCGGTAAGATGGATGCATATGCGGTACTTCAACTATTTATTCATGATGAACAGGCTAGCACAACGCGAAGAGTAAAAGAATTAAAGTCCTTCGAGAAGGTATTTGTACGAGCAGGAGAGGAAAAGGAGTGTGTGCTTACACTCGGTGTAGAAGAGCTCTCCTTGTGGAATAATGAGATGAAATTTGTTTTAGAACCTGGCGAATTTAGGTTGTTCTTGGAGGAAGGCGGCACACAATACGCTGAGGGAATACTTACTGTGATATAACCTCTTAGTACGATGTACAGACGACGATAATATCTGATGTAATTATAAACATCAATAATATATTTTAGGCAATTTTGTTTGTTTTTCTGTCGGATATATACCTATACTTATAATACTTATTTTCTCATCATTATCTTTTAAATAAGTATTATTTACCCATTCTATAAAGGTATAGACTAAGGATCTAGTCCGGGTTTCTGGGTAGGGGTTCAAGTTCCCCTCGATTGCAGTACGTGAAAACAAGGGTTTCAGCACTTATAAGATAAGTGTTGAAGCCCTTGTTCTTTACTAATCCTTGATATGTCTCAAATAAATATTATGTGTCAACATTTCTAAAATGTTCCCCTAATTTATTCGCCATATTACGCTTACTCTGATTAACAATATGAGTTTAGATGTTCAAGGTAGTAGTTTTATCCCCATGTTCTAACCACTCAGAGACTTCTTTCATTAATAATTAAGCAAATATATATATAAATCCTACAGACATTGAGCATTGTTATATTTTTTATAATAACCACCATGGTGAAGAATGCGAACAGGAGACCAATTCAATATCTTGAGATATTGAGAAGCCTATGTGAAGAACTGAGATGTTGAACGACTAATTCCCTTAAAGTATTCTAATACTATCATTATTATTATCTGATTTGGAGAGGTATGTAAATGAAGAAGATATTTATTGTATGTATTATATTTCTTTTTATTATAATTATGTTATCAGCATGTGTTAGACAGGCTGAATTTACCGATCAAGATAAAGGTTTTGTTTTTACTTTTGATGATATAAAGGATTTAAATATAGATAATTTTATTATCAAGACATTAAAGAATGGGAAGGATTATTCCTATACCAAAAATAATACTGAGAATAATGGCTTTAGTTGTATGTATTTTGTTATTTTGAAAGATGAGCAAGATAATGAATTTAAGCTTACATCAAGTGTAAATTTACAGCCAGATTCTAAAAGAGCCATACAGTTATTTAATAGTAATACTAAGATTATTAAAAATCTATACGGCTCTAGTATTAAAGATGTAAAGGCAAGTGAATATGATGTTGATGAACTGCTTATTGTAGAATCAGAAGATTACTTTTCAATAAATTTGAGTAAAGATAAATTATTTTATTTTATTGAAATTGATGGATTGTCAATAAAAGAAGATCAAGTAAAGGAAAATCTTTTGTTGAAGATAAATAAGATAATAAATTCTGATCTTGAATAGCACTTATTATAGTGTAATGGTAAATTAATTTTCATCTGCAGTTTATTTTGATATTGTACATTGATTGCCGTTCGCACAGTGTTTTTTGGCTCTTTATTAGTTAATTTAACTATTTTAAGTATAATATATGGTAAAATAGTTGTAAAATTTGCTAAAAAATCTTGTTATACACTAGGACGAGTGTTATAATGGAAAAGCAAACCAATTTAATATAGGAGGTTCAATTTATGAAGAGAATTTGTAAAAAGTTTCTTTCCTTTACACTGGTACTGGTTTTAGCCTTAGGCCTGTTACCGGGTGGTGCTACTGCCCTTGCTAGGACAGTCAGTCACAGCAATATCGTTATTCTTTACACGAATGACGTACACAATGGTGTAAATCAAGTTGTGGGCACGGACGGAACCGTCACCAATATCGGTTATGCCGGTGTTGCGGCCTATAAGGACAAGATGGAGAAAGAGTATGGTAAGGATTATGTAACTCTTGTTGATGCAGGCGATGCAGTGCAAGGAGATGCAATCGGTACTCTTTCACAGGGACAGTACTTGGTTGACATTATGAATCAAGTTGGGTATGACATAATGGTACCCGGAAATCATGAGTTTGATTATGGTATGGAACGCATGCAGGAGCTGATGAAGAAGCTTGATGCCAAGGTTCTTTCCAGTAATTTTACCAATTTAAAAACGAAAAAGCTTGTTTATAAGCCTTATACCATGGTTACCTATGGAAAAGGCAAGAATGCAACAAAGGTAGCTTTTGTTGGTATTACCACACCGGAAGCTTTTACAAAGTCCACACCTGCTTATTTCCAGGATGCCAAGGGGAACTTCATCTATGGTTTCAAAGAAGGCAAGAATGGACAGGAGCTGTATGATGCAGTACAGAAAGCGGTTAACGATGCGAAGAAGAAGGGTGCGCATTATGTTATCGCTGTTGGGCATTTGGGACTTGATGAGCAATCTGCTCCTTGGCGTTCTACCGATGTTATCATGAATACCACCGGAATTGATGCTTTTATTGATGGACATTCCCATAGTACTGTTGTGGGTGACCTTGTAAAAAATAAAGACGGAAAAGATGTTGTTCTTACTCAGACCGGTACCAAGCTGTCCAGCATTGGACGTTTGGTGATCAGTAGTAAAGATGGCAGTATTACTACCAGCTTAGTCAAAGGCTATTCAAAACAGAACGCAGATACCTCCAGCTTTATTGCTAAGATTCAGGAGAGCTTTGCTGCGGATTTGGCTGCTACAGTAGGTAAGACAGATGTAGCGTTGACCGTCCTTGACCCGGCAACCGGCAAGCGTATGGTACGTAGCAGAGAGACGAATCTGGGCGATCTGTGTGCAGATGCTTATCGCTATGTTCTGGGTAATGGCAAGTCAGGAGCAGAAAGTGGTCCGGCTGACATCGCCTTTGTAAATGGCGGTGGTATCAGAGCGGATATCAATGCAGGCGATATTACCTTCGGCGAAGTAATCGCAGTACATCCCTTCAATAACGTAGGCTGTGTTGTAGAAGCAACCGGTCAGGAGATTCTCGATGCATTAGAGATGGCAGCACGTGTAGCTCCTCAGGAGAACGGCGGCTTCTTACAGGTATCCGGAATGACCTATACTATTGATACTTCTGTTGTATCTACCGTAGTGGTTGATGACAAGAAGAACTTTGTTAAGGTTACCGGCGCGTACCGTGTGAAAGATGTTATGGTTGGAGGAAAAGCCCTCGACCTTAATAAGACTTATACCTTAGCATCACACAATTATATGTTGCTGAGCGGTGGTGACGGAATTAATATGTTCCGCGATAATAAAATTGTTGTTCAGCCTGTATTGTTAGATAATCAGGTCTTAATCTCTTATATTCAGAAATATCTGAACGGCGTAGTTGGTCAGAAGTACAGCGATCCTTATGGACAGGGCCGTATTCAGATTAAGGATGGAAAGACTGCTTCTGCAACCGTGAATTACTTTGCATCCAGAGTGATGGACTTAGCAATAGGCTGGGGAGTCTCCTTAGGACAACAGTTCGCAGCGAAGGGCTAATGCACAATATGCGGCGTCCTTTTCACATAAGTTAATTTATCACATTGTAGCACTAATAATAGCGTGTGACTATTAATCCAACAAATGACACGTTCTCAAACGGTCTTTGTATGGATCAATAATCACACGCTATCTCTTTTAGCAAAGGATGTGATAAACATTCTCATTTTTATAAACGCCGCCTCTGATTTACGACAGCCCATTTTTATTACTCCTCCGTTCTATAATGTAAAAGGTTCAATTCTTGTTGTTGCCTTATCTTCATGGACTTCCAAGACAGAAACCCATAGATATCGCTGATCAGGAAGATAACAAAGCATAATACCATCGGGATATATTTGATATCAGACATAGAGGCCAGGATCCAGAGAATAATAAGTACGATATCATTTGCCGCATATGCAATGGCATAATATGGGCTTCGAAGCATCATGAGAGCAGAGGCCATAAAGCTTGTTGTGATAGAAATAGTGCTAAAGACGATATTCGGAGTACCGAAGGCACTTAAGATATAATAAAACCCATAAGTTACAATTCCGGTTGAAAGGTTTAATACAATCCACGAGCGTATTCTTAAATGGTTAACCTTCACCTCCCGATCGGCATAGGGATGATATAACCAGGTGATAAGCGATAAAAAGGCGATCGGAGCAGTCATTCCCAAATAGGTAATCATTTCACCAAAGTAGCGAAAGCGGTAAGAAATAAACGCATATAAAACACTGAAAACAATCGTTAATAATTGGCCCAAAGCATCTCCCTTTGCAACAAAAATTAGAGCAGTCAGACCAACCAGTGAAGCAGTTAGCATCAGCCAGTCATTATTTTTGGTTACAAGGAATGTCACTGTTAAAAGCAACACAGAAGAGAGCCAAAGCATTTTTTCAAACCCGGATAAATTCTTTACCAGTTTCATCATATTCGTTTCCTCCAAAAGAAAAAGCACCCGTAACAACATATCTTCTAAGACCTAACGATATGCTTACGAATGCTACATGCATTTCACTACCCGGTGGCAGTTCTACTATATTTAAGTAGTGTGATTATAGCATTTCATCGTTTCTTTTGTCAATTAATAAAAAGGAATGGGTGTAATCGGATAATCACTGATGGAATAGGCTAAGGGCGGCCCCTGAAATTGAATGCAGATTATTTCTCATGCCTTGATTCATTTTCCTCTTGCAAATTTATTATACTTTTGATACACTCATAAAAGCGATGTTGCGAAGCTCTTTTTATTCAGTATTCAGTGATGATTTCGATTATAAGTCACCGCGGATACATTACATGTTAAGTCATGGGAGCTTATTGAAACAGAGCTTTTTTTACGGTCAAGGCGAGATAGTACCATCGCCCCCGCGTGCTGCCTATCATCATAATCCATACATGAATTATCCTAATATCCAGTACCCGAAGACGGAGATACCATCCATATGAACCTAGACTAGAAATTGTACAATGGTAAAGGGGAAAAAAGGAATGGAAACTTACAAGTTTTTAATGGATTTAGCGCTAATCTTACTTAGCACAAAATTATTTGGAATTGCATCCAAAAAATTTAATATGCCCCAGGTGGTTGGAGCATTGATGGCCGGATTGATTTTGGGACCCGCCTTATTAAATGTATTAAATGAAACAGAATTTATCATTGAATTATCTGAGGTTGGCGTTATTGTATTAATGTTTGCGGCCGGAATGGAATCAGATATCTCGGAGCTTAAGAAAACAGGCAAAGCCTCTCTGATTATTGCAATAATGGGTGTGATCATACCCCTGGTCGGCGGTTTTGGTGTGGCTTATATTTTTAATAAACCGGGTATTATCGATTCAAATGTCTCTTCCAGTATCTTCTTACAGAATATTTTCATCGGCGTTATTCTTACCGCAACAAGCGTAAGCATCACGGTAGAGACACTGAAGGAGCTTGGTAAGCTAAACTCTAATGTAGGAAATGCCATATTAGGGGCAGCGATTATTGATGATATTCTTGGTATAATCGTTCTTACGATCATTACCAGTGTGGCGGATTCCTCCGTGAATGTAATGGTTGTATTGCTGAAGATCCTTGCATTCTTCGTATTTGCAGGAGTAACCGGCTTCCTGTTCTTTAAGGCCTTTAAAAAAGTTACCGATCTATATCAGCGAGATATGAGAAGGTTCGTTATTATAGCATTTGTGTACTGCCTTATCATGGCATACTGTTCTGAGGTATTGTTCGGAGTTGCTGATATCACAGGTGCTTATATTGCCGGATTGATATTATCAAATTCCAAGTTCTCCGGCTATATCTCCCGTAGATTTGATACGGTATCCTATGTCCTTCTCTCACCGATATTCTTTGCCAGCATCGGTCTGAAGGTTATCCTTCCTAAGATGTCTATGGCAATTGTACTGTTTGCGGTATTGCTTGTGGTAGTAGCGATGCTCTCGAAGATCGTTGGCTGTGGAGTTGGAGCTAAGCTTTGCAAGTTCTCAAATAAAGAGAGTATGCAGATTGGATGTGGAATGGTATCGAGAGGTGAGGTCGCATTGATTGTTGCGAGCAAGGGTGCAACGGTAGGCTTGATGTCAAGCGCGCTGTTTGGTCCTGTCATTATCGTTGTAGTAGCCACTACGATTATATCACCAATCTTATTGAAACTAGCTTATCGTAAAGATAAGGCTACCGATGAAATAGCGGTTAGTGATCATGATAAAAATGAATTAATAGCATAAGCGAATAGAACCTGAGTAGGCTTCTGTTTCAGATAAATATATAAGAATAGTTGAAATGGCTTTTGTAAAGGAAGGAGATTACAAGAGCCATTTTATATACCCGGACGATCTATCCTGTTGGTTGCCTTGAACGGGGAAGGATTTTGAGTTACAATAAGATATAAATTTAATTGCATCCTATGAATTGCTGTGTTATGATTTACTGGATTAAAGCGTTGATTAAGTAAAAATGCTTCACAGATGGAAGATAATGTTGGATCCGATCTATAGCAGTTACGGAGTGAGAAATATGAATTTTGATAAATATGACGAAGGCATTCGAAGGCTAGTCGATCAGGTACTGGAATTACGGGTCGAGCAACCGGAAGAGACAAAGAATATATGCAAGAAGATTATCCGCCACGGAAAAAAGGACGGCGACAGTACATTACTTGGCTTCGCTTATTATTACCTTGCCGAGGCTTATTTCGATTGCAATGAATATGATGACTTCATTCAGAATCTCATTCTTGGGTTGGAGCACCAGTTGGAGGTTCCGCTGGTTAGCCTCATCGCCAAATCTTATAACATGTTGGGAATTAATGCAGATAATCAGGGCAATATCTCAGCAGCAATAGACTATTATCTTACTTCACTACAATATAGCCGTGACCACGGGATGTCTTATGAGGCAGGGATCGTAAATTCAAATATCGGCCAGGTCTATAAACAGCTTGGGGACTATAAGTCTGCAATATCATATCTGGAGAAGGCATTAATTAATTTAAATAAGGATAAATCAAATAATATTGGAAATCGAGTCATCACCGAGACTACCATTGCAAGCTGTTATTTACGGATGGGGGAGACGGAGACTGCCTTCAACTGGTTTCATCGGATCGAACGCCAGCGTGAGCTGTACCTGTCTGAGACTCATTTTCCGCTGGTGATCTACATCTTCGAGGTAGAATTCTACAGCAGAATGGGAGAATTTCAGAAGAGAGATGAATTATTAGACAAGCTGATCCTTATCCTGTTGGAAATCCCTTCTATTATGGATATGTATGATGAAGCCTTTCTCCTGTGCGAGTTTTTAATGGAGACCAAGAGGTATGAGGAATTATGGAAGGTCCTGGAGAGGATCGATCAGCTGACAGAGCAGGCAGGAATCACCAATATGCAGCTGCGTGTACTAAAATATAAGCTGCAATATTATAAAGCACAACAGAATGAGGAAGAGTACCGACGGGCTTGTGCGGACTATGTGGTCTTATCGGAGCAATTGGAAGAGGAGAACCGGACCAATGCAAAGAGAGCCATCGAACTTCGTATCGACTTGGAATACGTCAAAGAGAAGCAGACCTTGATGCAGGAGGAGAATAAGCTTCTGCTTGAAAAATCGGAACGGGACCCTCTGACGAAGCTTCCTAATCGGGAGAAGCTGAATGAGTATTCGGAAGTAGTCTTTGAGAAGGCGTATCATAACGGTACAAGCCTTGGAGTTGAAATCTTCGATGTCGATTTCTTCAAACAATATAATGATACCTATGGGCATCAGGCCGGAGACAAATGTCTGAAGAAGATCGCTCAGCTTTTGCATGCTCTGATGGAACAAGGGATATTCTGTGCCAGATACGGCGGTGATGAGTTCATTATCATTTATGAGAATATGTCGGATGAGGAGATTTTATCGATTGCCGGTCAATTACGCCAAAAGGTTATGGATTTGAATATAAAGCATAAGAAATCAACCGTCTGTCCGGTGGTAACCATCTCCCAGGGAATTCGTAATTCGATACCAAAGGATGGGAATAAGATATGGGATTATTTCTTTGTGGCCGACATGTCCATGTACCATGTGAAACGTACTACGAAGAATGACATTCTATTGCTTCATAATGTAGCTGAACAGCAGCAAATCGATGGCAAAGGAAATGAAAATAATGACAGGAATTAAGCGAAAATTTGCTGCAATTATGATCAGCTGTAGCATGATCGTTCTATCAGTGAATCCGGGCAGGGTATATGCAACTGATAATTCGGGTAGAGATGATCAGAATATTGATGATAGCAAGGGAACTTCTATCAGTGAAGAGCAGAAGGTCGATGATAACAAGGGAACTTCGGAAAGTGAAGAACAGAAGGTTGATGATAGTAAGGTAACTTCAGGCATAGAAGATCAGAATATTGATGATAGTAAGGTTAATACAGTCGATCAAGAGAAGGAGGAGAAGACGGCCGAGAGCGAGGATGTGCGAATAACCATCAGTGCGGCCGGGGATGTAACCCTATCCAGCGATATCAAGCAGCCGGCGAGTGTTAATTTCTTCTCGGTCTATAATAAGCAGAAGGATGATTCATACTTCTTTCGGAATGTCAAATCCATTTTTGAGCAGGATGATTTGTCTATCGTCAATTTTGAAGGTACCTTAAGCAACCGTGGCAGCAGAGTAGAGAAGCAATGGGCTTTTCGAGGAAAACCCTCTTATATTAATATACTTACCGAAGGTTCGGTAGAAGCAGTAGCCTTCGCTAATAATCATGTCCGTGATTACGGGGTGGTGAGCTATTCGGACACCATCAAAAGCTTTGATAAAGCAGGGATTATCTATTCCTCCGATACCCGAATCGGAATCTATGAGGTAAAAGGGATTAAGATCGGCATGATATCAATTCAGGAGACCAGCAGAAGCGATGCCAAGACAATTCTGCGTAAAGCCATCAAAGCAATGAAGAAGAAAAAACCGAAGCTTCTGATCGTCAGCTTCCATTGGGGCATTGAACGAACCAGCAATATCACAAGGTCCCAGAAGGAACTCAGCCGTATTGCAATTGAGGAAGGCGGCGCTAATCTGGTGCTGGGACATCACCCTCATGTGCTCCAACCGATTGAGAAGTATAAGGATGCCTATATTGTGTATAGTCTTGGTAATTTCTGCTTTGGAGGGAATACGAATCCTCCGGATAAGGATACGATGATTTATCAGCAGACCTTTACCTTTCATAATAAGAAATTAGTGCCTTCGGATGAGGTCAACATCATACCCTGCTCCGTATCTTCCGTCACCAACAGAAATAACTATCAGCCAACACCTGCTACAGGGAGCGAAAAGAAGCGGATTCTTAAGAAGATGAACGGATATTGCAAACAGTTTGGCATAGCCTTTGACAAGAAGGGACGACTTGTTGCGGAGTAAAATATAATTATGTCTTTTGTGTGAGGAATGATTTGGATTACTTTACAATAATTATTTATCATAGTATACTTCTATTGTATTTTATGGGTATTACTTGAAATGATGAGAAAGGGGAAGATATATCGTACGTTTTGGTATATCTAGAAGACATGAACAATAAGTTAAAAAGCAACCTGGCGATTATATTAAAGGGATTTGTAATCGGCTCCTCCATGAGTGTTCCCGGTGTCAGTGGCGGGACAATGGCGATTTTACTGGGTATTTATGATAAACTGATTAGTTCAATCAGCAACTTTTTAAAAGATCTAAAAGGAAATATTATTTTTCTGATGAAATTCTGCATCGGAGCAGCGGCCGGTATCGGTTCTCTGGCTTTTGTGATCAAATGGCTGTTGGAACAATTTCCGCTACCCGTATCTTTCTTCTTCCTGGGTGCTGTAATCGGTGGTATTCCCGCTCTCTACAAGAAGACGAAGGAATCACAGCTTAAGCTGTCGTCCGCGGTCTATTTTCTGATTGGGCTTATTGTTGTTATAGCCATCGGCTTCATTCCCGTTGGTAACTTTGATATCAGTACAGGCTCGGGACTAGTTCATTATCTGATGGTGCTCGGAACTGGAATCATAATAGCACTTGCTCTGGTATTGCCGGGTATCAGTACTTCGCATATGCTTCTGGTGCTGGGTATGTACGATACAATGCTGTTAGCCATTACAGAGCTTAACATTGTATATATTGCTATTGTAGGAATCTCAACAGTAGTCGGCATCTTCCTGATTACGAAGCCAATTGAGTGGACCCTGAATAAATTCCCCCATCAGACTTATTGTATGATCATAGGCTTTGTTCTGGGATCAACCTCTGAGATCTTCCGGGATAAGATTATTCCTGCAATTCCATCCTCCACAGATTTATCCTGGTGGGTTCCGGCTGTAATTATTTCGATCATAACCTTTGTGCTTGGATATTTTGCGATCCTGTATTTATCCAGATTTTCGAATGATTAGGGGTAAAAGGTAATTATACTGCTTCAAAACGAATTTAAATCAAAAGTAAAAGTAACATGCACCTCCGAAGAAATATCTCTATTCCTGAGATTTTCGGTTATGCATGTTACTCTTATTATAAATATATATCTTGGCTTTTGTAACAGTCCATCTATATTTCCGAGCATAGGTAGGTGAAACGAGAGAATATTTTTAACTTCTTAAATAGTTCATAGCTTCTCTGTGTGATTGAAACCGCATAATTTTATTATCAATCAAATTATCTTCGTTTGCGCTGGCTTCTACTTTTGTCATCTGCATCCGTGTAATAGTTCTCTTATGAACTGTGGCGATCTTCCTTAAATGAATCAAAGAATTCTTCGCTGCAGCAATAAGATAAGGTAAGCTGTCCTGAGAGACAGGGTCTAATTTGGTTAAATCGGCATACATGGAATATTCTTTGCACTCTAGCTGAGACAATAATGCATTGACTTCTACCGTATACGCCTCCACTTCTTCCTTGTTCATGAAACCGCAAAGTTCAATATAGATTATCTTCTCTGCGTGGTCGGTATTAATACGGTACATTTCCGTCTCCTTGAATCCGGTCAAAGTCCTGTCATAAGGAGCTTGACATCAGATTTATATGGCTTTATCTTAGGTAAATAGTTACATTTGTGAAACTTAATCTCACCCTACAATTTTGCCGGAAATATAGTATATCAGAGAAATTTCATAGAATCTGGAATCTCTCATTTGTAGATATCGGTCGAATTATGGGAAAAGTGAACCTCTTGATTGGCAAAAAATAAAATAAATATGAATATTTTTTGAAATAGTTGTTCGTTTTGGTAAAACATGTTATACTTTTCACTGTTATAGGAAAATCGGCCTAAGCGCAGGAATTCCGACATGAATGACGACTAATTACACAAGAGGCTCTTATGAAACTAATTGAGGTACCGATTAACACATTGGTAGAGTTGCAATTCTATTATATGGGGGAACGTCATAAGGTTGGCGTTGGATTGCTTTATAAGAATGGGAAGGCAGTCTACGTATCTGCGATTAAGAATGCCGGAAAGACCATCCCTGCTTCACACTTGTATAATGTCTATTTAACCTATAAAACGAACGAGGGCTTGTATATTTTTAAGAATGTTACTCTTCGTTCCATTTCTTATAATGGGCAAAAGTTATATGTTGTACAGACCGATATGGAGGCCTTGATTATTGATTATCGCAGATCTTACCGTCTGTACCTGGGTAAGAATGTCTCTGCAAGAATTATTAAGGAGGACCAGGCAGATAACATCAATTGCATCCTTCGGGACATCAGTATGACTGGAATGGGGATACTGAGTAATATCCAGATTGACCCGTCGGCAAAGATTGAGATTGGTTTCCGGGTAAATAAGAATAAAAAAGAGACACTGGTTGGAAGCATCCTCCGAGTTGATGAATTCAAGAATGGCAGCGGGTATCTATATGCCTGTGAATTCTTAGAACCGAACGATACCATAGGCAAGTTTGTTGCATATCAGATCGAGAAAATGAATAAGAAGAATGTAGACCAAGCCGAAGAAGCTTAAGAAAAGGTTGGGTGTATAATACAAAGTTCTGACGAAGAATACTCTTCCTCAGGACTTCTTTTTTATGTTGTTGATTAGAGAATCTTTGTTTTTTTGTAAAAATTTGATTAAAAACTCGCATGGACTGGAAAAATCTGATATACTACAAGAAGATTAAAACGCATTGAACATACTGCAAGCTTGCTTGTTGAATGCAATCGAAGGGTAGGATTGTGAATATACTTTATGTTCACAATATAGATAAAGGGGGTAAGTATCTTGGTGACGTTTTATTTATGTTTCTTGGCAGGAGGAGCGGTTCTTCCATTTCTTAATATTATATTCGGATCATTAAGTGGAGGGGCAGACACAGATATTGATTTGGACACAAGCATCGAGGTGGATACAGACATTGATGTGGATGCTGATCTGGGTGATGGACTTGATATGGAAACCGACCCCGGTTCACTATCCGAGGGTCCGGATATCGATACCGGTTCGGCACTATCCATTGGCTTCTTTCCATCCTCGTTGATGTCGTTATCCGCCTTAGCAATTATCTTTGGTGCGGTAGGCTCCGTGATGACACTGACCGGTAGAGGAAGTATTCTAACTTTTGTGGTCGCAGCAATCTCCGGGTATATAACAGCGGTGGTTGTTCAGACAATAATAAAGTCTCTGAAGAATATTCAGAAGAGAAACTATGGGATCAACGAAAATGAATTGCTGATGTATGACGGAAAGGTTATTGACACAATCCTTCCAGGTCAGCTAGGAACAGTCAGCTTCAATACCATGAAGGATGTTCATGTAAGTTATCCGGCCAGATGTGCTGATCGACAGCTTAGGCTGGAGACCGGAAGGCTGGTAAAAGCATTGGAAGTTAGTAATGGCATCTTCACCGTTGAACCGAAGAACAAGTATGAGTAACAATGGGTAACACAAATAACAAATATGGAGGGGTAAAAAATGGTTTTATTAGCAGTATCGGGTATATCCTTTGGCCCAGTAGTAATCACGGTAATCGCAGTAGCAGCACTTATCTTTGTTCTGGTCAGTATCTTCAGTATGTGGAAGAAGGTTCCCCAGGATAGAGCAATGGTAGTAACCGGTATGAAGAAGAGAATTATCACCGGTGGTGGTGGAGTGGTTATTCCGATTCTTGAACGTACCGATACAATCTCTTTAGGTAATATACAATTAAATGTTAACACTTCGCAGACCATGTCGTCCCAGGGTGTTCCGATTGATGTTGCCGGAACCGCGGTTATTAAAGTTAGGAACACTCAGGAAAGCATCTATCTGGCAATCGAGCAGTTCAGCGGTGCCAATGAGAATCAGATTCAGTCATCAATTTCAGAACAGGTAACCTTGATTCTGGAAGGTAAATTACGTGAAATTGTTGCCTCCATGACCGTGGAGCAGATCTACAATGACCGAGAAGCATTTTCAGCTAAGGTACAGGAGGTTGTTGGAACTAAGATCGGTGAGATGGGTCTGGAATTAAAGGATTTCTCTATCAAGGATGTCAATGACACGAACGGTTACATAAAAGCACTTGGTGCAAAGCAAATTGCAGAGAAGAAGAAGGATGCTGAGATTGCTCAGGCAATTGCACTAAAGGAAGAGTCCATCAAGAAATCAGAAGCTACCAAGGAGGGTGAGAGAGCCAGATTGGAGGCACAGACCGAAGTAAGTGCTGCAATGAAGGCGAAGGAAGTACAGGAAGCTCAGTATCGAATCGAGCAGGAATCAGCAAAGGCGAAAGCAGATGCTGCTTATGAGATTCAGAAGAGCATCACCAATAAAGATATCATCGCCGCGCAGATGGAGGCAGACATCTTAAGACAGCTGAAGCAGAAGGAATTGCAGGAAGCGCAGCTTCAGGTGGAGATTGCAAGAGAGCAGAAGCAGACGGAGCTTGAACAGCGTCGTGCAGAAAAGACCCGTGAGGAATTAAAGACAAAGGTCGTTGAGCCTGCGAATGCAGATCGAGAGCAGAAGAAAGCAGAAGCAGATGCACAAAAATATGCTCAGATCGCAGAAGCTGAGGCGAGAGCTCAGGCAAAGAAGGCAGAAGCTCAGGCAGAAGCGGAAGCAATCAAGGTGAAGGCACAAGCCCAGGCAGATGCAGAGGCTCTAAACGGTGAAGCGAAGGCGAAAGCAATCAGTGCAGTCGGTCTTGCAGAGGCAGAGGCCATCAAAGCAAAGGGTCTTGCAGAGGCGGAGGCCATGGAGAAGAAGGCAGAAGCGTATAAGAAATATACCGGTGCAGCTATGGCAGATAAGCTCATTGAGAAGCTGCCTGAGCTTGCGAGAGCCATTGCAGAGCCTCTCGGTCAGATTTCCGATATTAAGATCTATGGCGGCAGCATCGAGAATGTATCTGATAATGTTCCTACGGTTCTTGCGAAAGTATTTGATACGGTTCAAAGCTCAGTGGGAATTGATATGAAGAATATCGTAATGGCAGACAGCTTAGAAGCCAGAACAACGAAGAATGTCAATGTTACCGGAATTGGCGAGAACCTCATGGAGTAAGATCAGTAAGATAGCTTGATTGAAATATATAGAATAGACAGGAAGAATACCGTTGGTAAACTTTCTGAATGGAAAGGATATATCCCTTAGAGCAATCGAAGGGCTATATCCTTTTTATGTATCTTACCTCAGGATTTTGCATTTCACCTGCAGATTCATTGAAAGGCAGAAAATCACGAGATATACTCACTTCAACAAGAGGTATAAAATAATATATTTGAATTGGAGGAGTATTTTAATGTTAGGAATTATTACACTCGTTATTATGTTAGCTTTGGAACTGGGATTTACCGTATACTGTGTCGTCACAAAATCCCATCCGAGACAGATTAAGAGCCGGATTAACCTAGGTTTATTTGTTATTATGTCAATATTACTTTTGACCGGAGTTATAATTTGGAGCTTTCGCTGGTATATGTTATTTCTATTTTTTATGATCAGGTCACTGGCTGCTGTTTGGTACTTATGGAAGAGAAAGAATCAAAATCAGAAGACATATAAGGCAAAATATGTTATTCTATCAGGGATGAGGAATACCCTTCTGGTTGGATTTGCAATTCTCCCGGCCATAGTATTTCCGCAGTTTAAACCCATAGAGACCACCGGTAAATATATGATAGAGACGATGAGCTATACGATAACCGACAGCGACCGGACAGAGGCCTTTGACGATACACAGCAAAATAGAAAGGTGACCTATCAGCTCTGGTATCCGAAGTCATCCGGGGAGATCTTTCCGTTAGTGGTATTCTCTCACGGATCCTTTGGATTTCGAGGAAGTAATGCATCTACCTTTGAAGAGCTGGCGAGCAATGGCTATGTTGTTTGCAGTATTGACCATACCTATCATGCCTTCTTTACAAAGCAGACCGATGGGAAGATGGTATTTGCGAATATGGATGTTATCATTGATACTATCGCAGCCACCAATGGAGATTATGATGCGCAAAAGACCTATGAATTATCCCGTGGGTGGTTAGAGTTAAGACAGCAGGATATGAATTTTGCACTGGAGAATATTATCAGCAGAACCAAACAGGCAAATTCAGATGAGGTATATCAAATGATCGATACACAGCGCATCGGATTATTCGGTCATTCTATGGGAGGGGCAACAGCGGCCGCCTTAGGAAGAGAACGTTCCGATATTGATGCAGTCATCGTGGTAGATGGAACGATGCTGGGAGAAGAGGTTGGCTTCGAACAAGGTAAGGCAGTCTTAAATTCCAAGGAGTATCCCATTCCGATTCTGAATCTATACAATGAAGAGCATTTTGCAGAAGCGAAGCAGGCTGGTACGGATTATGCCAATTCCTATGTAACCGCGCATGCACAGGATGCCAGGGATATTGTAATAAAGGGTTCAGGACACTTGAATTTTACAGATCTGCCTCTGTTCTCACCAATCCTTGCAAGGCTGCTTGGGACCGGTGAAGTGAACAGCCGTTACTGTGTCGAGACCATGAATCAGATCATTTTGACATATTTTAATCATTATCTAAAAGGGGTAAAGGACCTGGAGCTTTTATCAGAATACTAGAATACAAAACAAGGAGACGACATGAAGGTACGTATCGAGAGGATCCCCCAAAATGAAGAAGAGCTCGTACGCATTCACTGCTACAAAGTAAATGAAGAGGTGAATGAGATCGTGGATTTTGTCAGAGCAAGAGATGGCTTGCTGTCCGGCTATCATGAGGCACAGATTTATCAGATTGCTTTGCGGGATATTTATTATTTTGAAGGTGTTGACAATAAGGTATATGCATATCTGAAGAATCATGTTTATGAGATTAAGAATAAATTATATGAACTGGAGGAGGACTATACGAGGATGAAATTCTTTCGTTGCTCTAAGTCCATCCTGGTGAATCTCATGAAGATCGAAAGTGTTAAACCGGCTCTGAACGGAAGGTTTGCGGCTAAGCTTCTGAATGGGGAGGAAGTGATCATCTCCCGTCAATACGTACCGGCATTAAAAAAGATATTACAGATATAGCAGCAGGAAAGAAGGTTAGGCTATGAATTTAATTGATTTTCTTAAGAAAAATCTCAGGGATTATTTTATTATCGTTACGGGTATTAATGCTGCCATGGCAATTCTGGGTATGAGTATGGATTCGGGAAGAGACTTAGGCTATGAGGCCTTTTTATCACCGCTCCTCATCGGTGGGGTTGCCTTGCTGCCGTCGATTATCATGTACTCCGCTAAGGAGCTTAATCTGAGGCAGATGTTCCTTCGAAGAGTAATGCATCTGCTGGCACTGGAGCTCCTCTTAACGGGTTTTGGGTATCTGGCGGGATTTTTTACAGATGGTAAGCTCATTTTCCCCTTTATTCTGACAGTTTTTCTGGTCTATGCATTTACGATGCTGTTTCGCTTTATCCTGGATCGCAGAATTGCACAGGAGATCAATTTGGGTTTGAAGAGGCTTCAGGAGAATGATCGGTAAGATAGAAAATAGATATTTTTTAAAAGGGCCTGTTGGTTGATACCAGCAGGCTTTTTCAGGGGAAAATGGGTTTTATAATACCAGTGCACAACATAACGATTAGCGCTCGAACATTCGAAGCAGACGGAAGTAGTGATTTGCTTCTCTCAGAGTATGATCACCGAGCAGAGGGATAATAATGGACTTCACCTTACACTCGATTAAGCCTTGGGTTGCCTGTGCCTTGAAATCACGAATGTCGCTTGTAGCAGCAAGGCTGTTTTCGGTTACTCTTTGGATCGGAAGGGAGCGATCCATTGCTCGCTTGGATTCTTCTACTAAGTGATCGAATTCCTTGGCAAAATTGTTTGCTGTCTCGATTAATTCCTCCTCAGCGGGATCAAGAAGGCCGCGGATGAACTTGGAGTGTTCTGCCATGATTCGGTTCCAAAAGAGCTCCTGGTCTACGATTTCTCTGCGGATGTTAACAGTATCTCTGCTCTGAAAGCGTTGAACCATCATCAGATAGAGCTTTGCTTCTCTCGTAATGTGGTCCAGCAATAAGGGATAATTCACGGTAAACATTTTGCAGGATAAAACATTTGCAAGGATGGATGATTGAAACTGAATGATTTTAGTGGTGAGGTCAATGGCTCTCTGATTAATATAGTATACACGCTCCTCGAGTGCCGGCGTTATTTGCTGCATAGTGCTTCCCATCAAGCCTGCTTCTGCACGGGTGATTTCTGTTGCGATATCAACACCGGTATAGAAGGATGAAGCAGATTCAGCATTTAGTGTATATTTGGTGATCACCTCTCCGGACTGAAGAACCTCAGGATGAACTACGCCGTTGGAAAGTGCTACCACATCACTTAACAATTTATCGAATTCTCTACGAAACTGATCAGCTTGTTCTGTATATTTGGAATCTCTCGGAGTGAAGCCCAGCTGTAGAAGGAAGGAGTGTTCCTTCATGATTCTTCCGAAGAAAAGGTGTATCTCGAGTGAATGGCTTATAAAATCTCTTGTAGATAGCATATTTGAAGTCCTTTCGTAAAGTAGGTCCTATGCTATATTTTATGTTTCATTCTTTGTTCTGTGAAATTGTTGATAAATCTTTTCATAATATAATCGCTATAGTATAATAATGAATTATTGAAAGATTATCTACTCGAAGAAATGACGTAAGATATTAGTTTAGGAGGAATGCATATGATTAATCCTGCAAAATTATTTAAGATGAAGGGACTATGGGAGCGATTCGTAGAGAATCATCCGAAGTTCCCGCAATTTATGAATGCTGTGCAGAGCAACGGAATCAATGAGGGCTCAGTAATTGAAATAATTGTCACAACCCCGGAGGGAAAGAATATCAGTACCAATGTGAAGATATCTGCTTCGGACAAAGAGATGTTCGCAGAGTTAGCCGAACTTACCAAGGGTATGTAAATAGGATGTTTCTATCCCACGAAGTTAATATTCTTGGTAAGAAACATCCTCTATATGATTGTTATGAGATATTCTGAAATAGCTATGATGTCAACAATCTAATCCTCTACGGTTATGTTACCGCTGGTGGTTGTTAGGTCCAGTCCGAAGCGGGGGTTGGTACCGATGATACCGCTGGCTTGTTCCCCATCCTTCTGATAGCTTAGGCTGTCATCGAAGGAGGTTCGGATATCTCCGCTGGAGGTCTTAGCTACAAATTCAAAGTTCAAACCGGAGGGCAGCTTCAGCTCTACATCGCCGCTGGATGCATCGGCCTCAATATCCTTGGTGCTTTGTGCCAATTGTTCCGTGAAGGAGATCCTGATATTACCGGAGGTGCTTTCGAAGGTACCGGCATCTCCCAGGTCTGAGATTATGATATCACCGCTGGAAGCAGAGACTTTCATAAAACCGGTGCAATCCGAGACCTTAATAACGCCGGAAGTGGTTTCGATTTCTTTGGCACCATTGGCGTCTTCGATCGTGATATCACCACTGGAGGCGGCTGCATTCAGTTCGCCCGAATTCTCTTTCATTGTGATATTACCCGAGGTACTTGAGACAACAGTATCTCCATTACCTCCGTGTATTCTGATATCACCGCTGGAGGAAGCGAAGCTTCGATTACCCTCAGCTATTTCAAATTCAATATTTCCGCTAGTAGTTGCAGCACTTATATCGGCAGCAGATACCTCGTTCATATGAATATCACCACTGGAGCAGGATGCGGCAAAGGTTGATAAATGAAGCTCCAGCTCCGATTCGATATTCCCGCTGGAGGTAGAGGCGGATATGCTACCCTGATAATCCGCCGGAAGATATATCTCTACATAACCGCTATAATGGTTAAACATCCAGTTCTGTCGGGTTCTGTCACCACCTCGCAGGCGCAGCTCGGATCCATTTTGCTTGATCTGGGTAAGCTCCTTTTCATTCGGTGAGATGTTCATGTATTCCTTCAATATCAATTCCTGAGTATCACTTTCGTAGAAGATGATATCATCACTGGAATAATCGAGGCTTAAGGTATCAATACCCTCCATGCTTATCGTACTGGTATTCACAAGCTCCAGATTCGCCATGGAATAAGAGGAAGAGACGGATAATCCGCCGGAACTGATCACGGATACAAGAAGGATAATTAATCCCAGTGCGATCACACCGAAGACCGCTATCATGGTTATCACAAACTTTCTCATTATTTCATCTCCTTTAAACGGAATATCAATTCAACAATTGCCTGAACACATGCAGCTGCCACGAAGATGATCCAACTTGCATACCAGGCAAAGGTTGCAAAGCTTACCGCAAAATAGAGAAGTAATGCAGCAGTCCATACAATACAGGATACAGCACCCTTTACGGATTTCGCTTTCTTCGTTTCACTTTTCCATTCCTTAAATTCTTCTACGATAGTATCTTCTCGCTTGCGGTATTTCGGATAAATATTGGCTGCATACACCAGCATGCAGGTTGGAATGATGGCTATGAATATCATGGCAGCCATACCGATCATAGCAAGATCCAGTCTGGTATACATATCAAACATCGCACATACCAAAAACAGAAACACACTAAAGATATATAAACCAACGGCTACCGTTCTTATCACAGCGATTTTCTGTATTCTGGCTTCGATTACAGCCATGTCTTCCGGTTTCGACTCCACTAGACCCTGAAACAGCTCATTTACATTTCCGATTGAGCTGATAACATGCTTAAAAGCATCGTCCTCCGATACTCCGGTTGCAAGGAGATCTTGAAAACGCTCCTCGGAATTAACCAATAATTCTTCCCTCAGCTCGAATGCTTTTCGGGTCTTGGGAGCGTCTTCGAAAAGCTTCTCAATGTGATTTCTCATTCTTTCATTCATTTGATGACCCCTCCATCTACTTTAATAAACGATCAATTATATTCTTTGCATTTTCCCAGTCCTTCTTGTACTCTACATATGCCCCGCGCCCCTTATCTGTGATGGCATAGTATCTTCTTCGGGCTCCGACGTTCTCGTCACCCCAGTAGGAAAGAATTAATCCTGCTTCCTCCAGACGGCGGAAGGCGGAATACAAGGTGGCTTCCTTTAACTCATATAAGTTATTGGTTTTTTCCATGATTTCTTTGTTGATCTGATAACCGTAGCTGTCTCCCTCGATCAGGTGGGCTAAAATAATGGGTTCGGTATGGCCACGTATTACGTCCGATGTGATTGACATGGTAAATACCTCCTTTTCTTGACTATCATTATATTATTATATACCTCGCCTGTCAAGGTATATTTTGAAATAAAATATATAAGTTTGAAATATACATTATTAAAAATAGCAGAGATGGATTAAAAAAGGATTAAATTGGTTGTATCTTCCATATGATAATGATATAATTTCGTCTGACTCGTATGGAAATATCGCATCTAAGTAGGATAGCGACTGCCATAGGACAATGTAGAATAGGAGGGATACTATGATAAAAAAGTGGATGAGAAGCGGTATATCAATACTGTTAGTATTAGTACTGGTCGCGATACCCGCCAATCCGAGACAGGCAAGTGCTGCCTCTGTCTATGATGAGGTAGCAAAACAGGCTCAGTTAACGGCGGAAAAACTAACAGCGATATATGGCGTAACCAGTGTGCAGTATGCGTTAATCGACGGAGACGAGATCGTTCTCTCCGGGCAATCGGGTACCTATGAGAAGGGCAGCAAGAAAGAACTAACCAGAGAGAACATGTACGGAATTGGCTCCATCAGCAAAATGTTTGTTTCGGCAGCAGTAATGCAGCTGGTCGAGGAGGGAAAGGTTAAATTGAATACTCCCGTCGTGAAGTATCTGCCGAAATTTAAGATGACGGATAACCGTTACAAGGATATTACTGTAAGAATGCTTCTGAATCACTCTTCGGGTATTATGGGAAGCTCCTTGAATAATGCGGAGTTATTTGATGACAATGATACGTTGTGTATGGATACGTTACTCGACACCTTGAAGAATCAGAGATTAAAGGCGGATCCGGGAGCCTTCAGTGTTTATTGTAATGATGGCTTCAGTCTGGCTCAATTACTGGTTGAGGAGGTAAGCGGCTTAGGGTTCAGTGAATACATGGATCAGTACCTTTCGAAGCCCTTAAAGCTTACGAAAACCAAGACACCACTTGATCAATTTGACCGAGACCGGTTGGCTAAAACCTATCTTTTGGATCCAAACAAAGCCACACCGATTGAGAATGTGAATGCGATCGGAGCCGGCGGAATCTATTCCACAGCAGAGGAGCTGTGCCGGTTTGCCGGTGGTTTCTTCTATGATGGAAAGGATACAATTCTGACCGATGCCTCAGCCAAGGCAATGGCTCGGAGTGAATATAAGAATGGCTGGTGGTACCCGGAATCAAACTCTCTGTTATCCTATGGTCTGGGTTGGGACAGTGTAGATACCTATCCCTATAATGAGTACGGAATTAAGGCACTGGTGAAGGGTGGAGATACCACCTTATATCACGGAAGTCTTGTAGTGTTACCGGAGCAGGGATTGGCGATGGCAGTGCTGATGAGCGGTGGCAGCAGTATGTATGGTCAGGTATTTGCTCAGAATGTACTTATGAAAGCACTCTTAGCAAAAGGAGTGATTAAGGAGATCAAGGCTGATAAGACCTTTACTGCACCGGTAAAGGCGGAAATGCCAATCAGTGAACAGGATAATAGGGGCTTTTATGTACTTATGGGTGGATCGGTGAAGGTTGAGATCAATGATGCGGGCATCTTAGATCTCTATAGTGGTGGAAATTCTCAGAAATTCATCTATACCGGAGACGGTAAATTCCATTCGCAGGATGGCAGCTCCTTTATTGATTTTATCAATCAGAACAATAATACTTATCTCTACGCGGAAGGATACGGTACGCTGCCCTATCTGGGACAGATGGCAAACTCCGGTTTCCAAGGTCAGAAGGTGGCCTCGAACCCACTTTCTAAGAAAGTGAAGGCTGCCTGGGAAGGCAGAGAAGGTAAGTTATATTTCATGCTCAACGAGAAATATGATTCGGTATTCTACCCGTTGTCCGCAGGAATTACCAGGGTTCAATTAACTCCGGGACTGGAAGGATACTGTGCAAACGCTAAGATCATCGATGCAAATCATGCAAAGATGTTGTTTCAGATCCCCGGGTTATATGGAAGAGATTTGATGGATCTTAGCTTCCACGAAAAGGCTAAAGTAGAATACATGGAGGCAGCAGGAGCGTTATACCTTAGTGAAGAAGGTCTGACTTCCATGCCGGTTAAGAATTTTAAGGTTACGATTGGAAAAGAGGGCTATGCTCAATGGTATAAGATTGGCTCTAAGTCAGAAGGTAAGAAGCTGAAGCTTACGATTGGGAAGAATGCTTCCGTTACCGTATATGGTGAGAACTTAAAATCCACGTACTATTCCCTTTTAGAGGATAAGACTTTGTTGACCTTACCGAAGGGTGGTTATATTGTTTTTGCAGGAAAAGCGGGTGCTGCCTTTTCTGTAAGCTATCAGAAATAAAGCATATCTCAAACGAATATAGAAAATGCTCCTTCAAGGAACCCGAATGTCGGCCTTAACTGACTGCCGGGTTCCTTTTTACTGTAACCGTCGAAGAAGAATTATCTTCATGATATGTTATTGCACTATTTTACTAAAAAATATATAATTATTACAAGATATCTCATTTTTCGACGCAAGAATGGAATGCGTTTTGGGAGGCCTCTATGGAAGATAAGCTAACCTATTATAAAAATACATCTAAAATGCTGAAAAAGCGTTATGTGATCGCTGTGATCATCCTGATTCTCAGCCTTCTTGTCCGTCAGGTCATTATATCCTATGAGATGAATCATAATGAGCATTTGGCAAGTGTAATTAATGTAGCAGGCCGCCAAAGAATGCTTGGGCAAAAGATCGTTAAGGATGCGCTCGCAATCTATGAACTTGAGAATTCAGAGGCTTCTAATCAATATTATAAGGATTTGAGAGAGACAGTACAGCTGTGTGAAACGTTGCATTCTGCCTTACAGCGTGGTGAAGTGATTCAGGATGAACCGATGCGAAACAGCAGTATTGTGAATGGATTATATGAGCAGCTAGAAGACAGCCATATGGCGATGATGATGGCAGCGCATGAAATTATAGCGATGTCGGAGTCGAACAATGATCGAAAAGCCGACTTTAAGATGCAGCTCGATATTATACTGGAGAATGAACCAATCTATCTGGAGGGAATGGAACGGATTGTTGATCAATATGATTCAGAAGCAAAGGAGAAGGTTCATCAGTTAAAAGCCTTAGAGTTAATTATGTTTGTAGTATTACTGATTGTAATCATCTTTGAGGTCATCGCGATCTTTCTTCCGACAAATAAGGCATTACTGCGCATTGTTGGTGATATAACAGAAAGCAGTAGGAATCTGCTGACACTGATACAATCAGTGAGTGAAGAATTGTTTTTACTGGAGGCAGACAGCCTGGAGATTATTCTGATGAATGAGACAGCGCGACAATTATTGGCAGTTGATGCAGAGGATAAGAAGAGGAGGTATTTTGCGGAGGAGATTGAATGGGGAAGCGAAGAGAAGGACGATATCCCCAGAAAAATCAAAGAAGAAGATAAAGTGAACGGAATAGAGGTATCAATTAAGAAAAAAACGGGAGAAATCATGTACTCCAAGCTTTCTACGGTGAAGGGGAATTATATGGGGAAATCGGCCATTCTGATCATTCTTTCTGATATAACCAGTCAGAAGCGGGAAGAAGAAAATATCAGGAAGCAGGCGATTAAGGATGAGCTAACCGGATTATATAACCGACACTTCATGGATGAGATTGTTGTAGAGGAACTGGATCGTGCGGATCGTTATAATTTTCCGATTTCCGTATTTATTATGGATATCGATTTCTTTAAGCGGGTAAATGATACCTGGGGCCATCCCGTGGGTGATATTATATTAAAGCATACTTCGGAGCTTACTCTTAAGAACATTCGTAAATCTGACTTTCTGGTTCGGTTCGGAGGAGAGGAATTTCTTCTGTTTATGCCTCATATTGATTTGAAGCATGCGATGGTGGTAGCAGAAAAGGTACGCAAGGAGATTGAACAGTATACACATCCTGTTGTAGGAAAGTACACGGCAAGCTTTGGTGTTGCAGAGAGAAAGAAAGGCGAGACCTTCCAATCCCTATACCAGAGAGCGGATGCCGCTATGTATAGAGCAAAGCAGGAGGGAAGAAACAGAGTTGTAGCCGATACACATCAGGATATACTACAGAGCAAGGTGCTGCACTTAAATTGGAGAGAAGAGTGGAACAGCGGGAATGAGAAAATCGATCATCAGCATAAAGAATTGTTGGAGATGATTAATCAAATCGCGAACCTCACCCTGAGTGATGCGGAGGATGGAGTAATTAAAGAAAAGATGGATGTGATAATTCATCATACAATGAATCATTTTGAAGAAGAAGAGGCAATTCTTAAGAAGGTGGGGTATCCGTATTATAAGAATCATGCCAATATACATACAAGTCTATTGACCCGGGCGAAAGAATTCGAGAGAGCTTATTTCGCAGGAGAGGTCAAGCTCACCGCGTTTTTTACCTTCCTTCTCGACGAAGTAATTGTTGGGCATCTATTGGATATGGATACCAAATTCTTTCCCTATGTCAAGAATGAGAACGAAGAAGTCTGAGACAGCTTCCTTCCTCTACGGATAGGTTATTCATATTTCTGCCGGATGAGGGAGCACATCTGCTGATACTGTTCTTCCGAGATCAGAATTTTATTCCCCAGACGATGAATATGACCGTATTGCTCCAATTCTCTGAGCGAGCGGCTGATGGTTTTCACAGATAGTCCGGTACTGTCAGCCAGATTCTGCTGAGTAAGGGCTATGGTACAGCTTTTGTGGCTTGCAGTATGCACATAAATATTCATCAGAGTATAGATTAAGCGGTCGGAACCCTGCATAAATAGAAAGATCCGTTCCCGTTTCACTTCCTCTAGCAGAAACTTACCCATAACCTTTGCTTCCATCCCCATTACCCGAATATCACTTTTAATCCACTGCTCAAAGATGCTTCTGGGGATAACAAGGATCGTACAGGGAGTTACTGTGGATAACGTGGTCTGATAAAGCTCCTGTTCTAATAGAACCTCTAGGCCTCCGAAGCTGTTAACCGGATAAAACCACATATAATCGTAAGTATTTCCATAGAAGCGATAGTCAATTGCTTTCACGACGCCCGTAATCAAGAGATGGATAGCATCCACCGGGTCTCCTTCCCTTATAAATACTTGATCCTTTTTCAGCTTCATGAGCTTAAGAGAAGATAGAATCCATTCAGGAGCAGTCAGAAAATACCCCCTCAGATACTCCGAAGTGGTTTCCGGAAGCTGTGGCATTAACTTATTCAATAGCTGTGACCCTGTATTTATATCCTTCATAATCATAATCCTCCCAGATCCGGTTCAGATCGCAGAATTAGAGATATATATCGATATCATATACCATGGATATACTTATGTCCAGCATAACAAAGGACTACATCAAAATGTGAAAGGAAGGAACGAACAGCAAGCATCCCATAATACACTGTTTGACGAACAAACTATTGATTTGTATGACAATTACAAACATTTATGTTTGGATAATGGCATACAAAGCAATAAGATGTCCGTCAACCTGTGTGTGAGGGATGCTTGTTGTTCGTTCCTTCCTAATTTGTATAGGTTTACAACAGTACTTTGCTATACACTGGATTCCTTCAGCTTTAGGTTTCTTCGATTAAGCAGGATGGAGATGCGGCTTGCCAGCCAGCCGATGGAAGGGCCGGCGGTCAGTGCTGTCACAATGGTGATGGCACCTACCTTTCCACCTAGTAAAGTACCGATTAATATTAAGCTTAAATCAAATATAATCTTTGCCTTCTTAAAATCGATATGAAATCTGTCACAGGCCACCATAACAATTCCCGTAAAGGGATCGAGCCCCATATCGACTGCGATAAAGATAGCCACACCCAGATAAATCAGTGCACAGCCAAGAACCCCCATAAGGATACGACCATTCAGGGTATCGATTTGAAAGGCACGATACAGCTGTGAACCAAGGTTAACAAATAATCCATAGGGAATAATGTAAATCACGGTTCCGATGTTAATATATCTACGGCCGATGATCAGTAACAGACCGATCAGGGTGGCGTTAATAATATTGGATACCATACCCAGTGAGGGTGCGGTCAGACCCAAAGCATGGAGCATTCCGTCATATATTAAACCGATGGGGTCGTTACCTAATTGATTTGCTACATTGAATGCAACACCCACACCGATAAATAGGATTCCGAACAATGCAAACGTGATTTTCGTAATGTTGAATTTCTTCATAGTACCTCCTAACACAGGTCATTGATCACCAAGACCTGAAAATCATAAAATTTTATTACAGCTCATTATAGTGAGTAAGAGCATGGTAAGAAAGGACATATGTCCGATTTTAGCAAGAATCAATAAGAAATTAATGTAAAATTCAATTGATTTTTTCTGCATTCATGCTATCATGAAGCTAATTAGCTTGTAAGGGTAGTGCTGGGATAAACTATGTAATGCAGAAGGGAGCAGTATATGAAGGGAATAAGGAACGTTTTACTCTTGTTGCTATTAATGGGGGTGCTGGGCTTCACCGGTTGCAGTAGTTCTAAGACAACCGATGAGGATAGGAGTGAGGAAGCGGAGGAAGCAAACAAGGAAGAAGAGGAGACCGTGAAGGATAAGCTGGGTGACAATGAAATTGCCTTCTCGGAGACCGAATATCTATATGGTGAGGACCTGGAGCTTAAGATCTATACCGATAAGCCGGGTGAGATCTATTATACAACGGATGGAGCGGATCCGACGAAGCAATCGAAGAAATATGAGAAGCCAATCACACTGTCCGCTACAGAAGCATTTAAAGCAACCTCAATAAAAGCAAAGGCCTTTTTTGAAGACGGGACCGAATCGGAGACAATTGTACATACCTATTTTGTCGGGGAGAACATTGATAAGAGATATGATACCCTGGTATTTTCGATCACAACGGATCCTTATAATCTCTACGATAACGAGTACGGGATATTTGTGGAGGGCAAGCTGAGATCCGATTGGATTAAGGAAAACCCTCATGATAAGATAGAACCAAATGATCCCGCGAACTTCAATATGCGTGGAAAGGAAAGCGAACGAGAGGTATATATAGAAGCATTCGAACCGGATGGGACACCAATACTTGGACAGAAGGCAGGGATCCGAACCTATGGTGGCTGGTCCAGAGCAAGAAACCAAAAGTCCATTAAGATGTATGCACGAAAGGAATATGACGAGAAGAATAATAAGTTCCGCTATGCCTTCTTCCCGGAGAGAACAGGGGTTAACGGAACGGTTCTGGATGCATTCAAGCAATTAGTACTCCGCAATTGCGGCAATGATAATGGCTTCGCATTTATTCGGGATGAATTGTTCCAGACCTTGGCTGCTCAAGCAGGTTATCAGGATTATAAAGCAGTACGTCCCGCAGCGTTGTATGTGAATGGAGATTATAGAGGTTTCTTTTGGCTTCATGAGGTATACAGTGATGAGTATTTTGAGGATCATTATGGTGAGTACATAGGGAACTTTGAGATTCTGGAAGGCGGAGAGATTTTTAAAGAAGTGGAAGAGGATGGCTCCAACGAAGCCATCGTCAATGATTATACACAGATGTATGATAAGTACGCTGCAATGGATCTGACCATTGATGCTAATTATGAGGAGCTTTGTAAGCAGATCGATGTGGAGAATTATCTCACCTATTATGCGTTACAGGTTTATATCGGGAATGAGGACTGGCCTCATAATAATTATAAGACCTATCGGTACTATACGGCAGAAGGAGAAGGATACCGTGAGGCACCCTTTGACGGTAAGTGGCGGTACCTGCTGCATGATTTGGATTTTAGTACCGGAATCTATGGTAACGGACCATTGATGGATAATATAGGAAAGTACATTGGGCCAGAGGGAGAAGTGAGAACAGAATGTCCCTTGTTCGGACAACTGATGCAGCGTGAGGATTGCAGAGAAATCTTCATTAAGCAAACAGCTGACCTTATCAACGGAGCCTTCTCACCGAAGAATCTGAATAAAGTATTGGATAAGATGAATTTGGCCAGAATGAACGAGCTGAAGCATACCTATGGCAAAAGACTTCTGGAGGATTGGGTGCAGCCCGATCAGCTGAATTATCAACTTGGGGTATTAAAATCCTATGCGAAGGAGAGAGCCTCCTATATTCTTTCCAAGTACCAGAGTTATTTCGGTTTGGGTAAAATCTACGACCTGAAGGCTTCTCCCGCGGAGGGTGGTACGATTAAGATAAATTCCTTTTTAACGAATGAGTTCTTCGAGGGAAGCTATTATGAGGACTATGAAACCACAATAACAGCAGTGCTTCCGGAGGGGACCTCCTTCGATTATTGGCTGGTAAATGGGGTGAAGGTTATGGAGGAAGAGCTGATCATTACCTCGTCCATGGTTAAGGAAGACACAGTCGAAGTAAATTGCATGGTAAAATAGAGCGTGTACGCTGCCTATTCCCCGATCGTCTCTCCTCGAAGTAGCACCTTAACGATCTCGAGATTCTTATCCAGTAATACAAGGTTGGCATACTTACCGGGGGTAATGCTGCCAAACTTGTCATAGATCCCGATTTCCTTGGCCGGATTCACTGCGGCACACTTTATGGCAGTGGTAAGAGGAATTCCGAAGCTTACGGCAATTCTCATGCATTGCATTAGATTGGTGGCAGATCCGGCGATGGTTCCGTCTGCAAGAGTTGCTTTGTTGCCGATTACGGTTACTTCCTGACCGCCGAGTGAATAATGGCCGTCCTTTAGTCCGGTAGCCATCATACTGTCACTGATCAGGATAATTCTATCTTCTCCAAACATCTTGAAGGTGGCACGTACGACACTGGGATCTACATGAACACCATCACAGATTAATTCAACATGTACATGCTCGCTATCGAAGGCAGCTCCGATTACTCCCGGGCTGCGGTGCGAGAAAGCGGGCATTGCATTATAGAGATGCGTTAGATGAGAGGCACCTTTCTGAAAAGCATTCAGGGATAAATCATAGTCCGCAGTGGTATGTGCGAGGGAAATTACAACCTCATCCTTTAATTCCTCGATGCATTCCAGGGCACCTTCCTCCTCCGGTGCGATGGCAAGAATTTTGATTAATCCACCGGACAGAGCCTGCATCCTGCGAAAGTGTCCAGCATCCGGATGCTTTAAATACTTGGGGTTCTGCGCACCCTTCTTGGCGAGGGACAAATAAGGACCTTCCATTTTAATACCGGCAAGAATAGCACCGCTTTCACTGCGATATTCGGAAGCATTCTTAAATATTCTGGTGAGTTCCACGTCGTCCAGAGTCATGGTAGCCGGTGCGATGGTGGTGATACCGTTGCTTGCCTGATACCTGGCCATAGCACTTACGGCTTCCTTTGTTCCGTCGCAAAAGTCGTAACCGACACAACCGTGAAAATGAAGATCAGTCAGGCCGGGAATGAGATAGAGCCCCTCGGCATCATAGCTCTCTTGATCCTGACTGCTGTCATTACCGGAGATATATTCACCTTCAATTACAACATCCTTTTTGATAAAATTACCTTCCTCAGTGTAAACCATTGCATTTTTTATGATCATAACGATACCGACCTTTCTGGTTATGGTTTGACTATCTGCTTAGCTTTGATAAGGCCCCTTCATCAGCAACGATGGTAACATCATTATGAAGCTGTAGTACAGAAGCCGGAACGGCTGGGGTGATCGGACCTTCAATGGCCTCTTTCAGTATATCGGCCTTTGCTTCACCGTGTACTACCAGAAGAATCTTTTTGGCGGACATGATGCTTCCGATTCCCATGGTATATGCATAACGTGGGATCTCGTCGGCTGATTGAAAGAAGCGGGAGTTGGCCTCAATCGTACTGGGTGCAAGCTCAACACAGAAGGTGGATTTGCGATAGATATCACAGGGCTCATTAAAACCGATATGCCCATTGTTACCTAAGCCTAACAGCTGCAGGTCAACCTGACCCATTGAGGCAAGCAGACTGTCATAGCGCTTGCATTCTTTCTGGATATCCGGCTCCATCCCGTTAGGGATATTAGTATTCTCCAGGTTGATGTTGATGTGCTTGAACAGGTTCTCATACATGAAATAGTAATAACTGCAGGGGTTCTCCTTAGGAAGACCCACATATTCATCCAGATTCACAGTCTTAACATGGGAAAAATCAATATCTCCTTTATTGCACCAGTCAATCAGCTTCTCGTAGGTGCCGACGGGGGAGGATCCTGTTGCTAAACCGAGCACACTGTCCGGTTTGAGAATAACCTGTGCTGAAATAATGTTGGCGGACTTTCTGCTCATATCCGCGTAATCTCTGGTTCTGATGATTTTCATAGTTTTCTCCATTTCTACCTTTGTTTATTATTGATGCAACCGTTAGAGCAGCTCAGAAATCCGTCCGATTTACTCGCTGCATGGGGGTGCTCATTGACAATCCGTGATGACAGTGCTAAACTTGTTATAACAACATAACATTAAATTAAAAATAACACAAATATAATTAAATGTAAATATAGAATTATTGAAAAGAGGGCAGACCAATGAAATCACTTCCCCGTTATACTCAAGTAATGAATTATTATATTCCCTTAATTAAATCCGGCAAGCTGAAGGAAGGGGACAAGATGCCGACGGAGGAGGAGATCTGTGAGCTGTTTGGCATCTCCAGAATTACGGTACGTCGTGCACTGGAGGGCTTACAGCAGGGTGGCTACATCTATAAGCAGCAGGGCAAAGGAAGCTTTGTCATGACGAAGAAGACCGGTTTCCAGCTGAACCATCTTAAGGGTTTTACTGAGGAAATGAAGGCCTTAGGGAAGGACCCCTCCAGTGAGATCTTAACCTTTGAGATCCTAACACCGAGTGAAAAAACAGCGCAGATTCTGGGGATTGACACGAACCAGAAGATTTATCTGCTGGAGAGACTACGTCTTGCGGATGGGTCACCGATCGCCATTGAGAGAGTACATCTGCCTTTTTATCGTTTTCCGACGCTCAGGACAGTGAACTTAAAGGAATCGCTCTATGAGATCCTGCAATATCAATTCGGTTGCGAGAGCTACAAGGGTATACAAGAGATTACCGCCGGATTGGCTTCGGAGGAGGAAGCAAAGCGATTGCAGATTAATCCCGGCAGTGCGGTTCTGCATATTAATCGAACCACCTATGAGCAAGAAGGAGTAGCATATGAATATGTTGAGTCTACTTACCGTGGAGACCAATACCAGTTCACGGTGACCTTATATAAATAAGATGCTTAAGGAGGAGAATGTAATACAAACTTGTTATAACAAGTATAACATTGGACGATGGTCTGGAAAGGAAATGTATGAGTAAAGAACCGCTACAGGAATATTCCTTCCTGGCGAAGCTAAATGCTTTGTTACAGGAGGTTGAACGTTTGGAAAACGAAGCGATGGAAGCTGCTGCAAAGGCCGCTTATGAATCAATTCTTCGAGGAGGCTTATTGCATGTCTTTGCCTCCGGGCATTCTCATATGATCGCGGAGGAGATGTTCTTTCGAGCAGGCGGGCTGGTTCCGGTGAATCCGATTCTGGATTACTCACTGATGACAGGAGAAGGGGCAATTCAAAGCATGTTTAACGAGAGGAAATCAGGGTTGGCTGCACAGATTTTGTCCAAGGCTCAACTACAGGCTGGAGATACCATTATTATTTCCTCCAACAGCGGAATTAATAATGTTCCTGTCGAGGCCGCTATGGTTGCAAGAGACAAAGGGCTTACCGTTGTGGGAATCACCTCTTTAAAGACCTCGCAGGAGCTTACGACAAGGCATGACGGCGGAAAGAAATTATATGAACTCTGTGATATAGTAATTGACAATCATGTTCCCTTCGGCGACGGATTGTTATCGCTTCCGGAAAATGGACTTGTGACCGGAGGTGCATCCACTTTCAGCAGTTTGTTCATCGCTCAGAGAATTGTCTTAAAGATCGAGAACCTTTATTTAGTAAATGATAAATTGCCGCCGGTTTTTATGAGTGCCAATATTCCGGGCGGAACGGAACATAACGCAGAGCTTATTGCTGCATATCAGGATAAGATCGATTTGTTGCGATAGAAAAAATGAAACATTTAAATTGAATTTTTGAAGCATAAGATGTGGATAAAATTCCATCTTTGATCGAAGCTTGTGGAAGAATAACCTTACCTGGCGGTGTAATACTATCACTACCGAAGGAAAGGAAGTGATTTCTTGAGTAAACAGGCAAATCAGAGATATCGTAAGGAGAAAGAAAAGGAGCATCTAAAAAAGGCCGGTATAACCGATGCTGCTTCAAACTCTGCGAAGGATACGAATAACAGCAAAAAATATAACAACAATACCTATAATACAGAAGGATAAGATCTTATTAAGAATGATACCAGAAAGATACCAGAAAGATACCAATAAATAGGACAGACTTTGGAGCTTAGTAACTGCAACCAGAAGTCTGTCCCTTTACGTTGGTGATAATACTAAACAATCTTATATCTCAGCTGATATTGCTTTGGTGAGATATCCTTATACAGCTTGAATTGCTGGATAAAATAGCTTGAAGTGGAGAAACCTACCTGTAGTGCAATCTCAGTGATGTTTAAATCAGCCGTTGTGAGGAGTCGCTCCGCCTTCGTAACACGGACATAATTTAAGTATTCCCGAAAGCTTCGCTTCATAATTCTTGTGAAGAGTCTCGAGAAATAGCTATAGCTTAGATTACAGCGTTTGGCCATATCGAGAGCAGTGATGTTGTCTTGATAATTATCCTCAATGTAGTCGAATACATTCTGTATTCTTTTTACCATATCCTTATTAAGCACTTCATTAATATTCAGGTCTGCATTTTGTTCATTCCATCTTCGAAGAATAAAGAGAAATAAATTATAGATATTAGCTCGGATGGCAAGCTCATAACCGTAGTGCTTATCATGATACTCCTGATTGATTCCCTGTATGATATCGGGAATAATTGTCTTCTCAATCTCGTCCTTGCAGAAAATCTTCTGATGGGTTGATTCATTCAGGATAAAGGGCATAACATACTTCATCTCAAATAATGATTGAGCAGTGGTGTAGAGCATCTCCGGTTCGAACTTAATTACGATGTAGCGATTAAGACCTGCAGAGAGCGAAAAGATACTATGAATTTCGTTGGAATTAATCAATACCATATCACCCTTGCCAAAATGATAATCCTTATTGTTTAATAAAATCTGATATTTTCCGGAGATAGCATAAATGATTTCTATATAGTTATGGATATGTGCCTGTACCATAGGTTCGGCACCTACGGATTCCTGAGTATGTGAGCTGAATTGCAAAAGTGCATCACCATTCATATCCCTGGTTTCCACATAATAAGAATGCTCCAAAGTGAACTCCTCCAATGACAAATTATTGATATTTTTTCGTAAATAAATTATATCATGCGAAACGTTTTTATGCTATGTTTTATTCAGGACAAGGGAAGCGAAGTTCCGTTTCTTCTTGATCATGCAAAAGCAATGGGAGCATAAATCAAGACCCAGGTTAAACTATATAATAAAGGAGAAACCTCGTTATGGAGAAGAAGATTAAAGTTGGTATTATCGGTTGTGGAGGTATTGCAAACGGCAAGCATATGCCCTCCCTTAGTAAATTAGGTGATGTAGAAATGGTTGCTTTCTGCGATATCGTCGAAGAAAAGGCGGTAAAAGCGAAAGAGGAATATGGTACTGCGGATGCAAAGGTTTATACCGACTATAAAGAGTTGTTAGCGGACAAGGAGATCGAAGTAATTCACGTATGTACTCCGAATCGTTCTCATGCTCCGATTACGATTGATTCCTTACATGCTGGAAAGCACGTTATGTGTGAGAAGCCTATGGCAAAGACCGCAGAGGATGCAAGAAAGATGGTTGAGGCAGCGAAAGAGACCGGAAAGAAGCTTACCATCGGTTATCAGCACAGACATAAACCGGAATCCGTTTACTTAAAGAGCGTAATTGAGCGTGGTGACCTTGGTGATATCTATTTTGCGAAAGCATTTGCAGTGAGAAGAAGAGGAACTCCGAACTGGGGTGTATTCCTGAATGAATTTGAACAGGGCGGAGGACCGTTAATTGATATCGGTACCCATTCCCTTGATGTTACCCTCTATCTTATGAACAATTATGAGCCTAAGATGGTGGTTGGTACAAAATATAAGAAGGTAAATAATGCGGACTGCGGCAATCCTTGGGGTGGTTGGGACAAGGATCAGCATACAATGGAGGATTCTGCCTTCGGTTTCATCGTTATGAAGAACGGTGCAACGATAATTCTGGAATCCAGCTGGGCACTCAATACCTGTGAGCCGATTCAAGAGGGCAGTACCGTACTCTGCGGTTCTGATGCCGGAGCACAGATCAAGAATGGTGTAACCATTAATAAGGGTGAATTCAATCGTTTGATTGAAATTAAGCCGGATCTGGCAAGCGGTGGTGTTGCCTTCTATGAGGGTCATTCCATGAGTCCTGCCGATGTAGAAGCAAGACGATGGATTGATGCTGTTAAGAATGATACCGAACCTGTCGTATTACCGGAGCAGGCTTGTGTTGTATCCGAGATTTTAGAAGCAATTTATAAGTCAGCAGAGAGCGGACAGCCCGTATATTTTAATTAGAGAAGGGACCAGCCGATGAATATAGCGATTATAAGTTATTGGCATGTCCATGCAGAAGGTTATACAAAAGAGCTTCTGGAGAAGACGGATAGTAAGGTTACCGCAATATGGGATGAAGATAGGGAGCGAGGCCTAAAGTACGCAGCAGAATTTGGCGCTGTATTTTATGACAACTATGATGAGTTGCTCCTGGACAAAAGCATCGAGGGAGTAGTGATTACCGCTGCTACAAGAGAACATACCGAACTGATCCGAAAGGCAATCGGAGCGGGAAAGAAGGTATTCAGCGAGAAGGTATTGGCGCTTACCACCAAGGATTGTTATGCAATCAAGGAGGATTTGGAGAAAAACAACGCTTCCCTCACCCTTTCCCTTGTAAAGAAGTGCGAGCCGGAATTTTTATTTGCGAAGCAACTGGTTAACAGCGGTGTCTTAGGCCGCATTACCTACGCAAGAATGCGTAATGTTCACAACGGCAGCATTGGAAATTGGCTGCCGGAGCATTTCTATAATTTGGATCAGTGTGGTGGAGGTGCCATGATCGATCTGGGTGCTCACCCGATGTATTTATTGAACTGGCTGCTTGGTGAGCCAAAAACAATTCAATCTGTATTTACCAGTATAACCGGGCATGATGTGGAAGATAATGCCGTATCGGTTATCGAGTTTGAGCAGGGAGCAATTGGAGTATCAGAGACAGGCTTCGTATCGGTATATAATCCACCCACGCTGGAAATCAGCGGAACGAAAGGTGCCTTGCTGATACGCAACGGGGTTCTGTATGCAACCGAGGAGACCAACGGGCAATGGGTTTCTCCGGAGAAGCTGCCCCAAGCGCTCCCTTCCCCCATTATACAATGGGCGAACGGGCTGCAGTCAGAGGACGAGTTCGGAATCGATGCGGCCATCCTGCTTACGAAAATGATGGAAGCAGCTTACCGCTCCTATCATAATGGTAGGAAAGAGACAGTATAGGAGGAAGAAGGAATGGAAATTTCATTACAGCTTTACTCGATTCATGAAGAGACGGAGAAGGATTTTACCGGTTCGGTAAAGAGAGTCGGTGAGATAGGGTTTCAGGGAGTTGAATTTGCAGGATACGGTGATCTGACTTCTGGGGAGCAGAAGAAGTTGTTGGCAGATAGCGGTCTGTATTCTGTAGGCACCCATTGCGGGCTTTCGGTATTCACGGATCGTTTTGAGGAGGAGCTTCAATATAGCAAGGCAATCGGATCAAAATATATTATCTGTCCTTATGCTAGACTGGATACAATGGAACAAATTGATCAGCTGGCACAGGCTCTGAACGAAGCTGCGGTGATAGCAGCAAAGGAAGGCATCAAGGTGGGGTATCATAATCATGATCATGAATTCATTAAGATTGGTGAGCATTATGCCCTTGATCTGTTGGCAGAGAAGACCAGTGACGATGTGGTACTGGAACTGGATGTTTTCTGGGTTGCCTATGCTGGAGTAGATCCGATAGAATATATTAAGAAATGGGGTAAGAGAGTCGAGCTTATCCATATTAAACAAATTGATCAGAATAAAGCGAATGTTGATATCGCGGATGGAATTATCGATATGAAGCAGATTAAGGATGCTGCAAAATATGCCAATTATTTTGTACTTGAGCATGAGGAATACGATAAGCCTGTTTGGGATGCGCTGAAGAATGATTTCGAAGCATTGAACGGAATCGATTAATTTCGCTTTCTCCTCTAATTTTGATAAATTATACACATACAGCAAAAGATATTACTTTGGAGGCGTTTGGGGTTTCCTTGGTAATGTCTTTTGTTGTTTTATGGTGTTAACGTAATTTTCCATATTCGACATGGAATGTCATAAAAATATATGTAATAATCTAGAAAGCGATATAATAAAAGTAATATAAATCATAAGGCAAAGAGGCAGCTATTGGTACATTTGGGATTTACCGATTGAATATCTTGTAATATAATAGTCGAAGATAGGCGTTTACTGTCATTATTTCGCTACAAAATGGAGAGAAGCAAGAGAAGATGTGGTTATAAGAATGAAAATGAAAAGACAGGGGGGTTTTAATTGAAGACGGTGGGATCAGAATTTCTGACAAGAAGTAAACCGTATGTGCGTAAGCTCATTGAGCTGCTGTCGACACAATATCAATATGTATCCGTACTAGGTACCGACACCAGAGGAAAGGTATATCGTGTCGCTAAGACAGGAACCGAAGTGAATGATGTTATGCTTGCGGAACGTGGCTTTGTAGTAAGGGTTCATAATGGAGTGAATTACTCCGAGTATTCCTTTAATGAGATTGATGAGAGCAAGCTTGACAGCATTGTATCCGACATAAAGAATAAGCTACATAAGGTATCCGATGAAATTAGTGTGAATGCCTATGCATTAACCTGTGAGGAAGAGATAACAAAGCATTTCTTCAGTGAATCGGAAATTGACCCGGAGAACATCAGCAGTGAAGAGATTATCAAGGATCTGACAGCGCTCAAGGATATGGGGTGTTCCTTGTCCGAGGAGGTAGTCAATTTCAGAGCAGGCTTTAGCTGTACGCATGTATCAAAGATATTCCTTTCTACGAAGAAGGATCTGGAGCAATCCTATACCATTAGTGAAGCCACCTTATTCTGCGTTGCCAGGAGAGCAGAGAAGATGAAGTACTATTTCCGTGGCTTCAACGGTATGAAGGGTTATGAGGTTCTTAAGGATATGAAGAAGCTATGTCCGGAGGTAGTAGATCAGTGCATTAAGCTATTGGATGCAAAGGCAGCGATTCCGGGAGAATATGATGTCATCTGTGCTCCCGATATCACAGGACTGATAGCTCATGAAGCGTTCGGTCATGGAGTTGAGATGGATATGTTTGTCAAGAACAGAGCGAAGGGTGCTGAGTATATCGGAAAGCAGATCGCTTCCGATATCACCACGATGCACGATGGCGCGGCAGCAGCGAACCATGTATCCTCCTATCTGTTTGATGATGAGGGGACATTAGGTACGGATACAACAATCATTCAGGACGGTATCCTGAAAAACGGTATCTCTGATCTATTGTCAGCGCTGAAGCTCGGAACAACTCCGACCGGTAACGGAAAGAGACAATCCTTTGAACGGAAGGCGTATTCCCGTATGACGAACACCTTTTTTGCAGCCGGTAAGGATAAATATGAGGATATGTTAGCCTCTATATCCTATGGTTATCAGATAGAGGGTCTATATAGTGGCATGGAAGACCCTAAGAATTGGGGCATTCAGTGCATTGCACTACTAGGAAGAGAGATTGTTGACGGAAAATTGACCGGTAATCTGATCTCTCCTGTCGTAATGACAGGCTTTGTACCGGAGCTTCTACAGTCGATCTCCATGGTCTCTGAGACCGTTGAATTGGAGGGCGGCGGCTATTGTGGCAAGGGCTATAAGGAGTACGTCAAGACGGCCAATGGTGGACCCTATATCAAAGCGAAAGTGAGGTTAGGTTAATGCTAGAACAAATTAAGAAAATCCTCATGAATCATAAAGAGATCTCAGGGTATAAAATTAAGGAAACAAAAGTTGATTCCAATGAGTTGTTTTTTATTAAAAAGAATTTGGATATGGACAGAGCAAAAAGTGTTCATCATTTTAGTGTTACGGTATATGTAGACTTTACCGAGGAGGGTGTGAAGTATAAAGGTTCTTCCATGACAAACATCCATCCTACGATGAACGAGGAAGAGATCGAGAAAGCGATTGGGGAGGCAGCCTTTGCAGCCGGCTTCGTACGTAATCCATACTATCCGTTGGTGAAACCGGCGGCTTCCGAGATTACTCTGCCGACCAGTAATTTTGCAATAGAGACTCTTCCCTCCTGGATGAATGAAATTGCGAAAGCGCTCTATAAGAATGACATCTACGAGAAAGGAGGCATCAACTCCTGTGAGATCTTCCTGGATAAGATCAGGACCAGAATTGTCAATTCGGAGGGTGTTGATGTTACAGAGGAAGGGTATCATTGTATGGTAGAGTTCATAACAACCTGGAAGGAAGAAGGGGAAGAGATTGAGCTGTATCGCCGTATCGATTGCTCCGATTTTGATGCAGAGCTTCTGGCGGATGAGGTGAAGAACATGATTACAATCTGTAAGGAGAAAGCCATTGCCGTCAGCACACCTGCATTAAAGACGGCTACGGTTATTCTTACCAGAGAAGCAGTCAAGGATTTCTTTGCCTATTACTATTCCAAGAGTAATGCCTCATCTGTATATAACCACTCTTCTACCTGGAAGGTGGGGGATGAGATACAGGGCGATGAGGTAAAGGGTGACCGGATTACCTTAACACTGGATCCTTATATGAAGAATTCAACCTGTTCCGAAGCCTTTGATTCAGAGGGCTTCCCCGTGAAACCGGTAACGATTATAGATCACGGCGAGCTGAAGCAGTATGCAGCAGATACCAGATATGCACATTACCTTGAAGTAGTACCAACCGGTAATATCAGTAATATGGTTGTTGAGAGCGGAAGTAAGACAATAGAAGAGCTGAAGCAGGAACCCTACTTGATGACAGCCGCCTTTTCTGACTTTACGGTAGATGTATTAACCGGTGATTTCTGTGGTGAGATCCGTCTTGCTTGGTATTACGACGGAAAGACCACTATTCCGGTAACCGGAGGCTCCATCACCGGTAATATCGCTAAGCACCAGCAGGAGATGTATCTGTCAAAGGAACGTCAGAAGGATAATAATTTTGAAGGACCTGCTATGGTAATGCTGAGGCAGGTTACCGTAGCCGGAATAGAATAAAGAGAACAAAGAAGGAAGACAAGATAGCTTCTCCAAGCAGTTTATAAGGTATGTTACCATAGGTAAGTGTCTTACAAACGGAGGTGTGAAGCCATCTGTCTTCCTGTTTTATAATGATCAACTTAAGTATTCATATTGTAATAGTTCATCACGGATTGTTCTTCAAAACCGCAGGACTGATACAAACCAAGAGCATTCTTATTGGTACAGACAACATCAAGCTCAATGATCTTAACATCTTGTGCTTCAATTAACCGGAGTGTTTCGGTTAGTCCCATCCTTCCATAGCCCTTTCCACGATACTCCGGTAAGATTCCAAAACCACAGATAAAGGCATATTGATCGCCGTATTCCACATTGATCTTACCGATTATGATACCGTCTAGTTCTATCATATATGTTTTATAGTTCTCCGGCTGCTCCTCCAGAGGAGTGATCTTATATTCACCGGTCTCTTCACCGAGCTCCTTCTCATCAAACAGAATGGCGTTGAGTCGGGCGATATCCATCTCATCCTCTTTACAGGCAAGGCGTAAGGTCACTGTACTGTCGAGCTTTTTCTCCGTTGTCTCGTACCCTGTAACGGGACTTGATAACCGCTTCATTCGATATTCTGAGTGTGCGTAGCTGCTGCTGTTTGCCAACAGAAAGTTCATTCCGGAAGTGGAATTACCATCTGCAAGGAGTAAGAGCCTCTTATAGTCAGAGTGGCGGCATTCATTCAGAGCAAGTGCTAAGAGGCGATGAAATAATCCTTGTGCCCGGTACTCCGGATGTGTCATACCGCAGAGTTCTCCGGTAACACCGTCAAAACACGAAATCCCCAGGTAGGAGACAAGCTCTTCCTCGATGAAATACAGGAATTCTGTTTTGTGGCCGGATTGCCTGTCGCTATGATTAGCAGCAAGGCTGCTAAGATGAAGCTTATAATCCAGCTCCAGCTTCAGATTAATATTCTCCTGAGAACAGCATAAATCCATAAGTTGATTGATATGACTATATTCCGGCCCAGTGATGTATTCCAGAACCTGAATATTGTGTTTTTGTTGTATGCTTGACAATGGTGTGTCCCCCCTATTCCAGTTTTAGTCAAATACATGCTTAGTATATCAGATAATAAGGGAAATTCAACCATAGAGATGAAAGGAAAATTAAAAAGATGCGGATCCTCTGTTCGAAAAGGTAGGGCTGTGTTATAGTTAATCCAGTTATATGTATGTTTTTAAGTATAATACAATCTGATTTTGTCAGATAGGTCATACGATGACGGTCCTCTTTGCTATATTGATGATAGAAGCTTTGTTATCACAGGATGTAATGATTTATAACGAAAGGAGGAGTGCTATGCCATACCAATTAAATGATAAATTAGTCATCGGAATTTCCTCCAGGGCTTTATTCGACCTGGAATATGAGAATAGAATCTATACCGAGGAGGGCTTAGAGGAATACATCCGCTATGAGATTGAGCATGAGAACGAGGTGTTGAAGCCCGGAACGGCTTATTCCCTGATCAAGGCATTGTTGAATCTCAACTACAAGTTCAATTCCAACATCATCGAAGTGATTGTCATGTCAAGAAACAGCCCCGAGACAGGACTTCGTGTTTTTAATTCCATCGACCGAATGGGGCTTGGAATTGAAAGAGCTTGTTTTTCGGGTGGAGAGAACATAGCCAAATATCTTTCCGCCTTTGATGTAGATCTATTTCTTTCGAAGAATGAGCAGGACGTACAGGAGGCAATTGATGCAGGGTTTGCAGCCGCTCTGATCTATGATGTTCCGAAGGATTATACTCCTGACGATAATGAGATCCGCATCGCCTTCGACGCAGATGCGGTGATTTTCTCGGAGGAATCGGAGGAAATCTATCAGAAGCAGGGCTTAGAAGCTTTCCTGGAGCATGAGAAGGCAAATGCAGAAAAGGCTCTGCCGGATGGACCGTTTGCGAAGCTTCTTCGTACGCTTTCGACGATTAAAGAGAAGTATCCGAATATGCTTCGGATCGCAATCATAACCGCACGAAATAATCCTGCACATAAGAGGGTGATTCTCACCTTGAGGCAATGGGGTGTGAATATTGATGAAGCTTTTTTTCTGGGAGGAGTAGAGAAGAAGGCAATTCTGAAGTCCTTCAATGCTCATATTTTCTTCGACGATCAGGATACTCATGTTCGTCCGGCATCTACTGAGATACCCTCCGGAAGGGTTCCCTACAAATCGGATTCCTCCATAACGAAAAAATTAGAATAAGATGAGGACGTATTCGGAACGATTATTTGTTATATTCGAAGAATGTATAAGGTAGCCAAGAGAAGAAACACTTAAGGATAATGGGTTATTGCAAGACACGGAGTATAAATGAAGGAAGGGATAACATGTGTTATGGTATACATGTTATCCCTTCCTTCCACTTTAGCTTACGTTTCACAGTCCCTGACCCCGCATAATGAAATCTAAACTTATCGTGCAAAGACTTTTTAATAACGTCTTCTCGGTTGGGAATAGTCCCAATAGTTATTGTAATTGTTGTTGCTTTCGTTTCTTGGATTTCTATTGTCAATTCTTCTTTGTTGATCAACTTCGTTGCTCGGAATATCTTGTCCGGGGACTTTCGGTGCCCCCTGTTCCGCTTTGGCGGCTTCAATCGAAGGTCCATCCTTTGTCTTACGTGAACTCCTACGTGGATTAAGCATATATCCGATGATGATACCTAGAAGAAAAAAGGTAACAATGAAGGCAATAAAGAATAAATAAAAGTTCCTACTGGTGATCGGTAATATCGAAACACTTATATTCGTAAAAGGCAAACAACCGAAAAGTGTGACAATTTTTTTCAAAATAATACACTCCTTTACAAATTATTCACTATTTATATATGCAAAGATCCCTTTAATCGTTCCTCAAGCAGCAGTATAATTGCGTTAGAGAACGGGAAACTTAACAATTGAATACAGGCATAAATGACGAAGTTGACATATATATTGTGTTTGATATATAATGATACTACAATATATTGTACATATGTAAATGAATGAAAACTATTCTATCAGACTGTCATGAAAGTCGAAGGGCAATTGACATACCTGTTTCATGAAAAGCGGTACATCCGTAATTTGTGGGCAAAAAGGGAGGCAAATTTATGTTTCCGCCCATATTGAAAAACGTTGTTTTTCAATCATGAATTCGCGGATGGCGGCGGATTGGAGATTACTATGGAAGATTTATTATCGAAGGAATTCCTCGACCAATATAGAGAAACAAAGACACCACTGAGTCATCTCGGAGAGTTTGTATATTTACGAACCTACTCCAGGTATTTGGAGGATAAGAAGAGACGAGAGAACTGGTATGAGACAGTACTAAGAACAACCAGATATAATATAGAACTAGGTACGGAATATAAAGAAATGCATAATCTGCCCAGAGATCGGGTGAAGGAAATAGAAGAAGCGCAGCTTCTGTTTCATAATTTGTTTTATCTGCGTACTTTTCCTTCCGGGAGAACCTTGTTTATGGGTGGAACGGAAGTAGTAAAGAAATATCCGCTTTCAAACTACAATTGTGCCTTTACGAATATTGAGTCAATGAAGGATTTGGTGGATGTATTCTATCTGTTAATGCTGGGAAGCGGTGTAGGAATACGGATTGACAGGGAGCATATTGGGAAGCTGCCTTCGGTACGTCATATAGAACTGGAGAGTAGATATGATGTTAGCACCCGCCTTACAATGAGTAAGGAGGACATGGAGCATTCCGGGATATGTATTGATCTGAGTGAAGAAGCAACTGCCATACTGAAGGTTGGTGACAGTAAGGAGGGCTGGTGCGAAGCGCTTGAGACTTATTTTAAATTGGTGACGGCGGATCAGTATCATCATATTAATCGATTGATTATTGATTACAGCTATGTAAGACCGGAAGGGGAACGACTGAAGCGTTTCGGCGGCAGAGCGTCAGGGCATCAGTCGCTTCAGAGAATGTTTGAGAAGATGAACAGAGTATTTCATCGCAGGCAGGATCATCGACTAAAGTCAATTGATATATTGGACATCGCCACGATTATCAGTGAGAACGTGGTATCCGGCGGTGTAAGACGAAGCGCCATGATGGTAATCTGTGACGAAGACGACGACGAGGTTATCCGGGCAAAGCGGAATATTTATAAGGTTGTTGACGGTGAGTGGCTGGAGGATCCCCAAATCTCCCACCGGAAGATGAGTAACAATTCCATTCTTTATACCCACAGACCTTCTCTGGAGCGTATCAAAGAGATCATCAACTCGATTAAAATCAATGGAGAACCCGGGTTTATTAACGGAGCAGAGGCACACCGAAGGAAGCCCACCTTTCGTGGTAGCAATCCCTGTGGAGAGATTCTGCTACGCTCAAAGCAGTGCTGTAATTTGACCACGAATAATCTGATGGCCTTTGTTGTAAATAATCGCCTGGATAAAGATACACTCATCGAGGTGCTTAAGCTTTCTACAAGAGTTGCAATTCGTATGACCCTGGTGGAAATAGAGCTACCTGAATGGAACCGTGTCATGCAGGAGGATCGTATCATTGGCGTATCCTTGACCGGTATGATGGATATGATGAATAAGACAGGGATGACCTACGATGCGTTAGCGAAGCTGCTGGATGAGCTTCGACTTGTGGTGCATAAGGAAGGAGAACGTTACTCAAAGGAGCTTGGGATTAAGGCTCCACAGCTTATGACAACCATCAAGCCGGAGGGAAGTCTCTCGACACTACCATGTGTGAGCTCCGGAATTCATTATGCTCATTCAGACTTCTATATCAGGAGAATACGGATCTCGTCTTCGGATCCTCTGTATAAGATGGTTGTAGCCCAGGGTAGTTATCCGATTTATAATGAGAACGGAATGACGGGAGAGGATTGTCCGGTAAAGGTTATCGAATTTCCGATTAAAGCTCCTGAGGGAAGAACAAAATACGATGTAGGAGCGATAGAGCAGCTTGAGCTTTATAAGTTATCGATGCTTCATTGGTCAGATCATAATACCTCCATTACGGTGCATGTAAGAGAGCAGGAATGGGAGGAGGTTGCCAAATGGCTGTATGATAACTTTGAATACACCGTAGGAATCACCTTCCTGCCACTTTTCGAGGAGACATATCCGCTGCTTCCCTATGAATGTACAACCAAGGAAGATTATGAGAAACGAATGCAGATGGTGAAGGATATTGATTATGATCTTCTGGCAGCGCTAGAGGATGCACAGGAGCAAGAGATCCTTGATAAGGAATGTGAGTCCGGAGCCTGTCCGATCCGATAAATGTTTTTGTTCTTGACAAATGAAAAATAGTATGTGTATAATTACCTCTAATTTATTACAACAGTTCCATAATGTATATAATGACCTATGTATTGACAGAGGCGTCTTAGTTTATCTAAGGCGCCTTTTCTTATTCATGACAATAGAAAGTTCGCGAAGCGCGCTTTCTATCGTTAGCGGCACATTGTATCATAAGTGGTTCCGGCATGAGATGGAAAAGGAGGAGTATATGAAGCTTGATAGGAAGGAAAGGAGATTTAACGGGAAACGGAGGAAGGTATGCCGGACGATATTCTTGTTTGTATGCTTGACCGGTGTATTAGTGGGTTGTACTGACGGGAAGGAAAAGAATGAGCTGATGATTGGAGCAGCAGCCAGTCTGGAGCCTGCGCTGAAGGAGATCGAAGAGGTTTATCTGGAGCAGAATCCTGAAGTTGGCTTACGTTTTACCTTTGCGGGCTCGGGGACTCTGGAGCAGCAGATCAGAGAGGGAGCACCGATTGATGTCTTCGTGAGTGCTGCGGTTAAGCAGATGGATGCGCTTGAAAAGGATGGACTAATTCTGAGTGACAGCAGGGTCAATATACTTAAAAATGAGCTTGCACTGATTATTCCAGAAAATAGAGATGAATCTATTATGGATTTTGAGAAGGTGCAGGAAGCAGATATCATCGCGCTGGGAGATCCGGATTCTGTTCCCGTGGGACAGTATGCAAGGGAAGTTTTTGAGAACATAGGTAATTGGGAAGAATTCGAGGAAAAAGTGACCTACGGTAAGGATGTTACTGAGGTATTAGCTTGGGTCACAGCAGGAAATGCTGATGTTGGAGTCGTTTATGTCACCGATGCAATAAGGGAAAATGGTGTCAAAATAGTAAGTGTTGCTTCCGAGACAAAGCATAGTCCGATTATATATCCGGCTGCTGTCATAGCAGACACAAGAGCACAGTCAGAAGCACTAGAGTTCATTGATTTTCTTAATTCAATCGAGGCGAAGGACATATTCGAAGAATATGGTTTTCGCACCTTTGATTAGGGAGGAGGAGCATATGGATTGGTCACCTCTTTGGATATCCTTAAGTACAGCGATACCGGCAACCCTGATCACGTTTTTTCTGGGAGTCTTCTCCGCATATGGATTATTGTCAGCAGAGAAGAGGATAAAAAAACTTTTGGATACACTATTCACACTCCCCTTGGTACTGCCGCCTACGGTAATAGGATTTCTTCTTTTAATACTATTCGGTAAGAATGGCATCATTGGGAGTAGATTATGGGAAATGGGAATTCATATCGTATTCACTAGGTCTGCAGCAATTTTGGCAGCCGTAGTGGTGTCCTTCCCCCTGATGTATCGCTCGGCGAAGGCCGCCTTTGAGCAACTGGATCCAAAGCTTATCGATGCAGCCAGGATATTAGGCTTATCCGAAATAACTATTTTCTGGAGGGTGAGTATACCGAATGCATTGCCGGGCATTGGTTCAGGAACTATTCTTGCCTTTGCAAGAGCACTGGGCGAATTCGGTGCAACCCTTATGATTGCCGGAAATATACCGGGTAAAACGCAGACTATGCCCCTGGCAATCTATATGGCAATCCAGGAGGGGAGTCAGAGGGAGGCAATAATGTGGGTAATCCTTTTGGTTGCTTTTTCTTTTATCATGATTTTTATTATGGGTCACTTCTCTTCTGACCGGAGGAACGAAAGGAGCAGGCAGAATGAGCTTGAAGGTGGAGATTAAAAAGAAATATAAGGATTTTGATCTGAATATCAGCCTGGATAATGGGGGAAAAGCACTTGGGTTATTAGGAGCTTCCGGCTGTGGAAAAAGCTTGACTCTGCGGTGCATTGCCGGACTGGAGACACCGGATTGGGGCCGAATTATATTAAATGACCGTGTGCTGTTTGATTCGGAGAAGAATATTAATCTCCCCGTCAGTCTGAGAAGAATCAGCATGTTATTTCAGAGCTATGCTCTCTTCCCCAATATGACAGTTCGGGAGAATATCGCGATCGGGATAAAGGATAAGACAAAGCGTAAGAAAGGGCCGGAGATTTACGCCGAGATGCTGCAGCTGAATCGAATTCTTGAGAAATACCCGCACCAGATATCCGGTGGAGAACAACAAAGGGTCGCAATCGCAAGAATGCTTGGAAATGAGCCTGAGGTTATGATGTTTGACGAACCCTTTTCGGCTCTGGATACCTATCTGAAGCATCAGCTTGAGATTCAACTGCTGGAGCTTCTTTTATCCTATGATGGAGATTTGATGATGGTATCCCATAACAGGGAGGAGCTTTATACCTTTTGTGAGTTGATTGCGGTAGTCAAACAGGGGAGCATCATTGAATTTGGTTCAAAGGAAGATATTTTTCGCAGACCGACCCGGTTGTCAACCGCAAGATTAAGCGGCTGTAAGAATGTCTCCAGAGCCAGAAAGCTTTCGGAATACGAGGTTGAGGCTTTAGACTGGAATCTCCGGCTAAGCACAAGGGAACCGGTTCCGGATCATACAAGCTTTATTGGAATCCGTGCTCATGATATAATACCGTTGCTAAATGCCGGAGAGGAGAATGTAGTCCCGGTATCCTTGCTTCGAATAATCGAGAGCTCCCATGAGTGTCATTTATTCCTGCAGGGAGGAAATGAGAGCAATACAAGGTATAGCTGCACCATATCGCGTAAAGACTGGACGAAAGTATATGAGGAGAAAGCACCGGAATTCATAAGTCTTCCGACGGAATCACTGATATTAATGACAAAGGATGATAAATCAGTCCTATAACATACGTTGAGAAAGAATGAATTTTGTCACTTTTGATAATCCTTCGTTTAAATTGTGTAATAAAAGTTATAAAGATGGTTATATTTTTGACAATTCGATGTATTGAAACATCAATTTAAGGATGATAGAATTGCAACATAAAGTCTTAGATATCGATAGACAAAGACGTCATTACCTTTTGCCGGGTGATGGCGTCTTTTGTTCACTTTATGATCAGAACCATAGGTTCAACACATTAAGGAGGGTTTTATATGAGACAGGCTGCGATTTACGGTAAGGGTGGAATCGGAAAGTCCACCACAACACAGAACTTGACCGCAGGGCTCGGAGAGATGGGCAAGAACATCATGATCGTCGGCTGCGATCCCAAGGCAGATTCCACAAGGTTAATCCTCGGTGGATTGGCACAGAAGACAGTACTTGACACTTTACGAGAGGAAGGAGAGGACATAGATCTGGATTTCATCATGAAAAATGGTTTCGCCAATATCCGCTGTGTGGAGTCCGGTGGTCCGGAACCCGGTGTAGGCTGTGCCGGCCGAGGAATTATCACCTCCATCAATCTCTTGGAGCAGTTGGGTGCCTATACGGATGATCTGGATTATGTATTTTACGATGTTCTTGGTGATGTTGTATGCGGCGGTTTCGCAATGCCAATCCGAGAAGGCAAGGCGCAGGAGATTTATATTGTAGCCTCCGGAGAAATGATGGCTCTCTATGCTGCGAATAATATTTCGAAGGGTATTCAGAAATATGCGAGTACCGGTGGTGTTCGCTTGGGTGGTATTATCTGTAACTCCAGAAAGGTAGACGGAGAAGCGGAATTGGTGGCCGCCTTTGCCAAGGAGCTGGGCTCCCAGATGATTCATTTTGTTCCCAGAGACAACATGGTTCAGAGAGCAGAGATTAATAAAAAGACGGTAATCGATTACGACCCGACTGCGAATCAGGCAGATGAATACCGCTTCTTGGCACAGAAGATTGACGGCAACGATATGTTTGTAATACCCAAGCCCATGAAGCAGGAACGACTGGAAGAGCTTCTGATGGAGCATGGTATCTTAGATTTATAAAAGGGAGAGGGAGGTAAAGCTATGGTATTAGTAAGAGCAATTATTCGTCCTGAGAAGGTTGGGATTGTATTATCGGAATTACTGGCTGCAGGTTATCCGGCGGTGACCAAGATGGATGTATTTGGCCGTGGTAAGCAAAAGGGTGTCAAGGTAGGTGAGGTCTACTATGATGAAATACCGAAGGAGATGCTGCTGATGGTAGTTGAAGATGTAGATAAGGATGACGTCATAAAGATTATCATGAAGTATGCCAGAACAGGGGAGGAAGGACACTTTGGCGATGGACGTATCTTCGTTAGTCCGGTGGAGGAAGCATATACCATCAGTACGAAGAAGAAGGGGCTATAGAAATGGCGTAAAGCGCCATATTGGAGGTGAAATATGAAGGAAGTAATGGCAATCGTCCGACAGAATAAAGTGAATGTAACAAAGGAGGCATTGGCAGAGGCCGGTTTTCCGGCATTTACCTGCAGAAAGGTGCTGGGCCGGGGGAAAAAGCTGATAGATATGACCTTGCTTCGAACCATCGTGGAAGCCGGTGAGGTACCGGCAACTGCTCAGGGGGAGTATCTATCCGAAAGCAGTCGTTTAATTCCCAAAAGAGTCTTTACCGTTATTGTGGATGATAAGGATTTGGAGCAGGTTGTGAATGCGATCATGGAAGTGAACAGTACCGGTAATCCGGGGGATGGTAAGATATTTGTTCTGCCTATTCTTGAGAATTATCGGGTACGTAATGGAGAGATGACGACGGAAGCATATTAAGGAGGTGATGGCAATGAATGTCATGAACAGGGTTTTGGATCAATATAATTCCAAGGTATATAAAAACCGAAAAGAGCATATGGTCGATGTAGATAATAATGAGACAAATAATGAGATCGCTGCCAATGTCAGAACGATACCGGGCATTATCACTCAGAGAGGCTGTTGCTATGCAGGTTGTAAAGGTGTAGTGCTAGGACCCATTAAGGATGCCTTTATCATCACGCACGGACCCATCGGCTGCGCCTACTATTCCTGGGGTACCAGAAGGCATAAGGCAAAGACGGAGGGAGATAAACCGAACTATCTGCAGTACTGCTTCTCAACGGATCTGCAGGAGCCGGATATCGTATTCGGAGGTGAGAAGAAGCTGAAGAAAGCCATCGAGGAAGCCATGGAGCTGTTTCATCCACCGACGATCTTCATCTGCTCCACTTGTCCGGTAGGTCTGATCGGTGATGACATCCATGCAGTAGCAAAATGGGCAGAGAAGGAGTATGACATTAAATGTATCGCCTTCAGCTGCGAGGGTTATAAGGGCGTCAGTCAGTCAGCCGGTCACCATATTGCGAACAATCAGCTGGTTCGTTACGTAATTGGTGAGGGCGACCGTGAGATTAAGAATAAATTCAGTGTGAACCTGCTTGGTGAATATAATATCGGCGGTGATGGCTGGGAGACAGAACGCCTTCTGAAGCGGATCGGCTACGAGGTGGTCTCGACTTTTACCGGTGACAGCAGTATTGAAGATCTAAGTAATGCTCATAAAGCAAATTTGAGTCTGGTACAGTGTCATCGATCCATTAATTATATTGCGGAGCTGATTGAGACAAAATACGGCGTGCCGTGGATGAAGGTCAATTTTATCGGAGTTGAGGGTACGATAGAGACCTTGCGTAATATCGCAAGATACTTTAACGATCCGGAGCTGACCGAGAGAACGGAAGCAGTGATTTCCGACGAGCTTGAAGAAGTACGGGAGAATATGGAGTATTACAAGAGTAAGCTGAAGGGAAAGACAGCAGCCATCTATGTCGGAGGCTCGAGAGCCCATCACTATCAGTTTTTGTTAAATGATCTGGGCGTACACACAGTACTAGCCGGTTATGAATTCGGTCATCGGGAGGAGTATGAAGGCCGTGAGGTGATTCCCTTTGTCAAGACGGATGCAGACAGTAAGAATATCGAATCCATAACCGTCGAACCGGATCCTGCAAAATATCATGTTTATTTGTCCGAAGAGGATCTGAATAAGCTGAAGGAAGAGAAGCTCATCGATTATTACGGCGGTCTGGTGAAGGATATGAATAATGGTACCTATATGGTGGATGACCTGAATCATTTTGAGACCGAGGAGTTCTTGAAGCTACTGAAACCGGATATCTTCTTCTCCGGCATTAAGGATAAATTCGTGGCACAAAAGAGTGGTATCTTATCCAGACAGCTGCATTCCTATGATTATAGCGGACCCTATTCCTGCTTCCGTGGAGCAGTTAATTTTGCAAGAGATATTACCATGGGTATCTATACTCCGGCCTGGAGTTATGTGAAGGCACCCTGGAAGACAATACCCAGCCTAGAAGGAACATTTGGAGGTGAAACTGCATGCTAGATTATACTAAAACAGAAACCTATGACCGAAGTGCACTAAGGGTCAACCCAGCTAAGACCTGTCAGCCCGTTGGCGCCATGTATGCAGCCCTCGGGGTGCACGAATGTATGCCTCACAGCCACGGTTCCCAAGGCTGTTGTGCATTTCACAGAATGTTTTTAACCAGACACTTTAAAGATCCGGCAATGGCGTCCTCCAGTTCCTTTACTGAGGGCGCCTCTGTTTTTGGAGGGGGAACCAATTTAAAGACTGCTGCCAAGAACATCTTTGACATCTATAACCCGAAGATCATTGCCGTACATACGACCTGTCTGTCCGAAACCATCGGAGACGACTTAAATGCACTGATTCAGGGGATTGAGATTCCGGAAGGAAAGTATATGGTTCATACCAATACCCCAAGCTATAAGGGATCCCATATCACCGGCTTTAGTAATATGGTCGCCAGCTTTATCAGTTATCTGTCCGTCTCCTCCGGTAAGAAGAATGGGAAGGTGACGCTGCTTCCCGGCTTCGTGAATCCGGGTGATATGCGTGAGATGAAGCGAATTGCCAAAGCGATGAAGGTCTCCTATACGATGTTGCCGGATACCAGTGGTGTCATGGACAGTCCGATGACCGGAAAATTTGAATTATACCCGAAGGGTGGCACAACCGTGGAAGAAATCGAGATGCTTGGAGATAGCGAGCTTACTCTGGCTATGGGTAAGGTGGCAAGTGAGGCTCCCGCCACTACTCTATCAAGAAAATGCAATGTACCCTATAAGCTTTTACCCCTCCCGATCGGTATCGGAAGGACCGATGAGTATATCATGGCATTACAGACTTACTCCAAAGATTCGGTTCCCTATGAATTGGAGGAAGAGAGAGGACAGCTGGTTGATATATTGATCGATATTCATCCTTACACCTACAATAAAAAAGTAGCCATCTTCGGTGATCCCGATACGGTGCTTGGACTTGCAGAGTTTGCTCTGGAGATGGGAATGTTGCCCAAGTATCTGGTGACCGGTACTCCCGGTGAAGCATTCGAACAGGATGCAGAAGAGCTATTTATGAAGTTTGGAGTGGATGGCTGCAAAGCGAAGGCGTCCGGAGATTTATTTGAATTACACCAGTGGATCAAGGAAGAGGGAGTAGATCTACTGATCGGTGGAACCCATGGTAAATATATAGCAAGAGCAGAGGATATCCCCTTTGTAAGAGCAGGTTTTCCGATCATTGACCGTTATATTCATTCCTATATGCCTTTGGTAGGATACCGCGGAGCGATGCGTTTGGCAGAGCTCATTAGCAACTCCTTGATGGATCGTCAGGATCGGGATGCAGCGGAAGAAGATTTTGAGATGGTACTGTAGGATCAAGCTTTAATAC